>JBGAIR010000035.1:0-23747 GCA_044225335.1 Novosphingobium sp. | reverse complement strand
CATCAGGCTGACCAGCGCATCCCAGGCCGCACCCAGCTGGTTGAACAGCGAACCGCTGCGCCCCAGCGTCAGCAGCACCAGCAACCGGTCATGCCCCCAGTTCCAGGCCAGCGCGCCCAGCAGTGTTACCTTGGCAACGCCCTTGGCCGCTTCGATCCAGCCGGTTGTACCGAACATCCGTTTCAGACCGGACAGCGGATTGATCCGCGATGCCTTGGGCATAAGATTGGCACCGATCCAGCGGCCTTCGCCCATGCCCATTTGCGTGCCGAACACGGCAAGCATGATGCCGCCGGCCAACAGCAGGATCGGCGGCAGCACGGCCCACAGCAATGGCATCAGGATCTGGCCGGGCGAGATCGCTTCCAGAGATTCGCGATCCCAGGTCAGGCCGCTGCGCAGCGATCCGGTGAGAATGCCGAACACCCAGGGACCGGCGAATTTCAGCCACACCGCGCCGATCAGCACGGCCAGTGCCGTGCCCAGTTCGCGCGAGCGGACGACATCGCCCTTTAACGCCGCGTCGCGGCGGCGTTTGGCGGTTGGGGCAAAGCTCTTTTCGCCGCTCACGGGGCAAGCAGAGCGGCGACATGGCCCACCGCTTCCTGGGAAAGATCGGCCAGCTGATCAGCGGCCAGCGGAGCAGCCGCAACCAGCGCGGCGATACCTGCCAGCACGCCTACAGGCAGGCCCAGCGCAAACAGATTGAGCGAAGGGGCAGAGCGGCTGAGCACTGCGGTGAACAGCTGCACCAGCAGCAGCACCAGCGTTACCGGCAGTCCGATGGCGATCGCGGCGATGAACATGTCGCCCGCCAGGCTGGCAACCTGCTGCGCGCGTTCCGGCCCGAACCAGCCGCCGCCCGGCGGCAGCGCGGTATAGCTTTCCACCACCAGCCGCAGCCATTGCAGATGCCCGCCAAGGCCGAGGAAGATGACCGTGAGCAGGACCGTGAAATATTGCCCCATTGCGGGGGAATGCGCACCGCTCATCGGATCGGCGGTAGAGGCGATGCTCATCCCCATTGCCCCGCCGATCTGCTCGGCGGCGATGATAGGTGCGGCAAAGGAAAGCTGCAGGACAAAGCCCAGCGCCAGCCCGATCAGCACTTCATTGGCCATGGTCAGCAGCCCGGCCAGCGAGAGCAGCGCAGGCGGAACCTGCACCGGCACCCAGGCGCAGACCAGCACCGATATCGCGGCGCTGATCGCCACCCGCAGCTGCATCGGCACGGTGGCCGCACCAAAGATCGGGGCGGCCAGCAGTGCTGCGCCAATCCGCGTCATCACAAACAGCAACCGCCAAAGTTCGCCTTCAACCGCGCCGAACCCGAAGCTCATCTGGATCACTTGGATACTCCGGCGATGGCCGCGAAGATTTCCTGGGTGAAATCGCCGATCAGGCCCAGCATCGAGGCACCGAACACCACCAGCACCAGCGCAATGACTGCGAGCTTGGGAACAAAGGTAAGCGTCTGTTCGTTGACCGAGGTTGCGGCCTGCACGATGCCGACCACCAGACCGATTGCCAGACTGGCGAGCAGCACCGGGGCGGCAACCAGTGCGGTCACCCACAGCATCCGGTCAGCCAGCGCGAGAAGCGAAGAAGTATCGTCCATGATCCTACCCGAAGCTCGCCGCGAGGCTGCCCATCATCAGCGCCCAGCCATCCACCAGCACGAACAGCAGCAGCTTGAACGGCAGCGAGATCACCGTGGGGCTCATCATCATCATGCCAAGGCTCATCAGCACCGATGACACCACCAGATCGATCACCAGAAACGGCAGGAACAGCATGAAGCCGATCTGAAAGGCGGTTTTCAGTTCGCTGGTAACGAAAGCGGGCAGCAGCACCGAAAACGGCACATCTTCAGGCCGAGCGAATTTGGGCGATTTGGCCATATCGGCAAACATGCCCAGATCCTTTTCGCGGGTCTGGCGGATCATGAAGGCATGGAATTCCTTACCGCCCGCCGCGATTGCCTGTTCGGCGTTGATCGTGCCGGCGGAATAGGGCGCGATGGCATTGGTGTTGAGCCGGTCCAGCGTGGGGGCCATCACGAACAGCGAAAGGAACAGCGACAGGCCGATCAGCACCTGATTGGGTGGCGATTGCTGCAGGCCCAGCGCCTGCCGCAGGATCGAAAGCACCACCAGAATGCGGGTGAAGCTGGTCATCATCAGCAGCAGGCCGGGCAGGATCGTCAGCAGACCCATCAGCAGCAACAGCTGCAGCGACAGCGACAGCCCCGAACCCTGACCGCCATTCATGGCGCCAAAGGCGCGATCGAGCGCGCCCGGGATTGCGGCGGTAGTCGGAACGGCAGCCGGGGCACCGGGGATGGCAGGCACTGCGGGCGCGGCGGTCTGCGCCCAGACGACGGCAGGCAGCAGCAGAGCGCCCAGCGCGGCGGGCAGTGCGGCAATCTTGCGAAGGGTCAGCCTCATGCCGCGTCACCTTCGATCGCGGGAGTGATTGCGGCGGCTGGGGCGCGGGCCGGCGCTTCAGCCAGACGGGTCAACCCCTGACGCGAGGCGGAGACCAGAATCTCGCGGCCATGGAATTCGATCACCGCCAGCTTCAGCGTGGGCGACAGCATGGTGGTTTCGATGATGCGCACCGCCTTGCTGCTCCCGGGGGCGACACCCAGCTTGGCCTGCATCTTCTGCGCGAATTTCAATGTGCCCCAGGCCAGCAGGCCGATCAGCGGCAGCAAAAGCAAAAGCTTGAAAATATAGAGGATCATTATTCGGCAGCCCCTTCAGCCGCAGCGGAACCGCCCGCCATTTCAACAATGCGCAGGCCAAAGCGATTGCCCTGGGCAACGATCTCGCCCTTGGCGATCAGCTTGCCATTGACCATGACGTCGAGCAGCTCATCGGTCAGCCGGTCGAGCATGACGACGCTTTCCTCGCCCAGCGAGAGGACATCCTTCAGCTTCATGTCAGTACGGCCGAGTTCGACCGAAAGACGGACGTCAACTTCCTTGAGAAGATCAAATCCGCGTGTGTGAATGGTCATCAATAGTCCCCGTTTGCTCAGGCAATTTGTGTAAGTTTGATGGCGGTGCGATCATCCTGAACGCCGACCGAGCCATGCGCGATGGTGATGCCGCCGATTTTCAGCGGTACGTTGCGGGCCACCGAAACCGGCAGAACCATTCCCGGTTCCAGCACCGAAATCGTTGCCAGCGGCACCTGCATATCAACCAGCACCGCGTTCAGCGGCAGCGGCATATCGGCAAAGGGTGCAGCAGCAGGATCGGCGGCGCGCGGCCCGGTCTGGTGCGCCGCTGGCGCGCGTTCGCCATGGCCGAACAGGGCGGCCAGCGTCGGGAAGGGCAGCGCCAGGATAATGCTCCAGGGCGCGGAAATGCCCTCGGCCACCTCCAGCTCCAGCACTGCCAGGCGGGTATCGCCGGAAAAGGCACCCAGTTCGGCCAGATTGCTGTCGCGGCGCAGTGTCCGGACCATTTCGGCATCGTCGCTGCCCAGTGCCTGCCCCAGCAGATTGGTCAGCCGGGCTTCCAGACGCTGCACCATCAGATCGGCCGACATCGGGAATGACGCGGGCAGGGTGGCCGGAGCCTGACCGGTGCCGCCAAAGGCGCGATCCACCAGCCGCAGCACCGCGCGTGCATCGATCGAGGAAAGCAGCACCGCATTTTCGCCGCCGATTGCCAGCAGGCTGTTGGCTGCCAGCGCGCCAACTTCACCGATCAGTTCGGCAGCAGTAGTCTCACGCGGGCTGCGTGCATCCACTTCGGGCGGTTCTCCGCCTGCCAGATCGGCCAGTCCGGGTGGCAGCAGTCGCGCCAGCCGGGTGCCGAGGCGCGCAAGCATCGGCAGAAGCTCTGCCGGTGCCGGGCCCTGACGCACCAGCTCGGCGCAATGCTGCGCTGCCGGTCCTGCCGCCACAAGATTGCGTTCAGGCTTCACTGGACCAGAAAGCTCTTGAAATAGACGGCATCAACGCCGCCGAAGCCTTCGTTCGCGGTCAGCACCTTGTTGATCGCGGCAGTCATCCGCTTTTGCAGCAGCACTTTGCCTTCCGGTGTATAGACCTGCTCTTCGGGCGTATCGGCCAACACCACCAGCAGTTCCGAACGGATCGCCAGTTCGTGCTTCTTCAACCACATCAGCACGCGGCCGTCGCGGCGGGTGGAGCACGCCAGGCTGATCTGCACCAGCGCGCTGGAATTCTTCAGGTTGGACGTGAAATCCTCGGTGAAGTTGTAGTAGCTGGTGCGATATTCGCTGCCGCCTTCACCATCGACGTCGGCAGCTGCGCCTTCGCCTTCCTTGCCTTCCGATTTGGGCGCATAGGGATCTTCCTCACCCTTGCGCACCAGCTTGGGCGCGTTGTCTTCCTTTTTCTTTTCGGCACCGTGGCCACCGATCATTCCGGTCTGCACCAGTGCAAAGGTGCCGCCGCCGCCCGCGCCGATCAGCACCAGTCCCATGACCAGTTTGACGATCAGGCCCTTGCCCTTTTTCGGTTTGGCTTCGGTTTCGCTCTTGTCACTCATCGATGGTCCCCTGTGTCTCTTTCAATTGGTGCTGTTCTGGTTCAGGCGAAGATGCCGTGCCGGCCATCGCTGCCGTCGGAATTGCCTTGCCGGTAAGACGGGTTGGCGCGCGGAGAATTGTCGTCCTGACGGCGCGCGGAAGTGCCGCTGCGCGAATTGGCCGAAGCATCAGCACCTGATCCGGCAGTGCTGTCCTGACGTGCGGATTGTTGCTGCGCGGTGCTGCTGCTGTTGCTGTTCGCATTGGCGGTGTCACCGGTGCGGATCGCCGCCTGCTGCGGCAACGCGGCGCTGACCGCGCGCGAGAAATCCGGATCCGGGCTCGACAGCGCAACCGACAGGCCGTTGTCTTCCTGACGGAAATTCAGTTCCACCTTGCCGAAATCGGCATGTGCCACCGCGACGGTGACGTTCTGCGGATTGGTCGCCTGACGGACGGCGATCAGGCGGTCGACCAGTGTGGCGAAATCCTGCGGCCGGTTGGCGGCATCCGTGTTGGTGGTAGCCGGGTTGGTAGTTGAAGCGGTTGCAGGCGCGGCAGCAGCCGGAGCGGCGGTGCCGAACAAGGGCGAAATCTCTGCACCATCCCTGGCCGATGCGGCGGAGATGGTAACGATATCCTTGAATTTCTCGGCAGCGGTGGCCTTTGTTTCTCTGGCGACGCTGCGGCTGCTGGCGGCAATCGCCGCACCATTCTGCGGGGCGTTGGCCAGCATGGCATTGGTCGCGATGGCAACAGGCTGCGGCGCTGACTGCGCCTGCTCAACCGGACGTGCCGCATCGGGCGCAACGAAGCGCACCTGTTCGAGCGAAAGTGCCTTGGTCGCGGTCGGCATTTCCTGCGCAATCACCGGCTTGCCCTCGGTCTGGGCGGCGGTGCTGTTGGCGGGGGGCACATCACCGCTGGAAACGGGCGGTTTGCCGCTGCTGGGCAGGTTTACTTGTGCTGCGGCCGGCAACGCCTGCGGCGCGGTTGTGGGGGCCGACTGCTCCTGCCGGATTGCGGGTGCAGCTATTTGTGGCAGGATAGGGCTGGCCACAGCCAGCGTTGGCACGACTGTTTCGGCAGGCGCTGCTTCCGGAGTGGCATCGGCTTCCTCGGCGAGCTGGGCTTCCGCTTCGCCTGCTTCATCCGCTGGCTCAGCCTTGGCATCCGTGCCGCGCGCGGCGCGAGTGGCGGTGACCTTTGCAAGCATTGGCAGCGCATGGGGGATTGCGGTGGCTGCCGTGGCAGTTTCGGCCTGCGCCGGTTCGGCATCGGCTGCCGCTTCCGGCAATCCCGGCAATCCAAGCGGCAAGATTTTGCCGGTTGGCGGCAAGGCGGCAATGGCAAGCTTTGCCGGTTCGGCGGCAAGCGCGGCGGCGAGATCGGGCGTGGAGGGTGGAGTAGCTGCGGCATCGGCCTGCGCCCCGGCATCACCGACGGCGGCTTGCCCGTTCAAAAGTGACGCAAAATCAATCGAATCGCTGTTTTCCGCGGCAGATTTCACAGGTGCTTCGCCGACCGGGCTGATCCCCGGCTGGTTGGGAAGGGCGGAGAACTGGATCACGTATTGGCTCCTCGCGCGAGTTGACGAGGTTAACTATTCAAGACCCGTGCCAATCTCGCGCCGGGCGGTCAGCACCACCCCCTGTTGCCGCCTGGCGATGGCCTGAGCCTCGCGCAGGGCACGTTCTTCCACCGCCGCGCGGCGACGCTCGGCTTGGGCAAGTTCTTCTTGCTTGCGATCGGCAACCTGCCTGGCCTGGGCGGCATCGCCTTGTGTGGTCAGCGATATTCCCTGCAATCCGCTGACAAATCCGGATAGCTGGCGCAGCTCCATGCCGTCGGACGGGGCACTGCGGCTGCGATATTCGTTGAGCATCTGCCCGGTGCGCTCGGCCAGTGCTTCCAGCTGGGCCAGCGTCCCTTCGGCGCGCGCGGCTTCGCTGGCTGCGGTTTGCTTGGCGATGGCGCGCACCCGCTCGAGCCGCTGCAATCGCCGCAGCCGGGCGCGCTCAGCCTGCATCGCCCAGCAGTGCCTTCAGCGCGGCCATGCTGTCATCCAGCGGCACGGTGGAGCGCGCCGGCTGGCACAGGAAATCGACCAGCGCGGTGTGCATGGCAATCGCGCGGTCAATCTGCGGATCGGCCCCGGCGCGATAGGCCCCCATCAGCACCAGATCGCGATTGGCTTCGTAACTGGCGATCAGCGCGCGGAATTCGCGCGCCAGCCTGGCGTGTTCGGGCGTGACAATATCGTTCATCACCCGGCTGAGCGAGGCGGCGATATCGATGGCGGGATATTGCCCGCGCTGCGCCAGTTCGCGTGAGAGCACGACATGCCCGTCCAGAATGGAGCGGGCGGTATCGACTACCGGATCGTCCTGATTGTCGCCATCGGCAAGCACGGTGTAGAGTCCGGTGATCGAGCCACCGCTGGCGGCTGAATTGCCCGCCCGTTCGACCAGCTTGGTAATCGTTGCCAGCGCCGAAGGCGGATAGCCGCGCGCGGCGCCGGGTTCCCCCAGCAGCAGCGCGATTTCGCGCCCGGCATGGGCAACGCGGGTCAGGCTGTCCAGAATCAGCAGGACCTGCTTGCCCTGGGCGCGGAAATGTTCGGCGATACTGGTCGCCAGCATCGCACCGCGCAGGCGCAGATTGGGGGCGTGGTCCGCAGGCACCGCCACCACAGCAGTGCGGGCGCGTTTTTCGCCTGCCATATGCCGTTCAACAAAGTCCGAAACCTCGCGGGCGCGTTCGCCGATCAGGCCGACCACCACGATTTCCGCTTCGGCACCGGTCGCGACCATATCCAGCAGCACCGATTTGCCGACGCCCGATCCGGCCATGATACCGATGCGCTGACCGATGCCAAAGGTAGTCAGCGCATTGAGCGCCCGCACTCCGGTATCAAAGCACTCGCGCACCGGGCTGCGATCCAGCGCGCTTGATCGCACACCGCCCGCAGGCCATTGTTCACGGACATGCAGCGGTCCGCCGCCGTCAATCGGTTTGCCTTCGCCATCGACGGCGCGGCCGAGAAAGGCCTCGCCCACCGGCAGCATACCGGGGCGGCCTTCGGCGCGAACGCGCGATCCGGGGCGAAGCATCACCGTGTCGCCCAGCAACATCATCATGGTCCGTCCGTTGCGAAAGCCGATGGCCTCCGCCGTCAGCGGTTCACCCTTGCCATGGCTGACCTTGCACAGCGCGCCCACTGGCACCGACAGGCCGGATACTTCCAGCAAGCCGCCATCGCAGGCGTTGAGCTGGCCGTAGCGCGTGGGCGACAGATCGATATGCGCCTGGCCCAGTTCATCCAGCAGGGGATCGAACAGTTTCAGCATTGCGAAAGCGCCTCCGCGATCGCGCGCCGCCAGTTGTCCGGGCCGTCCTCCACCCCGCCATTGGCGGCTTCGACGCGGATTGCGCCGCGTTCCAGCCGGGGATCGGGTTGCACTTCCAGATCGGCGGGCAGTCGTTTGGCAACCAGTTTCAGATCATCCGGATGCAGGCGCAGCACGCGTTCGTCATCGGCGCGGGCCAGCATGCCCGCCGCCCGCGTAACCCGCGCCAGCAGCGCGTCCTTGTCGAGCGCCAGCGGCGCAATCGCGGATTCGCACAGCGCTTCCACCGTTGCCAGCAGCCGCTGCCGCAATTCTTCGGCGTGTTCCGCATCCAGCCGCGCAAGTTTCATCTCGATCCGCGTCCGCGCCGCATCATCGGCTTCGGCGCGGGCCTGGGCTTCGGCCTGCGCTTCGGCATAGCCAGCGGCGTGGCCATCGGACCAGGCGCGGGCGAGCGGATCTTCTACCTCGGTTTCCATGGTCCGCGCCGCTGCAGCCGCAGCACCAAAGCGCGGATCGCTGACAAAGCCGGAAGCCGTTGCCGCCAATGCCGCAAACGGCAGCCGCTCCGCAGGCAGATTGGCCGCGAAGGCGTCAGACATATTCATCGTCTCCGCCGCCGACGCCGAACACGATCACGCCTTCGGCAGCAAGCCTGCGGGCAGCGGCGACAATCGCCTTTTGGGCTTCGATCACATCGGCCATCTTCAGGCGGCCGCGTCCGGCGATCTCGTCCTTCACGCCATCGGCGGCGCGGCTCGACATGGCGCGGAAGAAGACATCGCGCTGCGCCTCTTCGATGCCCTTCAGCGCATCGATCAGCGTATCGCTTTCCACTTCGCGCAGCAGCGAACCCATGGCCTGCGGATCGAGCGTGAAGAGATGTTCGAACTTGAACATTTCGCTTTCGATCTGCTTGACCAGCGCTTTGTCCAGCTTGCCGATTTCAGGCATGATCCGCTTTTCGGCGGCCTTGCCAGCGTTGTTGATGATATCCGCTGCCTCGCGCGGGCCGCCCATGGTCAGCGTTGTGCGGCCATGGCATTCGCTGATCCGGCGTTGCATCAGCTCTTCCAGCATGGCGATGGCATCTGCTGAAACCGGCCCCAGCGTAGCTATGCGATGCACCACCAGCGGCTGTTGATCGGCAGGCAGGCTTTGCAGCACTTCGGCAGCCGTTTCCGGATCAAGCTGCACCAGCAGCACGGCAATCGCCTGTGGGTGTTCATCCTTGATCAGCGGGATCAGCGCCTGCGGCGTCAGCCAGCGGGCGAGCTCGATAGCTGGCTGATTGTCCTCGCCCATTGGCAGAATGCGCTGCATCAGGCTTTCCGCTTTCACCTCGCCCACGGCGCGGTTCATCAGCGTACGGACGTGATCGACGCGGTTGTGTGCGGTAATGCCCTGCCGCTCGGCCTTGTCGACAAAGCCGGAGATCGCCTGAGTGATCAGGCCGGGGCCGATATCGCCCAGCGCGCACATTTTTTCGCCCAGCAATTGCAGCTCTTCCGGGCCAAGCTGCGCCAGAATGGCGGCGGCCTGATCCTCTTCAAGCAGCATCACCATCACGGCGGCGCGTTCGGCATCGTCAAGCTGCCGGGCGGCGAGATCGGTCATCGCGTTCACTGGGCCTGCTCCGCGGTTGGCTGACCCAGCATCTTGCGCAGCGCCAGCAAGGCATCTTCAGGTTTTTCCTCGACAATCCGCTGCGCCAGCCCGACCTGACGGCCCAGCAGAGCGGCGTCCACCGCCGGTGCAGCGCTGTTGCCCGGAGTGGCCGCAGCGGCTTCACCATCGGCAGGAGCATCGGGGTTTTCAGGATCAGCGGCGCCGCGCTTCAGCGTGCGGATCAGCGGACGCACCCCCATCAGCAAGACCAGCAGCACCGCGATCAGGGCGACGACGCTGCGAACCACCATGGCAAACCAGGGTGCTTCATAGAATGGTGCCGCGCTGTCATCGACCGGTTCGAACGGCCGCGCCATCACGGTTACCTGATCGCCGCGCGTGGTATCCGCGCCAACTGCTGCGGCAACCAGCGCCTTGATCTGCTCAACATCGGCAGGCTTGCCTTTTTTCAGCGCGTTCTGGCTGATCGCCACCGCGACCGACAGGCGCTTGACCTTGCCCGGCGTGGAATTGGCAACCGCCACTTCGCGGCCCAGCTCATAGGTGCGCGTCGCGCTGGATTCCCCGGAAACCGGGGCCGCACCGGCGGCGGGCGTGGCTGCGGCAGTGGGCGTGCTCTGCGGCGGGCCGTTGCGGGTGGTGGTTGGCGGCGGCGGTGTGTTGGAAAGTACGCCGGGAACCCCGCCAGCCGGAGCACCGGTTGCGCTTTGCTGCGACTGCTGCTGGGTTTCGCTGCGCACCACGCCGTTCTTGTCATAGCTTTCGCGCGCCGAGGTGACCTGATCCATATCCAGATCGACCTGAATTTCGCTGCTGAAATTGCCTGCGCCCAGCATTGGCGTCAGCAGGGCATCCAGCTGATTGCGAAGCTTTTCTTCCATCCGGCCTTGCAGTTCCAGCCGGTCTGAATCCGCACCGCCGCGCTGCGAGAGGAGGCGGCCATGCTGATCGACCACGCGCACGGCTTCGGGCGTCATGCCCTGCACCGATCCCGCGACCAGATTGACGATTGCCGCCACCTGGCTGTCGGAAAGCTGCCGGCCGCGCGCCATGCGCACCATGACCGATGCGCTGGGCGGCGAATCTTCGCGCACGAAAACCGATTTGGCGGCTTCGGCCAGATGCACGCGCACCGATTCAACGCCATCGATCTCCTGAATCGTCAGCATCAATTCGTGTTCACGCGCACCGCGCAGCCGTTCGCCTTCCAGCGTACGGCTGGCGCCAAGCGGCATATTGTCGAGCGAGGCATTGCCATCCGGGGTTGCCAGTGCGCCATCCGAGGCCACCAGCATCCGCGCGCGGTAGAGATCATCCTCATTGACGCTGAGCGCGCCGGTATCATTGTTGATCGAATATTTGATGCCCGCCTTGTCGAGCGAGCTGACCACTTGCGCGCGCTCATTGTCATCAAGCTGCGAATAAAGCGTGCGCTGCGGTGCCGGGGCCAGCGTGGCATAGGCCAGCACAGCGCCGCCAATCGCGGTCATGCCCAGAAACCAGGGCAGTGCGCGCTTGACAGCGGGCTGATCGGTGAAGCTGCGCAGCCGCTGCAAGGCCGGATTATCGGCCCCGAAGGCTGGCTGCAGCGGAGCGCCGCTGGCGGCAGGAACGAGTTCGCTCATCTATCAAACTCCCATCCGCATGATATCCTGATAGGCAGACAGCAGGCGGTTACGGACCTGCAGCGTTGCCTCGAATGCGATCCCGGCTTCCTGCCGGGCAAGCATCACCTTGGCGACGTCGGTCACCTCGCCGCGTTCATAACCGGCGCTGAGTTGTTCGGCCTTGCCTTGCGTGTCGCTCACCTTGTGGAGCGCCTGGCCCAGCGCGTCCGCAAAGCCGCCACCGGGGCCTTGCGGAGCCGCGGGTGCGGCTTCGGTCGGGCTGCCCGCAGGGGCATGAAGCTGTTGCAGCAGTTGCGAGCGATCGAGGATCTGCTGGCGCATCGCCAGGATCTGCTGGATCCCGCCGCCGCCACCGATTGCCGAGGGGCCGCTCATCGCCGGCCTCCGGCCACGGCCAGCCCGGCGTCACGGAACGAGGCCAGGCGATAACGCAGGGTCCGCTCGGAAATCCCAAGCTGACGTGCAGCCTCCACCCGATTGCCGCCGCAGGCATCCAGCGTTTCCATGATAGCTTGCGCCTCGGAAATCTGGACGATGTTGGACAGTTTGCGGGTTGCGCTGGCAGCGGGCTGCAACGGTGCAACATCAGTATTGCCAACCAGCCGGGCCGGGCTGTCAAAGACGATATGCGCCGGGGTAATTTCCGGCTTGCCTTCAGTCAGCAGCAGTGCGCGGCGGACGACGTTTTCCAGCTCGCGGACGTTGCCCGGCCAGCCATGCGTGCGCAGCATCACCAGCGCCGCATCCGAAAGCCAGGGCACCTGACGACCGGTGGGCGTGTGGCGCAGCATCATGGCAAAGGCCAGCGGCGCGATATCCTCCGGGCGATCGCGCAGGGCGCGCAGCGACAGGGGGAAGACGTTGAGGCGATAGTAAAGGTCGGCACGGAACCGGCCTTCGGCCACTTCGGTGGGAAGATCGCGGTTGGCGCAGGCAATGATCCGCACATCGATCTTGACCGGCTGGGTCGAACCGATCGGCACGACTTCGCCTTCCTGAAGCGCCCGCAGCAGCTTGGCCTGAAGCGAAAGCGGCATCTCGGCGATTTCGTCCAGCAGCAGCGTGCCGCCGTCCGCCGCGCGGAAGAAGCCCTCGCTGGACTGGGTGGCGCCGGTGAAGGCCCCCTTCTGATGGCCGAACAGCAGTGCTTCCAGCATGGTTTCAGGCATGGCGGCGCAGTTGACCGCAATGAAGGGGCCCTTGGCGCGGGGGCTGCGCTCATGGATGTAGCGGCTCAGAACTTCCTTGCCGGTGCCGGTCGGGCCGTTGATCAATACCGGAATGTCGCTCGCGGCCAGACGTTCGGCGAGGGCGAGTACCGAAAGGCTTTCCGGATCCGCCGCGATCGGCATGCCCGGTGCCGCCAGCGTGGCGACCAGCGCCGCCAGCGCAGCTTCGCTCGACGGATCGCGATAGGCGATGCCAAACCGGCCGCGCGACCCTTCGCGCAGCAGCATATTGGCTCCGCCACGCTGCAATGTGACGCAGGGACCGGGGCCGGGCGGCACCGGATCATTCTCGCAACGCACCACCGGCGAACCCGTGCTGCCTGCCGCATCGACGATCGCCGCTGCCCGCTGAACCAGCGGTGCGTGCAGCTTCGTTACGCTGTCGGCGAATGCCAGACCTGTCATTTGAGAACCCCCGTTAACCATGTCCTTGGGGCTCTTTTGCGCGTGGAACGTCAAACGGATTGGAAATTTAAGCCCTAGGGGAAATACCTATTTTCCGTGTGTATTAGAGAATGTCTGCGCCAAATTGCCGGTTTTTGCAGGAATTTGCCGTCAATTTTTTGCCGCACTTAATTTTGCCGCGCAGTTGCCGATCTTTGTTTTGCGAGCCGGGCCGGATGGACCGACACGGCATGCAATCGGGACTATCCACGGGAGTAAACCATGTCAGTTATCAACACCAACATCGGCGCGATCAAAGCCGCCAATGCTTCGAACTCGGCCGGCAAGATGCTCGGCACCGCGATGGAACGCCTGTCGACCGGCAAGCGCATCAACAGCGCCAAGGACGACGCCGCCGGCCTCGCCATCGCCACCACCATGACTTCGCAGGTCCGTGGCATGAGCCAGGGCATCCGTAACGCCAACGACGGCATCAGCCTGGCGCAGACCGCTGAAGGTGGTCTGTCGGAAGTCACCAACATGCTGCAGCGCGTTCGCGAACTGGCTGTGCAGTCTTCTTCGGGCACCTATCAGGATTCCGACCGTACCTATATGAACTCGGAAGTCAGTGAACTGCAGAAGCAGATCGGTGATGTGCTCTCGAACACCTAGTTCAACGGCATCGCCCTGTTCAGCACCACTTCGGGTACGGACAAGACCTTCACCATCCAGACCGGTGCCAACGGCGCCGACACTGTGACGCTGACCAGCAAGGCGATCGACGGCACCAAGGTTTCGGCCACTGCCCTCGACGTTTCGGACACGACCAAGGCTGGCACCACGATCACCAACGTTGACGCTGCCCTGGCTGCTGTTGCTGCCACCCGCGCTTCGCTGGGTGCCGGTCAGAGCCGCCTTGAATCGGCGGTCAACAACCTGACCAGCAACGTCACCAACCTGTCTGACGCCCGTTCGCGCATCGAAGATGCCGATTACTCGTCGGAAACCACGGCAATGGCAAAGGCTCAGATCCTGAGCCAGGCTTCGACCGCGATGATCGCGCAGGCCAACCAGAGCCAGCAGAACGTCCTGTCGCTGCTCCGTTAAGGAAAGCGACCAAACTGCCTGTCCCTTCCAGGCATGGCCCGGCGGTCCCCCCGACCGCCGGGCCTTTTTGTTTTGGAGATGCGTGGGCGCAGGAAATCGCTGACAGGTTTACCTGGCTTCCTGCATCAACAAATTCGCCGGAATCAGCGGCAAAACATCGTTAACAATATCTTTGCCTCTGGCTGATAACCCCGAGGCATGATGAGCCCGAAATCCCGCAAGAAACGCGTTTCAGGATTGCGCATCCTGCTGACGGCAGCCCTGTTCAGTGCCTTCTGCGGTGCGATCGAACTGGGCGAGCCGCTGGAAGATCTGATGCGCGGCGGCCGCAATATGCTGCATCAGCGCGATGCCGACGGCAAGGTTGTGATAGTCGGGATTGACGACAAGACGCTGGATCGCTTGTCGATGGACTTTTCCGAAAAGAACGATGCCGAAGTGATCGAACGGCTGTTTCAGGCAGGTGTCAATCGAGTCTATTTTGACCGGGTGTTTCGCGACATCAATGATCAGGCAGGATCGGCGACGCTGATTGAAACGCTCAAGCGGCATCCGGGCAGGGTATTTTTTGGATCCCACCGCAATCCCGATCAATTCAATCAGAATATTACTATCGTTGGGCCTGCCAAGCGCTATCTTCCTTACGCCAATGTTGCGTCGCTGACCGGCTATTCCACGCCATTCGGGCTCTCAAGCCAGCTCGTCCTGTCCGGTCCGTTCAATGGCCAGACCATACCCTCGATTTCTGCGAGTATCGCAGGACGCCACGATGTTGCTGCCGGAGATGATTATCGTCCTGACTGGGCCATTCGCGCCAGAAGCATCCCGACAATAAGCTATCTGGATGTATTGGATGGAAAGCTGCGAAGCGGCGATTTGCGCGGCAAGGACGTGGTCGTCGGACCACAATCCTCCCGTATTCCAGATACGCATCGTATTGTTGGGCAAGGCTGGGTTCCGGGCGTCTATTTCCACGCCATCGGCGCGCAAACGCTACGCGAAGGCAATCCGTTCCGGGCCAGCTGGCTGTTTCCCTTTGCCTTTGCACTGGCGCTGGCCTGGCTAACCGTCCGGACCAGATCGCTGGCAACGGCCATTCGCCACTATTCGACGGTGGGTGTGTTGGCACTGGTGGTGCCGTTTATCACCGATTATTTGTTTATCACCGTCGATTATCTGCCTGCTTTCCTGCTGTACGGCATCGTTGCTTATCGTTCGCACACCTTCAAGGCGATCGACAGTGCTGCAGAGGTGAACGCGGATTCGCGCATGCCCAATATTCTGGCGCTGCGGAATCAGGGCATTGCGCCGGGGCAGGCGGTGGCAGCGCTGACTGTCAAGAATTACGATACGATCCGGGCCGCCTATCCGGACATTGCGCCGGGTGATCTGTTGCAGGCAATCGCGCGTCCGATCATGCTGACCGATCCCGATATGACCGTGTTCCACGAAGACAACACACTCTATTGGAAGCTGCCGACATTTTCCAATCGTCAGCTGTCGGACCATCTCGACGGTCTCAGCAAACTACTGGCCAGCATCAAGCTGAACGAAGCGGTAATTGATCTCGATTGTGCAATTGGTGTTGACAGCAGGCCGGACGAAACGCTGGCGCAACGCATAACTGCCGCCCGCATAGCCGCCTCTCAGGCTGCGGCGAGCAACCTGACCCATGCCTTTTATACGGCGACAGAGGTCAAGGATGCGCAGTGGCGACTGTCGCTGATGTCCGAGCTGGACGATGCGATCAGCAACAATGTCCTGACGGTTGCCTATCAACCGCAGCTTGATCTTGCCACGGGCAAAATTCGCTCTGCCGAAGCACTGGTGCGTTGGAATCATCCGGTGCGTGGCCCGATTCCGCCGATCGATTTCATCGAGCATGCCGAGGCAACAAACCGTATCGATCGTCTGACATATTACGTGCTTGAGCGTGCGCTCCGCGATACGGCCAGCCTGCTGCCGAAGATTCCGGATTTTGCGATTGGCGTAAATCTGTCTGCACGCATGCTGTCGAATCCCGATCTGCTTGATCAGATCATGCGCCTGCTTGCTGACGCGGGGGTTTCGCCGCGGCATCTCAAGGTGGAAATCACCGAAACGGCAGCGCTCAATGCCAATTCGGTCGCTGCGCGCAATCTGGAGGCTCTGTCCGCCGCAGGGGCCAGCATTTCCATCGATGATTACGGCACCGGTAACGCGACATTGGAATATCTGCGTTCGATCCCGTTCGACGAACTCAAGATCGACCGGCAGTTCGTGAAGGACATCACCACTTCCAAGCGGGATATGTTGCTGGTGCAATCCACCATCAACCTTGCCCATGCGCTGGGACACAGCGTGACGGCGGAAGGAATCGAATCGGATTCGACACTTAAGCTGTTGAAGAGACTGGGTTGCGATTATGCGCAGGGCTATCACATTGCCCGGCCGATGCCGTTTGAAGAGATGAAAGTCTTTATTAATCAATATATTGGCGCAAAGCCGCGACGCGGCAACTCAGCGGTTGCTTTTGGTTAAAAACTCGTTAATTCTCTGACATGCCGTCAAAAATTTGTGGCGGGGCGTATAGGAGAATTCCAATGGCACGCAAGGTTACCGCCCAGCGTGGGGTTTGGGGTTCAATTGCTACCTTCTTCGGTTGGAGCAAGTAATCCCGGACCTTCATGGGTTCAAATAGAACGGTCCCGAGAAATCGGGGCCGTTTTTTTATTGGCGATCAAGATTTTGTCGCGGCGGCAAGCAGAGTCAGTTGCTGCTTTTTTCGTCCCTTCGCCACATGGGCTTTCCGCCCACCCAGCTTTCCAGCACCCTCGTTTCGCGCAGTTCGGCCGGACTGGACAGCATCGGATCGCGATCCACCAGCAGGAAATCGGCACGTTCGCCGCGCAGCAGCCTGCCAAAGCGTCCTTCGGCGAATCCTGCCCAGGCACCATTGGCTGAATAGGCCGCCAGCGCCAGCTCACGACTGACGCGCTCCTGTGGTTGCCAGCCTCCCAAGGGCTGACCATCCGGGCCTTGCCGTGAAATCGCCGCAGCAAGCCCGGCAAAGGGATCGGGCGCTTCGACCGGCGCGTCTGATCCGAATGCCAGCTTTGCGCCCCCTGTTGCGATAGAATGCCAGGCATAGGCACCGGCCAACCGCGTGGGGCCGAGCCGCGCTTCTGCCATCAACCGGTCCGAGGTCTGGTGCACCGGCTGCATCGAGGCAATGATACCGTCCTTGCCAAAACGCGGGATATCGGCGGGATCGACGATCTGGGCATGTTCGATACGCCAGCGGCGATCACCCGAATAAGTGGCTGAAATATCTTCAAATGCGGCAAGAACGGCAGCGTTTGCCTCGTCGCCGATGGCGTGGACGGCGATCTGGAAATGATCGAGCGCGGCGCGGCTCATCATGTTTTTCAGCGCCGTATCCTGCGTGATGCGTAACCCTTTGGTGCCGTTAGCATCGGCGTAAAGTGCCTTTAGCGAGGCTCCGCGCGATCCGAGCGCCCCATCGGCGAACAGCTTCACGCCGTTCAGCCGCAGGTGATCGTCATAGAGCCAGGGGCTGGGGCCGGGGCCACCGATCAGCACGGTATTCTCGATGCCCGCGCCATAGGCCATGATCCGGATGTAGAGCGTGCCATTGTCACCCGCGCGGCGGAAAGACTGCCAGTCTTCGATGCTGGTGCCCATATCGGCAATGGCTGTGACGCCGTTGGCCAGTAACAATTGCTGGGCCTTGGTCAAAGCCAGATCGCGATCTTCGGGCCGGGGGGCAGGCACAACCTTGTCGACCAGTTCAGTCGCGGCATCAACCAGCACGCCGGCGGGCTTTGCCAGCGCTGCAGGCATGGTGTGAGCCTTGCCAGCAGCCGGGCGGGGAGCGGCAGAGGCTGTGCCTGCAGGCAATCGTTCGATCCTGCCACCGGCGGGATCGCGGGTTTGCGCGGTAATGCCAGCGGCGGCCAGCGCCTTGCTGTTGGCCCATCCGGCATGACCATCAACACGGCTGAGCCAGACCGGGCGATCCGCCACCACCGCATCGAGCTCGGCCGCTGTGGGGAAACGGCCCAGGCCCCATTGCTCCTGATTCCATCCGCGCCCCAATATCCATGGGCGATCGGGATGGGCTGCGGCATATTCGGCGATCTTTGCCTGTGCCTCCGCCAGCGAGCGGGTTGCGGAAAGATCCAGCGTCATAGCGGCGAAACCGATCGACATGACATGGCCATGGCTGTCGATCATGCCGGGCATCATCACCCGGCCTTTGCCATCGACGAGATAGTCGACTTTGCCGGGGCGCTTCTCGCCGCGATGCAAGACCTGCACGATCCGGCCATCGTCGCCAATCAACAGTCCGGTAAAGCGTTCGATTCCGCCGGTTGCATCGATGGTCAGCCCCTCGACATTATCCACCAGCGTATCGGCCAATGCGGGCGCGGACAGGGAAGTGGCGGCTATGGCCAGCAACAACAGCCTTGCCGGCAGCAATGCGCTCATGCCTTGCCCCGGCGCGGCAGGCGGCGCACCAGCGCGCTGGTATCCTGCCGACCGCCGCCCATCGCCTGCACTTCGGCATAGAACTGATCGATCAGCGCAGTGACCGGCAGCGACACGCTGAGCGCGCGGCCTTCGTCCAGCGTCAGCCCCAGATCCTTGCGCATCCAGTCAATCGCAAAGCCGAAATCGAACTCGTCCCTGGCCATGGTGTGCCAGCGATTGTCCATCTGCCAGCTTTGCGATGCACCGCCCGAAATCGCTTCATAGACCTTGTCGAGATCGAGATGCGCCGCCTCGGCAAAGCGCAGCGCTTCGGAAAGGGTGGCGATGATCCCGGAAAAGGCGATCTGGTTGACCATCTTGGTGGTCTGCCCGGCACCGGCCTTGCCGACATGGACGATCCGCTTGGTATAGGCTTCCATGATCGGGCGGGCGGCTTCCACCGCATCCGCCCTGCCGCCGCACATCACCGTCAGTGTGCCGTTTTCCGCCCCGGCCTGTCCGCCGGTTACGGGCGCATCAACGCAATGTACCTCAAGATCGCGTGCTTCGACCACGATCTGCCGCGCAATCCGGGCGGAAACCGTGGTGTGATCGATAAACACCGCGCCGTGGCGAATGGTGGAAAACACCCCCGTCGGCCCCAGCACGACGTCGGCCAGATCATCATCATTACCCACGCAGGTCAGCACCACATCGGCATCGCGCGCGGCATCGGCTGGGCTGGTTGCCACGCGCACGGCAAGACCTGGATTGGCCTCCTGCCATTTCTGCGCACGCGCCGGGCTGCGGTTGTAAATCGTCAGCTGGTGGCCAGCCTGGCCAATATGCCGCGCAATCGCACCGCCCATTACACCCAGACCCAGGAACGAGACTTTCTTGGCTTCACTCATGATTTCACCATGCTGCGGCTTTCGGCCCGGCGCAAGCGTCACTGGCAGCAAATCCGTTGCGAACGGCACAATTTCGGCTATCGGCGCAGCGATGCGAAACCTGATCGATATGCTGCTGGCGCCGCGCCTGCTGAAACCCTTGTTCTGGCTGCTTGCCGCGATCGCGCTGACCATGGCGTTGCTGCCCCAGCCGCCGCATTTGCCGATCGATCGCTTTGGCGACAAGTTTGCGCATATGCTGGCCTTTGCGGCTCTTGCCGGGGTGGCAACGCTGGCCTGGCGCGATCGCCCGGTATGGCGGGCAATGATCGGGCTTTCGCTGTTCGGCGCGGCGATCGAAGTCTTGCAGATGATCCCGGTGCTGCACCGCGATGCCGATATCCGCGATTGGGTGGCGGATAGTGTGGCGGTTATTGTCGCAACCGGCGTGGCAGTGATGCTGTTGCGGTTGCTGGATCGGCGTTAACGGTTTCCAAGCGCGGCGCTTTGGATTAGGGCGCAGCGCGATGACACAGCCACAGAATTCCGCCGAAAGCGCAGCCGCGCTGCTTACCCTCGATGATGTCCGCGCTGCCGCGCAGCGGATCGCCGGGGCGTAAAGTGACCCCACGCTGCACAGCCGCACGCTGAGCGCGATTACCGGCGCCGATATCTGGCTGAAGTTTGAAAATCTGCAGTTCACTGCGGCCTATAAGGAACGCGGCGCGCTCAATGCCATGTTGCTGCTGGGCGGAGCACAGTGCAATCGCGGCGTGATTGCGGCATCGGCAGGCAATCACGCGCAGGGCCTATCCTATCACGGCGGGCGGCTGGGCGTGCCGGTGACCATTGTCATGCCGCGCAGCACACCGCTGGTAAAGGTGATGCAGACCGAGGCGGTGGGCGGCAAGGTGGTGCTGGAAGGCGAAACCTTCGACGAAGCCTATGCCCATGCCCGCAAGCTGGAAACCGAACTGGGACTGACCTTCGTACATCCCTTTGATGATCCGCATGTCGCCGCCGGGCAGGGCACCGTCGCGCTGGAAATGCTGGAAGACGTGCCCGAACTCGACATGCTGGTAATACCGGTTGGCGGCGGCGGGCTGGCCAGCGGCATGGGTGTGGCCGCCCGCGCGATCAAGCCGGATATCGGTCTGGTCGGGGTAGAGGCGGCGCTGTTCCCTTCGATGTACAACCGGCTCAAGGGCAAGGGGCTGGCTGCGGGCGGCGATACGCTGGCCGAAGGCATCGCGGTGAAGGAACCCGGCGCATTTACATCGCAGGTGCTGGCCGGGTTGCTCGATGATCTGGTGCTGGTGGATGAAGGCGCGCTGGAAAGTGCGGTGGCACTGCTGTTGCAGATCGAAAAGACCGTGGCCGAAGGCGCGGGCGCGGCCGGACTGGCGGCGGTGCTGTCCTATCCAGAGATGTTCAAGGGCCGCAAGATCGGCATTCCGCTGACCGGCGGCAATATCGACACGCGCCTGCTCGCCAATGTGCTGCTGCGCGATCTTGCCCGTTCCGGGCGGCTGGCGCGGCTGCGGCTGACCTTGCAGGATCGCCCCGGTGCCCTGTTCAAGGTGATGCGTGAATTCGATGCCCACCATGTCAACATCATCGAAATCTACCACCAGCGGATTTTCACCCATCTGCCGGCCAAGGGGCTGATTACCGACATCGAATGCGAAGCGCGTGATCGCGAACAGCTGGAAGGACTGGTGCGAAGCCTGCGCGGCAAGGGCTATGATGTCAGCCAGGTGGAGCTGGCCTGACATTTACTGTCAGGCTTGGCATTGGCAGGCGTGGCACCGGCAGCTTGGTTTCGGATCTGCTTCTGCGACCCTGAACCGAATCCGGCTGTTCACAGTAACCGCTGATTAACCATGGTTCGTGGTTAAAGGACTTTCAACGCGCGGCGCGTGCAGGCATAGTCTGCAAAGATTCGTCAACTTCATGCCATGAAGGACTTCGCACGCCCGTGACGGCACCCGTCCGCTTCCCTCGGTTTTTTGTCACCGCGCCAGCGCCGTGCCCCTATTTGCCGGGGCGCAGCGAGCGCAAGGTGTTTACCGAGCTGAAGGGGCCGCATGCCGATCAGTTGAACGAAGCACTGGGCCGGATCGGCTTTCGGCGCAGCCAGACAGTGGCCTATCGTCCGTCCTGCGCCGATTGCACTGCCTGCGTTTCGGTGCGGGTGGTTGCGGGTGAATTTCGCGCTTCGTCGGCGCAGCGCCGCAATCTGAAGCGCAACAGCGATCTGGTGGTCACGGCTTGCCGCCCCTGGTCAACCGCGGAACAATTCGATCTGCTGCAACGCTATCTGGGTGCGCGCCATCCCGGTGGCGGCATGGCGACCATGGATGAGGTCGATTTCGCCGATATGGTGGAACACACCCCGGTGGACAGCGTGGTGATCGAATATCGCGAACCCGGTGAAAATGGCCTGCCCGGGCGGCTGGTCGGGGCCTGCCTTACCGATCAGCAGGGCGACGGGCTGTCGATGATCTACAGCTTTTACGATCCCGACCATGCCGAACGCTCAGGCCTGGGCAATTTCATCATTCTGGACCATATCCGCCGCGCGGTGCGGGAAGAATTGCCCTATGTCTATCTGGGCTATTGGGTCGATGGGTCTGAGCGGATGCAGTACAAGGTGCGCTATCGCCCGCTTGAACGCCTCAGCCGCGAAGGCTGGGTCCGCTTCACCGACGAAGAACAGGACCGTCTGATTGCCGAAGCCGTCGCCAGCCCGCGCCTTCAGGCCGCGCCGCTGGAAGGGCGCAGCAAGGACGGCGTGACTGGAATGCAGGACCAGTACCGGTTGGCGGAATAGTTCGGGCGGGCGCTTGCCCCAAGGTGTCCGATCAACCGGAATGCCTGGTCAGCTCATCACCCTTCAGCGTTACGACATGCAGCAGGTTGGTTGATCCCGGCGTGCCGAATGGCACCCCGGCCAGTGCGATCAGCTTTGATCCGGCCACACCAAATCCGTGGCGCAGCGCCATGCGCTTGCCCTTGGCGATCATTTCTTCGAAGCTGCCGATATCGCGGGTGTTGACGGCGCGGGTACCCCACAGCAGCGCCAGTCGCCGCGCAATCCGGCTTGACGGGGTCAACACCAGCACCGGCGCGGCGGGCCGCTCACGCGCGACGCGGCGCGCGGTCGATCCTGATCCGGTGAAGACGATGATACCGGTGATCGAAACCGTTTCGGCAATATTGGCGCATGCGGCAGCCAGCGCATCGGCCGTGGTGGCATCGGGGCGAACTTCGGTAAAGTGGATGCGCGCCAGATAAGCGGGATCGCTTTCCACCTGTGCGGCGATCCGGTGCATGATCGTGACCGCCTCGACCGGCCAGGCCCCGGCGGCGGTTTCCGCCGAAAGCATCACCGCATCGGCGCCATCGTAAACCGCATTGGCGACGTCGGACACTTCGGCGCGGGTCGGGGCCGGGCTTTCGATCATCGATTCCAGCATCTGCGTTGCCACCACCACCGGCTTGCCTGAGCGGCGGGTGGTTTCCACGATGCGTTTCTGCAGCGGGGGGACTTCCTCGGGGTTTAGTTCAACCCCCAGATCGCCGCGCGCCACCATGATCCCGTCGGACAGTTCGATAATCTCTTCCAGCCGGCCCACAGCGGCAGGCTTTTCGATCTTGGCCATCAGCGCCGGGCCGCCGCTGCCGGCATTGCTGCCGATCAGTTTGCGGGCTTCGGCCATATCCTCTGGCCGCTGGACAAAGCTCAGGCCGATCCAGTCCGCACCATGTTCGACCGCAAAGGCCAGATCCTTGCGATCCTTTTCGGTCAGCGCGGGCACCGGCACCACCGCATCGGGCACATTCACGCCCTTGCGATCCGAAATCGGCCCGCCGACTTCGGCCGAGCACAGGATTTCGGTGTCGTCAGCGCGGATCACCCGCAGTCGCAGCTTGCCATCATCGATCAGCAGGCGCTGACCCTTCTGGAGAATGCCGAACAGTTCCGGATGGGGCAGGCAAACGCGGGTTTCGTCACCCGGCTCGGGATTGCGATCCAGCGTGAAATGGCTGCCGTGGCGGATCACCGCGCGCCCATCGCGGAATTGCCCGACGCGCAGCTTCGGCCCCTGCAGATCGCACAGGATCGCGATTGGCTGGTTCACGTCCTTTTCCACCGCGCGGATCGCGGCGATGGTTTCGGCATGGGTGGCGTGATCGCCATGGCTCATGTTGACGCGAAAGGCATCGGCACCGGCGCGCAGCAGCTTTTCGATCATCTCGCGATTGCGGCTGGCCGGGCCGAGTGTTGCCAGAATCTTGACCTTGCGGCCGCGCGGATCGAGTTTTGCCACGAATACCTCTTTCGATGTGTGCCGCCGCTATGGCAAAGCCGCAGGGAAAACCCAAGGATAACCCCCATGAGCTGTTCCGAAAATACGAATGCACCCTCTGACGACCCATTGGAAGCGCTGGATGATGCGGTGGCCGCTGCCGCTTTTCGCCGTCTTGTCCGGCATTTGCGACACCGTCATGACGCCCAGAACATCGATTTGATGGGACTGTCCGG
>JBGAIR010000034.1:0-23729 GCA_044225335.1 Novosphingobium sp. | reverse complement strand
ATCATAGAGCGGCTCACCCGCGAAGGTGGTCAGCGGGCAAAGTCCGGTGGTGGCCTGCCCCGGATAAAGCGAGGCACCGGATGGATCGCGATTGAGATCGATCACGGTGCGCGAAATGCGGCTGTGGATCACGGTCGCGCCCAGTCCGGCCGCGAAACCATAGAGGGCATCGACGTGATGATCGGCATCGCGCCGGGCCAGATCGGCAGAGCGCAGCCCGGCGATGCCATCGGGAATCACCGTGCCGGCATGCGGGATGCTGACGATCAGTGGCGCAGTGCCTTGGGTTATGGACAGCCAGCCGCTCATCTTAGTTCCGGCAGTGGGGCCAGCGCGGCCAGCGCGCCCGAGGCGATCAGGGCCTGCGCCTGCACCATGTCCGGGTGGAAATGGCGATCATCCTGCAGCATCGGCACGCTGCCGCGCAGCAGCGCCCGCGCCGCTTCCAGCGCCGGGCCGGAGGCAAGCGGGGCATGGAAATCGCAGCCCTGCGCGGCGGCGAGATATTCAATCCCCAGCACCGCCGCGAGATTGTCTGCCATCGCCAGCAGGCGCCGTGCGCCATGCGCGGCCATCGAGACATGATCTTCCTGATTGGCCGAAGTCGGAATGGAATCGACACTGGCGGGATAGGCGCGCTGCTTGTTTTCCGAAACCAGCGCGGCAGCGGTTACCTGCGGGATCATGAAACCGGAATTGAGCCCCGGATGCGGGGTGAGGAAGGCGGGCAGGCCCGACAACGCCGGATCGACCAGCATGGCAATGCGACGTTCGGCAATTGATCCAATTTCGCACAGCGTGATCGCAATCATATCGGCGGCGAAGGCGACCGGTTCGGCGTGGAAATTGCCGCCAGAGAGCGCCTCGTCACTTTCCGCAAAAATCAGCGGATTGTCGGACACGCCATTGGCTTCGGTCAGCAGGGTGGTGGCAGCATGGCGCAGCATGTCCAGCACCGCCCCCATCACCTGCGGCTGGCAGCGCAGGCAGTATGGATCCTGCACCCGCGTATCGCCCGTCAGATGCGAAGCGCGGATGGCGGAACCATCCATCAGATTGCGCAGCGCAGCGGCGCATTCGATCTGTCCGCGGTGCCCGCGCAGCGCATGAATGCGCGGATCAAACGGCGCGTCGGAACCGCGCGCCGCCTCGGTGGAAAGCGCCCCGGTCAGCAGGGCAGAGGCAAACAGGCGTTCGGCTTCAAACAGACCGGCCAGCGCATAGGCGCAGGAAAACTGCGTACCGTTGAGCAGCGCCAGCCCTTCCTTCGGCCCCAGCACCAGTGGCGAAAGGCCCGCATCGGCCAATGCCTGCGCGGCGGGCTGGCGCTGATCATCCACCCAGATTTCGCCAGCGCCGATCATCGCGGCGGCCATATGCGCCAGCGGAGCCAGATCGCCCGATGCACCAACCGAGCCTTGCGCCGGAACCACGGGCGTCAGCCCCAAGGCCAGCATCGCGCCCAGCATTCGGGTGGTTTCCAGCCGCACACCCGATGCGCCCTGGGCAAGGCTGGCCAGCTTCAGCGCCATCATCAGCCGGGTGATCGCCACCGGCATGGCTTCGCCCACCCCGGCGGCATGGCTGAGCACGATGTTGCGCTGCAAGGTCAGCAGATCATCATCGCTGATCCGCACGCTGGCCAGCTTGCCGAAGCCGGTGTTGATTCCATAGACCGGCTGCTGCTTTGCCAGAATCCGCTCGACCGCCTGCGCGCTGGCAATGATGCCCGGTTCGCAGGCCGGGTCCAGCTCTGGCGTTTCGCCGCGATAGATGCGCCGCCAGTCTTCCAGCGAAACCTGACCGGCGATGATGGATATGCTCATTGCCCTCTCCGAATGCGTTGATGAAGCGGGTTGGCACCGATGCGGTAAACCAGCTCCGCCGGGCTATCGATGTTCCAGATTGCCAGATCGCACTGCTTGCCCGGCTCCAGCGTGCCCAGCTGTGCTGACAGGCCCAGCGCCCGCGCGGCTTCGCGTGTCACTCCGGCCAGACATTCCGGCACCGTCAGGCGGAACAGCGTGGCCGCCATGTTCATGGCCAGCAGTAACGAGGTGAGCGGGGAGGTGCCGGGGTTGCAATCGGTCGCAATCGCCATGGGCACGCTCGCTGCGCGCAGTTCGGCAATCGGCGGCAGCCGGGTCTCGCGGGTGAAATAGAATGCCCCGGGCAGCAGCACCGCCGTGGTGCCTGCCGATGCCATCGCCGCTACTCCGGCAGAATCGAGATATTCCAGATGATCGGCCGAAAGCGCGCCATAGTGCGCCGCCAATGCCGCGCCATGGCTGTTGGAAAGCTGTTCGGCATGCAGCTTGATCGGCAGGCCATGCGCCGCTGCCGCCTGAAACAGGCGTTCGATCTGCGCCGGTGTGAAACCGATGCTCTCGCAAAAGCCATCAACCGCATCGATCAGCCCGGCCTGCACAGCGGCTGGCAGGATCGTGTCGCAGATATGGGCGATATAGCCATCGCCATTCCCGGCATATTCCGGCGGCAGGGCGTGGGCGGCGAGCAGGGTGGCCTGCACCCCGATATCACGCTCCGTGCCCAAAGCGCGGGCGGCGCGCAGCATCTTCAGTTCATCATCCAGCGACAGGCCATAGCCGGATTTGACCTCGACCGTGGTTACGCCTTCGGCGATCAGCGCATCCAGCCGGGGCAGGGCACCTTGCACCAGCTCCGCCTCGCTGGCGGTGCGGGTAGCGCGCATGGTGGAGGCGATGCCGCCGCCAGCACGGGCGATCGCTTCATAGCTGGCCCCTGCCAGTCGCGCTTCAAATTCGCCAGCGCGGTTGCCGGCATGGATCAGATGGGTGTGACAATCGATCAGCCCCGGCGTGATCCAGCGGTTTTCGCAGTCGATCACCTCTGCGGCCTGAAAGCGCGGGGCCTGCGCCTCTGGCCCGGCATGGATGATCCGCCCGTCATGGCAGGCGAGCAGCCCGGCAGCGATTGTGCCGCTGCCGGTCATCGGCGCCAGCCGCGCGTTCCGCCAGACGCGGTCACAGATCAGGCTGTCGTCGGAATGAGAGGATTCGCTGATCATGCGACAGGAGTTGCAGATGGCGAGGAATATGTCTAGACATAATATCGCGTATCACAGGAGAAGCCCATGCCCGCAATCTGGACGGAAACCGCGTTACTGCCCGGCGGCTGGGCGCAGAATGTCCGCATCACCATGCAGGGTGGGGTAATTGCCGAGGTCGAAACCGGCGTCAGCGCCGCGCCGGAGGATGAGCGCCACCGGATCACCCTGCCGGGGCTGGGCAATGTCCATAGCCACGCCTTTCAGCGCGGCATGGCCGGTCTGGCCGAGCATCGCGGCGGCAACAGCGATGACAATTTCTGGAGCTGGCGCGAGGTGATGTATCGCTTTCTTGATCGGCTGACGCCCGATGATGTTCAGGCGATAGCGGCAATGGCCTATGCCGAAATGCTCGAAGGCGGCTATACTCAGGTCGGCGAATTTCACTATCTGCACAATGATCCGGCGGGGCGGCCCTACAGCAATCCGGCGGAAATGGCGGTGGGGATCGCGAACGCGGCAAGCGAGACGGGGATTGGCCTGACATTGCTGCCGGTATTCTATGCCCATGGCAATTTTGGCGGAGCGGCTCCCGATCCGGGCCAGCGCCGTTTCATAACCGATCTGGATGGCTTCGCGCGGCTCTACGCACAATGCGCCGGAGTGCTCAGTCAGGGGGATGTGCTCGGCATTGCGCCGCACAGCTTGCGGGCAGTCACCGCAGAGGAACTCGCCGAATTGATCGTGCTGCAGGGGAGCGGCCCAATCCACATCCATGCCGCCGAACAGGAAAAGGAAGTGGGTGACAGCCTGGCTTTCAGCGGGCAGCGCCCGGTGGAATGGCTGCTCGATCATGCCGATGTCGATGCGCGCTGGTGCCTGATACACGCCACCCATCTGACCGACAGCGAATGCAATGCGCTGGCGGCCAGCGGTGCCGTAGCCGGGCTGTGCCCGGTTACCGAGGCCAATCTGGGTGACGGCATCTTTCCGGCGGCGCGCTATCTGGCGGCGGGCGGACGGATCGGCACCGGCACCGATTCCAACATATTGATCGATCCGGCGCAGGAATTGCGCGCGCTGGAATATAGCCAGCGTCTGCACCACCGTGCCCGCAATGTGCTGACCAGCGCCGCGCAGCCATCGACGGCGCGGCATCTGTTCGATGCGGCGCTGGCTGGCGGGGCGCAGGCGCTGGGCACTACCTCGGGGCTGGCCGCAGGAAGTGCGGCCGATCTGGTGACGCTGAACGCCGCGCATCCGGCGCTGCATGGCCGGCAGGGCGATGCACTGCTCGACAGCTGGATATTCGCCGCCCGGGGAAGCTGTGTTGATACAGTCTGGAAGCGCGGGCGAAAGCTGGTATCGGGCGGGCGACACGAAAGCAGCGACGCGATCACCGCGCGCTATCTGCGGGTGGTGGACCGGATCATGCAGGAATGACAATCGCCGAGCGGATTCGCGGTGAGATCGAGGCCCGGATCGCATCGGGCGAATGGCAGCCGGGCCACCGCATTCCCTTTGAGCATGAACTGGTCGCCCAATATGGCTGCGCCCGCGCCACTGTGGGCAAGGCGCTGACCGCTTTGGTGCGGGCCGGGCTGCTGGAGCGACGGCGCAAGGCCGGGACCTTTGTCGCCTGGCCGCATGTCCAGTCCGCCGTGCTCGACATTCCCGATATCGGCAAGGCGATTGCCGAGCGGACCGGCAGCTATCGCTTTGAACTGCTGGGATCGCAGATCCATATCGCGGGTGAGGGAGGCGATGATTTTGCGCCGGGCACACGGCTGCGCCATGTAACCGGCATCCATCATGGGCAGGACGGCCCCTTCGCCCATGAAGACCGGCTGATCAGTCTGGATAGTGTGCCCGAAGCCGAATCAGCCGATTTTGCCGTGCAATCACCCAGCGCATGGCTGTTGCAATCGGTGCCCTGGACCCAGGCCCGGCACCGCATCAGCGCCGTGGGTGCCAATGCCGATGTCAGCACCCGGCTGCGCATCGCCCGCCATAGCCCCTGCCTGCTGGTAGAGCGCTGGACCTGGCGGCAGGGCGATCCGGTGACCTATGTCTGCCAGAGTTTCCGGGGGGACCGGTTCGATCTGGTCGCCAATTTTGTGCCTGAAGGGCGCTGAACCCTATCGTTCGGCCAGCAGTGCAGCGGTGGCGCTGCTGCCCCAGTCACGATCGCCGACAAAGCGCCAGAGCTCGCGCCCCTGTGCGTCATAATAGATGGTGGTGGGATAGATCTGCACCGCATAGTGCTGGGAAAGCTGGCCATCGGGATCGAGCCAGGGCTGCAGATGGCTGACGCCGTGCTGGCGGAAGAAGGCGGGCACCATCTGCGGATCGCCGGTATCCTGCGAGACCGCCAGAACCGCCATCGTGTTGCCCTGCGCGGCGGCCAGACCGTCCAGCGTCGGCAGTTCCGCAACGCAGGGCGCGCACCATGTCGCCCAGATGTTGATCAGCACCGGCTTGCCCTTCAGCGACGGCAAACGCAGCTCCTTGCCCGCCGCATCGCGAAAGGTGAAATCGGGCAGCTGGCTGCCCTTGTGACTGCGATCAACCTTGCCGATCATCGCTTCGGGATCGCTGCCTGCCGCAGCGGCAGGTTGCGCCGCGTCGCCGCTTTGCCTATCGCACCCCGCGACGATCGGGGTCAGGGCGATCAGGATCAGGCCGGGGACAAGTGCCGTGAGCGAGCGGGAAGACAGCAAGACAGGCTCCAATGCAGGTTTGAGCAGCACGACGGGGGCTGGCAACAAGATGTGGGGTGGCCGCTTTGCCGAAGGGCCATCGGCGATCATGCGCGAGATAAACGCCTCGATCCCCTTCGACAAGGCGCTGTGGCGGCAAGACATCGCCGCCAGCAAGGCCCATGTCACCATGCTGGGCGCACAGGGCATCGTCTCGGCGGAAGATGCCGCCGCGATCAAGGCCGGTCTCGATCAGGTCGCGGGCGAATATGAAGCCAGCGGGGTTCCGGAAAACTGGGACCTCGAAGATATTCACATGACCACCGAAAGCCGCCTGGCCGAACTGATCGGCGCAGCGGCAGGGCGGCTGCACACGGCGCGCAGCCGCAACGATCAGGTTGCCACCGATTTTCGCCTGTGGGTGCGCGATGCGATGGATCAGGCCGATGCCGGTCTGGCGGCTTTGCAGGCAGCGCTGGTAAACCGCGCGGGTGAACATGCTGGCAGCATCATGCCGGGCTTCACCCATTTGCAAACCGCGCAGCCGGTTACGCTGGGGCATCATCTGATGGCCTATTACGAAATGACCGCACGCGATCGTTCGCGCTTTGCCGATGCGCGGGCGCGGCTGAACCAGTGCCCGCTGGGGGCGGCGGCGCTGGCCGGTACCGGCTTTCCGATTGACCGGCAGGCCACCGCCGCCGCGCTCGATTTCGCGGCACCTACCCGCAACAGTCTCGATTCCGTGTCGGACCGCGATTTCGCGCTCGATTATCTGATGGCCGCCAGCCAATGCGTGCTGCATCTTTCGCGGCTGGCGGAAGAATTCATCATCTGGGCCAGCCAGCCCTTCGGCTTTGTCCGCCTGCCCGACAGCCTTTCCACCGGCAGTTCGATCATGCCTCAGAAGAAGAACCCCGATGCGGCGGAGCTGGTGCGCGGCCATGCCGGGCGGATCACCGGCTGCCTGACCGCGCTGATGATGACCATGAAGGGCCTGCCGCTGGCCTATTCCAAGGATATGCAGGATGACAAGCCGCCGGTGTTCGAAGCCGCCGGGCTGCTCACTCTGTGCCTTGCGGCGATGACCGGCATGGTCGCCGAAACCGAATTTCGCACCGAGCGGATGCGCGCCGCCGCAGAGCTGGGCTATGCCACTGCCACCGATCTGGCCGATTGGCTGGTGCGGCAGGCCAATATCCCCTTTCGCGAGGCGCATCACATCACCGGCGCAGCGGTGAAGCTGGCGGAAAGCCGGGGCGTGGCGCTGGATGCGCTGCCGCTTGCCGATTTGCAGGCGATCGACGCGCGGATCGACGAGCGCGTGTTTTCGGCGCTTTCGGTTGAGGCATCGGTCGCGGCACGCGCAAGTTATGGCGGAACTGCGCCAGACGAGGTAAGGAAGCGCGTTGCCGAAGCGCGGACTGCGCTGGGACTGGAGTCGTGATGCGCCGCCTGAGTTTCCTGTCGCCTGCCCTGCTGCTGGGTCTTGCACTGGCTGCCTGTGGCCAGCGCGCGGATCTGAAACCGCATGCCGGGGCCGATCTGCCCGCCGCCCCCTATGGCCGCGAAGGTCGGCCTGATGCCGAAACCCTTCTGCGGACAAGGCCCCAGGCTGCACCCGAACGCAGCGTCGAGCTGCGCAATCGTTCCGAAAACCGGGCCGACGATCCCTTCGATCTGCCGCCGCCGGATGAAGATGAAGATGGCGGTGCAGACCAGCCTGCCAAGACCCCGCCGAAAAGCTGAGACTCCATGACCAATTTTGAACTGCGCGACGGCGTGTTGCACGTCGAGGATATGCCGCTGACTGCCATCGCCGATGCGGTCGGCACGCCGGTTTATGTTTATTCAAGGGCCGATTTGCAGCGCAATGCGCAGGCGTTTCGCGACGCGCTGGCGATTCTGCCGCGCGTGCATGTTGCCTTTGCAATCAAGGCCAATCCCAATCTGGCGGTGCTGCGGGTGATGCAGCGCGAAGGGCTGGGCGCGGATGTGGTTTCCGGCGGCGAAATGGCGCGCGCGCTGGCAGCAGGCATCCCGGCGGAAGACATCGTGTTTTCCGGCGTCGGCAAACAGCATTCGGAAATGATCCGCGGGCTGGAGGCCGGGATTGGCCAGTTCAATCTTGAAAGCGAGGAAGAAGGGCTGGAGCTGGCGGAAATCGCCGCCGCGCGCGGATTGACGGCGCGCTGCGCATTGCGCGTCAATCCCGATGTCGATGCCCGCACCCATGCCAAAATTTCGACCGGCAAGGCAGAGAACAAGTTTGGCGTGCCGATTGACCGGGCGGTGGAAATCTACACCCGTCTGGCCGCGCTGCCGGGCATGGATATGCGCGGGGTAGCGGTTCACATCGGCAGCCAGCTGTCCGAACTGGAACCCTTCGAGATCGCCTTTGGCAAGGTGGGTGCGCTGATCGCCGATCTGCGCGCGGCCGGGCAGCGCGTGACTCACGCCGATCTGGGTGGCGGGCTGGGCGTGCCTTACCGCGCGGGCGAAGTGTTTCCCTCGCCCGAAGCCTATGCCGCCATGGTTGCCCGCGTCACCGCCGATTGGGATGTGACGCTGATGTTCGAACCGGGCCGGGTGATCTGCGGTAACGCCGGGGTGCTGCTGACTCGTGTGATCCGGGTCAAGCGCAGCTCAAACCGTGCGCCGTTCGTGGTGGTGGACGCGGCAATGAACGATCTTGCCCGCCCTGCGATGTATGGTGCCTGGCATGATTTCGATGCGGTGAAACCAACCGGTGACCGGATGGTGGCGCATATCGTCGGGCCGATCTGCGAAACCGGCGATACATTCGCGATGGACCGCGAGATGGATGCGCTTCAGGCGGGCGATCTCGCCGTGTTCCGTACCGCCGGTGCCTATGGCGCGACCATGGCCTCCAGCTACAACAGCCGTGGTTTTGTGGCGGAAGTGATGGTTGATGGCGATCGCTTTGCGGTGGTCGCGGATCGCATCCTGCCCGAAGAGATCACCGCTGCGGAACGCGTTCCGGAATGGCTGGACTAGGCTGAGGCTGGTCGTGGCAGGAACGGTGGCCTAGGTTAGGACCATGCACAGCCTGCCCCTGTTTCACCGCCTTGCCGGAACCCGCGTCATCGTGCTGGGGGATGGTGAGGCTGCGGATGCCAAACGCCGCCTGATCAACCGCGCCGGGGCTATCCCCTGCGACGAGGCTGACGATGCGGCGCGGATCGCCTTTGTTGCGTTGGATGGGCCAGAGGCGGCGGCGGCACGGCTGCGCGCGCGGGGCCTGCTGGTCAATGTGGTCGATCGGCCCGATCTCTGCGATTTTACCGTTCCCAGCGTGCTTGATCGCGATCCGGTGTTGATCGCCATCGGCACCGGCGGTGCATCTGCCGGGCTGGCCAAGGCCTTGCGGATGCGGCTGGAGGTGATCCTGCCCGGTGCGCTGGGGCGGTTGGCCGTGGCGCTGGGCTCGGCGCGGCAGGCGATGCGGGGGCGCTGGCAGGATGCGGGAGAGCGTCGCCGGGCGCTGGATGGCGCTCTGGCACCGGGTGGCATGCTTGATCCGCTGCGTGATGACAGTGCGGGCCGGGTTGATGAATGGCTGGCCGCAGGCTCATCGCAGGCTGATGGTCTGGTTGAATTTGCGGTCGCCAGTGATGATCCTGACGATCTGACGCTGCGGCAGCTGCGCTGGCTGGGCAGTGCCGATCTGATCTGCCACGAAAGCGGCGTGGATGCGGCCATCCTCAAGCGTGCCCGCGCCGATGCTGCGCTACTGCGGATCGATGCAGGGGCGCCAGCACCGCAAGCGCGTGGATTGACGGTGCTTATTCGGCGGGGCTGAGCAGAATATTCATCAGCGCGGTGGCGATCGGCTTGTCGCGCGAATCCTGCCAGGCTTCGGCTGAAACCACCGCCAGTCTGCGCCCGGCGCGGGTGACGCGGCCCTTGGCATAGGTGCGCTGCACCGTGCCGCCGCGCATGAATTCCACCGCGACATTGACCGGCTTCATGCGCACATTGTCACCGCGGCGGGCCAGATCGGCTTCCAGTGCGGCCACTGCCGCCATTTCCATCAGGCCAGACAGCGCGCCGCCATGCCAGAAGCCGGGCCGGCCCTCGATACGTTCGTTGAAATCGACCACCAGCACCGGGGTGCCATCTTCGTCATGGTCAGTGGTGATGCCCAGCCCCTGCGCATAGGGCGGCAGCGCGGCGGAATTGCCGACTTTCAAAGGATCGTCTGCGCTCATCGCCCTCAGCCCTCCAGCACCATGAAGGTTCCGGTGACATGCGCCACCGGATCATCCAGCGTTTCATCATAGGCAACGCCGCGTACGAATGAGATCGCCCGCGTCAGCTTGTAGCATTCGCCGCGGCCGATCACGGTTTTGCCCGGAACAGCGGCGCGCATGTAATCAACGCGCAGATCAACCGTGACCTGCGGCACGAAGATGCCGCGCCGGGTCCACACCGCCATGCTGGTGGCATTGTCCATCAGGCTGATGATCGGACCGGATGCCAGCACACCGGTTGCCCCCACCCCGACCAGCTCTTCGCGCCAGGGCAGGGCCAGCTCCACCCAATCCGGCCCGTGGGCGTGATACTTCATTCCCAGCCAGCCGCCATGACCGCTGCGCCGTCCCATGAATTTCATGGCCAGTTCGGGATCGAATTTCATCCCTTCGGGAATGCCGGAGGCATAGGTTTTCGATGTGCTTTCGTCGCTCATGGCATCGTCTCTGCTGGCAGTCGGGCTGGCTTGCAATCTTTTAATTTCATCCGGCGCGCCTGCACCGCGAAGCTGCTGCCGAGGCGATCATGCCTCAGATACTCAGGGGAGTTACCCATGAACTTGCCGAAAATCGAACTGTCCGCATTGCCTGATCTCGATCATCTGACCGGGGTGTTCGGCAGCATTTCCCACGCGATGCAAGCCGTGGCGAGCGACGACAATGCCGCGATCATCATGGTCTATATCTACGATATCCTGAACTGACACGGATGATGCGCGAAAGCGATCAACTGGCGGCGCTGCGGCGGGATGATGCCCCGCAGCGCCGCATCCAGAACCGGTTGCAGCGGCGGCTGGCGGATTGGCGCGGCCATTCGGGAATGGCTGCGCTGGAGCGGGACATCGGTGCATTCGCGAATGGCGCCGATTTGCAGCAACTGCCGTTGCTGGCTGCGCTGTTCGATCCGGGCGAGGGCACGGCGTCGGCCCTTGTCGGTGACTTGACGGGCAGGCTGATCGCGGTGCTGGCGCAATATCCACTGGGGCTGGTGCCGCTGCGTCATTCCAGCGATTCCCACGGCAGCACGCTGCTGCTGGCGCAGCACGGCGGAGCAACGCTGGCGTTGCAAGTGTTGCATGGGACGGGGATCAATTCCCGTTCGCGAGTGCAATCCATCAGCTTTGCGCCGCTGGAAACCTGGGAACATGTGCTGGAGGGGGAATTGCACGCCGAACGGATCAGCATTGCCGGGTTCAATGATGACCGTGCCCTGTTTCGCTGCGATCAGCTGCATTTGTCGGCGGGGGATGTGGTGCATCGCAGCGGCATGCATGAAGCGTTGTTGCCGCTGCGGGTCAAAGGCAGCGTGGTGTCCCTGCGCCTGCAACGCCGGGGCGCGCGCAGTCTGCCGGTTCGCGCCTATCGGCTGGCCGATGGCACGCTGTGTCGCAGCGCCGCCAGCGATCCGCGTGACAGCAGGCTGGAACTGGCCGCTGCAGTGCTGGGCCGGATGGGTCGCAGCGATGCCGCGCCCTTGCTTGCCGATCTCGCTCGCGAGGATTTCGGCGACGGACTGCGCTGGCAGGCGCTGCGCGAATGTCTGGCGCTTGATGCTGCTAAGGGGTTCGCCGTGCTGAGCGATCTGGCAGACCGCGCCACCGATCCGCTGGCAGCGCCCGCCCGCGCCCTGCGCGCGCAGTTGCTGGCCGATCATCGCCAGCTTGCGGCACTTGCTCAGGATTGCGCGCCATGCCCCGCGTGATCGACCTGACGGATGATACCATCGCCTCCTTGACAGAGGTTGGCGATGCGCTGGCCGCCGCGCCGCTTGATGCCCATGATCCGGACAATGTGATCCAAACCGCACGCTGGTTGCGGCGGCTGGGCAATGACCGCGATTTTCTGGGCGATATGCTGGTGACGCAGCTGGCACAGCGGCATCGCGCGGCGGATAGTGGCGGCGGCTATGGCCCGCAGGTGATCATGCTGCGGCCGCCTGACGTGCGCAATTTCATCCGCGCCAATATCTGGCCTGCGGGGCAGGACCACGCGATGCGCGCCAGCGGCGCAGCCAGCTTTGTTTATGATCTGCCGCATGATCACAATTTCAGCTTTCTGACGCTCGGCTATTTCGGTCCCGGCTATTGGAGCGACTATTACGAATATGATCATGCCGCAGTAACGGGCTGGGCCGGAGAGCCGGTGCCATCGCTGCGCTTTGTCGAAAGATCGCGGCTCGAACCGGGCAAGCTGGCATTGTACCGCGCGCATCGTGATGTGCATGCCCAGTATCCTCCCGATGCGCTGTCGGTTTCGCTCAACATCATGCAGATCAATGCCGCGCAGAACTGGTGCAACCAATATGGCTTTGATCTGGCAGAGCGAAAGATCACGGCGATCCTCTCACCCGGGCCGAGCGAGGCCTTCCTGCGCATAGCGGTGGCGCTGGGCGGTGCGGAGGCCTGCGATCTGGCAGAGCGTTTTGCCCGTCAGCACCCCAGCGATCGGATGCGCCTGTGCGCATGGGATGCGCTGGCCGAACGGGCAGAAGACAAGGCAGCGCGCGACGCATTGTGGCGCAGGGCAGAACAGGCGGGCAGCAGGCTGGTGGCGATGGAGGCGCGGGCGCGGCGGGCGGCGCTTGGCGATACGCCTAGCCGATAGACCCGGCGAGGGCATCGATGGCGGCCTGCAGGATCACTGCCGCCGCCGCAGAATCGATTCGCGTCGCGCGCTTGGCCCGGCTCATGTCCTGTTCGATCAGCCCGCGTTCGGCGCTGGCGGTGGACCAGCGTTCATCCCACAGCAGCACCGGCAGGCCCAGCACCGCCAGATTGCGGGCATAGGCCCGGCTTGACTGGCTGCGCGGCCCCTCGCTGCCATCCATGTTGAGCGGCAGGCCAATGACGATGCCCTTTACCGATCGCTCAGCGATCAGCGCCTCCATCAGCGCCTTGTCCGCGCCGAACTTGCCGCGTTTCAGCGTCTTGCCGGGGGAGGCAAAGCGCCAGCCCGCATCGCAAAAGGCGGTGCCGATGGTCTGGGTGCCAAGGTCCAGCGCCAGCAGCGCGCCGCCTTCGGGCAGGGCGCTGCAATATTCCAGAGCGCTGGTGGTGATGATCATGGGTGCGGCGCGGCCGTCCGTCGGGCGAAATCGGCGCGCAGATTGGCCCAGAACAGCGGGATGTCATAGACATGGTAATTGTTGCCGGGCAGCACATAGTCGCCCAGATCGGGCGCAGTGCCGATAGACAGCGTGCCATCAGCCTGACAAGCGGCGGGCACGGTGCCGGGCTTGATCTCCCCGCCTTCCAGCTTCGCCCCCGGATAGAGCGTGCCAAGATTGGCCGTGGCGGGCGCGCTGCCGCCGATGCCGCCAGTCAGCGGATTGGAACAGAGGAAAGCACAGCCCTTCAGCGATTTGCCATCCAGCCCCGGATAGCGGCCATAGGCTTCGATCATCAGTGCGGGATCGGCGGGATTGGCATAGCTTTGCCAGCTCATTACACAGCCGCTTTGATTGGCACTGGCGCAGGCAGGCAGGCCCATGACGGGCAGATCGTGATCGATCGAAATCGGCCAACCGACCAGATAGGCAGCGGCGATCCGCCTTGCCACCGGCTTGCCGGCAATGCGTTCAGCGATCAGGCGGCGCAGATGAAAGGCGCCCTGGCTATGCCCGGCCAGCACAATCGGCATATCCGCGGGAATTTGCGTCAGAAAATGGTCAAAGGCCTGAGCCACATCGCGATAGGCAAGTTCGAGCGCCTGTTTGCCTTCAGTTTGATCGGTCAGGAAGGCACCGAAGGCGGCCTGCCGATAGCGTGGTGCCCAGATCTGCTCGGCACCGGCAAAGGGGCTGGCTTCGCCATTCAGGAACAACCGTGCGCGATGATCGGCATCGGCATCATCCAGCGGTGCGTTCCAATGCGACTTCACCAGATAGCTGGTGGGGTGGACGAAGAACACCGCAGCGCGGACCGGCACCGGGGCAGGCGCGTTTTGCAGCGTCACTTTGGCCGGGTCATTCGGCGCGCCGGGCCGCGAATACCACATGGCGGGATCATCATAGCGGTTGGCGGCGAGGGCCGGTTGCGCTTCGAATGGCCCGCTTGGCACAAAGGCCAGACGCGAAAGCGCACCGGGATAGAATTGCAGCGCCAGCCGCCCGCCCAGATAGATCACCACCAGTGCGGCAAAGACATACAGGAATTTGCGGGCCATCGGTTCAGTCCGTTTCGGGCTCTGCCGGCTGGTTGCGCAGCGATTGCCGTTCCAGCGCCACCTTGATCATCGCCACCAGCGGATCGGCCATCATCAGCCCCAGCAGGCCAAACAATGCGCCCATGATCAGCTGCGCGCCCAGCACCAGCGCCGGGGCCAGATCGGCGGTGCGCTTGGCGACCATCGGCACGATGATATTGCCGTCCACGGTCTGCACGATGATATAGACCGCGATGCAATAGAACCCCATGTCAGTGCCGCCGGAAAAGCCCACCAGCACCATCAGCAGCCCCGAAATCGGCGCGCCGATATTGGGCAGGAAGGCCAGCAGCCCGGTCAGCAGGCCCAGCAGGCTGGCCATGGGCACGCCATAGATCGCCAGCAGCAGCCAGGTGCAAACGCCTTCCACCGTCATCCCCACCAGTCGCCCGAACATCAGCATTCGCAGCGTGCGGCCCATTTCATTGGCGGTGGCGTGGAAATGATCGCGCTCGCCCACTGGCAGCATCCAGGCGAAGCCGCGGCGATAGAGCTGTGGCTCGGCCGCCAGATAGATGCCCAGCACAAAGATCAGAAAGCCGGTGGTAACCCCGCCGATCACCCCGCCAACCGCGCTGGTCAGCTGGCCAACACTGCCCAGCGCCTTTTCGGCTAAACCCTGAACATTGGCGAAATCAACCTTCAGCCCGTGATGCGTCGCCCAGGTGAAGCCCTTTATCGCCTGTTCCTTGACGATGGCGGGCAGCGCTGCAGCTTCCGCCGCGATCTGGCTGCCAGCGAACATCACCACCCAGGCAAGAAATGCGATGCCCAGCAGCAGCACCAGCGCGATGCGCAGGCCGCGTGCGATCGGCAGCACCCGCCCCAGCAGGCGCGCACCGCCATCGATCATCGCCGCGAACACCATGCCGCCAAAGATCACCAGCAAGGGTTCGGCCAGATAGACTGCCAGCGCCACCAGCCCGACCAGCCCGATCCACACCACCGCGCGCTTGAATTCCTGACGCAGGATCGGATCAGAAATGTCTGTGGGGCCAGAGCTCTGCGAAGCCGGAGGGGCAGGCGCGGCAGCTGCCTGATCTGCCGCAGGCTTGCGGCGGCGCGATGCCTGATTTGGGCGGGCGGGAGAAGAATCAGCCATCAGTTTCCTTTCGGAACATGAACCGGGCGCAAGCTGCGCCAGGCGCGGTCTTCGCGCAAGGCACCCCACCAGCTGAACGGGTTCCAGCTTTCCTTGCCATCGAGCGAGAAGGTGATGAATTCGGCGCGGCCGCCGATATCGGACAGCGGCACCGGTCCGCCCAGGCCATTATCCTCAACGGGAACGCGGCTGTCCGCCGAATGATCGCGGTTATCGCCCATCAGAAAAACATGGCCTGCCGGGACGGTCTGCTCGGTCATGTTATCAAAAATCTGCGGAACATGATCAATGATGATATAGCTTGCACCGTTGGGCATGGTTTCGCGCAGCGCGGGCAGCTCAAACACATCGCGCCCGGATGGCAGCCGCGTGCGATAGGCGGCGAAAGCGTCATAGCAATAGGCACCATAGTCGCATTTCAGATCATCATCGGCGGGAATCTGAACCGGCGGTTCCACCGCCTGCGGCACCGGCTTGCCATTGAGGATGATCTGCCCGTTCTTCACCGCGATCCGGTCTCCCGGCAAAGCCACCACGCGCTTGATCAGATCATCGGTGCGGTTGCGCGGGACCACGATCACGATATCGCCATATTGCGGAGTGCTGCCCATGACCCGCCAGGTGCCGCGCGGCAATACGTGAAAACTGGCTGAGGCCCAGTTCCAGCCATAGGGAAACTTGCTGACCACCAGCCGGTCACCCACCAGCAGATTGGGCATCATCGAGATCGACGGGATGTAGAACGGCTTGGCGATGAAGCTGTGAAACGCCAGCACTGCCAGCAGCATCCAGAACAGCCCGCGAATTTCCGCGAACCAGTCGATCTTTTCCTTCGGCGGAGCTTCGCTGGCGGGCGGCACGGATGGCAGGGGAGGGGAAATGCTGTCGTTCATGATTTGCGTGCTTCGATAATGACAAAGGCCTGCGCCCATGGGTGATCGTCGGTGAGCGTCAGGTGAACCACCGCTTCATGGCCTTCCGGCGTGATCTTGCGCAGCCGTTCCGCCGCGCCGCCGGTCAGCGCCAGAGTCGGCGCGCCGGAACGGGCGTTGACCACGCCGATGTCCTTCATGAACACCCCGGCCTTGAACCCGGTGCCTACCGCCTTGGAAAACGCCTCTTTGGCGGCAAAACGCTTGGCCAGCGTACCGGCCTTGGTGAAGGGCCGACTGGCGGCCTTGGCGCGTTCGACATCGGTGAACACGCGGTTTTCAAACCGTTCGCCAAACCGGTCGAGCGAGTTCTGGATGCGCTCGATATTGCAGAGGTCCGATCCGATGGCGATGATCATCTAAAACCTCCCCGGCACGGGGAGGGGAGGATGTGCAATTGCCGAGCTCACCGCGCCGCGTCCATCAATTCGCGCATTCGCAGCACTGCCGGTTCCAGCCCGGTGAAGATCGCCTCGCCGATCAGGTAGTGGCCGATGTTGAGTTCGGCCAGTTGCGGGATTGCGGCGATGGGTTGGACGTTTTCGTAAGTGAGGCCGTGCCCGGCATGCGGCTCGATCCCGTTCTTGGCGGCCAGCGCCGCCATATCGGCGATGCGCCTGAGTTCCAAGGCGCGGGCATCGCCGGTGGCGTGCGCATATTCGCCGGTGTGCAGCTCGACCACTGGCGCGCCAAGCCGCATCGCCGCTTCGATCTGGCGCGCTTCGGGGGCGATGAACAGGCTGACGCGAATGCCCGCATCAGATAGCCGTGCAACAATGGGGGCCAGCCGGTTGTGCTGCCCGGCCGCGTCCAGCCCGCCCTCGGTGGTGCGTTCCTCGCGCCGTTCGGGGACGATGCAGGCGGCGTGCGGGCGGTGCCGCAGCGCGATATCCAGCATTTCTTCGGTCGCGGCCATTTCCAGATTGAGCGGCAGGCTGGTCGCCGCCTGAATGCGGGCCAGATCTTCGTCGCGGATATGGCGGCGATCCTCGCGCAGATGGGCGGTAATGCCATCTCCGCCGCAGGCTGCGACGATCTCTGCCGCGCGCACCGGATCGGGATGATCACCGCCGCGCGCGTTGCGGATCGTGGCGACGTGATCGATGTTCACGCCCAGCCGCAACCGCATTGGCATGTTGTCGACCATCAGGGCTGCGCCCGGCTGCCCGGTTTGATCGCAGGCGTTGCGGCCAGTTCGGGCGGAAGTTCATCGGGCGCATAGGTGGGGAAGTTGAACGCCACCAGCGGGAAGAACGGCACGCCCAGATCGGCGCTGCCTGCCGATCGATCGACCAGCGCTGCCGCCGCGATCACTTCTCCCCCGGCGGCTTCTATCGCCTTGATCGCTTCGCGGCTGGAAAGACCGGTGGTGACGACATCTTCAACCATCAGCACCTTGTCGCCCGGTTCCAGCGCGAATCCACGGCGCAGTTCGAAAGTGCCGGTGGGACGTTCGACAAACATCGCCTCCACCCCCAGCGCCCGGCCCATTTCATGGCCGATGATCACGCCGCCCATCGCCGGAGCGACGACCTTGGTAATATCCTTGCGCAGATCGCGCGGCAGCGTGGCGGCCAGCGCGGCGGCCAGCCGCGAGGCGCGCATCGGATCCATCAATACGCGCGCACACTGCAGATAATGTGCGCTGTGGCGCCCCGACGAGAGAAGGAAATGCCCTTCGAGCAGCGCCTTGCTGGCACGAAACTCGGCAAGGACTTCGTCTTCCTGCATCGGGCTGACCTTTCATAGTAGCGGAACAAAATCAGCGTCCGCGTTGCGCTGTGTCAAAAATATCCCCTAGAGGCGCTTGAGGTGCCTCGCAAGCGCGCGTATAGGCCCAGCCAAATTCTCTCTCCGATGGGGGAACAGGGGCTGAGTCTGCCCCTTGTCGGCAATGGAAAGCGAAAGCAGGGAAGCGATGAAATTCGGCGAAACTGCCCGCAATGCGGGACAAGTGATCAAGGCAATGGGACTCGCGGTGGCGCTGCTCGTCACGCCGCAGATTGCCCAGGCGGCAGAACCCGCAACTGCTCCGGCAGCCGCAGCGCCCGCTGCCAGCCCTGCCGCGGCCACTCCGGCGCCCGCCGCAGCGGTCGCTCCGGCTGCTACCGCGCCCGCCGCTCCGAAAATCGATCCCAACGATCCGCATTTCAAGGTTGCACCCGGCGGCTACACCCCGATGAAGCCGACCGAGGGCAAGGGCATGCCCGTGCCCGGCGGCATCAATGTGCAGCATCAATATTCGCCCAATGGCAATCTGGCTGAAGGTCTGCATGACTGGCTGCTGATCGTTTGCGTGGTGATCACGCTGCTGGTGCTGGTGCTGTTGCTGGCGGTGATGATCCGCTTCAACAAGCGCGCGAACCCTGTTCCTTCCAAGACCAGCCACAACACCGTTCTGGAAGTGGTGTGGACCGGCGTTCCGATCCTGATCCTCGTGTTCCTGGCGGTTCCCTCGCTCAAGCTTATCGCCAAGCAGTATGAAGCCGCACCGGCCAAGGCACTGACGATCAAGGCCACCGGCAACCAGTGGTTCTGGACCTATACCTATCCCGACAATGGCGGGATCGAAGTGATTTCCAACATGCTGCCCGATGAGGAAGCAGTTAAGCGTGGCGAGCCGCCGCAGCTTGCCGCCGACTATCGCATGGTGGTTCCCGCTGGCGAACCGATCCGCGTTCAGGTGACTGCGGCTGACGTGATTCACTCTTTCGCGGTGCCTTCGCTGTGGTTCAAGATCGACGCCGTTCCGGGCCGCATCAACGAGCGCACCATGTTCATCAAGGAGCCGGGCGTTTACTACGGTCAGTGCTCCGAGCTTTGCGGTGTTCGCCACGGCTATATGCCGATCGTGGTTGAGGCACTGCCGCGTGACAAGTTCAACGCCTGGGTAATGGCCCAGTCGGGCGGCAAGATCGATGGTACGCCGGAAGCTCCGGCCGCTGCCGCTCCGGCTGCCACGCCCGCCGCTGCGGCACCTGCCGCTTCCGCTTCTCCGGCGCCCGCCGCCTGATTCCGCATTTCGAGACAAGGTAAGCAAGCCATGGCTACTACCGCAGACCATTTCCAGGCGCATGACGATGCGGCGCACGCCCATCATGATCATGATCACAAGCCCGCGTTCTTTGCCCGCTGGTTCATGTCCACCAACCATAAGGACATCGGCACGCTCTATCTGATTTTCGCGATCATCGCGGGGATCGTTGGTGGTGCCTTCTCCGGCATGATGCGGCTTGAGCTGGCGGAACCCGGCATCCAGTATCTGGGCACCTTTGCCCGCTGGTTCGGCAATCCCAACCCCAGCTTTGATCAGACGCTGCATCTGTGGAACGTGCTGATCACCGCGCACGGCCTGATCATGGTGTTCTTCCTGGTCATGCCCGCGATCATCGGCGGCTTTGGCAACTGGTTCGTGCCGATCATGATCGGCGCGCCCGACATGGCCTTCCCGCGGATGAACAACATCTCGTTCTGGCTGACCGTGGCCGGCTTCTGCTCGCTGCTGACTTCGGCCTTTGTGCCTGGCGGCGTGGGCAATGGCGCCGGTGTGGGCTGGACCGCCTATGCACCGCTTTCCACCTATGGTTCGACCGGGCCGGCGATGGATTTCGCGATCTTCTCGCTGCACCTTGCCGGTGCCGCGTCGATCATGGGCGCGATCAACTTCATCACCACCATCTTCAACATGCGCGCACCGGGGATGACCCTGCACAAGATGCCGCTGTTCGTATGGTCGGTGCTGGTTACCGCATTCCTGCTGCTGCTGGCGCTGCCGGTGCTGGCCGCGGCCATCACCATGCTGCTGACCGACCGCAATTTCGGCACCACCTTCTTCGATCCTTCGGGCGGTGGTGATCCGGAGCTGTTCCAGCACCTGTTCTGGTTCTTCGGCCACCCCGAAGTGTACATCATGATCCTGCCGGCCTTCGGCATCATCAGTCAGATCGTTTCGACCTTCTCCAAGAAGCCGGTGTTCGGCTATCTCGGCATGGCTTACGCCATGGTCGCGATCGGCGTGGTCGGCTTCATCGTGTGGGCGCACCACATGTACACCACCGGCCTGTCGCTCAACACCAAGATGTATTTCACTGCCGCAACTATGGTGATCGCGGTGCCGACCGGCATCAAGATCTTCAGCTGGATCGCGACGATGTGGGGCGGTTCGATCGAATTCAAATCGCCGATGGTCTGGGCGATCGGCTTCATCTTCCTGTTCGTGGTTGGCGGCGTGACCGGCGTCTATCTCTCGAACGGCGGCGTGGACGATGTGGTGCACGATACCTATTTCGTGGTTGCGCACTTCCACTATGTGCTGTCGCTGGGGGCGGTTACCGCGTTGTTCGCGGGCTTCTATTACTGGTTCCCCAAGATGAGCGGGCGCTGGCATTCGGAGCTGCTGAGCCACATCCAGTTCTGGATCTTCTTCGTTGGCGTGAACCTGATCTTCTTCCCGCAGCACTTCCTGGGTCTGCAGGGCATGCCGCGCCGCTATCCTGACTATGCCCCGGCCTATGAACAGTGGAACCACCTTTCCACGCTGGGTTACAAGATCATGGTGGTGTCGCTGGTGGTGTGGTTCATCAACATCATCTACGCCTTCACCATGGGCAAGAAGGCTGAAGGCAATTACTGGGGCGAAGGCGCAACGACGCTGGAATGGACGCTGTCCAGCCCGCCGCCCTACCACCAGTTCGAAACCCTGCCCGTCATCGACGACAAGGGTCATCACTGAGATCGCACGGCCCGCGGTGCGGGCCGTGCTCCATAGCTTCCCCTCCCGTTTGCGGGAGGGGCAAGGGGAGGGCATGTTCCTCCCCTTTTTGCATTCCGCGTGAGGTTTGATAACAAACCCTTCCCCAGCCCCTCCCGCAAACGGGAGGGGAGTTTTCAGGCCGCTTATGATGCGGCGGGAGTTTGATGATGCCTGAATTCCGCCAGATCAATTGCGGCGAAGCGACATTGCGTTGCGCCATCGAAGGCAGCGGCCCGCTGGCGATCATGGTGCATGGGTTCCCGGAAAGCTGGTATAGCTGGCGGCATCAGATCGGGCCGGTGGCGGCCGCCGGCTTTACCGCCTGCGCCATTGATGTGCGCGGCTATGGCGGTTCGGACAAGCCTTACCCGGTCGAAGCCTATGCCATGGAGCATCTGGTCAGCGATCTGGTCGGGCTGCGCGATGCGCTGGCGCCGGGGCAGCAGGCGGTGCTGATCGGGCATGACTGGGGCGCCCCGATCGTGTGGAATTCCTCGCTGGCGCGGCCGGATGTGTTTCGTGCGGTGGCGGCGCTGTCAGTGCCGTTTGCAGGGGTGCCGGATCGCCCCTTCACCGATGTGTTCCGTGAACATTTCACATCGCTGGGACGGTTCTTTTATCAGGAATATTTCCAGGAACCCGGTGTTGCCGAGGCAGAGGCAGAGGCCGATCCCCGCGCGTTCCTGCGCCGGATGCTGTTCTCGATTTCGGGTGACGCACCGGAAGGCAATCACTGGGACAAGCCGCTGGGCGCGACCTTTCTGGAAGGGCTGCCCGACCCCGCCGATCCCGATGGTCTGCCCGCCTGGCTGAGCGATGCCGACCTGACGTTCTATGCGGCGGAATTTGCCGCATCCGGTTTTCGCGGCCCGCTCAACCGCTATCGCAATCACGAACGGGATTACGAATGGCTGCAGCAATTCAAGGGGCGGCGGATCGAACAGCCGGCGCTGTTCATCGGCGGCGGACGCGATCCGGCCACCTCGCTGTTTGGCGCGATTGCCGATCCGCTGGCGCTGACCCGGATGTTCGCGCCCAATGTCGAAGGCACAGTGCTGGATGGTTGCGGCCACTGGACCCAGCAGGAACGGCCGCAAGAGGTCAACGCGATGCTGATCGACTGGCTCAAGCGGCTTTGAGAAACGAGGCTTTGCACCGCGCCCGCGCGGGACTATAGCGCAGCCAATATGTCCGCCTCCGCCACCCCTCAGGCCTATCCGCTGCCCGCCGATTGGCGCGATTTCTTTGCGCTGACCAAGCCGCGGGTGATGAGTCTGGTGATCTTTACAGGGCTGTGCGGGCTGCTGGCAGCGCCGCAGCAGGTGCATCCGGTGATCGGATTCGCCGCAATTCTGTGCATCGCGCTGGGCGCGGGTGGTGCTGCAGCGCTCAACCAGTGGTGGGAAGCCGATCTCGATGCGCAGATGAAGCGCACCGCTGACCGGCCCTTGCCCGCCGGGCGGATGCCGCGCGAATCGGCGCGCGATTTCGGCATTGGCCTGTCGGCGGCATCGGTGCTGATCATGGGGCTGGCGGTTGGCTGGCTGGCAGCCGCGATACTGGCGATTTCGATCGTGTATTACGCCGTGGTCTATACCATCTGGCTCAAGCCGCGCACGCCGCAGAATATCGTGATCGGCGGCGGGGCGGGAGCATTCCCGCCGATGATCGGCTGGATTGCCGCGACCGGGCAGATCACGCTGATGCCGGTGCTGCTCTTCGCGATCATCTTTTTCTGGACGCCGCCGCATTTCTGGGCGCTGGCGCTGTTTGTCGAGACGGATTACGCCAAGGCAGGCATTCCGATGATGCCGGTGGTGGCCGGGCATCAGGCGACGCGGCGGCAAATCCTGATTTATGCCGTGCTGCTGCTGCCCCTCAGCCTGGCACCGTTCTGGTTGCAGGTGGCGGGCTGGCTCTATGGTGCGGCGGCGCTGGCGCTTTCGGGCGCATTCCTGCTGTTGGCGCTGCGCGTTGCCGTGTTCCGCGGCACGGCCGGGGATAATGACATGCGCCCCGAAAAGCGGCTGTTCGCCTTTTCGGTGCTCTATCTTTTCGCATTGTTCGCCATGTTGGTGGCGGATCGCTGGATATTGGGACAGGTTTGATGGAAATGCCCCCTGAACAGGAAGCCGAGCACACGCAGCAACTGCGCCGTATCCAGCGGGGCCGCAATCGTGTGCTGGCGCTGCTACTGATCGGTTTTGTGGTGCTGTTCTATTTCATCACCATCGCCAAGATGCAGCACTGAGCCATGGCAACGCTTGCTTCGGCGCCCAAAAGCAACAATCTGAAGGTCGCAATGATGGCCTTGGGTATGGCGCTGGTCATGCTGGGGCTGGGTTTTGCCGCAGTGCCGCTCTATCGGATTTTCTGCCAGGTGACCGGCTTTGGCGGCACCACTATGCGCGCCACGCTGGCGCAGGCCAATGCCGTGAAGGTTTCGGCCGGGTCAATTTCCGTTCGTTTCGATGGCAATGTCGATCGCGGGATGAAATGGCATTTCGCTCCGCAGCAGACCACGCAGGAAATGCGCATCGGCCAGCGCCGCATGGCCTATTACCAGGCCCGCAACCTGTCTGATCACGTGATTACCGGGGTTGCATCCTTCAATGTCTCGCCGGATCTGGCGGGCAAGTATTTCAACAAGATCCAGTGTTTCTGCTTCAATCGCCAGACGCTCCAGCCGGGGCAGGTCATCGACATGCCGGTGCTGTATTACGTCGATCCCGCGATTT
>JBGAIR010000096.1:0-3050 GCA_044225335.1 Novosphingobium sp. | reverse complement strand
CCGGCCGGCTGGAAGGACTGGTCCCGCTGCCCCACGCCCCGACGCTGTTCGCGCGGCTGGGCAATATGCTGCCGCTTGGTTGGGCCATAGCACTTCTACTGCTGTCACTGGTTGCCAGCCGCCGCCGCAAAAGCTAGAGCAGCGCACATAAAGTTTTCTTTATATCAACTCGTTCATTTTTGAGAGAGCCAATGCGCAGCGACTATCTCTTCACCTCCGAAAGCGTTTCCGAAGGCCACCCCGACAAGGTTGCCGATCAGATCAGCGATTCCATCGTCGATCTGTTCCTGTCGAAAGACCCCGAAGCGCGCATCGCCTGCGAAACGCTGACCACCACCCAGCTGGTGGTGCTGGCCGGCGAAATCCGCTGCAAGGGCGTCTATGAAAACGGTGCCTGGGCTCCCGGCGCGCAGGAAGAGATCGAGGCCACGGTGCGCCGCACCGTCAAGGAAATCGGCTATGAGCAGGACGGTTTCCACTGGGAAAAGTTCGAATTCATCAATCGCCTGCACGGCCAGTCGGCACATATCGCCCAGGGCGTTGATGCCAGCGACAACAAGGATGAAGGCGCAGGCGATCAGGGCATCATGTTTGGCTATGCCACGGATGAAACCCCCGATCTGATGCCGGCCACGCTCTATTACAGCCACAAGATTCTGGAACGCATGGCTGCTGATCGCCATTCGGGCGCCGCCCCTTTCCTGGAACCTGACGCCAAGAGCCAGGTGACGCTGCGTTACGAAGGCAGCCTGCCGGTTGCCGCGACCGCGGTGGTCGTCTCCACCCAGCATGCGCCGGGCTATGATCAGGGCGAAAAGGAAGCCGAACTGCACGCCTATGTGAAGCGGGTGGTTGCCGATGTGATCCCGCCGGTGCTGCTGCGCGAAACCGAATATCACATCAATCCCACCGGCAGCTTTGAAATCGGCGGACCCGATGGTGACGCCGGGCTGACCGGGCGCAAGATCATCGTTGACACCTATGGCGGCGCGGCCCCGCATGGCGGCGGCGCATTCAGCGGCAAGGATCCGACCAAGGTGGACCGTTCCGCCGCCTATATCAGCCGCTATCTGGCCAAGAACATCGTCGCCGCCGGGCTGGCCACGCGCTGCACCATCCAGCTGGCCTATGCCATCGGCGTGTCAAAGCCGCTGTCGCTCTATGTCGATACGCATGAAACCGGCACTGTCGGCGATGACCAGATCGAAGCTGCGATCCTGTCGCTGCCCAAACTGGGCGGGCTGACCCCGCGCGCAATCCGCACCCATCTGGGGCTGAACAAGCCGATCTATCGCAAGAGCGCCGCCTATGGCCACTTCGGCCGCAAGGCTGAAGGCGATCTGTTCCCGTGGGAGCGCACCGATCTGGTTGACGATCTGAAGGCCGCTTTGGCCTGACAGTGCTGATTTCCCCGCCGCAGGGCATTGCCGCGGCGGGGAACCATCAGCCCTTGCGATAATCCGCCGTAATCGCGCCGCAGGCGGCCAGTTCCGCCTCGTGGCTTTCCTCGCGCCAGTCTTCGGCGAGCGCGGCTGCTTCCCATTCTAGCATGGCCGGGTGGGCCAGAATCTGCTCCACCCAGGCCTGCCCGCCGCCGACATCCAACCCATAGGTGCGGATGCGGAAGGCAACCGGAGCGAAGAAGGCATCGGCAGCGGAAAACTCCGCGCCCGCCAGCCACGGCCCGCCAAAGCGCTCCAGCCCTGTCTCGAAAATCTCGCGCAGCCGGGCAACATTGCGGCGCAGGCCTTCGCTCATCGGCTTGGGCACCACCCGCACGCCAACATTCATGGTGCAGTCGTTGCGGAGGTGGCCAAAGCCGCCGTGCATTTCCGCGACCGCACCCTGCGCAAATATCCGCGCTTCTTCATTCTGCGGCCAGACGCCGGGATGGCGATCCGCGAGATAGAGCGCGATGCCCAGCGAATCAGGGATCACCCGCACGCCGTCGATCAGCACCGGCACCTGCCCGGTGGGGGAGAAGCTGCGGAAATCCTCATAATTGTCGGGTTTGGTGAAGGGTTCGAGCCGGTCCACGAAGGGAATGCCAAGCGCCTTCATCAGCACCCAGGGGCGCAGGCTCCAGCTGGAATAATTGCGGTTGGCGGTGATCAATGTGTAGCTCATGCCCGCCAGCCTATTCGAGCATTGCGGTCAGGCCAAGCACGGCTTCGGCAAATTCCTCGCGGAAATCCTGCACCACACCCTTGGCGCTGCGCACCTGATCGACCAGCCCCACCCCCTGTCCGACGAAATAGGACACCAGATCGCGCGCCGTTTCATTCCCATTGATCACGGCCTTTTCGACCCGGGCAAAGCTGGGTTCGGAAACCATCCCCATCAACGGCATCGGCAGCGCGCCGGGGCTGTCCGGCCCATCCCATGCCTCATGCCAGGCAGTCTTGAGCTGACGCGCGGGCTTGCCGGTGCGGCTGCGCGAACGCACGGTATCGCGGCTGCGCGCCGCGATCATCTTTTCGCGGAAGGCTTCGCTGGTTTCCGCCTCGGTGGTGGAAAGCCAGACCGATCCGGTCCACGCCCCTTGCGCGCCGGCAGCCATCATTCCGGCCATTTGCGCTCCGGTCATGATCCCGCCAGCGGCCAGCACCGGCACGTCATGCCCGGCAGCCTTCAGCGCGCGGACCACTTCCGGGATCAGCACCAGCGTCGAAACCTCACCGCAGTGCCCGCCCGCCTCACCGCCCTGAGCGACGATGATATCAACGCCCTCCGCGGCCTGACGCAGCGCATGTTCCTTGGCACCGACCAGCGCCGCCACCGGCACGCCATGCTGACGGCCGAGCCGGATCATTTCCGGCGGCGCGATCCCCAGCGCATTGGCAATCAACCTGATCGGGTGGCGGAACGAGACTTCCAGCAGCGCCAATCCGTTTTCCGGCGTAATCCCCACCCTTTCGCGGAACACCACCTCTTCATCGGCCACGGCGACGCCATACTGGCCGAGCAGATCAGCGGTGAAGCGGCGATGCTCTGCGGAAATCGCGTCGGCGCGCTGCGCGTTGCTGGCGAAACCGGCAACGCGCGGATCG
>JBGAIR010000033.1:0-24382 GCA_044225335.1 Novosphingobium sp. | reverse complement strand
GGCACATTTCACCCTGCTGCCCGGCACGCGCCAGATCTTCGACATCACGGTGGACAGCGTGCAGACCTCTTGCGGCTGGGGCGTGCCGGTGATGACGCTCGATCAGGAACGCCACACGCTGGTAAAGTATCACGCGCAGAGCGATCCGGAAAAGTGGGAGACCAAGACCGCGGGCCGCACCCGCAGCATCGATGGCTTGCCAACCCGCGCCACGGATCGTTTCATCGCCGGCACCCTGCCGCAGGAATAATCACACCGCCTCCGTGCAACTCACCTTCGCCAGCTACAATATTCACAAGGCCGTGGGGCTGGACCGCCGCCGCGATCCGCTGCGCATTCTCGCGGTGCTGCGCGAAATCGATGCCGATATCATCGCGCTGCAAGAGGCAGACCGCCGCTTTGGCCGCCGCGAAACCGTGCTGCCCTTGCAGGCGATCGAGGAATATACCCCCTATCGGCCCGTCCCGCTCAACCAGCGGCCAGACAGTATCGGCTGGCATGGCAACGCGCTGCTGGTGCGGCGCGATATCGATCTGGTCCGTGCGGCCATCGTGCCGCTGCCCATGCTGGAACCGCGCGGCGCGGTGCAGGCGGAATTGCTGGCACAGGGTCAGCGCTTTCGCGTAGTCGGGATGCACCTTGATCTTTCCGGCCTGCGCCGCCGCCAGCAATTGCGCGCGGTGCTGGCGCATCTCGCCCGCTGTGAAGCAGAACACGGCCCCTGCCCCGTGGTGGCAATGGGCGATTGCAACGAATGGAGCGCACAGGACAGCCGCCTTCCCGGCAGCCGAATGCTGGGCAGCGCGCTGGCCGAATTTCATGCCCCCTGGCACCTGCTCGCCACCGGCCGCAGCTTTCCGGCGCGCCGCCCGCTCGCCCCGCTGGATCGCATCGCCATATCGCCGGAATGGCAGGTGGAAGCAGCGGGCACCCACCACAGCGCCCTGGCAGCGCGCGCCTCTGATCACTTGCCGGTCTGGGGGCGGTTGCGACTGTCTGCAAGCGTGGAATGACTTGATACCTGCCGAGGAGAGTGCTTGGCGTTGCCGGCAAGCTCCTTACCTATCGGCCGATTGCATGCGCAGCACGAACCGTTGAGGGCTCCCTCGCGAATGGGGGACTGGGGCAAGCGTTGGGCGCGTTGAGTTATCCCCAGAATAGGCCCGTTTTGTTCCTTTGGGCTAGACTCTGGCCTCGAGTCCGGGAATCAGTTTTGATTGATTGTCTCAAATGGCAAGACCCCCAGCGTTGCAGCGCTGAGGGTCTTTGTCGGGGCAACTCCTGCTTTACCTTGACCGGGAGCAGGAGCGGGATTTTCCCCGCGTTGTTGGTGCAATCCTACACGCTGGGCAGCCTGTCAAGCGGTCATACAACGCCGAGCGAAAGGATTTCGGCAATGTCGTATGAACCACCAAATCGCCCTCCTAGGGCACCCTATACCCCTGAAAACTACCTTATGGTAAAGGCGCGCCTCGCTGCTGGTGAATTCCAGCACGATATCGCGGCTGACCTCGGTTGGAACCAAGGGCGCGTTTCTGAAGTGAAGACTGGCAAGCGCGGGGGCAACCCCGATCAGTCGAGCTTGGCTTTCTGATCGCGGGGGGCAGGCTTAGGCTTGCCCCCGTTTTCTTTGTACAGTTTGTGCGGGGTCTCCAGCATCCGCCGCAGAAGCCTGTCTTCTCTCTTGATCGGTGTCATTCATGTCGAACAATCCATTTCACAGCTCGACGTTACATAACTGCTCTAATTGCGGTGTCGAATTTCGTCCCGCTCCTGAAGTGGGGGAAATTCCCGATCAAACGCCGATTCTGCTCAAGAATGGGCGTTACGGGATTCTCATCATTCAGCCCCAGGACGACAAGAGGCACGCCGTTCTTGGTAGATTTATGGACGCGTGGAGCAACATTGAGATGCAATTGGGCCGATTGCTTGGATTGGCAACGAACCTGCACCACCTCGATACTCCAGTCTTGATGAACGGCCTTGGCACTAGAGGTCAAAGGGATGCGATTGAGGCGCTTTTGGTGCCGCGACTTCGCCCGGAAGCTGCCGAGCGACTGACAGCGGCGCTGGCCAGCGTGAAGAGCAATGCCACCAAGCGGAATTACATTGTCCACGGGTATTGGGCGCTTGAGATCGTCATTAAAGATCGCAATGGCATCCCTTGGCCAAACTACAGACAATTTCGGCGATACGACCCCTCGAATGACGGATTGAGGAAGGCATTGGACACGCGGACCCCTTCCAATGCGCGAGATACGTACATGTTCAGCTTGGCGCGCATCATTGGTATCACAAAGTCTCTTGGCCACCTTTGGCACGACCTAGCCGCGATCACAGAACAAGACGTGCAAACGCGTAAGCAGTCGATCAATGTCACTATCGATGCAGCTGCCCCCTTCGCTTGGGTCAGACCCTAACCAATTGCGCGCAGCCCAGCGCATTGCGGGCGTAATCTCAAATGTTGGCCTATTGCTCGACTCTCTACCAAACTCGTTCGTCTCCGCCCCGCCTACACTGCCCAAAAATTAGGCAGCTGCACAGGAATCGCGCGTCGGCATTGCCCCGCTGCTGGCTGGCAGGATTTCGTTAAACTGAATTACCAGCATATTTACGGTTTGGCACGCTGCTTGCGTTTCCCTTGCCGCCGACATGGGGTCGGCAGGCATACAGGGGATCGGCATGAAGTTCATCATCGCCATCATCAAGCCGTTCAAGCTCGACGAGGTGCGCGATGCCCTCGGCGCCATTGGCGTTTCCACCAACATGCTGCCGAAGGTGAAGATCGAAATCGCCGCCAGCGATGAGCTGACGCCGCAAATCGTCGAAACCATCCAGCAGGTGGCCAGCACCGAGGCAATTGGCGATGGCAAGGTTTTCGTGCTCGATCTCGCCTCGGCCACGCGTATCCGCACCGGAGAAACCGGAGACACCGCGCTGTGAGCGTGAGTTGCTCCGACCATAATCCCGACAGGAGGGAATACACGATGATCCGCAAACTGATTTGCGGCGCGGGCGCTGTGGGGGTCAGCCTCATGACCGCCACCGCCGCTTTCGCGCAGGCCGGGCCGATCAAGGCACCGACCGCTGAACAGATGGCCACCATGGTCAACAAGGGCGATGTCGCCTGGATGCTCGTTTCGGCCGCCTTGGTGCTGATGATGAGCGTCCCTGCGCTGGCGCTGTTCTATGGCGGCCTGGTCCGCACCAAGAACATGCTCAGCGTGCTGATGCAGGTGTTCATGATCGTTTCGATCGCGGCGCTGGTCTGGTGCTGCTGGGGCTATTCGATGGCCTTCACCAGCGGCAATGAATTTGTCGGTGGCTTTTCGAAGATCTTCCTGAAGGGCGTCAGCGGCACAACCTATGCCGCCACCTTCTCGAACAATGTCTATTTGCCCGAATATGTCTTCGTGGTGTTCCAGATGACCTTTGCCTGCATCACGCCGGCGCTGATCGTCGGTGCCTTTGCGGAACGCGTGAAGTTCTGGCCGCTGATGCTGTTCATGGTGCTGTGGCTGACCATCGTCTATTTCCCGATCGCGCACATGGTATGGTACTGGGCTGGCCCGGACTTCCTGGTCGATGCGCCCACCGATTATGGCTATCTCTGGGGCAAGGGCGCACTGGACTTCGCAGGCGGCACCGTGGTGCACATCAACGCCGGTATCGCGGGTCTGGTGGGCTGCATCCTGATCGGCAAGCGCGTTGGCTATGGCAAGGAAGCCACCCCGCCGCATTCGCTGACCATGACCATGATCGGCGCCTCGCTGCTGTGGGTGGGCTGGTTCGGGTTCAACGCCGGTTCCAACCTTGAATCGAACGCCGTGACTGCGGTTGCCTTCATCAACACCTTCGTCGCCACTGCGGCTGCGGCGGTAAGCTGGGCGGTGGTCGAACAGATCCACCACAAGAAGCCTTCCATGCTGGGCGCTGCGACCGGTGCGGTTGCTGGTCTGGTGGCGATCACCCCGGCTTCGGGTTTTGCATCGCCGGTCACCTCGATCGTGCTTGGCCTGCTGGTTTCGCCGATCTGCTACTTCTTCGTCAGCGTGGTGAAGAACAAGCTGAAGTATGACGACACGCTGGACGTGTTCGGCGTGCACTGCATCGGCGGGATCATTGGCGCCATCGCCACAGGTATCGTCGCCGATCCGGCGCTGGGCGGTCAGGGCTTCTTCGATTACACGAAGTTCCCCGCCGTCGCTGGCAGCTATGACATGGCTGCGCAGGTGATCACCCAGATCAAGGCCGTGGCCCTTACACTGGTCTGGTCGGGTGGTGTCTCTGCCATCCTGTTCTTCGTGATCGACAAGATTTTCGGCCTGCGTCCCACCGAGGAAGCCGAGCGCGAAGGTCTCGACATCACCGAACATGGCGAACGCGCCTACAACTACTGATTACCAAGCTTGGCGGGGTTGGGGTCCTCCTCTCCTCCTCCCCCCGATCCCGCCTCCCAGCGTTCCTCCTGCGAACGCAAACTGAAAGGGCCGGAGCCAGCCGCTCCGGCCCCTTTTTTGGCCGCGATCAGGAAGATATCCGGAAAGGAACGGGCCTAGCGCCCGGTCAGCGCCGCTTCGCTCTGCGCCAGCAGTTCGGCGATGATTTCAGCAGCGGGCTGTTCGCGGGTAACCATGCCCACCGACTGCCCAGCCATGACCGAGCCATTCTCGACATCGCCATCAATCACCGCGCGGCGCAGCGCTCCGGCCCAGAAATGCTCGATCTGCAACTGAGCCTCGCCCATCTCGATCTTGCCTTCGTCCAGCAGCTGCGCAACCTCACGCTGCTTGGCGGTGAATTCCTCGGAACCCTTGTTCTTCAGCGCGCGCACCGGGATCACCGGCAAACGCGGATCGATCTGCACGCTGGCCACGGCATCGCGAGCATTGGCGCGGAAGAAGGCCTGCTTGAACGCCGGATGGGCGATGCTTTCGCTGGCGCAGGCAAAGCGCGTGCCCAGCTGCACGCCGCTGGCACCCATTTCCAGATAGGCTGCCATCATATCGCCGCGGCCGATGCCGCCAGCCACGAATACCACATGGCTTTCAGCCAGTTCGGGCAGAAATTCCTGCGCCAGCACCCCGGTCGCCACCGGGCCGATATGGCCGCCCGCTTCGCTGCCTTCGATCACCAGCGCATCCGCGCCGGAACGCAGCAGCTTCTTGGCCAGCGCCAGCGTCGGCGCGAACACCAGCACCTTGGCACCAAACGCCTTGATCGCCTCGACACTGCCCTTGGGCGGAATGCCGCCCGCCAGCACCACATGGCCGACGCCATGCTTCGCGCAGACAGCGATCAGATCGAACAGCATCGGATGCATGGTGATCAGATTGACGCCAAAGGGCTTGCCGGTCAGCGCCTTGGTTCCTGCGATTTCTGCATCGAGCAGTTCGGGCGTCATCGCCCCGCAGGCAATCACGCCAAAGCCGCCGCCATTGCTGATCGCCGCGACCAGATTGCGTTCCGACACCCAGCTCATCGCCCCGCACAGGATGGCATAGTCGGTGCCCAGAAATTCGGCACCGCGCCGCATCAATGCCGTGGTCTTGTCATACATTGCTGGAAATGCCCCGCTTAATGGTTTCCGCGCGCCTATAGGCGGGCGCAGCCTGCCTGACCAGTCCTGGCGGCACGCTCTGATCTTGCGACAATTTGGGACTTGCCTCGGCTGGTCGGCAAGACCAAGGACGGGGCTTGTTTCTGAACGACCCTCCTGCCGAATTTACCCTGATCGAGCGCATCCGCCTGGGCTGGCGGCGGCGGGCCGTCGGCATCGTCGTGGCGCTGGGCTTCGAACTTCTGCTTGTGCTGGCCTTGTGGAAACTGGGCGTGGTGCAGCATCAAAAGAAGCCGGACAGCGCCAATCTGGTCAGCATTTCAATCGCTGCGCCCAAAGCGGAAAAGCAAGCACCCAACCCGCCGCAGCATGATGCCGCTGCCCCCGATCAGGCCGTCCAGCACAGCCCATTGACACAGCAGGATCCGGCACCTGTCCAGCCAACGCCGCGACCGGCCCAGCCCAGCCAACCGGCCTTCATCCAGATGGATCGCAACCAGATGGCCAGTCTCGATATTTCGCGGATTCCGCGGCAGGCTGCACCGGCAACGGGCCGCGGCATGATGGGGCCGCCCGATCTTGGCGTGCCGGGCGACAGCAAGCGGGTTGGCACCACTCCGGGTGGCCAGCCGATGTATGCGGCATCATGGTACCGCGAACCCTACGACAGCGAGCTCAGCGGATATCTTTCCACCGCGCAGGGCCCCGGCTGGGCCCTGATCACCTGCCGCACCGCACCTGATTTCCGGGTTGAGGATTGTGTCGGGCTTGATGAATATCCCAGCGGCTCGCAAATCCAGCGCGCGGTGCTGGCGGCCGCTTGGCAGTTCAAGGTTCGCCCGTCACGGGTCGGCGGGATCAGCCAGGTAGGCGCATGGGTGCGGATCAGGATCGATTATACCGAACGCAGGCATTAGGGCCAGGCCCCATTGTCCCCGCGCTCAAATCCAGCCGTCGCGCTTCAGCACCGGAGCCATGTTGCGCGCCACCGGAGCAGTGATCCCGCCCGTCAGCACCAGCCGCAGATTGCGGCCATCGCGCTCCACCCGCTGCACCGCGCCGCGCGCCACCCACCAGCTGCGATGCACCTGTGCGCCATCAAGCCCATCCAGCTCGCCCAACGCATCGCGCATCCGCAGCAGCACCAGTTCCGACCCGAGCGCAGTGTGAACCCGCAGATAGTGATCCTCCATCTCCAGCGCGATCAAGTCGGTACCAAGCGCGGATGCGATGCGGGCAAAGATACGCGGCGCAGCAGATGTGGGTTGGTTTGCTGACATGACTGAATCGGCATGCGGCTGCGCAGTCATCTCTGGTGGTCCGTCAGCGGTCACCCGCGCCGGTTCCGATCGCCGCTGCAGGGCATAAAACAACATGGTGATCGCTGCACCGATTGCCAGCACATAGCCATAAGTCGTCAACGCAGCGTCCAGTCTGGGCGCGCGGAACGGTCCCGGTAGCTGATTGACCAGCATCACCACCCCGGTCATCGGCACGGTGGCGATCACGCAACCGGCCAGCCAAAGCGGCCATTCGGGCAGATCGAGCACCGGTGCCAGCCGCATCGCCAGCCCGCTGATCGGACGGAAAAAGGCATAGCCTGCCCAGCCCAGCCCCAGCCAATAGATCAGCCGCACAGCAAAGGGCGCACCGAAGGTGCCCAGCGGGCCGACCACTGCCAGCACCAGCCCGATCAGCGTCATCACCGCCAGATCGATCACGATCTGCCGCCAGGGATGCCGTTCCGATTCAACTGCCTGCTGCGCCATCCCCCCCGACACTAACGCCCGTTCGCGCTTCGTAAAGTGCGCAGCGCCCGCAATTCCGCACCATTCACGCAGGGCCGGGCACAGCCCGCGCAAATGCGCTTGCCCGCAAACGGGGTTGCGGCACCAAGCGTGCATAGCCATTCAGGAGATCGCCATGACCACTGCCACTGCCACTGCCTCTGCCCGCCCCGCCCCCGCGCTCAATCTCTCCCCGGCTTTGCGCGTAATCGTGCAGACGGTGGGCATCGGCTTCACCGCGCTGTGCCTGTTCACAGTCGGCCGCGCGCTGGCCGGCTATGCGCCCGATCACCCCGGCGCGCATCTGGCGGCGGTGATCGTGCATCTTTCCACCGCCATCCCGGCAATCCCGCTGGGGGCGTGGCTGATGCTGTCTCGCAAAGGCACCCCGCGTCATCGGGCGCTGGGCAAGGTCTGGGTAGGATTGATGGTGGTAACGGCCTGCGCCGCATTCTTTATCCGTCAGATCAACGGCGGCAATTTCAGTCCGATTCACATCTTCGTGCCGCTGACTCTGTATGGCGCATGGCAAACCATTGCCACCGCCCGCCGCCACGATATCGCCGCGCATCGCAGCACGCTGGTGAAGCTTTATCTCGGTGCACTGATCATCCCCGGTGCCTTCACCTTTTTGCCCGGACGGCTGATGGGTACCTGGCTACTGGGGTGAAGGATGTTTGGCCCGGCTCCCCGAGGGGGGGCTGGGAGCCGGGCCGGGGGCAAGGCTTAGCCGCGGAGCCGCTGGGCGATGCCGGAAACACGCTCACCATAAATCACCATAAAGCACCGCAGTTTCCAGATCGCCGCTGTGCACTTCTTCCACCGAAGCATCGGCGGGCGAGCGGACCAGCAGACCGACCGAACCGCCAAGGTTATTGATATCCGCACTGGTCGAGGCCTTGGTGTTGGAGGGGGCGAGGCCAAGGCTGACCCAGATGCCGCCATGCTGCGAAGCCAGCGTTTGCAGCGTGATCAGTGCGACCTGCTTGTCGCCATTCGGGCTGGCGGAATTGGTAAAGCCGCCGAACACCTTGTCGGTCCAGCCGCGCGTGAACCAGACCTTCGAGGTGGCGTCGGCGAATTTCTTGAACTGCCAGCTGACATTGCCCATGTAGGTTGGCGCGCCAAAGATAATGGCGTCGGCAGCATCAAGCGTGGCCCAATCGCCCTCGGCAATGTCGCCTTCCGGGCTGATCGCGATCAGCTCCGCCGATGCGCCGCGCGCGACATGTTCGGCCACTGCCTTGGTGTGGCCATAGCCCGAATGATAAACGACGACAGTCTTGGTCATGATGTTCATACCCTTTGATGTGATGGTTGGTTACAAAAAGAAACCTGATGACGAATCACTACATAGGGTCTACGAGAGACCCACGTAAGAAGGCACTTTTGAGGAACATGGTAACCTTGGAGAAACCGGCATCATCTGGCGATTGCAGCGGCTATGACGTCTATAATGATGGTTGCCCGGCGCGTCTGGTTCTTGACCATCTGGGCGACAAATGGGCGCTGCTGGTGCTGGGCCGCCTGCGCGATGGGCCAACCCGGTTCAACACCATTCGCCGCGACATTCGCGGTATTTCGCAAAAGGTGCTGAGCCAGGTTCTCAAGCGGCTGGAGCGCGATGGCATGGTGCAACGTACGGCCTATCCCACTGTGCCGGTAACGGTCGAATATGCGCTGACCGATCTTGGCAAGACATTGAAGGAGCGGGTTCACCCGCTGCTGCACTGGGCGGAACAGCATATGCCCGCAATCCGGGAAGCCCAGGCGACCTATGACGCGCGCGGAGCAGAAATCTGATCGATGCACGGTTCGCCTGCTGCATTTGATCATATTTTGCGATCACAGTTTATTTTTAATCGTTTTTCAGAATTATACGCAGCGCGCTATTTCCTTGGCAGCAGCGGCTTCCCAACCGCGCCGTCAAAGGAGAAACAAAATGTCCGGTTCAGGCAAATGCCCCGTCATGCACGGTGCCAACACCACCGCCGCCGCATCACCTACCGCTTGGTGGCCCAACGCACTCAATCTTGACATTCTTCATCAGCACGACACCAAGACCAATCCTTTGGGCGCTAATTTCGATTACGCCAATGCCCTGAAATCTCTGGATATCCCGGCATTGAAAGCCGATTTGCGCGCCCTGATGAACGACAGTCAGGATTGGTGGCCCGCCGATTGGGGCCACTATGGCGGTTTGATGATCCGCATGGCCTGGCATGCTGCCGGAACCTATCGCACGGCCGATGGTCGTGGCGGGGCCAGCACCGGCAACCAGCGCTTTGCCCCCCTCAACTCGTGGCCGGACAACGCCAATCTGGACAAGGCACGGCGCCTGCTGTGGCCGATCAAAAAGAAGTATGGCAACAACATCAGCTGGGCCGATCTGATCGTGCTGGCCGGAACCATTGCCTATGAAACGATGGGACTGAAAACATTTGGCTTCGCTTTTGGCCGCGAAGACATCTGGCATCCTGAGAAAGACATCTATTGGGGTTCAGAACGCGAATGGCTGGGCAAATCCCGATATGAGGATGCCAATGCCACCTCGCTGGAAAACCCGCTGGCCGCAGTCCAGATGGGACTGATCTACGTCAATCCCGAAGGTGTTGATGGCCAACCGGATCCGCTGCGCACCGCACAGGACATGCGCGAAACCTTCGCCCGGATGGCTATGAATGACGAGGAAACCGTTGCTCTGACCGCAGGCGGCCACACGGTCGGCAAGGCGCATGGCAATGGCAGTGCCGATCTGCTTGGTGACGCACCGGAAGGCGAGGACATCGACGGGCAAGGTCTGGGCTGGCTGAACCGCAAGGCGCGCGGCGTTGGCGCCGATACCGTAACCAGCGGCATCGAAGGCGCATGGACAACCCATCCTACCCGTTGGGACGATGGCTATTTCCAGCTATTGCTCAATCACGACTGGGAACTGCGCAAAAGTCCTGCGGGGGCATGGCAATATGAGCCTGTCTCGATCCGTGAGGAAGATCGTCCCGTCGATGCGGAAAATCCCACGATACGGCACAATCCGATCATGACCGACGCCGACATGGCACTCAGGGTGGATCCCGCCTATCGCGCCATTGCCGAACGGTTCCATCAGGACCAGGCCTATTTCTCGGATGTGTTTGCCCGTGCCTGGTTCAAGCTGACGCACCGTGATCTTGGCCCCAAATCGCGCTACATCGGCCCCGATGTGCCGGCAGAGGATTTGATCTGGCAAGATCCTGTGCCGACAGGCTCAACCTCATATGACATTGCCGGGTTGAAGGCCCGGATTGCGGCCAGCGGATTGGCGTCTGCAGATATGATTGCCACCGCCTGGGACAGTGCCAGAACCTATCGCGCATCAGATCGGCGGGGCGGAGCCAATGGCGCCCGCATTCGCCTCGCACCGCAGCGCGACTGGGCCGGAAATGAACCGGAACGGCTGTCGCGGGTGCTGGCAGTGCTCGAACCGTTGGCGAATCAAAGCGGAGCAAGCCTTGCCGATACCATCGTGCTGGCCGGTAATCTGGGGATCGAACAGGCTGCAAAAGCTGCTGGCTTTGTCATAGACGTGCCCTTCTCACCCGGACGAGGCGACGCCAGCGAGGCGCAGACCGACGCCGAATCCTTCGCCGTTCTGGAACCGCTGCACGATGGCTTCCGCAATTGGGTGAAGCAGGACTATGCTGTTCAGCCGGAAGAGATGCTGCTGGACCGGGCACAGCTGATGGGCCTGACTGCACCTGAAATGACGGTGCTGATCGGCGGAATGCGGGTAGTTGGTACTAACCACGGCGGAACGCAGCATGGCTGTTTCACCGATCGTCCCGGCGCGCTGACGAATGATTTCTTCGTTACGCTGACGGATATGGCGTATAGCTGGCTGCCCAAAGGTAGAAACCTTTATGAGCTGGTCGAACGCCGCAGCCGCAAGGTGAAGTGGTCCGCCACGCGCGTCGATCTGGTGTTCGGATCGAATTCGATCCTGCGCGCCTATGCTGAACTCTATGCCCAGGACGATGCGCAGGAGAAATTCGTCAAGGATTTCGTTGCTGCCTGGACCAAAGTGATGAACGCGGATCGCTTTGATCTGATCTGAGCGTCGACCCAGCCAATTGCAGCCCGCCGCAGGCAATGTGCCTGGGGCGGGTCCAATTTTCAGGCAGCATCCAACCCATAGGCGCTGTGCAGCACACGCACCGCCAGTTCGGTTTCATCTTCATCGATCAGCACCGAAACCTTGATTTCGCTGGTGGAGATCGCCTGAATATTGATGCCGCGATCCGCCATCGCGCGAAACATAGTGCTGGCCACGCCAGCGTGGCTTTTCATGCCGACGCCGACGACAGACACCTTGGCCACCTTGCTGTCGGTGATGATCCGGTTGAAGCCGATCGCTTCCTTCTGTGCTTCCAGCAATGTCTGCGCACGCAGCAGATCGGCACCGGGCACGGTGAAGGTGACGTCGGTCTCACCCTTGTCGCGGCCGACATTCTGGATGATCATGTCGACATTGATGTTCGCCGCCGCCAGCGGGCTGAACACGCTCGCCACCGCACCGGGGCGGTCTGGCACGCGGGTCAGGATGATCTTCGCCTCATTCTTGTCTGCGGCGATGCCGGTGATCAGCTGGCGTTCCATATCTTCATCCTCTTGAATTCGGGCCAGTTCGTCGTCGGAAACAATCATCGTGCCGGGGATTTCATCCGCCGGGGTCGCATCATCATCGATGAAGCTGGAAAGCACCTGCACCCGCACGCCTTCCTTCATCGCCAGGCTGACAGAGCGCGTCTGCAACACCTTGGACCCGACCGACGCCAGCTCCAGCATTTCCTCATAGGTAACGTGCTTCAGCTTGCGCGCCTTGGCGACGATGCGCGGATCGGTGGTATATACGCCATCGACATCGGTGTAGATATCACAGCGATCCGCCCCGATTGCTGCCGCGACGGCCACGGCAGAGGTATCGGAACCGCCCCGGCCCAGTGTGGTTACCCGGCCATCGGCGCACAGCCCCTGAAAGCCGGGAATGACTGCAATCTCACCCGCGGCCATGCTGGCCAGCAATTCATCGGAAGCGATGCTTTCAATCCGCGCCTTGGAATGGGCATCATCGGTGCGCACCGGCAGCTGCCAGCCCAGCCAGCTACGCGCCTTGCAGCCCAGCGCCTGCAGCGTCATCGCCAGCAGGCCAGAGGTGATCTGCTCACCAGCGGCGACCACAACATCATATTCCGCCGGATCATACAGCGGGTTGGCTTCACGGCAGAAGCCGACCAGACGGTCCGTCTCGCCAGCCATGGCCGAAACCACTACCGCCACTTCATGCCCGGCGGCCTGCTGCCGACGCACGATATTGGCAACGCGGCGAATGCGTTCCGACCCCGCCATCGAGGTGCCACCGAATTTCATCACGATGCGGGCCAAAGGTCCTGCTCCGCCAATGACGCCCCCATGCGGGCGCGTAACAATCTTTCCCACGCAACCCCTCGCCGCGCGGCGCGCGCCCTGTTAGGGTTGGCGTATGAGCAATGCAAGTTCCCAAGCGACCATTCGCCCCGAAGAAGCAGCGCATTTTGGCAAGCTGGCGGCAGACTGGTGGGATCCCAAGGGATCTTCGGCGATGCTGCACCGGCTGGGGCCCGTGCGGCTGGGCTTCATTCGCGCGGCGATCGACGCGCATTGGCAGGGCGATTCGCGTAGTGTTCGTCCGCTGGCTGGCAGAACCGCGCTGGATGTCGGCTGCGGCGCCGGTCTGTTGTGCGAACCGCTGGCCCGGCTGGGCGCAGCGGTGACCGGCGTTGATGCCGCGGCTGAAAACATTGCCGCCGCCAGCACTCATGCGGCGGGTGGCGGACTGGATATCACCTATCGCTGCGGCGATCTCGCCGCGCTGGGGCTGGGCCAGTTCGATCTGGTCTGTTCGATGGAAGTGATCGAACATGTGGCGGACAAGCCAGCCTTCGCCGCGGCACTGGCCGCCTCGCTCACACCGGGCGGGCTGATGGTGCTTTCGACGCCCAATCGCACCGCCAGATCACGGCTGATGATGGTGGAGGCGGCAGAGCGGCTGGGCATGGTGCCGCGTGGCACGCATCATTGGGACGATTTCGTCACGCCGGATGAACTGCGCGATCTGTTGCGGGAAGCCGGGCTGGCGATGGGCGAACCGCGCGGGATCGACTGGTCGCCGCTTTCAGGGCTGCATCTCGGCAGCGATCTGGCGCTCAACTATATCGTGACGGTCAGCGCAGCAGGCTGACCCGGCTGCGCAATCAGATATTGGGCAGAAACCGCTGCACCACTTCGCGCGCAAGCCGGGCCGGGCGCAGAGTGTCGGCATCGATGCAGCACCAGCTGGATTTCACCTCGGCCAGCACTTCCTCGCCGCGCTTGATCAGGGTTTCATAAAAGGCGCGCGCGCCGTGAACCCGCTCCAGCACGACATGGGCGATCACCGTATCGTCCAGAAAGGTCGGGCGGAGATAGGTAATCTCGTGCTTCAAGGCCACCCACAGATGCTGCGCCACCGCTTCTGCCGGGGCCAGCGCCTGCCAGTGATCGATTACCGCTGCCTGCACCCATTTCAGGTAGCTGGCGTTGTTCACGTGACCCATGAAATCGATGTCGGTGGGATCAATCGAAATGCGGAAATGATGCGGCGCGGGCGTATTCACAGCCATGTAAGTAACTCGCAATTGCAGATGCTGCAACCAACCGGCGCGGGAAACGGCGCATATTCAGTGCGCTTCGCCGCAATCTCAGGGCGCGGGGGGAGTTGGAGTCGCCGATGGCGCGGCGACCGGTGTCGGCACGGGGGGCGGCACCGGTGTGGTCGGATCGATCGCTGGCGCGACTGGCGCGGGCGATGCCGGATCGGGATCAGGCATCAGGCACTCAGGCAATTTGGCAGGCTTGCCATCGCCGCGTCCGTGCAGCGCCTCAATCTCGGCAGCGCGGGTCGCCAGATACCATTCGCGCTCGGCATCATAGGGATTGACGCATTCCTCGCGCAGGCGGCGCAGCATCTGATCGAACTCAACCCTGTCATCCAGCGATTTCAGCACGCCATTGGTCACGGAATAATAGGGGGTGTTGAATGGTTTCCCCACAGCCGTCGGCACCAGTGACAGATCCAGTATCCGCCCGGTAACATCGCGCAGGGTGGTTGGTCCGATCAGCGGCAGATACAGATAGGGCCCGGTGCCGATACCGTAATAGCCCATGGTGTAACCGAACCCATTGACCCGATAGGGCAGATTGAACGGCTTTTTGGCCGCGACATCTATGATCCCGCCAATCCCGACCGTGGAATTGAGTGCAAATCGCCCCAGCGTCTCGGCAGCCTTGCCCGGCTTCAGCTGCAGCAGATAATTCACGAAAACCACAGGCTCGGTCAGATTGCGCAGCACGCCGCGAATCCCTTTACGAACCGGCCGCGGCAGACCCTTTTCGTAGACCTTTGATGCTGGACCGACCAGCGCGCTGTCGACCGCCTGCACCGCCTTGAAACTGGTTTCGTTGACGGCCGAGAGCGGATCGTCCGGTGGCGGCCCGGCACGGCCGGTTACCAGAATTTCTCCCTCAGCCGGGCCCGCAGGCGCAGGCGCTGTCGCAGCGGCTGGCTGAGCCGTCTGCTGATCGGGGGCTTGTGGCTGCGGCGACGCGGCGACTGGCGCAGAGGCATCTGTCACGGGCGGAGGTGCGGGCGCGGGTGCGGCAACAGGCGGCACCGGAGTGGCGGCAGCCGGTGCCACTTCCTGCGCCATTGCCGGAAAGGAAGCACCAGCGAGCAGCGTCGCGATCAACGGGCGAGAAAACGGAATCCTGTTCATTCCCAACCCGAATTGCCGATCAATCCTGAACAGGCAATGGCTGAATGCAAGATTACGACAATAATCTGATCGCTGGTATTACTGTGCGTAGATAGCCTGGCTGATTGCGGTGCGGGCCATAGCCTCACGCTGGGACCAGGTTCCCGATATGCGGCGGAAGGGCACCTGCGCGCGCAGCAGCATGTCTTCGGCCAGCGCGGCAAAGCGGCTGCGCAGCGGCCCCTTGCCAAAGAACCGCGTGCCATCATCAGCGCGGGCGGAACCTCGCCAAACAGCATCTGCGCCCATGCCGCAGTCATCAGCTGATCGGTATCGAGCAGCAACAGCTTGGGCTGGCCGCTGCCCATCACGCTGATCGCAGCCTGCTCCGCTGCTTTTTGCCCTTCGGCAATCGCCAGCAGATCACCCATATCCAGATCGGTGCCGCGTTCTTCGCAATAGGTGCGGCCATATTCGGGAACCCAGGGGCAGCCCAGCTCATGCGCCAGTTTTTCGGCCAGCACCGATTTCCCGGTGCTTTCAGCCCCATGAAAACAGATACGAATCATCCGCTCCCCTTACCTGCTTTGGCAGCCTGCTGCTCGGCAGCCATCCATTCGCGCAGGCCAATAGCCGAAATCACCAGGAAGGCCACATAAAGCGCGGCAAGAAAATAGAGGTCACGGTAAAGATAGAGTCCCACCGAAACCACATCGATTGCCACCCACAGGACCCAGTTTTCGATCCGCCGGAACGACAGCAGCAGCTGCGCAGCGATGCTCGCCCCGGTGACGGCGGAATCGGCAAAGGGCAGCGCGGCATTGGTGAAGCGGTGCATCACCCAGCCCAGTGACAGGCTGAGCGCCGCAGTTACCCCGGCCCAGATTGCGCGGGCGGGCCAGCTCATCCAGCCGACCGGTACTGCGCTTTCCTCTGCCCCCCTGGACCGGCTCCAGAGATACCAGCCCCAGCCATTGACCACGAAGAAGAACGCCTGCAGCCCGGTTTCAGCATAGAGCCGGGCATCGAACAGGGTGACGCCGATCAGCGTGACCATCGCCATCGCCACCGGAAAATTCCACAAGGACCGCCGCACCAACAACACGATATTGAGCAGGCCCAGCACGGCCCCGGCGATTTCAGTCCAGCTGCTCAAAGCACGGCGGCCCAGTCAGCCTCGCTGAATCCCACCAGCAAACCACCGGGATGCTCGACAATCGGGCGCTTGATGCAGCTGGGGTTGGCCACCATCAGCGCCACCGCCTTGGCAGCATCAAGATCCGCTTTGTCGGCATCGGGCAGTTTGCGAAAGGTGGTTCCGGCGCGGTTCAGCACTTTCTCCCACCCGGCATCGGCACACCACTCAACCAGTTTCGCCGGATCGGCCCCGGCCTTCTTGTAGTCATGGAACTGATAGGAAATCCCCCGCCCATCCAGCCACACCCGGGCCTTTTTCACGGTGTCGCAGTTCGGAATGCCATACATGGTAACGCTCACCCCGGCTTCCTTTCAAACTTGCGCACATCGGGATCGACGCAGGCGAACAGCGTGTAGCTATCATAATATTCCGCCCGGCCTCGTGCCTGCACAACCGCATGATCGGGGTGGCGGCCCCAGGCGCGGGCGGCCTCGTGACTGGTCCATTCGGAGATTGTCACCACCTCGCCATCATCGGCGGCGAAACTTTTGATCGAAATGAAGCCCGGTTCGCCTGCCGCCAGCTGCTCCATGCGTTCGGCATCGGCGGCATAGGCAGCGGCGTCCATATCGGCGCGTTTGCGGTTGCGGAAGACGGTAAGGTACATGGGCGATTCCCTAACCCAAACCGCGCGGCTGGACAAATCCGCCATTCCGCGACAAAGCCAACGGCATGAGCGTCAACAGTTTCGGCCATTTTTTCCGTTTCACCACCTGGGGCGAAAGCCATGGGCCGGCACTGGGCGCGGTGGTGGATGGCTGCCCGCCGGGGCTGGAACTGAGCGAGGCGCAGATCCAGCCCTTCCTTGATGCGCGCCGACCGGGGCAATCGAAATTCACCACCCAGCGGCAGGAACCTGATGCGGTGCGCATCCTTTCCGGCGTATTTGAGGGCAAGACCACCGGCACCCCGATTTCGCTGATGATCGAGAATGTCGATCAGCGGTCCAAGGATTATTCCGAAGTCGCCCGCGCCTATCGCCCGGGCCATGCCGATTATGCCTATGACGCCAAATACGGCTTTCGCGATTATCGCGGCGGCGGGCGCAGCTCTGCACGCGAAACGGCGGCGCGGGTGGCAGCAGGTGCGGTAGCGCGGCTCGTGATTCCGGAAGTGGCGATCCTCGGCTATGTTTCGGAAATCGGCGGCGATGCGATTGATCCCGCCAATTTCGATGCGGATGAGATTGCCCGCAATCCCTTCTTCTGTCCCGATGCCGCAGCGGCGGCGCGCTGGGAAAAGCTGGTCGATGATGCGCGGCTGGCCGGATCGTCGCTGGGCGCGGTGGTGGAATGCACGGCCACCGGGGTTCCCGCTGGCTGGGGCGCGCCGCTCTATGCCAAGCTCGATGCCGAACTGGCTGCGGCAATGATGGGGATCAACGCGGTAAAGGGCGTCGAAATCGGCGATGGCTTTGCCGCTGCGCGCCTCTCTGGTGAGCAGAATGCCGATCCGATGCGTCCCGGCGCAGACGGGCCGGAGTTTCTGGCCAACCATGCCGGCGGGATTGCTGGCGGGATCAGCACCGGCCAGCCGGTGGTGGTCCGCGTCGCCTTCAAGCCGACCAGCTCGATCCTCACCCCGCAGCAGACCATCACCCGCGACGGTGCAGCGACCGAGATGTTCACCAAGGGCCGCCACGACCCCTGCGTCGGCATTCGCGGCGTGCCGGTGGTCGAAGCCATGATGGCGCTGGTGCTGGCCGATCAGAAGCTGTTGCACCGGGGGCAGTGCGGATAGCGCTGGCTTACCCCCGCAGCACTGCCCCCAGCTTTGCCGCAGCGGCGGTGATCCGCTCGGCAATCGCTTTCAGTTCCGCCTCATCATAGCTCTTTTCGCCGGGTTGCAGCGTGACTTCCACGGCCAGCGACTTCTGGCCCTCGGGCACGCCGGCCCCGCGGAAATCATCGAACAGCCGCACTGCAACGATATTGGCCTTGTCCGCGCCCTTCACCGCACGCAGCAGATCACCCGCTGGCTTTTCCGCTGCGATCAGGAAGGCGAAATCGCGCGTCAGTGATTGCAAGGCCGGCGGCGCATAGGCGCTGCGGGCAAAGCCAGCCTGTCCGCGTTTGGCGGGAATGGCATCAAGGAACAGCTCAACCGCTGCCACCGGCGCATCAACGTCAAACTGGCGCAAAATGGCGGGATGCAGCATCCCGAACCGGGCCAGCACCTGCTTTGGTCCCAACCGCAAGGTGGCCGATTGGCCGGGATGGAATTGCGGCCCGGCCTCACCCATCACCTGCAGGTTTTCAACCGGTGCTCCTGCTTCTGCCAGCAGCGCCAGCGCCTCTGCCTTGGCATCATAGGCATCAAAGCCTTGCGCCTTGCCGCTGGCCCAGCCGCGCGACAGCTTTTCACCGGCCAGCAACGCTCCCAGCGTCAGTCGCTCGTCGCTATGGCCGCCATCACCGCGCAGATAGCGGCGCCCCAGCTCAAACAGTCGCAGGCCCGAAGCGCCGCGATCAAGATTGCGTTTCACCGCTGCCAGCAAACCCGGCAACAGCGAAGGGCGCATCACCTTCATATCCTCGCTGATCGGATTGGCGAGCGCCCACAATCCGCCATTCCCGTCAGCGAATGCATCAGCATCCGCCTGCGGCAGGAAGCTCCAGGTGACGGCCTCGTTCAATCCACGCGCGGCAGCGGCGCGGCGCAGCTTGCGCTCAAGCTTTTGCACTGGTGTCGCTGTCGGACGCGCAACGCCATCCGCGCGCGGCAAAGGCGCGCTGGCGACATTGTCCAGTCCGTGGATACGCACCACTTCCTCGACAATATCGGGCGCGCCATCCACATCCGGGCGCCAGCCGGGCACGGTGACAGTCCAGCTGTCATCAACCGTGAAGCCAAGCGCCTGCAGCGTTGCCCGCTGCTGCGTCGGTTCGATCACCACCCCGCCCAGCGTCTCGCTCATCGCGGGATCATAGGCGACCTGCTTCGCCGCCACCGGCGGTTGGCCGGCGCGAACTGGCTGCGATGCCTCACCGCCGCAAATCTCAAGGATCAGCGCGGTCAGCAAATCCAGCCCGGTATCGAGGAAGGCGGGATCAACGCCGCGCTCAAACCGCTGGCGCGCATCCGAAGTCAGATTGAGCGCCCGTCCGGTGTCGCCGATCCGTACCGGATCGAAATAGGCCACTTCCAGCAGCACGTCGCGCGTTTCGTCCGAACAGCCCGAATGCTCGCCGCCCATGATTCCGGCAATGTCATGCACCCCGTCGTCATCGGCGATCACAGTCATCTCGCCGGTCAGGGCGTATTCCTTGCCGTTCAGCGCCAGACAGGTTTCACCATCGCGCGCGCGGCGGGCAAAGATCGCCCCGCTCAGCTTCGCCAGATCATAGGCATGGGCCGGGCGGCCATAGGCCAGCATGACATAGTTGGTGATGTCCACCAGCGCCGAAATCGGGCGTTGCCCGGCGCTTTTCAGCCGCGCCTGCATCCATTCCGGCGAAGGCCCGTTCTTCACCCCGCGAATGACCCGGCCAAAGAAGGCCGGGCATCCGGCGGGATCATCGGTGCGGATTTCGGTGGGGCAGGGATAACTGCCCGCAACTGGCTGCACCGTCACCGGCTTCAGCGTGCCAAGCCCCGCCGCCGCCAGATCGCGGGCGATGCCATACACGCCCATGCAATCGGGGCGATTGGGTGTGATCGCCACATCGAACACCGGGTCCGATCCGTGATAATCGGCAAAGGCAGTGCCCACCGGCGCATCGCCGGGCAGTTCGATGATGCCGTCGTGATCATCGCCCAGTTCCAGCTCGCGCGTGGAACACATCATGCCGTTGCTTTCGACACCGCGCACTGCTGCAACCTTCAGCACCATGCCATTGGCAGGAACCGTGGCACCGGGCAGACCCAGCACGCCAACCAGCCCGGCCCGCGCGTTGGGCGCGCCGCACACCACCTGCAGCGGCGCACCATCACCGGTATCGACTGTCAGCACCTGCAGGCGGTCTGCCTGCGGATGCCGTTCGGCGGTCAGCACCCTGGCGATGCGGAAGCCGGACAGCTTTTCAGCCGGATCTTCCACCCCTTCCACTTCCAGCCCGATGGCGTTGAGCTTTGCCGCGATTTCCGCGGCCGAGGCGGTGGTTTCGAGATGATCCTTGAGCCAGGAAAGCGAGAATTTCATGTAACCGCCCTCCCCTTATGCCGCAGTGCCAACGCCGCCCGAAAGGGTCGGCACGTCGAGCGCGGAGAAACCGTAATGCGACAGCCAGCGCACATCACCATCGAAGAAGGCACGCAAATCATCCATTCCATATTTGAGCATCGCCAGACGATCGACGCCGACGCCAAAGGCAAAGCCTTGCCACTCATCGGGATCAAGCCCGCCCGCGGCAATCACCTTGCGATTGACCATGCCGCTGCCGAGCAGTTCCATCCAGCCATGCCGCGGTGCATCGCCGCTGCCGCCCAGCACCCGGCGGCTCTTGCCGTCAGGCCCGGCCACCAGCGCAAAGCCAACGTCCACTTCCACCGATGGTTCGGTGAAGGGAAAATAGCTGGGCCGCAGCCGCAGCACGATGTCTTCCCGTTCGAAGAAGGCCTTGAGGAAGGTTTCCAGCGTCCATTTCAGGTGGCCGAGATGGATACCGCGATCGATCACCAGCCCTTCCACCTGATGGAACATCGGCGTGTGGGTGGCATCGCTATCGCTGCGATAGACCCGCCCCGGCGCGATGATGCGGATCGGCGCGCCCTGCTCCAGCATCGCCCGGATCTGCACCGGGCTGGTATGGGTGCGCAGCAGCATCGCCCGCCCTTCCCCATCCTTGTCGGGGAAATAGAACGTATCATGCATTGCCCGCGCCGGATGACTTTCGGGAATGTTGAGCGCGGTGAAATTGTGCCAGTCGTCCTCGATCTCCGGCCCGGTAGCCACGGAAAAACCCATGTCGGCGAAAATTTCGGACAGTTCGTCCATCACCTGGCTGACCGGATGCACCGTGCCACGCGGCGCTTCGGGGGCAGGCAGGGTCAGGTCCAGCCCTTCCGCCGCCAGCCGCGCTTCCATCTCTGCTGTTTCCAGCGCCGCCTTGCGCGCGCCAAGGGCCTCGCTGACGCTTTCACGCAGGGCATGAATCTTCGGCCCGGTTTCCTGCCGTTCTTCGGGGGACATCGCGCCCAGAGTTTTGAGCAGGCCGGAAATCGAGCCCTGCTTGCCCATAAACTCCACCCGCAGCTTCTCCAGCGCGTCCAAATCCTGCGCTGCGGCGATGCGCGCCAGCGCTTCGTCACCTGTTGCTGCGTAATCCACGATGCTGTCGTCCTGCTTTGGTAAAGGTGTGAAACCGCGCCGCTCTTAACCCAGCCAGCCCCCGGTTCAACCCCAAAGGCCGGATTACTCGGCAGCTTCGGCCAGTGGCGGGCTTCCGTCAGGGCGATCCAGCGTCTGTACGGGGGTGCCATGCAGACGGGCCCGTTCACGGACAAATGTGCCCAAAACGGGGTGCGGCTGTGCGGCATATTCGCGCGGAGTCATGCCCATGAATTCATGGAAATCGCGCACGAACTGGGCCTGATCGTGATAAAGTCCGTCGATCGCGCCGATCCATTTTAGCGAAGGATCAAGCATGAATTGCGACAGGCTGCGCATGAACCGCTGCCGACGCAGCAACAGCTTGGGCGAAAAACCGAAGTGGCGATGGCAGATCCGCTCCAGCGTGCGCTGGCCAATGCCAACTCGCTCAACCAGTTCCACAACTGTCGCCAGTTCCGGATCGATCAGCGCCTCATGTATGGCGCGTATGCGTTCCTGATCAACCCGGCCCGGCGGCGGGCATTGCCGGAAAAAGGCGATGAGCCGCTGCAGATCAGCTTGCTCGTTCTCTGGCGCACAGGTGATAGCTTTCGCCAATTCCCGGAATGCAGCAAAGCTGGGATGGTTGTCACCATCGGCCAGCAGATTGGCATGATCGGCAGCTGATCCGCCGACAAATCTGGCCCAGCCTAGCGGAAGCAGCCCCACCCCCCACATCCGCGTCCGCGGCAGAATGAAGTTGATCGGCACGATTGTCGGGCCGGTCGCAAAAAAACGGCAATCGGAAATGCGCGTGCCTTCTCCGATCCACCCATGGGCGCAGGGCGTCTCGAAAAATCGCAGGCCAGCCCATTCCGGATGCAAGGAGTCGGACACCGCAGCGGCCGACCCCGGATCGATATCGGTGTAGTAAAAGGTCGTGAAGAAGCACGCCAAATCGGCTGGAGGCGGATAGAACCGCACCGCAATCTTGGCATCCAGCGACACCGAAACCCCCTTCGTATTATGCATACGAATGTGGATCTTTGATTGTGGCTTGGCAAGGCCTGTTTTTGAAAGAATTGATCCCTAAGGCACGTGCAGTGCCTGCACCGCTGCGCCCGCAGCTGCTGCCCTCGCCTGCGCCGCGGCACGAAGCACGGGATGATCCGCAGCCGCATAGGCGCTGGGGCTCATACCCATGAAGCGCCGGAAATCCCTTACGAAATGCGCCTGATCGAAATAATGGCAATCCAGCGTGCGTATCCAGCTGAGTGACGGATCGAGCATGAACTGGGCCAGGCTGCGCAGGAACCGCTGGCGCCGCAACAGCAGCTTGGGTGAAAAGCCGAAGGCCCGCAAAGTCAGCCGCTCAAGCGAGCGCGCCGAAATGGCCAATCTGTCGGCAAACTCACCGACGGTTGCAATATCCTCAGCCAGCAATGCGGCATGCGCCGTGCGGATCGTTTCTTCGTCTTCCACAGGTGACCGTTCTCGCAGCATTTGCACCATATGAGCATCGATCCGCGCGGCTTCGGCCGCTGCATCGGGCTGATCGGTGAAAATGCCACGCTGCAGCGGCGCGAAGCCGGCAAAGGCTGGATCGGTGGCGGCGTCGCAAAATCGATCCGCATAATTGCGCGCGGAGGCATCGACCAGACGCGCCCAGCCCAAGGGGAGCAGCCCTATCCCCCAGATGCGCGATCGCGGGGCGGAAAACTGCGCGCAATAGCTGGTCGGCCCGGTTGCGATAAAGCGCGGTGTGGCGCGCACGGCGTCCTTGCCTATGGCAGCGTGCAGATCACCACCGCTGACAAAGCGGAGATTCGCCCATTCGGGGTGCAGCCAGTCACCGACATGCTGATCACCAGAAACTGCCACCTCTGTGAGATAGTAAGTGCTGATATAGGGAGCAACCGCTTGTGAAGGCATGAAAAAACGAACCGTCACCCGGTTCGTTGACAGATCTTTCTGCATCCGCTGCCCCTTTGCGTGCGAAAGTTCGAGTCGCGATATTACAATGCTGTGAGTAACCGCCGCATCTATCCCTGCGCAAGCTTAACTGTTTTGGGGGTAGAACAATGAAGAGCAAATCAATCGCCATTTTCGCTTGTTTTTGCACACTTAGCCTTCCTTCAACTGCATTTGCCGAAAAGGCAGCACCGCCAGCACTGGCACATTGCGATGCCTCATTGGGCACAATTGCCCTTGTTGATGGTGATCAGAACGGCTGGACGAAATATGGCCTGGGTTCGCCGCGCGCGCTGCTGAATGCCATGGCCGTTGAATCGGGCTGCTTCACGCCCAGAAACCCTGCCAGCAATGATCCGGTCCGCTTCCTTGTCACCGCCATCGCCGGTGACAAGGAAGAGGTGGACAAGGGCATAGAGATGGCCAAATCCGCCGCCGTGGAAGGCTTGGTTCGATCAGGTGCCGCATCATCGCTGGTCAGCAGGGTGCCGGTTGGCGGCGCGGTGCTCGGCATGTTCGGCGGATTTGGCGGCAAGAAAAAGACCTTCGCCGCAGGGCTCCGCGCCGTCAGCCCGAGCAACGGCATGACCATCGCATCCGGCACCGGATCGGTCAGCAAGAGTTCGCTCACTTTTGGTGGCAACAGTGGCTGGAATGCCGGGGCGGCGGAATCGGGCTATGGCAACAGCAAGGACGGACAGGCACTGACCGAAGCCTTCATGATTGCCTTCAATGCGCTGGTAGCGCAGCAGGACGTGCTCAGCGCCACGCCGCAGCCTGTCATCGCTGCGTCGGCCGCCAATCTGG
>JBGAIR010000095.1:0-3269 GCA_044225335.1 Novosphingobium sp. | reverse complement strand
CCGCCCTGCCCGCCCGGCTGGTTCTGTTTGCGGTGGCCGCACTGCTGCTGGCATCAGCGCTGGTGCCGATCACCGCCGGGGATCAAGGCATCCAGACGCAGGGCTTTGTTGCCAATATCGCCGGTGTGAAAGGCAAGGACCGGCCGCGCGACGACGATCTGGCGCTGTATGACCGGGTGATCGACCGCATCGGCAAGGGCGAGAATTATTACGCGGTTGCCGCCGAGGAACATCGCAAGGCCGATTATCCGCTCCGCCCCGGTCTGGCGGTGCGCCTGCCAACGCTGGCCTATATCGACATGATGCTGGGCAAGACCGGGCAGATCGTGGCAGCGCTGGCGCTGATGATCGCGGTGCTATGGGCATGGTGGCGCAGGCTGGGCGAAGAACCGGGCGCGCTGCGCCACCGCAACATCGCCATGGCACTGCTGTTCATGGGCGCATCGCTGGGCATGAACCGCTATTACTTCGTGCTGCATGAGCTGTGGGCCGGGATGCTGCTGGCGCTGTCATTCGGGCTGCATCGCCCCGGCGGAAGCGCCGGCGGGCGGTGGGCCGGCGCACTGGCGGCAGCGGCGGCAGCACTGGCAATCCGCGAACATGCGCTACCTTTTGTGCTGCTGATGGCGGCAATGGCTGCCTGGCGTCGCGACTGGAAGGAAAGCGCCGCATGGGGCGTGCTGATCGGCGTTTTTCTGGCGGGCATGGCCGTGCATCTGCATCTGGTGGCGCAGCAGCTGCGCCCCAGCGATGTGATGGGGCCGCCCTGGCTGGTGATGCGCGGGCTGTCCGGCTGGCTGTCTGACGTGGTGCTGTCCAGTAATCTGCGGTTTCTGCCACATTTCCTGTCCGGTCCGCTGGTGGTGCTGATGGTGCTCGGCTGGGCCAGCTGGCGATCGGCCGCGGGCAGTTTCGGCACGCTGCTCTATCTGGGTTATGGCCTGGCCTTCATGATCGCCGGCCGACAAGACAATTTCTATTGGGGGGCGGTGATTGCTCCGGCGATGTTCATCGGGCTGGCATTCGTGCCCGATGCGGTCAAAGCGCTGTGGCAATCGGCACGAGGCGGAATGGCGACGGCATGAAAATGCTTCAATTCCCCGCCAGCGCGGCTAAAGGCGGGCATCATGCCGCATAATCCCGATCCCGCCCATACCACGGCAATGCTCGCCAAGGCCGAAACACTGGTAGAGGCCCTGCCCTATCTGCAGCGCTATGCGGGGCGCACCTTTGTGATCAAATATGGCGGCCATGCCATGGGCGATCCTGAGCTGGCCCATGATTTTGCAGAAGATGTCGTGCTGCTGAAGGCAGTCGGGATCAACCCGGTGGTGGTCCATGGTGGCGGCCCGCAGATCGGCGCGATGCTGAAGAAGCTGGGCGTTGAAACGCAATTCATCGATGGCCTGCGGGTAACCGACAAGGCTCCGGCGGAAGTGGCCGAAATGGTGCTGTCCGGCGCGATCAATAAGGAAATCGTCCGCTGGGTGGCCGGGGCCGGGGGCAAGGCCATCGGCATTTCCGGCAAGGATGGCGGCCTGGTCACCGCGCGCAAGGTGGAGCGCACCACGCGCGACCCCGACAGCCAGATCGAACGAGTGGTCGATCTTGGCTTCGTGGGCGAACCCAGCCGTGTAGATACCAGCGTGATCAAGACCATTTCCGATGCCGGGATGATTCCGGTGATCGCCCCGATTGCCGTGGGCGAGGATGGCGAAACCTATAATATCAACGCCGATACCATGGCCGGGGCGATTGCCGCCGCGCTGGGTGCCGCGCGCCTGTTCATGCTGACCGACGTGCCGGGCGTGCTGGACAAGGATGGCAAGCTGCTGACCGATCTGCGGCCCGGCGATATTGCCTGGTTGCAAGCCGAAGGCACGATCAGCGGCGGGATGATCCCTAAACTGGAAACCTGCGTGCTGGCGGTGGAAGCCGGATGCGAGGCGGCGGTTGTGCTCGATGGCCGGGTGCCACATGCCACCTTGATCGAAATCTTTACCTCGCGCGGGGCAGGCACGCTGATCCGCGCCTGAAATGGTCATGAAGGAAGGATGATACGGTGCTGTTCTACACGCTGTTCGATATCGTCGGCTATCTGATCTCGATCGTCATCACCTTGGTGATCGTTCAGTTCGTGATGAGCCTGCTGCTGTCATTCAATGTCATAAACCCGCACAATGATTTCGTCGGGGCGATCTGGCGCGCGGTCAATGCCTTGCTGGATCCGATCCTCTCGCCGGTGCGCCGGATCATGCCGGAAACCGGCGCGATAGATTTTTCGCCGATGGTCCTGATCATCGCGCTGACCATTCTGCAGAAGCTGCTGATGGGTCTCGCCCTGTCGAGCATCCAATGACCGCCGCCCTGATTGACGGCAAGGCTTTTGCCGCCGGGCTGCGCGCCCGCATCGCGGTGGCAGCGGCCCAGTTCGAGGTTCACGCTGGTCGCAAGGCCGGTTTGGCGGTGGTGCTGGTGGGCGAGGATCCAGCCAGCGAAGTCTATGTCCGCTCCAAAGGCAAGGCGACGCTGGAATGCGGCATGGCCAGCTTTGAACACAAGCTGCCCGCCGATACCGACGAAGGGACATTGCTGGCGCTGATCGAGCAGCTCAACGCCGATCCCGCTGTCGATGGCATTCTCGTCCAGCTGCCCCTGCCCGCGCATCTTGATGAGCAGACGGTGATTGCCACCATCAATCCCGACAAGGATGTCGATGGTTTCCATGTCATCAGCGCCGGTCGGCTGGCAGTGGGTGAACCGGGCTTCGTACCCTGCACCCCGCTGGGCTGCCTGATGCTGCTGAAAGACCGGCTGGGCGATCTGTCCGGCAAGGAAGCGGTGGTGATTGGCCGCTCGAACATCGTTGGCAAGCCGATGGCGCAGCTGCTGCTGGCGGAAAGCTGCACCATTACCGTCGCGCATAGCCGCACCCGCGATCTGCCCGATGTGGTGCGCCGCGCGGATATCGTGGTGGCGGCGGTTGGCCGCGCGGAAATGGTCAAGGGCGACTGGATAAAGCCCGGCGCAGTAGTGGTGGATGTCGGCATCAATCGCCTGCCGCCTGCTGATGGTGCGGCCAAGGGCAGGCTGGTGGGCGATGTCGATTTCGCCAGCGCCAGCCAGACTGCTTCGGCGATCACCCCGGTTCCCGGCGGTGTCGGGCCAATGACCATCGCCGTGCTGCTGCGCAATGCACTGGTCGCCGCGCATCGCAACGCGGGGGTGGCGCTGGACGAATCGGCGCTCTAGGATGGTGCGCATGACGC
>JBGAIR010000094.1:0-3421 GCA_044225335.1 Novosphingobium sp. | reverse complement strand
AATTCACCGATTTCGCCTGCACCTATTGCCGGGCCAGCGTGGCCGAGGTTGACGCGCTGATCGCCGCAAACCCGGATTTGCGCGTGGTGGTGCGGGAACTGCCGATCCTCTCCCCGCAAAGCGCCGATGCCGCCCGCATGGGCCTCGCCGCGGCCGAACAGGGGCGTTATGCCGCATTCCACCATGCCATGTTCGCTGCTGGCGCGGTAACTCCGGCCACCATCGAAGCCGCCGCCCGCACCGCTGGTGTCGATATGGAACGTGCCCGCAAGCTGATGGCCGATCCGCGCCTGAATGCGGAACTGGCCGGCAATGTCGACGTCGCGCGCAAGCTGGGCTTTGAAGGCACCCCCAGTTGGGTTGTCGGCAAGCAGGTGTTCAATGGTGCGGTCGGCCGCGAAAAGCTGGCCGAAGCCATCGCGGCGGCGCGGCAATCGTAAAGCTCTCGCCCCCGGGCCGCATTATCTGCTAGAACAGCGCCATGGCTGTACTGCCTTTTCGCCCCACTCCGTTTTTCGCCAACAAGAACCAGGCTTTCTGGCGGCTGCAGGCGGCTGGCTGGGGCGGCGCAACCCTGCTGCGCGCCATGTCCGGCCTCGCCAATGGCTTGTCGATTTCCTATCTGGTGATCGTGGTGATTGCCACCATCACCGGCTTTTCGATCACGCTGATCCTGTCGGTAATCTATCGCCAGCTGATCAGCCGCCGCCCGCTGATAACCTGGGGCGTGACGATGCTGGTGCTGCCTTTTGCGGTGGGGCTCTATGCCTTTATCGATGCCTGGGTCCAGCAGCTCTATTATGGCGAATCCGGCGCCAGCTTTGCCCAGCGGCTGATCGGGCTGTTCTATCTTGATCTGACGCTGCTGGGGGCATGGTCGGCGCTCTATTACGCGATCAACTTCTTTCTGCAGATCGAAGAGCAGAACGATCAGCTGATCCGGCTGGAAAATCAGGCGACCAGCGCCCAGCTGGCCATGCTGCGCTATCAGCTCAATCCGCATTTCCTGTTCAACACGCTCAATTCGATCTCAACGCTGGTACTGCTCAAACAGACCGAGCCGGCCAATGCCATGCTCAGCCGCCTGTCCTCGTTCCTGCGCTACACGCTGGTCAACGAGCCGACCGGCCGCGTGACGGTGGCGCAGGAAGTGGAAACGCTGAAGCTCTATCTGGAAATCGAGCGGATGCGTTTCGAAGAGCGGCTGCGCACCAGCTTTCGCATCGAGCCCGCCAGCGAGGTCGCCTTGCTGCCCTCGCTGCTGCTGCAACCGCTGGTCGAAAATGCGATCAAATATGCGGTCAGCCCGCAAGAGACCGGAGCCGAAATCACCATCGCCACGCAGCTCGTCGGTCCAAACCTTCGCATCACCGTCTCTGATACCGGGCCGGGATTGCAAAACGATCCGGCCGACAACAGGTTGCATGGCGTGACTTTCGATGGCGGCGAGCCGGTATCCACCGGTGTCGGGCTGGCCAATATTCGTGACCGGCTGGCTCAGGCCTATGGCGAGGAGCATCGCTTTGAAACCATGGACATGCCTGAAGGCGGATTTGCCGTGTTGATCGAAATCCCCTTTGAACGCCGCGAAGTGGCCCCCGCCGTGCAGCGCCCTGCGCTGACCACTGGCGCTGCCTGATGGCAGCACCGCAACAGGATTTCCTGCCATGACTATCCGCACCATCATCGTCGACGATGAAAAGCTGGCCATTCAGGGGCTGATGCTCCGGCTGGAAAAATACACCGATGTGGAGATCATCGACACCTGCTCCAATGGCCGCGAGGTGATCCGCAAGATCAAGACCGAAAAGCCCGATCTGGTGTTTCTCGACATCCAGATGCCCGGCTTTGACGGCTTCAGCGTGGTCAAGGGCGTGATGGAAATCGAACCGCCGCTGATCGTGTTCGTCACAGCCTATCAGGAACACGCCGTGCGCGCGTTTGAAGCGAATGCGGTGAACTATCTGATGAAGCCGGTGGAGGAAGACAAGCTGGCTGATACGCTGGAGCGCGTGCGGGTGCGACTGGCGGAAAAACGCTCGGCCGAAGAGGCGGAGAAGCTCAAGCATGTTCTGGCTGAGGTTGCCCCCGATGCGATCGAGGCAATGCCCGAAGAGGCTGATGCATCGGCGGGCCGCTATGAAAAGCTGATCAACATCAAGGATCGCGGCCAGATCTTCCGCGTCGATGTCGATTCGATCGAGCATATCGAGGCCGCCGGTGACTATATGTGCATCTACACCGGCGACAATTCGCTGATCCTGCGCGAAACCATGAAGGATCTGGAACGCCGCCTTGATCCGCGCGTGTTCCAGCGCGTTCACCGTTCGACCATCGTCAATCTCAACCAGGTCCGCCAGGTCAAGCCGCACACCAATGGCGAATGCTTCCTGGTGCTGGAATCGGGCGCACAGGTGAAGGTCAGCCGCAGTTACCGCGATGTCGTTGCCCGGTTCGTGCATTGATCCGCTTCGGCAAGGCCGCTCTCGACACTGCGCAAATGCTTTGCGACTAAGGCGACATGACTGACTTTTCGCTTCCCGGCTTCGATCTTGCGCAATACGTGCGCGCCACGCTGGACGAGGATCTCGGCGTTGGCTTGCCCGGCGGCGGCCATGACGTAACCAGCGAGAGCGTGATCCCGGCCGATGCGCGGTTCAGCGGGGTTATGGACAGCCGCGATGCCATCGTGGTTTGCGGCCTGCCCATCGCCGCAGCCTTCTTTCGCGCGCTGGACCCGGCGATGGAGATCGAAATCCTGGCCGCAGAGGGCGCGGAAGTGCCCGCGGGCAGCGATCTGATGCGGATCAAGGGCAATGCCCGCGCCATGCTGACGGCAGAGCGCGCCGCGCTCAACACCGTGCAGCACCTGTCCGGCATCGCCACCATGACCCGCAGCTATGTCGCCGCGATGCAGGGCGCCGATACAGGCCGGGGGACCACGCTGCTCGATACGCGCAAGACCATACCCGGCCTGCGCCATCTGGAAAAATACGCCACCCGCATGGGCGGGGCGCAAAACCACCGCATGGGCCTGTGGGATGCGGCGATGATCAAGGACAATCACGTTCTGGTTGCCGGCGGGGTTGGCGAAGCGGTGCGCCGGGCCCGCGATGCCGGGGTGACCAGCATCATCTGCGAGGTGGACCGGATCGATCAGATCGAACCGGCGCTGGCCGCGGGTGCCAGCCACATCCTGCTCGACAATATGGACTGCGATACGCTGCGCGAAGCCGTGCAAATTATCGCCGGGCGCGTGCCAAGCGAAGCTTCGGGCGGCGTTCGGTTGGATACCATCGCCGCTATCGCCGCAACCGGCGTTACCTATGTTTCGGTCGGCCGCCTGACGCAAAGCGCCCCGGCTGCCGATGTCGGACTGGATTTCACCCCGCTATGAAAACCGCCCTTGCTGCCGCATTGA
>JBGAIR010000032.1:0-29039 GCA_044225335.1 Novosphingobium sp. | reverse complement strand
GCGCTGTATGATCGGGGCTGCAGCGCCGATTTCGCAGTGAGTTGCTACCAGCTGGGGCGACTGCGCGAACTGGGTGAGGGTGTGGCCAAGGATATTGGCGGCGCCCAGCGCGCCTATGACAAGGCCTGTCAGGCCGGCAACCTGCCCGGCTGCGACAATCTGGGCCTGCTGCTGATCAACCGCGCCAATCCGGCCCGCAATCCGGCGCAGGGGCTGATCGCGCTGGGCAAATCCTGCGACGGCAACAATGCCAATGGCTGCCTCAATCTGGGCGCGGTGCTGGAAGACGGCAGCGCCGGAACCGCCGATCTGGCGCAGGCCACCCGCCGCTATGACCGGGCTTGCGAGCTGGGCAGCTTCAAGGGCTGCGTCTATGCGGGCGACATGTATGTGCTGGGGCGCGGAGTGGCACTGAACAGGGCCACCGCAGCGGATCGTTTCCGCCGCGCGATCACCATCGGCGGCGATGACGCCGCGCTGATCCAGCGCCTGCGCGACAATGTCGCAAAGCTGACCGGGGGGAGCTGAGCGCAGGGCTTGCCGCGGGCCAAACAGCGCGGTTCACCAACCGGCCATCACCTATGCGATTGAAATTGCTCCATAGTAAAAAGTAGCTGAAAATCCGCCGCCATGCTAGCTATTATATATCAAATAGCAGCTTGATTGGCTGGGGAGCATTATTGCTATGGATAAGACTGTAAGCCCGCAGATGAACCGCAAGATCTGGACTGAACCGAAGCTTATCAGGGCGACATTGGCCGATGAGACCAGGGGTGGTTTCGCGAACCCGGCGGCGCCGGGCGAAATCCATTTCCCTTCGCTTGGCACCACCAGCAATCATCCCAGCTCGTAATCCCTTTCCATGATTGTCTTGCTGCGGCTGTGACAGCATTCCCCATCGCAATGTTGGGGGCGCGGTTTCAATTTGCATGACGGATTGCGGGGCTCGCGCGGGGACCGACGCTTGCATTGTGTCCTGGATAATTGCGGGCGATAGGCGTTGAGCGGAATTTGCGGCATCCTCCAGTTCGATGGCCAGCCGGTCCCGGCGGGTGCGCTTGATCGGCAGATGGCCGCGCTCGCCCATCTAGGCCCTGATCGCAAAAAATCCTGGGCTGAAGGCCCGATTGGCCTGGCCCATCTGCTCATGCGTATCACCCGCGAAGATTCGGCAGAGGTGCAGCCACGGCAGGATGGATTGCTGTCATTGGTCGCCGATCTGCGGATCGACAATCGCGAAGACCTGGGCGCGGAATTGGGGATTGCTGCTCCGCAATTGGAAGGCATGGCAGACAGCGCGCTGCTGCTGGCGGCCTTCAATACCTGGGGCGAACACTGTGTCGATCGGCTGATCGGCGACTTCGCCTTTGCCGCCTGGGATGCTGGCAAACAGGAATTGACGCTGGCCGTCGATCCCATGGGGCAGCGCCATATCTATTATCATCGGGGCGCTGGATTCTTTGCCTTCGCATCGGAAATAAAGGGGCTATGGGCGCTGCCAGAGGTGCCGCGCGAGCTTGACGAAGACCGCGTTGCCCGATCGCTGCTGTTCGAGGCGCCCGGCGATGTCGGCATGACCGATTTCCCGGGGATTCAGGTGGTTCCTGGTGGTTCTGTGCTGACAGTCGACCGCCACGGCGATGTAAACATACGACGCTATTGGCAGCCCCATGCCGATCCGGCGCATATCGGCCGTGAAGAGGCCTATTATCTCGAGAAATACCGCGAAATTCTGGGCGAAGCCGTGGCCTGTCGGCTGCGCCGCGCGGTCTATCCAGCCGGGCTGCTGATGGGTGGCGGATTTGATTCCAGCGCGATATGCGGGTTGGCCGGTACTGATATGGAGCGGCAGGGGCGGAAACTGATTGCCGTATCCTCGGTCCTGCCGGTCGCAGCGGATGGGACAATCAGCGGTGCCCGCTATTGGTGCGAACAGTGCCGAAGCCACATGCCGCATCTGGATATGCGCTATGTCACGGGCGAGGGACCGGGCCTGCTGGATCTGCTCGAAAAATCATTCTTCACCAGTGACAGCAGGCGCAGCCCAAGGCTGCACACTGTCGAAGCAATTTTTACCACGCTGGCCCGGGCCGGTGCGCGCATCGTGATGGATGGTCATGGCGGGGATTATACGTTGAACCCGCGCGGCATCACGGCACTGCCGCGGATGCTGATACGCGGGGAATTTCGCCGGTTCATGGCAGAGTTCACTGCCATGCGGCGTCATTTAGGACAGGGACGACTGCGCACACTGTGGCGCAATGTGATTCTGCCTGCTGGCTTTTCGTCCTGGTACAGTCTGCTGTTCCGCTATCGCAACGGGCTGCGGTTGTGGGGGCCCACCATGCCGCTGTCGCAGGAGGTAAAAGCGCTCAGCAAGGCATCGCGCTGGGGCTTCGGGCAGGGCGATCTGGCTGACCCGCGCATTGCCATGGAGCAGACGCTCAAGCGGATGCACAGCGGACCGGGGCAGACCTATTCGATTGTTGGCGCGCACCACGGGCTGGAATTCACCCAGCCGTTTCACGACAAGCGCGTAATCGAACTCGCGCTGGCGATTCCGGAAGAATATCACCTGAAAGACGGGCTAACCCGCTATCTGGCGCGCAAGGCGCTGAAGGACATCTATCCCCCCGCCTTTCAGACCCGCCAGCCCGGTACCGACAATATGACGCCGAACTTTCTGCAGGATGTCAAAGCGATGCAGCCACAGGTGCTGGCTGAAATTGACCGCATGGAGCAATCGGGAAAGCTGTCGCGCTATTTCGATTTTGCGGAAATGCGCAGGATGCTGGTCGGCAGGCCAGTCGGAGATCGTTCGCGGCCGGGCGCTGCTGCAACCGGTCAGGCCATGCTGGCCTTCGTCACCGCGCGCTACATGCAATGGTTTCGCGGCGATAATGCCTGAAACCAGGAGCTTCAGAACCCCAGCCGGTTGCGGATGATATCGCCGATCGGGTCGCTGGCTGATGCGGCGCGGCCATCGGCGCGCACTTCCAGCCGTTCGCCAGCCTTGGGCCGCTGGTTATAGATGAAGCCCTGCACCGGCCAATGGGTGCCGCCCAGCGCCTGCAGCGGGGCATACCAGACGCGCACTTCGCTCCAGTCATTGGCGGGCGAAACGTCAATCACCCGCACATTGTCCTCGATCTGGCCGCGACGCCCATTGATCGGGGACCAGTTGGAATGGCGGACTAGAATGGTGCGCGAATCGATGATCCGGCTGACCGCCGCGACATGGCCGAGCCGCGAACCGCCATGCGGCTTCAGCGCCATCACTGCCCCCACCCGCGGGCGATAGCCACGCGAATAGCGCCCCTCGGCCTGCCCCCACCAGGTATAAGCATCGCCGAAGATATTGATGCCGGAAACCTGCCGGGCATAGGGCACGCATTGCAGATAGGGCGGCAAATTGCTGCCGCCGCCCTGACCGGCGGTGGAATCGTCGATCACGACCATGTCCGCGGCTGCCGGGGTGGCGAGAATCGCAAGGGCAAAGCCGCCTGACAGAAGAATCCGTTTCATCATGATGCGGCAAATCGCACGCCCGGGTTAGGGTGAGGCTGCGCGATGTGGTAAACATCGCGGCAAGATTTTGCCGCCCGGCTTGCAAAAGCTTGCCGGTGGTTACAGAAGCGCCATTGATCCCGCGCCTATTGCCGGATTCCGCGCGGCGGATTCTCCCTGTTATTTGTGAACCCAGTTTATGAGCCTGCCTCAAGTTATTATCATCGGCCGCCCCAATGTCGGCAAATCGACGCTGTTCAACCGGCTGGTCGGCAAGAAGCTGGCGCTGGTGGACGATCAGCCGGGGGTCACCCGCGATCGCCGCTTTGGCGAGGCGCATCTGCTGGGGCTGGATTTCGCCATCGTCGATACCGCGGGCTGGGAAGATGATGATCCCGCCAGCCTGCCCGGGCGGATGCGCAAGCAGACCGAGGCGGCCTTGCAGGATGCCGATGTCGCGCTGTTCGTGATCGATGCCCGCGCCGGGCTGACCCCGCTGGATGAGGAAATCGCCCGCTGGCTGCACGGCAGCTCGGTGCCGGTGGTGGTAATCGCCAACAAGGCCGAGGGGCGTTCCGGCGATGCCGGCCTGTTTGAAGCCTTCGCGCTGGGGCTGGGCGATCCGATCGCGCTGTCCGCCGAACATGGCGAAGGCATGGGCGATCTGTTCGAGGCACTGCTGCCGCATCTCGATGCCGGACAGCGCGAGCGTGACGAGGCTGCAGCCGAAGCGATCGACGAGGAAGACGAAGAGGCACTGCTGCGCGCACCGCTGAAGCTGGCGATTGTCGGGCGGCCCAATGCCGGCAAATCGACCCTGATCAACGCCATGCTGGGCGAGGACCGGCTGCTGACCGGACCGGAAGCGGGCATCACCCGCGATTCGATTGCAGTCGATTGGGACTGGCACGATCCCGACAGCGGAGAGCTGCGTCCGGTGCGGCTGATCGACACCGCCGGAATGCGCAAGAAGGCGCGGGTTACCGAAAAGCTGGAAAAGCTCTCCGTCGCCGATGCCCGCCGGGCGGTGGATTTCGCCGAAGTGGTGGTGCTGCTGCTCGATGCCACCAAGGGGCTGGAACATCAGGATCTGAAGATCGCCTCGATGGTGCTGGAAGAAGGCCGGGCACTGCTGATCGCGATCAACAAATGGGATGTCGCGGAAAATGCCTCTGGCCTGTTCAACGGCATTCGCGGAGCGCTGGACGAAGGTCTGGCGCAGGTGAAGGGCCTGCCGCTGCTGGCGGTATCGGCGCGCACCGGCAAGGGGCTGGACCAGCTGCTGGGCGCGGCCTTTTCGCTGCGCGCGGCGTGGTCGCGCCGGGTGCCCACCGGGCTGCTCAATCGCTGGTTCGATACCGCGCTTGAGGCCAACCCGCCACCAGCGCCGGGCGGCAAGCGGATCAAGCTGCGCTATATCACCCAGGCGCGCATCCGCCCGCCCAGCTTCGTGATGTTCGGCACCCGGCTCGACGAGCTTCCGGAAAGCTATCGCCGCTATCTGGTCAACGGTATCCGCCGGGAGCTGGGCTTTGATGCGGTGCCGGTACGATTGACCCTGCGCAGCCCGAAGAACCCCTTCAAGCGCTAAGCGTTCACCGCCGCGCCGCAAACCGTTCCATTCCGGCGCGGCGCTGAGGAATCGTTTGAACTTCGCGCATATTCGCGGAATCAATGGCGCCTCATCGGGGCAGGATCAATCGTGGCAGTTATCGCGGTTTACAGCATCAAGGGCGGAGTCGGCAAAACCACGCTGGCGGTCGATCTCGCCTGGCGCGCGGCCATGGTGTCAAAGCGCCGCACGCTGCTGTGGGATCTCGATCCGCAGGGCGGGGCCGGGTTTCTGCTGGGTTTCGACGAATCCTGGCGACACCGCGCCGCTTCGCTGTTTCAACGCGAAGGCCGCCCGCGCGATCTGGTAGAGGCCACCAGCTGGGACAATCTGTCATTGCTGCGCGCCGATGACAGTTTGCGGATGCTGCCGGTGCAGCTGGCGCGGCTGGGCAAGCGCAAGCGGCTGGCCAAGCTGGCGATGGAACTGGGGCATGATTTTGACCGGATCGTGCTCGATTGCCCGGCGGGCTATAATGAAGTGACCGAACAGGTGCTGGCCGCCGCCGATCTGATCATCGTGCCGCTGCCCGCCTCGCCGCTGGCGGCGCGGGCGCTGGAGGGGCTGCGCCGCAATCTGCTGCATGATCATCACCGCCATCCGCCGATCCTGCCGGTGCTGTCGATGTATGACGCGCGGCGCAAGCTGCACCGCGAAACCGCAGAAGGCATCGCGGCCGGATGGCCGGTGGTGCCGATGGCCAGCCAGATCGAACAGACCGCCGTGCGCCGCGCGCCGCTGGGCAGCTTTGCCAACAGCTCTGAACCCGGCAAGGCGCTGGGCCGGTTGTGGCAGGGGATCGAGGCGAAGCTTCAGGAAGTGGCCACGCCACGGGCGCATTTATCCACCTGATTTGCTGCATCTGCGCGGCGCTGGCGGGTGGACGCAACTGGCCGGTTTCGGCATGAGGGCTGGTCATGTGGCAGCTCTATCAATTCCCCCTGTGCCCCTTCAGCCGCAAGGTTCGTCTGCTCCTCAGCGAAAAGGGTGTGGCCTATGAACTGTGGCGCGAAAACCCGTGGGAACGGCGCGACGAATTTCTCGATCTCAATCCGGCCGGGCGCACCCCGGTGCTGCATCACCCGGAAAAGCGGATCACCCTGTGCGACAGTCAGGCGATCTGCGAATATTTCGAGGAAACGCTTGATAGCAACGCGATGATCAACGGCACCGCCGTCAACCGCGCGGAAATCCGGCGGCTGGTGGCGCTGTTTGACGAGAATTTCTATGGCGACATCACCGCGCCGCTGCTGCACGAGCGGATGAAGAAGCGGCTGGTCTATCGCCAATCCCCCGATTCGCGCGTGCTGCGCGAGGCGATGCGGCTGGCGCATGAGCATCTCTATTATATCGACCATCTGATCGATCACCGCCCCTGGCTGGCGGGCGCGACGATGAGCCTGGCCGATCTGGCAGCCGCGGCGCAGATATCGGTGGCGGATTATCTTGGCGGGCTGGACTGGAACGGCCACGATCAGGCGCGTGACTGGTATGCCGTGTTCAAAAGCCGCCCCAGCTTCCGCCCGCTGCTGGCCGAACGCATGGACGTGATCCAGCCCCCATCGCATTATGCCGATGTGAATGCTTAGCAACTAGGTTGCGCCAATCGCCTCCGCGATTGGCTTGCAGCTTTCCGGCCCCGCTCCCCCGCCCGGCCACCCAACGAGATTGTATGCTCTGGGTGGCCGGGCGGGGAGCGGGCCGGTGCCGTGAGGTCAGGCCGGATGGCCTGACCGTACACTCAACCAATCACGCCTTTTCCAGCGTGCATTGCAGCGGGTGCTGGTTCTGGCGGGCGAAATCCATCACCTGATTGACCTTGGTCTCGGCGATTTCGAAGGGGAAGATGCCGCAGACGCCGACGCCCTTTTGGTGGACATGCAGCATCACCCGCGTCGCCTGTTCCATATCCATGTGAAAGAACCGCTTCAGCACGATCACCACGAATTCCATCGGGGTGTAATCATCGTTGAGCAGCAGCACCTTGAACTGGCTGGGCTTCTTCGGCTTTGCGCGGGTCTTGGTGGCGATGCCGATCTGATGCTGGCCGCCGCCATGTTCATCATCGGCGTCGTCAGCGCCGCGCGGCGCGATTCCAGTCAGGGCAGGGTCAATCATCATATCGGCAAAATATCGCATCGGCACGGGCGCAGGGCAAGCCCCGCTGCGTCAAAACGACAACGGACCGGACAGTAAACTGTCCGGTCCGCATTGTTTCCGCCCGCCAGCCGGGAGAGGAAAGGCTGGCGTGACGAAGCAGGATCAGCCGATCAGGCGGCCTTCTTGACCTTTTCGACAGCCAGGCTGACGCGGGTCGAGATCGGGGCGAAGGCATCGTTGGCCAGCTTCACAAATGCTTCCGAATGCTTCGAACCCGAAGCCACGGCGGCGTCGAAATTGCGGCGCATGATTTCGCCCTGCAGCTTGAAGAAATCGGTGGGTGACTTCACGGCAGCGAATTCCTTGACATCGGCGGTCACGGTTTCGATCGCGCTCTTGCCTTCGGCCAGATAGTCCTTGCCGATTTCCTGCAGGCCAGAGGCCAGTATCTTGCCCGATTCAACCAGGGCTTCGACATTGCCCTTGCTGAATTCGTTCACTTCGCCAAACAGCGCGCTACCCTTTTCAAAGGCAGCCTTGGCGCGCGACTGCACGTCGGCAGCGGCTTCCTTGGCCTTGGCGGTGAAATCTTCGCTAACGGTCTTGGTCTTGGTCATGATGGTGTCCTTGATCTGCGAAATATCGTTGGTCTTTGTTTCGGTGGTCTTCGCTGCGGCCTTGGCGGCGGCAGGCGCGGTAATCTTCTTGGCAGACTTCTTCGCCCCAGCCATTTTCACAGCTGCCTTCTTCACAGCTGCCTTCTTCACAGCTGCCTTCTTCACAGCTGCAGGCTTTGCGGCCACCGGCTTTTCAGCGACGGTTGCGGCGGCATCGGCATAGGCCTTTTCGGCGCTGTCATGCTTCACTTCGGCGGTCATCTTGCGCACCTCACACTTCACCATGCCCGCCATCGGGAACGGTTTATGTTGCAGTGCACAAAATAGTTATTGCACCCGCGAAGTCAAGGAATTTTTGTGCACTGCAACATAAATGATATTATGTTTTTATATCAGCACCTTATGGCAGCTTCACATAGCGTCCGGGGGCATCCTCGATCACCTGATCACCCTTGCTGCCGGGTATCCGCTTGCCCTTGGCGGGTACTTCCGCGGCATTCTGGCCGCGCAGCCATTCAATCCAGTGCGGCCACCAGCTGCCCGGTGTCTCGCTGGCCCCCGCGACAAATTCGGCGAAGCTTTCCACCGGGGCATCATTGGTCCAGTACTGGTATTTCCGGGCCGTCGGCGGATTGACCACCCCGGCGATATGCCCCGATCCGGCAAGCAGGAAAGTCTGCGGCCCGCGCAGATGCCGGGTCAGCCGCCAGACGCTTTCCGCCGGAGCGATATGATCCTCGCGCCCGGCCTGAATATAGGCGGGGGTTTCGATCCGGGTCAGATCGATCGGGGTGCCATCGGCGCTCAGCGCGTCAGGCACCACCAGCTTGTTGTCGCGATAGAGGTCGCGCAGATAGGCCTGATGCCATCGGGCCGGAAGATTGGTGACATCGCCGTTCCAGTGCAGCAGATCGAACGCCGGATAGTCATCGCCGAGCAGGTAGTTGTTGACGACATAGTTCCAGATCAGATCGTTGCCGCGCAGCAGGTTGAAGGTGGCCGCCATATAGCGCCCGTCCAGATAGCCCTTCTCGCCCGCCAGTTTTTCCAGCGCGGTCAGTTGCTGATCGTCGATAAAGACCTTCAGCTCGCCCGCCTTTTCGAAATCGACCTGGGCGGTGAAGAAGGTGGCGCTTTTCACCTTGTCCGCCTCGCCGCGCCGCGCCAGCACCGCCAGCGCCGCCGCCAGCGTGGTCCCGGCAACGCAATAGCCTATGACATGCGCTGCCGCGACGCCCAGCCGCGCGCGCACCGTATCCACCGCATCGATCTCGGCCCGGATGTAATCATCCCAGACGACATCGCGCATAGAGGAATCGGCCGATTTCCACGAGACGACGAACACCGTCACGCCCTGCTCCACCGCCCAGCGGATGAAGCTTTTCTGAGGGCTGAGATCCAAGATGTAGAACCGGTTGATCCACGGCGGAAAAATGATCAGCGGCGTTTCCAGCACCTTGTCGGTGGTCGGGCTATATTGCACCAGCTGATAGAGCGGGGTTTCATGCACCACCTTGCCCGGGGTGGCGGCGATATTCTCGCCCAGCCGGAATGCCTGCGGATCGACATGGGTAAGCTGCCCGCGCCGCAGATCGGCCAGCAGATGCTCCATCCCCCTGATCAGGCTTTCGCCGGATGTTTCGCGCATCCGTTCCAGCACCACCGGATTGGTCAGCGGGAAATGCGCGGGCGACAGCGCCTCCACCAGGGTGCGCGCGGCAAATTTCAGCTGCTCCTTGCGAACCGGATCGACACCATCCACCCCATCGGCCAGGGCCAGCACCTGTTCGGCCAGCAGCAGATAGGTCTGGTGGACCAGCGCAAAAAATGGCCGCTCGCGCCATTTGGGATCGGCAAAGCGGCGATCCTTGCGCGGCAGTTCCGGCCCGTTCTCGCCCGCCTCGGTGGCGCGGGGGCCGATGCCATATTGCCCCAGCACCCCTTCCCACAGCGCCAGCCCTTCTTCCCACATGCGCTTTTGCACATCGGGGCTGGTCAGCGGCAGGCCTTTCAGCCAGCCTTGGGCCAAACCCATCCAGTCAGCCGGATCGCCCAGCAGTGCGGGCGCTTTCTCGGCCAGCTGCCCCGCCTGTTCGCGCTGGAAATCGAACCACATCGCCTGCAGGCGCTGCGCGACGCTGGCCCATTGCGCCAGATCGGCCTGCGCCGTCGCCGCATCTTCGCCCGCAGTATCGGTGCCCGGCAGGAACTGGCTGAACAGCTGCTGCGGCAGCTGCATCAGATTGACGAAAATATCGTCATCAACGCCAGCCTGATCAGACATCATGGCCTCCTTGCCAAAGCGTTACTCAACGCGAAGTGCACCGCGCCTCGCCAGTGCGGCGATAGTTGGCGTGGAACTTGGGCATATTGCTGGATCTTTCACCAAAATCATAGCCATCGCCCAGATAAAGCTCCAGCGTGCGAACCGGCGGCTCACTGTCATTGTCGTAGCTGTAGATCACGACATTCTTCTTGCCCTGGCCCCAACGCCCATGGCCGCGCAGCCATTCATCGCTGTTGGCATGCCGCCCCAGAAAGCGGAACAGCCGCGCGCCGCAGGTGCCGTTATCGGCAACGCTGACGCCGCAGAAATCATTGCCGCAGGGGGCGATATCGATCGTGCGATATTCCCGTCCGCGCGGGGTGAAGACCGGGCGATCATCCGAAACGGTCCAGCGACCGTAATAGGGACTGCTGGTTGCGGCTCCGTTCTGGGCAACTGCCACGGTTGCAAAGGCGGCACCGCCAGCCATCAGCCCAATCGACATTCGCAGCAGGGGGTGGAATATGGGTGTCATGTCGGTCTCCCGTTTCGTTGCACGCCAGCGCGGCCTTTTGCCGGTGCGGCTGGCCTTCGCCATCATCCTAACAGCAATCGCCGCCTTTGTAATGCTTACCGCATACAAGGCGATCCGCGCACCTTTGATGACAGAGGATTTTCCCGAAGCATTGGCAGTGAAGATGGAAGTGATCCCGGCGATCTTCACCCTGCACATGATCAGCGGCGGGCTAGCGCTGCTGCTGGTGCCGCTGACGATCCTGCTCAACCCGCGTCCGCGCTGGCACCGCATCGCCGGCCGGATCGCGGCGCTGGATGTGCTGATCGCGGGCATCACCGCCTTTCCGGTGGCGCTGGTGCTGCCGGTCACATGGGGATCGGCGCTGGGCTTTTCTGCGCAGGCGCTGGTCTGGCTGGTGCTGCTGGGCCTTGGCATCGCCAGCATCCGCGCCGGACGAGTCGCGCGGCACCGTGCCTGCATGCTGCTGATGGCGGCAACCACCAGCGGTGCGGTGTTTTTCCGCATCTACCTGGCGCTGTGGGCGATCTATGGCAGCGCCCGCCATTATGAGCTGTTCTATGCGTTGGATGGCTGGATCGCCTGGCTGCTGCCACTGGGGCTGACTGCCCTGTTCCTGAACACGACTGGTTCCCGCAGCGCAAAAGCCTGATATGGGGAATGGACGCTGCGGAATTTGCCGCGGCCGCCGATAATGGAAAGGTCCCATGTCCGAAGAGTTTTACCGCATCAAGCGACTGCCGCCCTATGTCATCGCCGAAGTGAATGACATGCGAGCCGCAGCCCGCGCCGCGGGGCAGGACATTATTGATCTTGGCATGGGCAATCCCGATCTGCCGCCGCCGCCGCATGTCATCGACAAGCTGTGCGAAGTGGCGCAAAAGCCCGATGCCCACGGCTATTCCGCATCAAAGGGTATCCCCGGCGTGCGCAAGGCGCAGGCCAATTACTATGCCCGCCGCTTCGGGGTTGAGCTGGATCCCAACACCGAAGTGGTGATGACCATGGGATCGAAAGAAGGGCTGGCCAGCCTTGCCACCGCGATCACCGCGCCGGGCGATGTGGTACTGGCACCCAATCCGTCCTATCCGATCCATACCTTTGGCTTCATCATCGCCGGCGCAACGATCCGCAGCGTGCCGACCACCCCGGATGAGAATTACTGGCGCGCGCTGGACCGGGCGATGGCCTTCACAGTCCCGCGCCCGTCGATCCTGATCGTCAACTATCCCTCGAACCCCACCGCCGAAACGGTCGATCTGGCGTTCTATGAACGGCTGGTGGCCTGGGCGAAGGAAAACAAGGTCTGGGTATTGTCAGACCTTGCCTATTCCGAACTCTATTACGACGGCAACCCCACCCCATCGATCCTGCAGGTGCCGGGGGCCAAGGATGTGGCGGTGGAATTCACCTCGATGTCGAAAACCTTTTCGATGGCCGGCTGGCGCGTTGGCTTCGCCGTTGGCAACAAGCGGCTGATCGCGGCGCTGACCCGGGTGAAGAGTTATCTCGATTATGGTGCCTTCACCCCGATACAGGCGGCAACCTGCGCGGCGCTGAACGGGCCGCAGGATATCGTCGAGATGAACCGCGCGCTGTACCAGAAACGCCGCGATGTTCTGGTCGAAAGCTTTGGCCGCGCCGGATGGGATATCCCCAGCCCGCGCGCCTCGATGTTTGCCTGGGCACCGCTGCCGCCCGCGCTCAAGGATATGGGAAGTCTGGAATTTTCCAAGCAGCTGCTCACCCATGCCGAGGTCGCGGTGGCGCCCGGCGTTGGCTATGGTGAAGAAGGTGAAGGCTTTGTTCGCATCGCCATGGTCGAAAACGAGCAGCGGCTGCGGCAGGCCGCGCGCAACATAAAGCGCTATCTTGCCAGCATGGGTGTGAACAGCACCGCCGCCTGAGCCTTACCGCTTTGGTAGCAGTTGCGCTTGCAGTGAAGCCGCCTGATTGATCCTCTGACCTCCGGCTTTCGGGGGGAAGACGTTGCGGCGGTTTCGCTGGCTTGCGGATGGGCTGCCGCCACTCGCCTGCGATCTGCGGCGATTGGGTTGGCGTATGATCGATGATCGGGGCTGCGCTTGCCCGGCGCTGGTCCCGGTCGGCTGGCATCTGGCCGCCATGCCCAGACGCTGGACGCTGGTATTGGGAGTCCGCGATGCCGATCAACGTGCCGCGCTGCTGCGCCAGGGATTTGGCGATGCCGCCACACCAGCCGCATCGCTGCATGAAATCGCTGCCCGGGCCGAGCGACTGGCAACGCTGGCGGAGGTCATGCCCCGCCAGCGCCAGATTGCGCGGCTGCGGCTCGATCTGGCGGCTCGCGATGGCTTTGTCGGGAAACACCCACTGGGGCTGCACCCGCGCGAATTTGCCCTGCTGTGGCACCTTGCCGAAGCACCGGGACTGGCAATTCAGCCGGATCAGCTGCGGCAGGACATCTGGAATCTGCACTTCCGTCCCGAAACCAACAGCCTGGCGGTGCATATCAGCCGGTTGCGCAGCAAGCTGCGGCTGGCGGGTATCGAGGGCCTGATCGAAACCTGCACCGGCGGGGCCTATCGACTGGTGCCGACCGAGGCATCGCTTGCCGATTTGCCACTGGACGCCCGGCACCATTTGCGCAAGGAACAGCTGAACAACGATATTCCAGACAGGGAGCGGCAGAGCGGCCATGCACCATGAAATCACCCCGGCAGACCGTGTTTCGATCACCGTGGAGGCCGATGGTGTCGCCCAGGTTCGGCTGATCCGCGAAGACAAGATGAACGCGCTGGACCCGGATATGTTCGCCGCACTGGCTCATGCGGGGGAAGTGCTGCATTCGCTGCCCGGGCTGCGCTGTGTGGTGTTGTCAGGGCAAGGGCGGGCGTTCTGCGCCGGGCTGGACATGGGCAGCATGGCCGACACCAATCGCCGCCGCGAAAACCCGCTGACCACGCGCACCCATGGCAACAGCAATCTGCCGCAGCAGGTGGCGATGCAATGGCGCAAGCTGCCGGTGCCGGTGATCGCGGCCGTACATGGCGTGTGCTTCGGCGGCGGGCTGCAAATCGCCAGCGGTGCCGATTTCCGCGTTGTCGCCCCCGATACGCGCATGGCGGTGATGGAAATGAAGTGGGGGCTGGTACCCGATATGGGCGGCTATGCGCTGTGGCGCGGCACGGTGCGCGACGATTTGCTGCGCGAGCTGACCTATACCAACCGCGAATTCACCGGCGCGGAGGCGCTGGATCTGGGCTTTGCCAGCATCGTCGATGCCAATCCGGTGACCCGCGCCACCGCCATCGCCCAGGATATCGCCAATCGCAATCCGCAGGCCCAGCGCGCGGCAAAGCGCCTGTTCGCGCATTATCTCCACGCCTCGGTTGATGAGATTCTGATGGAGGAAAGCATCGAACAGCAGGCGCTGATCGGCTCGAAAAACCAGATCGAGGCAGTGATGAGCCAGATGCAGAAGCGCAAGGGCGAATTCACCGATCCCTAAGATTATTCGCCGCGCACTGAATTGGCACTTGCGGGAGCGCCCCAGAACCCCTCATCTAGGGCATAATGCTTCGTCAGTATGAACTTGTTGAGCGCGTCAAAGCGTATGATCCCGATGCCGATGAGGCGATGCTCAATCGGGCCTATGTCTACACCGTGCAGAAGCACGGCACGCAAAAGCGCGCCAGCGGCGATCCCTATTTCTCGCATCCGGTAGAAGTCGCCGGATTGATGACCGAGCTGAAGCTCGATCAGGAAACCATCATCACCGCGCTGCTGCATGATACGGTGGAAGATACGCTGGCGACGGTGGAAGAGGTTGAACGCCTGTTCGGCCCCGATGTCGCCCGGCTGGTCGATGGCGTTACCAAGCTGTCCAAGATCGAGGCGATGACCGAGAGCGAGCGCGCCGCCGAAAACCTGCGCAAGTTCCTGCTGGCGATGAGCGAGGATCTGCGCGTGCTGCTGGTCAAGCTGGCTGACCGGCTGCACAACATGCGCACGCTGCATTTCATCAAAAGCGCCGACAAACGCCGCCGCATCGCCCGCGAAACCATGGATATCTATGCCCCGCTTGCCGAACGCGTGGGGATGTATGAATATATGCGGGAAATGCAGCTGCTCGCCTTTGAGCAGCTGGAACCCGAAGCCTATGCCACCATCACCGGGCGGCTGGCGCAGATCCGCAGCCAGGAAGGTGGACAGGTGGGGGCGATCGCGCTGGCGATCAAGCAGGCGCTGGCCGAAGCCGGGCTGAAGGTGGAAGTATCAGGGCGCGAAAAGCACCCCTATTCGATCTGGAAAAAGATGGCCGAACGCCATGTCTCCTTCGAACAGATCACTGATATCATGGCCTTCCGCGTGCTGACCGACAGCGAGGCGGATTGCTATCGCGCACTGGGCATATTGCACACCACCTGGCAGATGATCCCTGGCCGCTTCAAGGATTACATCTCCACCCCCAAGACCAATGGCTACCGCTCGCTCCACACCGCGCTGATCTTTGAAAATTCGATGCGGATGGAAGTGCAGATCCGCACGCATGAAATGCACAATACCAATGAGTTTGGCCTGGCCGCGCATTGGGCCTACAAGCAGGGCGGCGTGCCGGACGGGCAGGTGGGCTGGCTGCGCGATCTGATCGAAATCGTCGATGCCAGCCACGATGCCGAGGAACTGCTCGAACACACCCGCCTTGCCATCTATCAGGACCGAATCTTTGCCTTCAGCCCCAAGGGCGCGCTGCATCAGCTGCCGAAAGGTTCCACCCCGGTCGATTTCGCCTATTCGGTGCACAGCGATCTCGGCAATTTCGCCGTCGGCGCGAAGATCAACGGGCGGCATATGCCGCTGCGCACGGTGCTGGCCAATGGCGATGTGGTGGAAATCATCAAAAGCCGCAGCGCATCGCCGCAGCTTTCCTGGCTGAGCTTCGTCGTCACCGGCAAGGCCCGCGCCGCGATCCGCCGCGCGGTGCGTGCCAAGGAACGGCAGGAAGTGGCCGCGATCGGCACCAAGCTGTTCGAGGAAATTGCTGACCGTCTGCCATCGAAGATCGGCAAGAAAGCCGTGCGCGACGCCGCCAAGCGGCTGGGGCTGGGCAGTGTGGACGAGCTGATGATCGCCATCGGCGCGGCCAAGCTGGATGACCGGCAGGTTATGGAAGCGCTGATGCCCGGCAGTGCCGCCAGCCTGCCCGATCCCGAAAGCTGGCCCAAGCAGGAACGCGCGATCTCGATCCGGGGGCTGACGCCGGGCGTCGCCTTTCAGCTGGCACCGTGCTGCCATCCGGTTCCCGGCGACAGGATCGTGGGCCTGCGCCGCCCCGGCCAGGGCGTGGAAGTGCATTCCATCGGCTGCCTGACGCTGGCCAGCGGTGTCGATGCCGACTGGCTTGATCTGTCATGGGGCGAACGCACCACCGGCGCGATCGGACGGTTGCGCATCGTGCTCTACAACCGCCCCGGCACGCTGGCCGAGGCGACCGGAATCTTCGCCGGCAATCGCGCCAATATCGTCCATCTTGACATGGCGGGGCGCGATGAACGCTTTGGCACCTATCAGGTGGATCTGGAAGTATCCGACCTTGCCCATCTTACCCGGATCGTTTCCGCACTGCGCGCCAGCGACGCGGTCGCGCAGGCTGAACGCGTCTGAGCATGGGCCGGGCCATCGCCCTGCACCACATCCAGCTGGCAATGCCGCCGGGCGGTGAGGATGCCGCGCGCGGATTTTATCAAGATCTGCTGGGCCTGCCCGAACGCACCAAGCCCGCTAAGCTGGCCGCGCGGGGCGGCTGCTGGTTCGAAAGCGGTGCGCTGCGCCTGCATCTGGGGGTCGAGGCGGATTTTCGCCCGGCGCGCAAAGCGCATCCGGCGCTGCTGGTCGATGATCTCGAAGCCTTGCAAATACAGCTCGCGGCGGCTGGCTGCCCGCTGCTGGCCGATGATCCGGTGGACGGTATGGCCCGCTGCTTTACCGAAGACCCGTTCGGCAATCGCATCGAACTGATGCAAGCACCGCGCTCAGAGTAGCGCGGAAACGCTCCACACCACCGCGATCATCAGCGGCACCCCCGCCAGATCAAGCAGCAGCCCGGCGCGCAGCACGCGCGGCATGGAGATATGGCCGGTAGCCCAGGCAATCGCGTTGGGGCCGGTTCCGGCGGGTAGCATGAAGCCCCAACTGGCCGCCAGCGCGGCAGGCAAGGCCAGCAGCAGCGGATCGGCATGCAGCGCCGTGACCAGCGCGCCAACCACCGGCATGATCCCGCTGGCCGCGGCAATATTGCTGGCGAATTCGGTCACCACCACCACAAAGGCAACCACCACCAGCGCCACCACCGGCAGCGGCACCGCGCGCAGCGGCAGCAGCATCTGCCCCATCCAGTCGGCCAGTCCGCTTTCGCTCATCCCCATCGCCAGCGACAGACCGCCGCCGAACATCAGCACCACGCCCCAGGGCGCGCGATCCGCCTCTTTCCACAGCAGCAATGGCCGTCCGGTACCATCGGGCAGCACGAACAACACCAGCCCGGCAATCGCGGCGATGGTGCCATCGGTCAGCCCGCCCTTGGGGAACAGCGGTTCCAGCAGCGGCTGCGTCACCCAGGCCAGCACTGCCAGCAGAAACACCGGCAGCAGGCGCTTTTCCGGCACGGTCCACGCAGCAGGCAGGTGAATGGCGGCGCGCGCAGCTTGCGGATCGAAACTATCGGCGGAAAGCCGGTGGGTGCGGGCAATGATCCACGCCGCCAGTGGCACCGAGAGCAGCACCATCGGCAGGCCGAACAGGCTCCATTCCAGGAACGAGATCTTCACCCCCAGGCTCTTGTCGAGCAACGCGGCGGCAATCGCATTGGTGGGGGTGCCCACGATGGTGCCATATCCGCCCAGTGTCGCGGCAAAGGCCACGCCCATCGGCAAGGCCCCGGCAATACCGCCGGTTTCGCCTTCCTGCACCCCGCCCGAAGCCAGCATCGCCAGCGCCATCGGCATCATGATCAGCGCGGTGGAGGTGTTGGAAATGAACATCGATATCATCGCCGTGGCAGCCATCACCGCCAGCAGCAATTGCCAGTTCGATCCGCCCGCCCGCGCCAGAATCGCCAAGGCCAGCCGCCGGTGCAGCCCGGTTCGCTCGATCGCCAGCGCCATGAAGGCACCGCCCAGAAACAGGAACATGATCGGCGAATAATAGGCAGCGGCGGTCTTGGCCGCATCGACCACACCCATCAGCGGCAGAACGATGAAGGGCAGCAACGCGGTGGCGGAAAGCGGCAAGGCCTCGCTCATCCACCAGGCCGCCATCCACCACACCAACCCGGCGGTGTGCCAGGCCGGATCAGGCATGCCGGCAGGGGCGGGAAAAAACAGGGTGACGAGGAAGCCGGCGATTCCCAGCCAGAAACCGATCCGGCTTGCGTTCATTCCGATTCCCCCGTCCCTTTGCAATCTGGCCCTTTGCCGTGCTTACTTGGGCGACAGCACCATCAGCATCTGGCGGCCTTCCATACGCGGATAGGCTTCGATCTTGGCGATTTCAGCAACATCTTCCTGCACGCGCTTGAGCAGGTTCATGCCCAGCTGCTGGTGCGAAAGCTCACGCCCGCGAAAGCGCAGTGTTACCTTCACCTTGTCACCATCCTCGATGAAGCGCGCGACATTGCGCATCTTCACATCGTAATCGTGATCATCGATGTTGGGACGCATCTTGATCTCCTTGATCTCCTGCGTCTTCTGCGTCTTGCGAGCGGCATTGGCCTTTTTCTGGGCCTCATAGCGATATTTGCCGACATCGAGGAACTTGCACACCGGCGGATCGGCGCTGGGCGATACTTCGACGAGATCCAGGCCAACTTCCGCAGCCTGCTCAATCGCCTCGCGCGTGTACATCACGCCAAGGTTCTCACCGTCCTGATCAATCACGCGGACTTTATCGACGGTGATATACTGGTTGAAGCGCGGCCCGCTTTTGACGGGCGGGGTCATCATGCGCCGTGGTGGGGGTGCTATAATCTATTCTCCTCTGGGACGTTTCCTGCGGGCGTCCTTAGTCCGAAACCGTCGCGGGGGAAAGGTGGCTTTTTCAGCCCGCCCGCCACAGCGGATAACGCACCAGCCGCCCGCGCGCCGCCACCAGCGCATCAATCGCCACTGCCGGCTGCAGCGCCGCGATGATCGCCGGATCAGCCGCATCCATTCCGCCGGTCAGCGCGCCAAAGGCGGGCAGTATCAATTTGTCCTGCGATATCACCGCACAGGGGCGGGCCTGCGAACGCCCGCGCGCCGATATGCGCAGCCGGGGATGGAAATGCCCGGAAATCTCGGCCTGCTGCCGCCCGGGATGCGCCTCATGCCGGAGCAGCAGCGGCCCCAGTTGCAATTCATCGACCATGGTTCCGCCCGGCAGCGCGCGATCATGCCCCCGGTTATGCCCCCATCCATGCGCACGATCATGATTGCCCGTGATCCAAACCCAATCGACAGCACCGGTCAGCGCCGCCAGCTGCGCGGCCGCACCGGGTTCAAGCCGATCCGCGCCACCGACATCGTGAAAATTATCGCCCAGGCACAGCACCCGCCGCGCCCCGCTCTGCGCCAGTGCATGTTCCAGCCGGGTCAGCGTCTCGCGGCTGTCATAGGGTGGCAGCATCTGCCCGAAACGCGCAAAGAAGCTGGCCTTTTCCAGATGCAGATCGGCGACCAGCAGTGCCTGTTCGCGCGGCCAGTACAGCGCGCGATCTTCCAGCAGCAGCAATTCCTCGCCCGCGAACGAAAAGGGAACCATCGCTTTCCCTTGCCGGATGGGCCGGGGCTTGGCAAGGGCGGGGCATGACTGACTGGGCACCCTATACCGAACAGGCGCGGCAATGGTTCGAAACGCTGCGCAACCGCATCTGCGCCGAGTTCGAGGCGATCGAGGCCGAGGCAAGCAGCGACGCACGCTTTGAATATACCCCCTGGCAGCGCGAGGAAGCGGGCAATCCCGATCCCGGCGGCGGCACGCGCGGGGTGATGAAAGGCAAGGTGTTCGAAAAGGTCGGGGTCAATATCTCGACCGTGCATGGCCGCTTCGCGCCGGAATTCGCCAGGACCATCCATGGCACCAGCGAGGATCAGCCCGGCTTCACCGCCACCGGCATCAGCCTGGTGGCGCATATGGCCAATCCGCATGTTCCGGCCGTGCATATGAACACGCGCTTTCTGGTGACGGGCAAGGCGTGGTTCGGCGGCGGCGGCGATCTGAACCCGCCGATCCCCTATGATCAGGATACGGCCGATTTCCATGCCGCGTTCAAAGCGGCCTGCGATGCCCATGATCCGGAATATTACCCGCGCTTCAAGCAATGGGCCGATGAGTATTTCTTCATCCCGCATCGCGGTGTGCATCGCGGCGTTGGCGGGATTTTCTACGATCATCTGGAATGCGCAGACGATGCCCGGTGGCAGGCCAATTTTGCCTTTACCCGCGATGTTGGCGAAGCCTTTCTGGCGGTGTTCCCGCAGCTGGTGCGCCGCCGCATGGCCAGCCCCTTTGCCGCCGAGGACAGGCAGCGCCAGCTGGAATGGCGCGGGCGTTATGCCGAGTTCAATCTGGTCTATGATCGCGGCACACTGTTCGGCCTGAAAACCGGCGGCAATATCGATGCGATCCTGATGAGCCTGCCACCCGAAGCGGTCTGGAGTTAAGGGCCGGGCGCGGGCCCATCACTGGCATCACTGGCAGGTATGGCCATTTCTTCGCGGGCGAAGAAGCGCTTCAGCACCCGCCGCGCCAGCAGCAGCATCCACACCGTCAGCGCCAGCAGGCCCAGCGCCACCAGCCCGGCGATCACCGGATATGTATAGGCCAGAAACAGCAGCCCGCCGGTCAGCACATCCTCTGCCGTGGACACGGCGATATTGCTGAAGGGTTCGGGGCTGGTGTTGACCACCGCCCGCGCCCCGGCCTTGCCGCCATGCGCCAGCAGCGTTGCGCCGCCGCCCAGGATGAAGGCAATCGCCTGTGTCGCCGGATCGGACGGATCGATCACCGCCAAAGCCAGCAACGCCCCGCCCAGCGGCCGGATCAGCGTGTGGATCGTATCCCAGATACTGTCGAGCCACGCCACCTTGTCGGCAAAGAATTCAAGGAACGCGGCGGTTCCCGCTGCTCCCATCACCCAGGGGTTGGCCACCACCTTCAGCGCGGCGAGGTGTTCGGGCAGTGGCAACATCCCGAAATGCATCGCCAGCCCGGTTGCCAGCACGCAAAGATAGAGCCGCCAGCCCGAGAGCAGGCTGACGCTGCCGGCGATGCCCAATATTTCCACTATGCCGAGATGCTCGCCCATGGCCGCCGCTCCCACGCCCCAGCAGCGCAAGATGCGCCGTTAGACTGTGCTTGGCAAGAAGACTCAGCGCCGGTCGAGTGCGGGATCGAGCACCAGCCCGGGATCAAGCTGCACGCCGAAGCTGTTGAGCAACATGGAAACCTGCGTGTACTGGCCCACGGTATAGACCAGATCCATCCGGCCACGATCGCCCAGTTCGGCCAGCGCCGCCCAGCTGGCATCGCTGATGCAGTGATTGCCGGTCAGCTCGTCGCAGGCGCGCAGGATCGCGGATTCCAGCGGTAACCAGCCGGGCGCATCCGGGCCTTGCCGGATCGCGTCGATCTCTGTCGCGGAAATCCCGCATTGCTGGCCGATCACGCAGTGCTGCGCCCATTCATAGCCCGACGCGCAATTGAAGCCGGTGCGCAGAATGGCCAGCTCCCGCTGCCGGGCGCTGAGGCTGTTGCGGGCAGAGAGGATGTAATTGCCCCAGGCAAGAAAGGCCGCGAAGGATTCCGGGGCCTGCGCCATGGTGCGGAAGATGTTGAAGCCGCGCGCGCCCTCTGGCAGCGCGGCCAATGCCTCCCGCGCCTCGGGCGAAAGCGCGTCATCGCTGACAGGCTCGATCCGGGGCGCGGGAAGCCGCATGGCTTAGAGGACTTCGAACAGACCGGCAGCGCCCTGTCCGCCGCCGATGCACATCGTCACCACGACATATTTCGCGCCGCGACGCTTGCCTTCGAACAGCGCATGCATGGTGCAGCGGGCACCGGTCATGCCATAGGGATGGCCGATCGAGATCGAGCCGCCGTTGACGTTCAGCCGGTCATCGGGAATGCCCAGCTTGTCGCGGCAATAGAGCACCTGCACGGCAAAGGCTTCGTTCAGTTCCCACACGCCGATATCGTCCATCTTCAGCCCGAAGCGGCTGAGCAGCTTCGGAATCGCGAAGACCGGGCCAATGCCCATTTCATCGGGTTCGGTGCCGGCAACCGCCATGCCCAGATAGCGGCCCAGCGGTGCAAGTCCCTTCTTGGCGGCAAGACCGGCTTCCATCACCACCACGGCGGCGGAACCATCCGACAGCTGGCTGGCATTGCCAGCGGTAACGATCCCGTCGGGCAGCACCGGGCCCAGACCCTGCAGCCCTTCCAGCGTGGTTTCGGGGCGATTACCCTCGTCCTTGGCCAGCGTGACATCCTTCATCGTCACTTCGCCGGTTTCCTTGTTGGTCACCGCCATGGTGGCCGAGCATTCGACGATTTCATCGGCAAACTTGCCCGCGGCCTGCGCAGCGGCGGTGCGCTGCTGCGATTGCAGGGCATAGGCATCGCACACATCGCGGCCGATGTTGTAACGCTTGCCCACCACTTCGGCGGTCTGCAGCATCGGCATATAAATGGCAGGATGCATCGCCAGCAGCGCAGGATCGCCACCAACGCGCATTTCCTTGGTCTGCACCATGCTGATCGATTCCTGACCACCGGCGGCAACCACATCCATCCGGTCAATCACCACCTGCTTCGACGCGGTGGCGATGCTCATCAGGCCAGAGGAGCACTGGCGATCGATGGTCATGCCCGGCACGCTTACCGGCAGACCGGCGCGCAGCGCGACCTGCCGCGCCAGATTGCCGCCCTGCACGCCCTGTTGCAGCGCCGAACCCCAGACCACATCATCCACTTCCGCGCCGTCGATTCCAGCACGCTCGATCGCGGCCTTGAGCGAAAGCGCGCCCAGCGAGGCGCCGGGGGTGGCATTGAAGGCACCGCGATAGGCCCGGCCAATCGGCGTACGGGCAGCGGCGACGATTACTGCGTCACGTGACATGTCTATATTCCTTGCGTTGTAAGGTTTTACCGCTCCGGGGGAAGAGCGCGGTTCAAACGAAGAACATCGTGATCCATTCGCAGATCAGCGCGGGCTTGTCCTCGCCTTCGATCTCGATGGTGATCTCGTTGGTCTGCTGCCACTGGCCCGGCCGCTTTTCGACCAGTTCGAGCAGCTTGGTGTGGGCGCGCACGCGCTTGCCCGAGCGGACCGGCGAGATGAAGCGGGTCTTGTTGCCGCCATAGTTGACGCCCATCTTGATGCCATCGACGCGCGCGCCTTCGGTCATCGCGCCCAGCGCCGGGATCAGCGACAGAGTGAGGAAGCCATGCGCGATGGTGCCGCCAAACGGGGTCAGCTTGGCCTTTTCCTCATCGATATGGATGAACTGGAAATCGCCGGTGGCTTCGGCGAATTTGTTGATGCGATCCTGGCTAACTTCCAGCCAATCGGAAACACCGATCACTTCACCGGTCTTGGTTGCGAGCTCCTGCGGGGTCATTGCGCCTCTCCTCAGCGTTCGGGAAAGGCGTATTCATGGCCCAAACCGGCGCCCGGCGCAACGTGGCTTACCCTGCCGCTACGGCATCGGGCACGCGCATAACCGGCGGCTGGCGCAAGCGGCGCAGCTGCTCGGGCGGCGGCGAATCGATTCGGCGGCAATAGGTCCACAAACCGCATTGCAACCCGATCAGCATGTAACAAAAGGGTTGAAAGGCGATGCCGACGAAAGTGGAGCCCAGCATGTAAACCAGCTGCGAATGTTGCAGCGCCAGCGCCAGCGGTGCCTGCCACGTCTGCCCCGGTGCGGTCCGCTTGCGCCAGCGCCGCCGCAGGCGCTCCATCTGCCACAGGCCGGTAATCATCAGCAGCAGCCACAGGAACAGCCCTGGCCAGCCCTGTTCCCCCAGCATTTCGAAATAGCTGGAATGGAAGGCGCGGGCCTTGTCATAGACCACTTTCTGTTCAAGCGTCTGGTTGTTGCTGGTGCCTTGCGCATCCTGGGTGATGATCCGCAACTTGTTGCCGCGATAGACCTCAAACCCGCCGCCGAAGGGATGATCATCGACATAGTCCAGCGTCCATTTCCACACGGCGACGCGGGTGGAAGCGGATTCATCGGAATTGTGATTCTCGATGGTGTTCATCCGCTTGGTATAGCTTTCAGGCAGGAACGGAACCGCCACCGCCACCAGAAAGCCCGCGCCCAGAATGTACAGGAGCGGCCGCTTGACAGTCCGCAGCGCCAGTACGCCCAGCATCGCCAGACAAAGCAGGCCGGTGCGCGCCTGCGTGCCGATAGGGATCAGCGAACACGAGAATATCAGCGCCACGCCAAACAGCTTTACCATCCAGTCCGGCTTGAAGATGGTGCCATGCTTCATCAGCCACAGGATCAGCGGAATGGTGGCGATCGAAACCGCCGAAATGATCGAGCCTTCATAGAGCCCGGTGTTGTTATCTACGAACAGACGCAGCGTGCCATAGCCGCCACCGCCGCCCAGCGTCTTGATACCGCCATCGATGATGATCATCCCCACGGTCAGCACCATCACCAGCGCCACCGCCTCGATCCTGAGGCGGGTGCGCAATGTCAGCGGCAGAAAGGCGGCGAAGAACAGCGCCTTCCACACCCAGTCCCATTTCTCCAGCGCCTCATGCCGGAAATCGGCATTGATGGTGGAGATGCCGCAATAGACCAGCAGCAGCAGGATCAGCACCTGCCGGTAGTTGATCCGGCAATCGCGCTTGGAATCAAGAATCAGCCAGCCCGCAAACGCCGCAACGAAGGCGATCAGCGAAACCGGGATATGGCTGAGCATCCCCCAGGAAATCTTCTGCGGGGCCAGAATATCGATGTAGAGATAGGCAAGCACCCACATGAACGGGCGGTGCAAGCCCATTGCCAGAAACCCGAAGACAGCAATGCTGAGCGCCAGATCAAGCACGGCGGGTCACCTTGAAGCGCGGATCCGGTTCGGCAGAGGCCGCTTCTTCCGGCACATCAGGCGTTGATTCATCGTCCAGCCTATCGTCCTGCAAAAGCCGGATCAGGGCAATCACAAGCAGGCCATGCGGCAGGGCAAGGGCGAACAGATCAACCATCGTCCCGCCCTAGCAGGCACGAGTTGACGGCGCGTTAAGCCTTGTTCGACTAGAAGAAAGCCATGACGCGCGTACTCCATATCCTCGATCACTCGTTGCCATTGCACAGCGGCTATACCTTTCGCACCCGCGCGATCCTGAAGGCGCAGCAGGCGCAAGGGATCGAGCTGCGCGGCATTACCGGACTGCGTCACAGCGGCGAGGGGCCGGATGTTGAGGAGGCCGACGGCATCCTGTTCCACCGCACCCGCGATCCCGATGGCGGCGCTGGCGGGCTGGCACGGCTGCCAGGGTTTGGCGAATGGCGCGAAATCAATTTGCTGGCCGATGCTATCGTCAATCTGGCGGCGGAATGGCGGCCAGACCTACTCCATGCCCATTCGCCCGCGCTATGCGGCAAGGCCGGGCTGATCGCGGCGCAGCGGCTGGGGATTCCGCTGGTCTATGAAATCCGTGCGTTCTGGGAAGATGCCGCGGTCAGCAATGGCACCGGGCAGGAAGGCAATCTCAAATACCGGCTGACCCGCGCGCTGGAAAGCCATGTGGTGCGCGGCGCTGATGCGGTGGTGACGATCTGCCAGGGCCTCAAGGACGATCTGATTGCGCGCGGCTGCGATCCCGCAAAGATCACCATCAGCCCCAATGGCGTCGATCTGACCCTGTTTGGCAAGGCGCCGACGCCTGATCCGGCCTTGGCAGAGCGACTGACGCTGGGTGACGGCCCGGTTATCGGCTTCATCGGCAGCTTTTATGATTATGAAGGGCTGGACGATCTGATCGACGCCATGCCCCGGCTGATTGCCGCCCAGCCTGAGGCAAAGCTGCTGATGGTGGGTGGCGGGCCGTGCGAGGCGGCGCTCAAGGCACAGGCCGATGCATCGCCAGCAGCCGATGCCATCCGCTTTGTCGGGCGCGTGCCGCATCATGAGGTAGAGCGCTATTACGCGCTGGTCGATGTCATGGCCTATCCGCGCAAGCGCAGCCGGCTGACCGATCTGGTCACCCCGCTGAAGCCGCTGGAAGCGATGGCGCAGGGCAAGCTGGTGGCGGCATCCGATGTTGGCGGCCACCGCGAGCTGATCGGCGACGGCACAACCGGAACATTGTTTGCCCCGGATGATCCCGCTGCCTGCGCCGATGCCCTGGCCCGGCTGCTGGCGGATCGAAGCGGCTGGGAAGCCCGTCGTGCCGCCGGGCGTGAACATGTTGCGCGCCGTCATGATTGGGCGGTCAACGTGCGGCGTTATCAGGATATTTACCAAAGCTTGTTAGGGCAAACCGTTGATTGCCGCGCTGCCTGACCGTTCCGGTCGCAGTGCTGCCGAATTGTAAGATACGGGGGACCCCAGGTGGCGAGCCAGAAGCGCAAAGTAGCAAAGCGCAAACCGATCACAGAGCATCAGCTGTTTCCAGCCGTCGTAGCGCTGTGGTTTGGCGCCCTGTTCGGGCTGGGCAGCCTGGCCATCCGTCCATCGCTGCTCGAATCGCTGGTCATCAAATCGCGGATCGATCTGGTGATCCCGGCCGCCGCGCCGCCGCTGGGCATCACTGCCCGTATCCTGATTGCACTGCTTATGGCAGCAGCCGGAGCGGTGCTGGGTATCATCCTGGCACGGCGCATTGCCCGTCCACGCCCTGCCGAGCACCAACGCAAGCGTGGCCCCGGTGCAAGCGCCGAAGCGGCACAACCGCGCGAAACAGCTAACGCCGCCCCCGCTGGCAAGGCTGCCGCCGGACGCAGCCGCCGCCGGGCGCTGGCGATCGATCCAGAGGAAAGCGAATTCCAGCCGCATGAATTTGCGCCCCTGCCCGGTGGTGCGCCGCAGGTGCTGGACATCGCCGGAATGGATCTGGGCAGCAGCGATGCCGTGATCGAACAAGCCTCTGCCGCCCCTGAAGAAGCCAGCCCGGAACCAGCTGGCGCTCCGCTCCCATCTCTGGCCGTGGCGGAGTTTTCCGATGCGGAATATACACCGCTTGATCTGGGCGATTTTGCCGAGCCGGAACCCGCCGAAGCGCCCGCTTTCGCGGTACCTGCGGCGAATCAGCCAACAACATTCGCCGTACCGGCAAGCGCGCCGTTTGCTGCGCCTGTCAGTGATTTTGCCGCGCCTGTGCCCTCTGCTCCGGCACCCTCTGCCCCGGTGCCCTCTGCCCCGATAATTGCGCCGTTTGCGGCGCCGTCCGCCGATACGCAGCCCCCGGTCGTCGCGCCCGGCCTGCAGGCTTTCGCCGCGCCGATCGCCGCTGCCGAGCCAGCACCCGCGCCCCTGCCCTCACCCGCATTGGCGGAATTGCCTGTGCTGGCAGAGCCCGATGCGCGCCGCCCGGCCGAACTGGCAATGGACGAGCTGGCGGTGCGGCTGGCGCAATCCATGCAGCGTCGCCGCGCGCGCACCAGCAATGCCCCGGCACCGCAGGACGAGCCGGTTGCCGCCGCCGCGGCTGCGACGGAGCAATCCATCCCGCAGGCCGAACCGGCCACCACCGTTCCGGTCTTTACCGCGCCTGCCGCTCCCGCCGCGCCCTTCGCGGCTCCGGCAGTTTCGGCGGAAACCGCCAGCGCGTTTTCGACTGAACACGCCCTGCCGCGCTTTGACACGCCGCAGCCAGCGCCCACGCCGATGGAACCGCCCGCCGCCATGCGCCCGCTGTCCTTCGATCATCTCGACGGGCATGACGATGACTCGCTTGACGATCTGCTGCCACCGCGGTCGATTGCCATGCCGCAACCGGTTCAGCCGGTTGTGGAAGCGCCCGCGCCGCAAGCCGGTTTTTCTGCCCCCGCTTTGGCCTCTGCGCCAGCAGATGAAGGCAGCGAAGCCGCGGACGCACCCTATGCCTCGCTGCTCGATGTCGAACTTGGCAGCGCCCCGCGCAGCAGCTTTGTCCGCGTGGAAGAGCCCGAGGATCGTGCCGAGGCAGTAGAGCCGGTGGTGATCTTCCCCGGTCGTACCGCACGTGCGGGCACTGCCCCGTTCGAAGCGCCATCAACCGCCAACGGAGAAACCGCGCCGATGGGTGCTGCGCCGCTGGCGGCCGCATCAGAGGCCGTGCCATTCCGCCGTTTTGATCCGCCGCCAGCCCCCGGCCAGAGCCGCCCGGTGGTTGCCGCCGCAGCCGACCCCGCGCTTGATCCGGCCGAGACCGAACGGGCATTGCGCGCCGCGCTGGCCAATTTGCAGCGGATGAGCGGCGCCGCCTGAGCGCGGACCTAGAAATGGCATTTGGTTTCAACGGAAACCGCTGAAATCCTATTCATCGAAAGGCTTGGGACACCCCAAGCCTTTCTTGTCTCTTTCGCAGTTGCAAAAGCAGCTTCCTGTCGTCATGGGAAAGGCTCGCGCAATAATCGCTGCATTTCGTGGCGGGGATTGTTGCGCATAATTGCCGGAATTCCGTGATTTGCAGGAAATGCCCTGCGAATCGGCAGTTTCGGCCTGAAACAGGATGGGTTTATCGATGGGTTTCCCGGCGCCGCAGGGCCTTTATGATCCGCGCAATGAGCATGACGCATGTGGTGTGGGCTTTGTTGCCCATATCAAAGGTGCGAAAAGCCACGCGATCATTGGTCAGGCGCTGGAGATTCTGAAAAATCTCGATCACCGCGGCGCGGTGGGCGCGGATCCGCTGCTGGGCGATGGCGCGGGGATTCTGATCCAGCTTCCTGATGCCCTGTTCCGCAAATGGGCCGGGCAGGAAGGGCTGACCCTGCCGCAGCCCGGCGATTATGCCGTGGCCATGTGCTTCCTGCCGCAGGACGAAGCATCGCGTGATTTCGTGATCGGCACCTTCGAAAAATTCGTCGCCAAGGAAGGCCAGCGGCTGATCGGCTGGCGCGATGTGCCGGTGAACAGCGCCGGTCTGGGCAAGGCGGTGCTGGAATCGATGCCGGTGATCCGCCAGTGTTTTGTCGGGCGGGGTGAGAATTGCGCCGATCAGGACGCTTTTGAGCGCAAGATTCTGGCGATCCGCAAGCAGACGCAGAACCCGCTGGCGGCGCTGGCCGAAAAGCATTCGCTGCCCGGGCTGACCGAGCTGTACATGCCCAGCTTTTCCAGCCGCACCATTGTTTACAAGGGGTTGCTGCTGGCCACGCAGGTCGGCGATTTCTACAGCGATCTGACCGATCCGGACTGCATTTCGGCGCTTGGTCTGGT
>JBGAIR010000031.1:0-29072 GCA_044225335.1 Novosphingobium sp. | reverse complement strand
ATGGCCGCAACTTCTGGCGCGTTGCCGCTGCCGGTTTTGACAATAGCTCGGCGGGCGGAATGTGCTCGCGCGTCAAGTCGCGCGGTGGCGTGTGCTTTGCCTATGCGCTGGGCGGCCGCACACCAGCCGGTGCCGCACCGCAGCGTCAGCTGGCAGCCCGGCAGCCGGCACCCAAGGCAGCTGCCGCCGGCCCGGCTCTGTCGCGCCGCCACTAAGCCGTAAATTCCTGCAAAAAGGGCCCTTTCCCGGCTGGGAGAGGGCCTTTTGCTATGCGCTATGCTATGCGCGTGCCGCCCTTGAACAGGGCCACGGCGCGTCCGGCCACGCCCTGCTTGTCAAACGGCGTGTTGCCCGCGCTCGCCGCCATCTGATCGGAATCGACCACCCACGGCTTGTCGGGATCGATCAGGGCAATATCGGCCTCTGCACCAACGCTCAGGGCGCCTGCATCAACCCCCAGCAGCGCAGCAGGATTGGCGGCGAGCAGAGCAAAGGCGCGGGCCATGTCGATCACGCCATCGCGCACCAGCGCGAGCGTCAGCGGCAGCAGCGTTTCCGCGCCGGCCATGCCGGGTTCGGCATCGGCAAAGGGCAGGCGCTTGTCTTCGGGGCCGCGCGGATCATGGCCCGATGCAATCACATCAAGGGTGCCGTCGCGCAGCGCCGCCAGCACAGCCTTGCGATCCGATTCGGTGCGCAGCGGTGGTGACAGGCGTGTGAAAGTGCGGAAATCGCCGGTATCAACATCCGACAGCAGGAAATGCGCGGGGGTAACGCCTGCGCTGATCGCCAGCCCGCGCTGCTTTGCCGCGCGCACCAGATCGAGCGCACGAGCAGTGGTCAATTGCCGGAAATGCAGCCGCGCGCCGGTCAGCTCGGCCAGGGCAATGTCGCGGGTAACCGCCAGTGCTTCCGCTTCGGCAGGCGCGGCGGGCAGGCCCAGCCGCGTTGCCATTTCGCCAGCCGTGGCAACCGCATTGCCAGTCAGCCCGGCGTCCTCGGCATGGGTAATCACCGTCAGGCCCAGCATCGCACAATAGGACAGCAGCCGGTGCATGGTGCCTGAATCGCCGATCCAGCGGCGGCCGGTGGCCACTGCCTTTGCCCCGGCATCGCGCATCAGCGCCAGTTCGGCCAGCTCTGCCCCTTCCAGTCCGCGCGTTGCCGCGGCCAGTGGATGCACCCAGAAATCGGGCTTGCCTGATTGCGCGGCAAAGCGGACCCGCGCCGGATGATCGAGCGGCGGCGATTGATCCGGCATCAGCGCCGCGCGCGTGATGCCGCCAAAGTGAAACGCCGGTTTGTCGATCGCGAACACGCCCAGATCGACCAGACCCGGTGCGATCAGCGCGCCCCTGGCATCGATCAGCTGATCGCCGTCTTGCGGGTCAATGGTGCCGATCCCGGCAATGCGGCCATCGACGCACCGGATCGCTCCGCGTTGCGGGGCGCCTTCGGGCAACACCAGCAGGCCGTTGGTGATTGTCAGGGATGGTTGCACCTTCATGCCCAGCCCTCCACGCCGCGCGCCCGGCGGGTCAGCACGTCCAGACAGGCCATGCGGATCGCCACGCCCATTTCCACCTGGGTGGTAATCAGCGAGCGGGCACCGGTTTCGCTGCCCGCAAGATCTGCCACGTTGCTGTCGATCTCCACTCCGCGGTTCATCGGGCCGGGGTGCATCACCAGCGCGCCCGGCCTGGCCTTGGCCAGTCGGTCCAGCGTCAGGCCATAGAGATGGCGATATTCACGCGGGCTGGGGATGAACTGGCCTTGCATCCGTTCCTGCTGCAGCCGCAGCATCATCACCACATCCGCGCCTTGCAGCGCTGCATCGAAATCGTGAAATGCGGTAACCTTCAGCGCCTCGATTTCCGCCGGCATCAGGGCGGGCGGAGCACATACGCGCACTTCCGCGCCCAGCGTGGTCAGGCAGTGAATGTTTGATCGCGCGACCCGGCTGTGCAGGATATCGCCGCAGATCACGATCCGCAGCCCGGCGAATTCGCCGCCCTTGATCCCCAGCGCGCTGCGCAAGGTCAGCGCGTCGAGCAGGGCCTGGGTGGGATGTTCGTGCTGCCCGTCACCCGCATTGAGTACCGGGCAATCGACCTTGTCGGCGATCAGGCGCACCGCGCCCGAACTCTGGTGGCGGATGACGATGGCATCGGCGTGCATCGCGTTCAACGTCATCGCCGTATCGATCAGCGTTTCGCCCTTTTTGACGCTGGATTGCGCCACCATCATATTGACCACATCCGCGCCCAGCCGCTTGCCGGCGATCTCGAACGACAGCAACGTGCGGGTGGAGTTTTCGAAAAAGGCGTTGATGATGGTCAGCCCGGCCAGCCGGTCATTGCGCTTTTGCGATTGCCGGTTGAGCGTAACCCACTGTTCCGCTTCATCCAGCAGATAGAGGATTTCCCAGGGAGCCAGCCCGGCCAGGCCGGTCAGGTCGCGATGCGGAAACGCGGCAGCACCCGCAGGATAGCGGTCTGCCAGCGCGGTGCCGGGCAGCGGGGTTTCGGCGGATGTCATTGAAGACAGCGCCATAGACAGCGCTTGCCCCCAACTCAAGGGGTTTGGCGCAATCAGCGGTGGAATTCCTTGCCGCCGTTTGACGGGTCGCAGGCATCACCCGCAGAGCGGGACTGGCCAAGCCGCTTGCTGCTGCTTATCTGTTGGCGGGCTTCAACAGGGAAACCGAGGAAACGGCATGATTTTCGCGCGCAAGGTCTGGCATGTGCTGGTGGCCATCAAGGACGGGCTGGTGCTGATCCTGCTGCTCTTGTTCTTCCTTGCGCTGTATGGCCTGCTCACCACGCGGCCCAGCGCCGGGCAGATGCGCGATGGCGCGTTGCTGCTCAAGCTGGATGGCGCGGTGGTTGAGGAACCGGCGGATGTCGATCCGCTGGAAGAGCTGGTTTCGAGCACCGCCCCGGTCAAGGAGCACCGCACGCGCGATGTGGTGCGGGCGCTGCGGCTGGCTGTGCATGATGATCGGATCAAGGCGGTCGTGCTCGATCTTTCCCGGTTTGCGGGCGGCGGGCAGGTCAGCATGCAGGAAATCGGCGCGGCAATGGATGCGGTTCGCGCGGCGAAGAAGCCGGTGCTGACCTATGCTGTCGGTTATGCCGATGATGGCGTGTTGCTGGCGGCGCATGCCAGCGAAGTGTGGGTCGATCCGCTGGGCGGCGCCTTTATCACCGGGCCGGGCGGATACCGGCTATACTATGGCGGCCTGCTGCAGCGCTTCAAGGTGAATGCGCATCTGTTCAAGGTCGGCACCTTCAAGGACTATGCTGAACCCTATATTCGCAGCGATCAGTCCGACGCCTCGAAGGAAGCACGGCAGGCGCTCTATGCCGGGCTCTGGGAAAACTGGAAGGCCGATGTCGCCAAGGCCCGGCCCAAGCTGAACATCGCCATGGTAACCGGCGATCCGGTTGGCTGGTTGACGGCTGCGGGTGGTGACGGGGCCAAGGCAGCTCAGGCCGCAGGGATGGTTGACCGGATTGGCGATCGGGTCGCCTTTGGCACCCGTGTCAGGGAAATCGTTGGCGAAGACAGCGCCGACACCCGCCCCGGCAGCTTTGCCCGCAACGACATGGATACGATGCTGGCAGCGCATCCCGAAAGCGATGAAGGCGATAGCGTGGCGGTGGTTACCATCGCGGGCGAGATTGTCGATGGCAAGGCCGGGCCGGGCACCGCCGGGGGTGATCGCATCGCCAGGCTGATCGATCAGGCGACCGAAGATGAAGCCCCGGCACTGGTGCTGCGGGTTGATTCGCCGGGCGGATCGGTATTCGCATCGGAACGCATCCGCACTGCGATTGAACGCTTCAAGACCAGCGGAGAAAAAGGCAAGGCCAAGCCGGTGGTGGTTTCCATGGCCAATATGGCCGCCAGCGGCGGCTATTGGGTTTCCACACCCGCCGAACGCATCTTTGCCGAACCGGCCACGGTAACTGGCTCGATCGGGATTTTTGCGTTCCTGCCCAGCTTTGAAAAGACTTTGGCGGATTACGGCGTGACTGGCGACGGGGTGCGCACCACCCCGCTTTCGGGCCAGCCCGATCCGATCAGCGGCCTTACCCCTGAAGTGGAAAAGATGCTGCAGGCCAATATCGAAAATGGCTATGCGCGCTTTATCGGTCTGGTCGGCAAATCGCGCGGCAAGACCCCCGAACAGGTCGATGCCATTGCCCAGGGCCGCGTCTGGGATGGCGGCACGGCGCGGCAGAACGGGCTGGTCGATCAGTTCGGCGGGCTGGATGATGCGCTGGCCTATGCCGCGCGCCGTGCCGGGCTGGGCGAAAGCTGGCATGCCCAGTATTATGGCCAGTCCGATGATCGTTACGCGTCAGTTCTGGAGCGGCTGATGGCTGGCGGCGATGAGGATGATGGCGAAGATTCGGCTGCATCCGGTGATCTGGTGGCAATGGCCGCTGATCGGCAGCAGGCCCTGTTGCGCCGGGCCTTCGCCGATCTGACCCGCATGGCCGAAATCCGCGGGGCACAGGCCTATTGCCTTGATTGTCCGGTTCCGCTGGCCCGCGCCGCCGCGCCGCGGCGCGATTCCGGCCTGCTGCTGTCGCTGGGAAGCTGGCTGCGCGGCGGATAGGGATCGTTCGAAACGGATTTTTACCCGGTCGGGCCGATGACTGGCGCTGCGCGCTTGCCCTTTGTGCGCACCCACACTAAGGGCCACCGCTTGATTCAGGACTCATCGCGGTTTTGGCCGGAATGGGTTGCCCGAGTGAGTTAAGGGCTGCGTCGGATCGCGGGCGTGGCGGAATTGGTAGACGCGCTGGTTTTAGGTACCAGTATCGCAAGATGTGGGGGTTCGAGTCCCTTCGCCCGCACCAATCCCGCCCGGCCCGAGGTTACGTCGCAGCAGGATGCGATTGAGAAGGCTTCTTTTGTCATGCAGATTGTCGAGACCACCAACGAGGGTTTGAAGCGCGCCTACACCGTCAAGATCGCGGCTGGCGATATCGCCGCGCGGATCGATGGCGAGGTGGAAAAGATCGCGCCGCAAGTGCGCATGCCCGGCTTTCGCCCCGGCAAGGTCCCTGCCAACCTGGTCAAGAAGATGCATGGCCCGGCGCTGCATCAGGAAGCGCTGAACACCACCATTCGCGAAGCGATGGACAAGCTGGTGGCTGACAATCAGCTGCGTCCGGCGATGCAGCCGCAGGTTGCGCTGACCGATGGCTATGAACAGGGCAAGGATGCCGAGCTTTCGGTTTCGCTGGAAGTCCTGCCGACTGTTGCCGTGCCTTCGCTTGATGGCCTGGCGCTGGAAAAGCTCGTGGTCGAAGTTGCTGACAGCGAAGTGGATGAAGCCGTTGCCCGCATCGCCGAAGGCTCGAAGAGCTTCACCGATGCCAAGAAGGGCAAGAAGGCCGAAAACGGCGATCAGCTGATCATCGATTTCCTGGGCAAGCTGGACGGTACGCCGTTTGATGGCGGCGCTGCCGAGGATCAGGCGCTCGAACTGGGCGCTGGCCGGTTCATCCCCGGTTTCGAGGAACAGCTGGTCGGGGTGAAGGCGGGTGACGAAACCACCATCACCGTCACTTTCCCGGCGGATTATCCGGCCGAAAATCTGAAGGGCAAGGACGCTACCTTTGACATCACGGTCAAGGCGGTGAAGGTGCCCGGCGAAACCAAGATCGATGATGATTTCGCCAAGAATCTGGGGCTGGAAAGCCTGGAGCAGCTGCGCGGGCTGATGCGCGGCCAGCTGGAACAGGAAACCGCCGGGCTGACCCGCACGCAGATGAAGCGCGCGCTGCTCGATATCCTTGCCGCCGATCATGATTTCGATGTGCCGCCCTCGATGGTCGATGCCGAATTCGAACAGATCATGGCGCAGCTGCGTCAGGAAGCCGCCGGCGAACCTGACCCCGAAGCCGCGCTGAAGGAGATCGAAGCCGAGCAGGACGAGTATCGCGCCATTGCCGTGCGCCGCGTCCGTCTGGGCCTGTTGCTGTCCGAAATCGGCCAGGCCAATGGCGTTGAAGTTTCGCAGCAGGAAATGAGCATGCTGCTCAGCCAGGCCGCGCAGCAGTATCGCCCCGAAGATCGTGAACGTTTTGTCGAATATGTTCGTTCAGATCCGCTGGCCGCCGCCCAGCTGCGCGCGCCACTCTATGAAGATAAGGTGGTTGATTTCCTGTTCGACAAGGCCGAAGTGACCGAGCGCAAGGTTTCGCGCGAGGAATTGCAGGCGGCGATCGAAGCGGAAGAAACCGCTGCGCCGGCCAAGCCGGCCAAGAAGAGCGCGGCCAAGGCCAAGCCGGCCGCAAAGAAGGCTGAAGCCGAAGCTGATGCCAAGGTTGATGCTGCTGCGGCCGAGAAGCCCGCTGCGAAGAAGGCTCCGGCCAAGAAGGCTGCTCCCAAGGCTGACGCCGCTGCGGAAAAGCCCGCCGCGAAGAAGAAGGCCGCCGCCAAGAAGGACTGATCTATCATGCTTGAGAATCTCGCCCCGCAGCCTGCCGATGCACTGCTGGCGTTGATCAAGCTCTATGCCGCCGATCCGCGCAGCGACAAGATCGATCTGGGCGTGGGCGTCTATCGCACCGGACAGGGCGATACGCCCGTGTTCGCGGCGATCAAGGCGGCAGAGAAGAAGCTGCTGGAAACGCAGGATTCCAAGGCATATCTCGGGCCGGAAGGCGATATGGGCTTTGTCCATGCGCTGATGCCCTATGTGTTCGGCAAGGACGATCCCACCAAAGGTGGCCGGATCGACGGGATGCAGACGCCGGGCGGTACCGGCGGGGTCCGTCTGGCGGTGGCGCTGGCGCGCAAGGCCGGTGTGCAGCGGGTCTGGATGGGCCTGCCGAGCTGGCCCAATCACGCGCAGATTTTCGCCGATATCGGGGTTGAGCTGAAGAGCTTCACCCATGCCACCGGCACTGGCGTTGTCGATATGGACGCGCTTAAGGGCGCCGTCGCACAGGCTCAGCCGGGCGATGCGATCCTGCTGCATGGCTGCTGCCACAATCCCACGGGCATCGATTATTCGAACGCCCAGTGGGATGAGATTGCGGCGCTGGTGAAGGATGCAGGCCTTTTGCCGATTCTCGATCTTGCCTATCAGGGTCTGGGGCAGGGCATGGAAGAGGATGCCTATGGCGTCCGCCGCGTGCTGGCCGAAGTGCCCGAAGCGCTGATCGCCTACAGCTGCGACAAGAATTTCGGCATGTACCGGGATCGCGTCGGCGCGGTTTATGTGATGGCCTCCGATGCCGATCAGTTGCAGGCAGTGCTCTCCAATGGCCATGCGCTGGCCCGCGCGGCCTGGTCGATGCCGCCGGATCATGGCGCGGCAGCGGTGCGGCTGATTCTGGAAGATGCCGGGATGACCGCGCTGTGGCTGGATGAGCTGGATACGATGCGCACCCGCATGCGTCAGGTTCGCGCCGCGCTGGCGCAAGCCGGCCATGCCGGCAGTGTCGATCTTGCCCCGCTGGGCGGACAGAACGGCCTGTTTTCGGTATTGCCGCTGTCGTCCGATCAGATCCTCAAGCTGCGCAGCGACCACGGCATCTATATGGCCGGGTCGGGCCGGATCAACATTGCCGGGCTGACCATGGGCAATATCGGCAAGTTTATCGCCGACGTTGCCAGCGTCAGCGCCTGATCCGATGGATCGCCAGCCGGTCCTTGCGGGAGAACGGCTGCTGATCAGGCCACTGGCCGAGGATGATTGGGAACCGCTCTATGCGGTTGCCGCCGATCCCCTGATCTGGGAACTGCACCCCGCGCATGATCGCTGGCAGGAGCCGGTGTTCCGCGCCTATTTTGCCGAAGCACTGGCGTCGGGCGGCGCCGTTGCGGTGATTGACCGGGCCAGCGGCGTGATCATCGGATCATCGCGTTGGGATCGCCATGATCCGGATGGCTCCAGCGTGGAAATCGGCTGGACCTTTCTGGCGCGCAGCCATTGGGGCGGGGCGTTCAATCGCGAGTTGAAGCGCCTGATGCTGGCCCATGCGCTGCGCTTTGTCGAACGGGCCAAGTTCCGCGTTGGCGAAGCCAACTGGCGATCGCGCGGAGCGATGGAAAAGATCGGCGGGATACTGACCGACGAGGAGGAAGTGGTGGAGCGCGGCGGCGAGATGATCCGCCACGTCACCTATGAAATTACCCGGCAAAGTTTTGCGCAGGGGCCACTCAGCCCATCAGGCTCTGCATCCGCTTGAGATAGCGGGCCAGCACATCGATCTCCAGATTGACCCGGCTGCCGGGGGCAAGATCGCCCAGCGTGGTTACTTCGGCGGTGTGCGGGATGATATTGAGCGCGAAATGGGCGGTGCCATCGTCCTGATCGCTCACCTCGTTCACCGTCAGGGAAACCCCGTTCACCGTGATCGATCCCTTGGCGGCGATGAACGGGGCAAGGTCGGCTGGCACGGCAATGCCGATCCGCCGCGAATCGCCTTCGGGGCAAATCCCCAGCACTTCGCCGACGCCGTCGACATGGCCGGTGACAATATGCCCGCCCAGTTCATCGCCCAGTTTCAGCGCCTGTTCGAGATTGAGCCGCTGCCCGGCTTCCCACATTCCCGGAATCGTGCAGCTGACTGTTTCGCCGGAAATATCAACCGCAAACCAGGCATCGCCCGCCTCACCGCCGCGCTCCACCACGGTCAGGCAGACGCCCGAACAGGCGATTGACGCGCCGATGGCGATCTGTGCCGGGTCATAGGGGCAGGAGATCACGGCCCGCAGATCGCCCTGCTGGCGTGATTCGCGAATGGTGCCGATGGCGGTAACTATTCCGGTGAACATCGGTTGCGCTCGTAAACCTCCAGCACGTCCTTGCCAAGCTGGCGTCGGTCAACCGGCAGCCAGCGATCATGCGCCTCGCCAAGTGAGGTGAGGCCGATGGTGCCGATGCCGGGGCGTCCGCCGCCGATAACGATCGGGGCTCGATAGATCAGCAACCGGTCAACCAGATCGGCGGCCAGAAACGCTGCCGCTGCGCCCGCGCCGCCTTCCACAAACAGATATTGCGCCTCGGGCATGGCGCTGCCGAGCAAGGCAGGATCGTTAAGCGCCATCCAGCCCGGCGGTGCCGCGCCGCGCGTCAGCACCCAGCGCTGCGGGCTCCGTGCCTCCAGCCCCGGCAACCGAACGTCAAGCCGGGGGGAATCGCTGCGCAGTGTCTCGCCGCCAACCAGTATGGTATCCGCCTGTGCGCGCATCGCATGGGTGTGGGCGCGGGCCGCTTCGCCCGTGATCCATTGGCTGGTCCCATCCGCCAGCGCGATGCAGCCATCAAGCGAGGTTGCCAGCTTCAGCGTGACATGCGGGCGATTCTCGGTGCGGCGCAGCAAATAGCCGGCCAGACTGCTCCGTGAGGGTGAATGATCGATCAGGTCGACAGCAATACCGGCTGCGCGCAGGCGAGCGATGCCCGCCCCGGCGGTGCGGGGATCGGGGTCAGCCACGCCGACGACAACACGCGCGGCGCCGCTTGCGGCCAGCAGATCGGCGCAGCTCGGCCCGCGCGTCGAGGCATGGGCGCAGGGTTCCAGCGTCACATAGATGGTAGCGCCCATCGCCGCATCGCTGGCGGCCTTCAGTGCCATGGCTTCTGCATGTGGGCGTCCGCCGGGCTGGGTCCATCCCCGGCTGACCACCCGGCCGCCGCGCACAATGATCGCGCCGACCGCGGGATTGGGGCTGCTAAGCGGCCTGCCGCGCCCGGCAAGGGCGGCCGCAGCGTCCAGCCAGCGGAGATAGTCCGAATGAGACAAGCCTGCCGCGCCCCGGCCCGATCAGCGCGCGCCCGAAGCGGGGGCTGCGGGCGGATTGCCTTCCGCCTTGGCGGCTTCCTCGGCAGCCTGATCGGCCTTGGCCTTGCGCTCGATCGCGTCAACATCCATGCCCGATGCCCGGCCCAGCGCCTTCCACAGTCGCTTGCCCTCTTCTTCCTGGGCGCGTTGCAGGGCTTCGTTTGCTTCCTTGCGCTTCTGATTTTCGGCAATGAAGGCGCGGGTTTCCGCTTCGGTCCGGTCTTCGGGCCAGGAATTGATATAGGTGATCGTCGGCAGTGCGCGCGGCTTTTTCCAGCTTTCGCCGGTAATCAGCGAAAAAATGCCAAAAGTGGTGAATGCCGCCAGCACGGCAAATCGCCAGCGGTTCGATCCGGCGTCGCGAAACACTTGCCGGAAATCCGCAATGGCCCCTGCCGGGTTTACGTTGCGCAGAAAATTCATGACCCCTTGATAGGGCCTGACGCGGCAAAGCGCCAGAATTCAGTTGTAATCGACCGTGATCGGGATGCGCCCGCGATAGTTCCCACCCTGACTGCCATGCACAACCAGCCGCGCGCCAAAGCGGAACTCAAGATTGCCCACGCTGTCCAGCACCGGGCGTTGCGGGAGATCGGTGGCAAAGCCGGTCAGCTCCGCAGGCGAACCATCGGGTGCGGTCATGGCAACGGTTGCGGGCAGATCGACATGCACCTCGCGCAGTGGTTCACCGGTGATCCGGCCCATGCCCTGCACGGCCATGCCGCCCAGATCGATCATGCCGCCGCCAGTGCGTTTGCCGCTGCCATTGGGATCAAGTTCGGCGCTGCCGCCGCCGCTGCCGGTCAGAGCCAGGCGGCTGAAATTGAGATCGGCACTGATTTCCAGCGTCAGTGGCCGCTCGCCGGGGCGGGCGCCTTCGCTGCCATAGCACAGGCGGCAGTTGCCATCGCCCAGCGCGGGTGCGGCGCTGACCAAAAGAGCCAAAGCCCCCAGCTTGAGAAGCGTTTGCGCCATGATCGGCCTTATCCGCCGCTTATGGTTAATACGGGGTTACCCCTATCAATTCCGGGGATCAGCCCAGCGGCGCGTACAGCTGCCGTCCTTCGCGCTTCAGCCAGCCATTGGCGCGAGCAATATCGCCTTCATAGATTGCATCCAGCAAGGCGTGGAATGCCGGGCTGTGATCGAAATGGACCAGATGCGCCACCTCATGCGCGACCACCGAACGGCGGACCCAGTCCGGGGCCATCACCAGCCGCCAGTTGATCCGGATCGTGCCATCGCCCGCGCAGCTGCCCCAGCGGCGGCGCGCATTGCTGAGCAGCAGCCGCGGCACCGGCTGCCCTGCCCGTTGGCAATATTCGGCCAGATCGCTGTTCAGCAGCGGCCGCGCTTCACCCTTGAGCCAGCGCGACAGGCGGGGGGCAAGCGACTCTGCCGCGCCGCCGACGATCAGCCTGTCGCCATCCCGCTGTACCCGGCGGGTGCTGGCAGGATCGTGGCACAGTTCCAGCTGCCGTCCGGCGAAGGGCAGCAATGCGCCATGACCAATCACCAATGGCACCGGTTGCGTCGCCAGCTGCGTCGCCAGCCAGTCGGCACGGCTGCGGGCAAATGCCAGGGCTTCGGCCTGACTGCCCCAGCGCGGCAGGGTGATGCGTATCCCGGCGCCATCGGGGGCAAGGCGCATGGTCATTCTGCGGGCATTGGCGGTGCGGCGAATCGCCAGCGGCACCATGCGCCCGGCAATCTCGATCTCCTGCAGGTCTGACTGCGGCTGGGGTGATCTGTGCTTGCCGCGCAGCCAGTCAATCATCGCCGTCGTCCATCGCGATTTCGATGCCCGGTGGTAGTATGACATGCTGTTCCAGCGGCCCGGCGATGGTTTCGCTGATTGCTCGCCCGCGCACCGATGCCCCCGCCTTGTGAACCGCTTCGGGATCGCCGCTCAACAGATAGTGCCATTCGGGCAGCGGCAAGGCTTCGGCGCGCAGGCGATAGGCGCAGCTATCGGGCAGCCAGGGCAGCGTCAGCGCCAGTCGCGGGGTCAGCTGCACGCAATCGGGCACCTGACGTTTGCGGTGGCGATAATCGCTGCAACGCCCGCTCGGAATATCCAGCAATCGGCAGGCAACATTGGTGGGATAGATATCGCCGGTATCCTCATCCTCCACCTTGTGCAGGCAGCATTTGCCGCAGCCATCGCAGAGCGCCTCCCATTCGGCGCGGTTGAGCGATTCTATCGGCCTTTCCCAGAACCTGGCGCGCAACTCAGCCACGGGCGGTTCAGCGCACCGATCTGGCAAGATCGCGCGCGACCGCGTCAGCGCCCTTGTCCACCGGCAGTGCTTCTATCGGCTTGCCGCTGCGGTCCATCAGATAGGCCGCGCGGCTGTGATCCATCAGATAGCCGCCGGTGGTCGCCTTGCCGCGCGCTGCATAGGCGCGGAATGCCTTCACCGCGACATCGACCTGCGCCTGCGTGCCGGTGAGGCCCAGCAGCCGGGGTGAAAAGGCGGCGGCGAATTCGCCGACGCGGGCCGGGGTATCGCGCGCGGGATCGATGGTGATGAAGATCGGCTGCACCTGCGCGGCCAGATCGGGATGTTCGCGCTCAAACTTCGCAAAGCCGCGCATCATCACCCCGACATCGGTAGGGCAGGCATCCGGGCAGAAAGTATAACCGAAATAGACGATCCGGTACTTCCCGGAAAAATCAGACCATTGCACCGTCTTTCCGGCCTTGTCCGTCAGCGTGAAGGCACCGCCCACCGCTGCGCCTTCCAGCGGTGCGCCTTCGATCGCTTCCGGCGCGCTGCCGCAGGCGGTGAGTAGTGACAGGCAAAGGGCAGCGGCGAAAATTGCGTTAGGCTTGATCATGGCGCTGCGGTTCATGCTCTGCTAAACCCGGTTGCGCAAGGTGCCACGCGGCGGCGCTGTTCGTCCGCTCGCTACAGGAGGGATAGACGTGTCGAGGTTCCGGTTTGCCATGGTAGCCATGCCGCTGGCGCTGATGCTGGGCGTGTTGGGCGCAGCGCCCGCCGCCGCCCAGTTTTCCGACAGCTACAAGTTTCTCGATGCGGTGAAGAAGAAGGATGGTCAGGCGGTGACCGACGCATTGTCGGAACCGGGCACCACCATCATCAACACCCGCGATATCACCACCGGGGAAACCGCGCTGCATCTGGTCACCGGCCGTCGCGATCTCACCTGGATGAGCTTTCTGATCGGCAAGGGCGCCAATGTGAATATGCGCGACGCCAAAGGGGTGACGCCATTGGTGCTGGCCTGCAATCTGGGTTTCATCGAAGGCGTTGAGCTGCTGGTGAACAATGGCGCGCGGGTGGATGAGGCCAACAATGCGGGCGAGACCCCGCTGATTTCCGCCGTGCACAGCCGCAACATCGCCATGATGCGGGTGCTGCTGAAGGCCGGTGCTGATCCCGATCGGGCTGACAACTCTGGCCGCACTGCGCGGGATTATGCGCTGCTTGACGGCAAGGGCAGCAATCTGATCAGCGAGATTGAAACCAATGCCAAGCCCAAGGGCCAGCGCGGCGGTGCGAAATCCTATGGCCCCGCGCTGTGAGCGATCTTGCTGACGCGACGCTGGATGAACTGCGGCTGGCGCTGGCCCCGGCAATCGCCGATGCCGCCGCCTTTGATGGCTGGAGCGAAGCGGCGGTTGATGCTGCGGCCGGGCAGCACGGTGTGAATCCGGCGCTGGCGCGGCTGGCGTTTGAAGGCGGTGCGATGGCGATGATCGCCGCCTGGATCGACAGCATCGATCAGGGGATGGTGCTGGCCCTGCCCGCGCCGAAGCTGGCGGGGATGAAGATTCGCGAACGCATCCGCAGTCTGGTTCAGTTCCGGCTGGATGCGATTGCCCCGCAGAAAGAGGCCTTGCGCCGGGCGCTGGCGATCATGGCCATGCCGCAGAATGCGCCGCGCGCGCTGCGGCTCGGCTGGCGCAGTGCCGACCGGATGTGGCGGCTCGCCGGCGATACCGCGACCGATTACAACCATTATACCAAGCGAATGACACTCTCCGCGATCTATGCGGCCACGCTGGCCGTTTTCGCGCAGGATGACAGCGAGGGTCACGCCGATACCGCCGCCTTCCTCGATCGCCGGATCGACGGGATCATGCGCTTCGAAAAGGCCAAGGCGCAGCTGCTGCGCCCCGATGCCGAACATTTCAGCCCGGCCCGGCTGCTGGGACGGCTGCGCTATCCGGCAAGGTAGCGGATCGATTTTGACCTCGATCAATTATTGCGAATGACTTGCAATTAACCGGCGGTTCTGGCAGCGGCATCAGCCATGACGCTCGATCATCTGCCCATTGGCCGGAAAGCCCGCATTCTGGGTATTGATGCCGCGCGGCTTGCTCCGGATGAGGTGCAGCGGCTGCAGGCGCTGGGGATCGATGTCGGCGCTGAAATATCGGTGGCGCATTGCGGCGTGTTCGGCGGGCGCGATCCTTTGGCGGTCAAGATCGGGCGCATGGTTGTGGCGCTGCGCAATGCTCATGCCAAAGCGCTGCTGATAGAGGCGCTGTAGAGGATGGCCAGCTTGCGCAGCGCCGCGCTGGTCGGCAATCCCAATGCGGGCAAAAGCGCCTTGTTCAATGCCCTGACCGGCGCGCGGCAGAAGATTGCCAACTATCCCGGCGTCACTGTTGAGCGCAAGGCCGGGCGGCTGTTGCTGTCATCGGGCGAATCGGTGGAGCTGACCGATCTGCCCGGCAGCTACAGCCTGACGCCGACCAGCCCGGACGAGGAAGTCACGCGGCGGGTCATCATGGGTGAACTGGTCGGTGAAGCACCGCCGCAGGTGCTGGTGGTGGTGCTTGATGCCTCCAATCTCGAACAGCATCTGGTGTTCGCGCAGGAGGTGATCGCGCTGGGCCGCCCTACGGTGGTCGCGCTCAACATGGTCGATCTGGCCGAGCGTGATGGACTGGTGATCGATCCTGCCGCGCTGGCATCGGCGCTGGGCGTGCCGGTGGTGGAAACCGTGGCGGTGCGGCGGCGGGGATTGATCGAACTGACCGCAGCGATTGCTGCAGCCGAAGATCGCCCGGCAGAGCATCAGCATCCTCACAGCACCGCCGTCGAACGGCGTGTCACCGCCCGCGCGATTGCCGAAGCGGCGATCATTTCGGAAACCGCAAAGCATCGCCTGCATGCGCGGCTGGACCGGGTGCTGCTGCATCCCTGGCTGGGGCCGTTGATCCTGTTTGCGCTGCTGTTCGTGGTTTTCCAGGCGGTGTTCAGCTGGGCCACGCCTTTTGCCGATGCGCTGGAGGCCGGGGTCGGCTGGCTCAGCACGCAGGCGCGGGCGCTGTTGCCGCCGGGTCTGATCCGCGATTTCCTGACCGATGGCGTATTCGCCGGGGTGGGAGCGGTGGTGGTGTTCCTGCCGCAGATCGTCATCCTGTTCTTCTTCATTCTGGCGCTGGAAGCATCAGGCTATATGGCCCGCGCGGCCTTTCTGATGGACCGGATGATGGCTCTGGTCGGGCTTTCCGGCCGTAGCTTCATCCCGCTGCTCTCCAGCTTCGCCTGCGCCATCCCCGGTATCATGGCCACCCGCAGCATTGCCGATCCGCGTGACCGGCTGACCACCATACTCGTCGCCCCGCTGATGACCTGTTCGGCGCGGCTGCCGGTCTATGCGGTGATCATTGCCGCCTTCATTCCCAATCGCAGCGTCGGGCCGGGTGTCGGGCTGCAGGGGCTGGTGCTGTTCGGGCTTTATGTTGCCGGGATCATCGGTGCGATGGTGGTGGCGCTGGTGCTGCGCCGCTCGATCACCAAAGGCGCGGCCAGCGGGTTCATCATGGAACTGCCCAAATATCAGCTGCCGCGCGCGCGCGATCTGGCGCTGGGCCTGTTCCAGCGCGCCTGGATCTTCCTGCGCCGCGCCGGCACCATGATCTTTGCGGTCACGGTGGTGTTGTGGCTGCTGCTCAACTTTCCGCGCGCCGGCGAAGGGCAGAACCAGGTCGATGCCTCGATCGCCGGGCGACTGGCGAATGGTCTGGCGGTGGTGGTCGAACCAATCGGCTTCAACCGCGATATTGCCCTGTCGCTGATCCCGGCAATGGCCGCGCGCGAAGTGGCGGTCAGCTCGCTGGCGACATCCTATGCGGTGGCTGCTGGCGATGAAGATCAGCAGGCCGCTGCGCTGGGTGACCGGCTCAAGGCCAGCTGGAGCCTGCCGACCGCGCTGGCCTTTCTGGCGTGGTTTGTTTTCGCGCCGCAATGCATGAGCACCATCGCCGTTACCCGTCGTGAAACGAATGGGTGGAAATGGCCGGGCTTCATGTTGCTCTATCTGTTCACGCTGGCCTACATCTTCGCGGGAATCACCTATTGGAGCGCCGTCGCGCTCGGGCTTTAGGCGAATCTTGGTTTACCGTGATTTCCGATTCGCCAGATGATTCGATCTGGCTCGAAATCACCCTAGCAAGGAAAGAGGGCATGGCAGGCAGCGTCAACAAGGTCATTCTGGTCGGCAATCTGGGGGCAGATCCCGAGGTGCGCAGCTTCCAGAATGGCGGCAAGGTTTGCAATCTGCGCATTGCCACCTCCGAAAGCTGGAAAGACCGCAACAGTGGCGAGCGGCAGGAGCGCACCGAATGGCATTCCGTCGCGATCTTTTCCGAAGGGCTGGCGGGCGTTGCCGAACGCTATCTGCGCAAGGGCAGCAAGGTCTATATCGAAGGCAGCCTGCGCACCCGCAAATGGCAGGATCAGAGCGGCAATGATCGCTATTCGACCGAGGTGGTGCTGCAAGGCCCCGGCGCGGTGCTGACCATGCTGGATGGCGCGCCGGGCGGCGGTCAGGGCGGTGGCCAGCGTTCCGAAGGCGGCTGGGGCGGCGGAAGCGGCAATGGCGGTAACGGCGGCGGCCAACGGGGCGGTTCGGGCGGCGGCTTTGGTGGCGGGCAGAGCAGCGGCGGCTTTGCTGACGATCTGGACGACGATATCCCGTTCTGATCGGGAGTTTGTTGCCTCAGCGGGGCGTCAGTCCTTTTTTCTGAGCGCAGCCAGGGCGGCAAAAGCGCCACTGGCGGCTTCGTCGACAAGCCCGGCCTTGCGCCGCGCTTCTTCTGCCTGCGGTCCGGTGGCAAAGGGATCGATCGCCAGTGCCAGGCTTTGCGCCACCGCTTCGCCCAGATCGATGCTGGTGCCCTGCATGGTGATCTCGTCGCAATCACCGGCATCAAGCTCCACTTCCTCATCGGGGCGGGGCGGGGCGCCTTCGGGCACGAAACGCAAGGCGATGGCTTCGGCAATGTGCTGCGGCAGATCCTCACCCGATACGGCGCAGCTTTGCACCACATCCGCAGTCATGCGGCCATTGGCGACGATGGCCTTGCCGTCTGGCACCATGCTGCATTCGGCGATCAGGCTGTGCACCGCGACCAGATCGAACCGGGTGGCCAGCGCGGCGCGCTCTTCGGCATCAGCCTCGATTCGCACCGGATCGGCAGGCAAGTTGCGGCTGTCGTAGATTCGGGAAAATTCGCTCATGGCTGAAGCTCTCCCGCCAGCAATTTTTCGCCCGGCAGTGCCGCCAGCCGGGCGGATAGCGTGCGCAGCTCGGCTGCAACCGGATCGGGCGCAGCGCCTTCGATCAGCGTGACGTTGCGCTTCACCATTTCAATCAGGGCGCCGTTGTCCGCTTCGGCCAGGCCGGTGCGGATCGCATCAAGCCGCCCGCCCAGCACGCTCATCAGCTTGCCCATGCGCTTGCCAACCACCAGATCGCCGACGCCGCTTTCACGCAGCTGACCGTCCATGTCTTCGACGAACAGCTCGGTCAGCCGCCCGGTCTGGCCGCGCAGGGCGTCATCACCTTCCATGCGCAGCAGCACCATCGCCAGCATCAGCGTGATCGCGTCAAAGCGGCCGGCAACGGTGTCGGCCACACCCAGTTCGGCATACCACCGGGGATCACGCGACCGGGCGACCAGCGCGTGCCACAGCGGGCGCACGGCAGCCCGATCATCGGGGCGTGGCCGGAACAGGCGGGCAAGCAGCGACATTCCAACGACCTTTCCTAAGTTTCCGGGCTCATTCAGCGCCGATTAAACCCGCCATGCCCATGCGCCATTGCACAGCGCGACAAGGGGGCTTAAGGCTCGCGCCGTAAAGGACATGGCGGTGCCCGGCAATTCCAAGAATGCAGGGACCATTCACGCTGGAGCGATAAGCGGATGCAGGCGCAGAAAATGGCGATAGGACGGAAGATGCGCAGCACGGTGATGCTGGCGGTGCTGGTGGCCACGCTGAGCGCCTGTTCGGCAATCCGCGATCACCGCGGCTATCTGGTCGATCAGCCGCTGGTCGATTCGGTGCAGCCCGGCGTGGACAATCGCGCTTCGGTGGAGCGCACGCTGGGCCGCCCCAGCTTCGTCAGCGAATTTGGCCGCAAGGACTGGTATTACATCTCTACCAACACCCGGCAGGCCGCTTTCACCCGGCCGCGCACGAAGGATCAGCTGGTGCTGCGGGTTCGCTTCGATGAACAGGACAAGGTTGTAGCCGTCGATCGATCGGGCATGGAAAAGGTCGTGCGGATCGATCCCGATGGCGCCAAGACGCCGACGCTGGGCCGCGAACGCTCCTTCCTCGAAGATCTGTTCGGCAATATCGGCACTGTGGGTGCGGGCGGCGCTGGTGCAGGGGCTGGCGGCGGCGGTGGTGGCGGCCCCAACGGCAGCTGATCTGCGCGATCTGTTCAAGGCCGCTCTGGAAATATCGCCGGGTCAGCCCATATTGCCAGCATGAACAACGCGAACAGCAGCCACGGCCTGGTCCAGTGGCACGGCACGACCATCATCGGCGTCAAGAAGGGCGGCAAGACCGTTATCGCTGGCGATGGCCAGGTTTCGATGGGCAACACGGTGATGAAGCCCAACGCCCGCAAGGTGCGCCGGATTGGCGATGGCAAGGTGATCGCGGGTTTTGCCGGTGCGACTGCCGATGCCTTTACCCTGTTCGAGCGGCTTGAGAAAAAGCTGGAGGCGCACGCCCACAACAAGAGTGGGGGCCAGTTGATGCGCGCGGCGGTGGAGCTGGCCAAGGATTGGCGCACCGACAAATATCTGCGCAATCTGGAAGCACTGATGATCGTCGCCGATGCCGAAGTGATGCTGATCCTGACCGGCAATGGTGATGTGCTGGAACCCGAAGAAGGCATCGCTGCAATCGGATCGGGCGGCAATTATGCACTGTCGGCAGCCAAGGCGCTGACCGATTATGAGGATGACGCCGAAAAGATCGCCCGCCGCGCCATGTCGGTTGCCGCGGAAATCTGCGTGTTCACCAATGACCGGGTAACGCTGGAATCGATTTGATCCGGCACGGCGCGATCAATCCGCCGCAAAGAACATCAGATTGACCAGCCGCCCGCTGTCTGGGCCGGTGCCAAAGGCGCGGGCGGAATTGTGAAACATCCAGGGGCTGAACAGGACCAGCCGGTTGAATCGCATCGGGACGGTAAAGGTCTTTTCCCAGCATCCCGGTTTCAGCGTGTCGCGATTGACCACTTCCTCGATCAGTTGGTTGATGTCGGCATAACCCGCTGCGTGCATCTGCTGCACGGTTTGCGGCACGCGTTCCAGCCCGGTGCGCTTGTGGCGGAAAAAATCCGTCCCGCCCCGGCAATGCTGCGGCAGGCTTAGATAGAGTATCCCGGAATAGGCGCAGGGATCGATATGGACGCCAGATCGGCCACTGTCGCCAGCCAATGTCAGACGGCAATGTCCATGCATCGTCCCCGGCTGAGGCTTTAGCTTCATGCCGACAATGCGCGATACCGCTTCATCCAGCCCCGGGATCGGCAGGGGCTGGGTCGAAGGTAGGCCCGGATAGTTGCCGTTCTTGAACGCGGGATCATAATTGAGCGCAAGCGCACGATTGCGGGCCAGCTGCGGGTCGGCCAGGAAATCATCTATCACGATCAGCGAAGGCGGTGACATGAGGGTGATCTAGGCCCGAAGGCACAGGATTGCACGAGCTAAAGCGGCTGGTTCGAGCGGAGCTGTCCTGACGGCGACCGGGGCAGGGCTTGAACCGCCAGCTGCGCCCACCATCTAGGCGATGATGAACAACGCCCTTACCCCCAAAGCCATCGTCGCCGCTCTGGATGAGCATATCATCGGTCAGCATGAAGCCAAAAAGGCAGTCGCGGTTGCGCTGCGCAATCGCTGGCGGCGGCAGCGCCTGTCGCCCGAACTGCGCGATGAGGTGACGCCCAAGAACATTCTGATGATCGGCCCCACCGGCTGCGGCAAGACCGAGATCAGCCGCCGTCTGGCCAAGCTGGCCGACGCGCCTTTCGTCAAGGTGGAAGCGACCAAGTTTACCGAGGTTGGCTATGTCGGCCGCGATGTCGAGCAGATCGCCCGCGATCTGGTGGAAGAGGCGATCCGGCTGGAAAAGGACCGTCGCCGGGTGGCGGTGCGCGAAGCGGCGGAAACTGCGGCGATGGACCGCTTGCTCAAGGCACTGGTTGGTGATGGCGCATCCGAAGCCACCCGGGAAAGCTTTCGCCAGCGCATCGCGCAAAAGGCGATGGACGAGGTTGAGGTGGAGATCGAAGTCGAGGAAGCGCCCGCGCTGCCCTTTGACATTCCCGGCGGCGGCAATGTCGGGATGATCAATCTTTCCGACATGATGAACAAGGCGATGGGCCGCAGCCCGCTGAAGCGGCGCAAGCTGAAGGTGCCCGAAGCCTGGGCCAAGCTGACCGAGGAAGAAGCCGAAAAGCGCATGGATCAGGACGATGTTGCCCGCGTTGCGCTGGGCAATGCGGAGGCCAATGGCATCGTCTTCATCGACGAGATCGACAAGATCGCGGTGTCGGATGTGCGCGGCGGCTCGGTCAGCCGCGAAGGCGTGCAGCGCGATCTGCTGCCTTTGATCGAAGGCACCACGGTGGCCACCAAATATGGGCCGATGAAGACCGACCATGTGCTGTTTATCGCCAGCGGGGCCTTTCACGTCGCCAAGCCCAGCGACATGCTGCCCGAATTGCAGGGCCGCCTGCCGATCCGGGTGGAGCTGAAGGCGCTGAGCGAGGAAGATTTCGTCCGCATCCTTGGCGAAACCCGCGCCAATCTGGTCGAGCAATATCGGGCGCTGCTGGAAACCGAACAGGTGACGCTGGAGGTGACCCCCGATGCCGTCCGCGAAGTCGCCCGGATTGCCGCGCAGGTGAACGAGGCGGTGGAGAATATCGGTGCCCGCCGCTTGCAGACGGTGATGGAAAAGCTGCTGGAAGAGCTGAGCTTTGAAGCCGAGGATCGCGGCGGCCAGACCGTGACAGTCGATGCCGCCTATGTGCAACAGCGGCTGGCCGGATTGGCCAAGGATACCGATCTGTCGAAATATATCCTGTAGGAACGCAGGCGTCAGGGGTTTCGTGCCCTGCGCCACCCGGCTAGGTGATTGTCATGCATCAGACCCCAGAAGACCGTCCGATCTATCGCCTGCTTACCGGCAAGGATGACCGTGCTTTTTGCGAACGGGTGTCCGAGGCGCTGGAGCAGGGCTGGCGGCTTTATGGTTCGCCCAGCCTGGCCTGGGATGTGGAAAGCAACTGCATGAAGGCAGCGCAGGCCGTGGTCTGGCACGAAGCCGATGTGGTGAAGAATCAGGCCAGCTGAATGCGGATATCGCGCATGGCGATGGCCACTGGTGTGCTGCCACCGGCATCCCCATCGATTTGAACCGGAACCGGCCCATCCGCATTGATCGCGACGGTTTCTGCGTCGATTGTCTGCCAGCGCGCGCCGGGTTGGACCCGCCCGATCAGGGTTCGCACAATCAGTGCGGCCAGATCGCGACGCCGGGCGCGGGGCAGAAACAGCAGTCGCAACGTATCGCGTCCCAATCCGGCCTGCCGATCGAGTGACCAAGGCCCGGCATAGTGATGGCAGCGCAGCACGAAAGCGGCCTCGGCGCTGATGGTCTGGCCATCGGCAGCAATCCGCAGCACCGGACGCGGCCAGCGCCGCAGCACTGATGCCAGCGCTGCGAGATAGGCCAGCCGCCCGATCCGGGCCTTGAGCGGCTCCGACAGGGCATGAACCGCATGGGCATCGCCCCCCACCGAAACACAGCACAGGAATATCCGTCCGTTGATATCGGCCAGTCTGGACCGGACCGGCGCGGCCCCGCCTGCGATTCGCTGCGCGAAACCGGCGGGATCGGCGGGATAGTGCAGTTCGCGGGCCAGCAGGTTGATCGTGCCGATCGGATACACCGCCAATGGCGGCAGTGCGGCGGGATCGGGCTGGTTGGAGATTACGAGCTGCGCGGTGCCATCGCCGCCGCAAATGCAGATCAGATCTGCATCCGGGGCATCGCGAGACGCCAGAAAGCTCTGGCTGTCATGATCGCTGACACCATGCCCGCGCCGCTCAAGTTCGGCGGCCAGCGCCGTAACCCGCGCGATCCGCGCGGCGGCGGCGTGGGGGTTGTGGACCAGCGCGATCCTCATTCGGCCGCCTCGCCCAGTTCCTCCAATGTCTCGGCCTGACGCGCCCACATTTCCGCATAGAGCCCGCCGCGCCGCAGCAGTTCGGCATGGCTGCCGCTTTCCGCCAGCTGGCCGTCGTTCAGCACCAGAATGCTGTCGGCATCGGCAATCGTCGAAAGCCGGTGCGCGATCGACAGGCTGGTGCGGCCTTCCGCCACTGCGTGCAGCGTGGCGAGAATATCCTGCTCGGTACGGGTATCGAGCGCGCTGGTCGCTTCATCCAGCAGCAGGATCGGCGGATTCTTGACCAGCGTACGGGCAATGGCAACGCGCTGCTTCTCGCCGCCGGACAGTTTCAATCCGCGCTCACCCACTTCGGTTGCGAAGCCCTGCGGCAGCCGGTCGATCAGCGGCATCAGCGCGGCGGCGCGGGCCGCGGCAGAGACTTCGGTTTCACCCGCGCCATCGCGGCCATAGGCGATGTTATAGCCGATGCTTTCGTTGAACAGCACTGAATCCTGCGGCACGATGCCGATCTGGGCGCGCAGCGATGCCTGCGTGACCTGGCGGATATCCTGTCCGTCGATCAGGATGCGCCCCTGCCAGGGGTCATAGAAACGGAACACCAGCCGGGCGATGGTGCTCTTGCCCGCGCCGGAAGGGCCGACCAGCGCCACCTGCGCGCCAGCGGGCACTTCAAAGCTCAGCCCCTTCAGAATGGTGCGGTCAGGTTCATAGCCGAACACCACATTGTCAAACACCAGCGTCGGGCGGCGCACCACCAGCGCAGGCGCGCCGGGGGCATCCTCTACCTCGACTGCGGTGTCGAGCAGGCGGAACATGTCGGCCATGTCGATCAGCCCCTGACGGATGGTGCGATAGACCATGCCCAGCATGTCGAGCGGGCGGAACAGCTGGGTAAGATAGCCCTGCACGAATACCAGCTGGCCCGCCGAATAACGGCCCTCGACCCAGCCCTTCACCGTCAGCGCCAGCGCAACCGCCATCAGCAGGTTGACCACCAGCGCCTGCGCAATGTTCAGCGCGCCCAGGCTGTTCTCGCTCTTTACTGCGGCATCGGCGTAGGCTCGGGTCGCCTCGGCATAGCGGGCTTCTTCGCGCTTTTCGGCGTTGAAATATTTCACCGTTTCATAGTTGAGCAGCGAATCGACCGCGCGGGCCAATGCGTTGCCATCCAGCCGGTTCATCTGTTCGCGCAGCGCAGTGCGCCATTCGGTGATGCTGCGCGTCACCCAGATATAGGCGATCACTGCAATCGCGGTGGAGATCACCAGCGACCAGCCGAATTTGAAGTAAAAGATGATCGCGGTGCCGCTCAGCAGGATCACCGTCGGGGCGATGTTGAACAGCATGAAATAGAGCATGGTGTCGATGCTCTTGGTGCCGCGCTCGATCACCTTGATCACCTCGCCGGTGCGGCGGGCCAGGTGAAATCGCAGGCTCAGCCGGTGGAGCTGGATGAACACATTCTCCGCCAGTTGCGCGGTGGCTTGCTGGCCGACGCGCTCGAACACGATGTTGCGCAGATTGTCGAACACCACCCCGCCAAAGCGCGTGGCGCTGTAGGCCAGCACGTAAAGCAGCACGAATGTGCTGATGCGCGGCCCGCCCACACCCATCGAATCGACCGCCCAGCCCAGCAGTGCCGGCATGATGAACTGCGTCGCCATAGACAGCGCGATGAATGCCACCGCCGCGATGATCCGCCAGCGCAGCGCCGGTCGGTCAGCGGGCCAGAGATAGGGCAAAAAGCGGCGCAGCGTGTGCCAGCCGTCAAGACGCTTTGGCGCGGTGTTCAATTCTGGATTTTCAGCAGACATCGCCCCCATTTAGGAAGCATCGCCCGCTGCGCAAACTTTTCCGGCCCGCTGCCGGATTTCAAAACGCCGATTGTGGCAGATCGAACAGCACCTTGCGCGTTGTAAAATCAATGGCGACACGATCAAACACGCGCAGATCGCGCATTCCCAGCAGCAGTGCCGGGCGCTTGTGCAGCTTCAGCGCTTCAAACGCCGGAGCTTCGGCAAAGGCGATCAGCATGTTGTTGATATGGATCCCTTCAATATCCATCTGCCGCCCGGTCCCGACATTGGCGGTGATCGTCTGTCCGGTAACGCTGACGAGTTCGGTCTGCGTGCCGGTAAGTCGGCGACTGAGCGCATGTTGCAAGGCCATGTTGCCGATCGATGATTCTGCGCCGGTATCGATCACCACATCGGTATCGACGCCATCGATCCGCGCGTTGGCCATAATCAGCTGGCCAGAGCGCCGCCGGGCCGTGACCACGATTTCATAGCCGCTGTTTCCGCCCAGATTACGGGCATCATTCACCGCAATCAGCCCCTTGCGGAAATCGAGCAGCACGCGCTGTCCTTGCAGGCTGTCGATACCCAGAATGCCGTCCGCGCCGATATCGGCCTGCTCCAGCAGCGGGGCGGTTAGCGTGTAATAGCTGCGGCGACCGAGATCGAGCTGTTCGATGGTAACGGTATCGACCATCTGGCTGCCTGCCAGCCCGGTCAGCTTGGCGCGGTTGTTTGCGGTCAGCGCCAGCTGTGATGCCAGTGCAGTGCTCAGCACGGTATTCTGTGCACCGGTGTCGATCAGGAAACGGAATGGCCCCTTCTCGGTAATGCGCACCGGCACCGTCATCCGGTCGTGGCGATCAGTGCTGGTGGCGACGATGTCTGTATCGGGAACCTGTCTGCTGGCTTCCTGCCCGGCAAAGGCGGGAATAACCGCGAACAGTGGCAACAAGGGCGCAATCATCGGATGCATCGGCATGGCGATACTCCTCTCTCCGCAGTCAGGTTACACCTGCGCCGCGGCAAGCGCCATGCCGTTTATCGATTCGGCTGTGGGCCTGGTCGGGCCAGCAACTGGCCGCGCAGTTCACCCAGCATCGCCAGAATTTCCTGAAGCAGGGGATGACGCAGCAGAGCCAGCGCGCCGAACCAGCACAGCACCCCGGCGGCGCTTCCTGCCAGGGCCTGCCCGATGCCGGCTTGTTCCGGTCCGCGCCACAGCGAATAGCTGATCAGCAGCGGGGTGACTGCGGCCAGCGTGGCCAGCATGCTCTTGGCATAGATCCCCAGCAGCTCCTGCCATGAGAATTTCAGCATGGACCGCATGAAAGGGATGTAGATCACCATCCATATCAGCCCGTGCGCCAGCCGCGATGCAGCGACCCATGCCAGTCCGAACGGAGCCGAAACCGCCAGCAGCACCAGAGCGGCAACGGTTTCCAGAACGATTCGCGCCGACAGGCCCGACATCCGGCCGAACAGGATCGGCAGATCAGTGTTGAGCGGGGCAGAAACATAGCAAAGCTGTGCCAGCGCGATCCACACCAAAGGCGCGGCGGCACCGGTCCACTGATGGCCGTACAGGAAAGATACCAGCGGATAGGCCAGCACCGCGATCCCTGCCATCGCTGGCCAGGTAATGCCGGTATAGGCCGCGACCACGCGGATATAGGGCGGCCCCAGTGGCGCGCCGGAATCGCGCACCTGGCGAAAGGCCGGGAAAAACACATTGCCGACTGCGCCCGCGACCAGCTGGCGCAATTGCATCGCCAGCCCGGTCGCGCGTGAGAACAGGCCAACCGCGATGTGGCTGATCACCTTGCCGATAACCAGCTCTGGCGAGCGCGAGATGATCGATCCGCCAATCGTCAGCACACTGTTTGTCGCGCCGATTTCCAGCACTGGCCGCGCGCCTTTGACGCGGGGCGGCCAGGGCAGCCGCCAGCCGCCACGCCACTGGCTGATGATCAGCCGCGCGGCCTGCTGGGCAAAGGCACCCCAGGCCAGCGCCAGCGCACCGAAGCCCAGCACCGCGAGAGTGATCGAGGTAATCGAATTGGCCAGCGCCGCGCCCACTTCGATCATGGTGTTTGACCGGTAGTCCAGCCGCCGTTGGCACAGCGCCTGCGGAACAATGGCCAGCGGCACCAGCAGATAGGACGATGCGATCACCACCGTCAGCGGCAACAGGCGCGGGTCCTGATAGATCACGGCGATCGGCTTTGCGGCGAGCAGGCAGAGCAGCGCAACGCCCCATGCGAAAACGGTGGAGATGGTGAAGGCCGTCTGGATCTTGTCGGGCGTCAGATCGCGCTCGCCGCTGATATAGCGGGCAACGCCGAACTCCTGCATGAAGGACACCAGCATCACCGCCGAAAAGGCGAGCGAGAACAGCCCAAGGTCCTGCGGCTTGATGAACAGCCGGGCCAGCACCACGCTGGTCACGAACTGGATGGCAAAGGACGTATATTGTGATGCAACCGCCCAGGCGGCTGCACTGCGGACGGACATCTGGCTCATGCGCGCGAGCGTCCATCCAGGGCACCGCATACCGCGCGAAGGCGGCTGGTAATGCGGGGCGGGATATCGCGCATGGCGGTTCGCTTCTCCATGAGGTGGCACGCCAAAGCGCGGCCTTATGGGCGGTTAACCAAAAACCAGTGAATAAGCCGTTACCGAGGGGCGCGTTATCGCGCGTTTTTCAGCACATAGCCTGCGTGATGGGACATGGATTGAGGACATCGCTTTTGCCAAGGATTCTCAAGCCGGTTCTGCTGATTGCATTCCTCGCCTGCGATTGGCACGCGGTTGGCGATCGGCTGGCATCGCTGGGGCTCTCCCCCGGACTGGCGGTGTATCTGTGCCTCTATGCAATTCTGCTGGGCGGCCTGATCGCGGTTTCCGCGATCCGGGTGGCCGCGATCCGGGTGCCGCTGGGGCTGCTGCTGGCCGCCAGCGCGGTTTTCCTGCTGACCTATGAATGGGCAACCGGCGCACCGCTGGATTATGTCGCGTTTGAAACCATGCTGGCGTCCAGCGGCGATATCGGTGATGCCTGGGCACAGCATGGCGATAGCCTGATCAAGGCGTTGCTGGCGGGCGGACTGTTGTTTGCGGCGATAGCCTTGCCGCCGCGCGAGACGCGCCGATCGTTGCCGGTGCTGCTGGCTTCGCCGCTGGCGGCCCTGCTGATCCTGATGGCGGTGTTCTATCTGCGCGGGGGTGAGGGAGGCAGGGCGCTGCCCGCCGCCTTTACGCCGCTTGCCCATGCCGGGCTGCATGGCGTGATGCGCGTTATCGATCCGGTTGGTGAGCGGCAGCAGGTGCAATGGCCTGCCCCGCCGGTCAAACCGGATGGCGATATTGTGCTGATCGTCGATGAAAGCATCGCCGCGCGCTACCTTGATATCAACGATCCCGCCGGGGTCCGCTCCGGGCTGGCGCAGCCACGCGCCGGGCTGGTGATCGCCAATTTCGGCGTTGCCGCATCGGGCAACAATTGCAGCGCAGGCAGCAACGCCATCCTTCGCTATGGCGGTACGCGCGAAACCTTTCAGGCCGCGGCCAGGAGCTGGCCTTCGCTGTGGGCCTATGCGCACCGGGCCGGCTATCGCACCGTCTATATTGACGGGCAGCGCAGCCATGGTGAGCTGCAGAACCTGATGACGCCGCAGGAAAAGGCCCAGATCGACAGTTTCGAGCAGATGGATGGCGTGCCGTTGGTGGATCGCGACCAGCGCATCGCCGATCGCATCGCCGGGCATCTGGCGAATGGCGTGCCGGAATTCATCTATGTGAACAAGATCGGCGCGCATTTCCCGGTGGCGGACAAGTTCCCGCCGGCGATGGCGCACTACACCCCCTTGCCGCCGCACGGCCCGACGTCACAGACCACCGATGTCCGCACGGCCGTGGGGGTAAGGGGCAGTCCCGAAGAATGGCGGCTCTATCGCAATGCCTATCGCAACACGCTGGAATGGAATGTCGGCAGCTTCTTTGACCGCTTGCTGGCCCGGTTCCGGCCCGGACAGGGCGTGCTGCTCTATACGTCGGATCACGGACAGGATCTGCACGAGCGCGGCAACCCCGGACAGACCACGCATTGCCACGCCGATCCGCTGCCGGAGCAGGGGGCGGTGCCGCTGGTGGTGATCGACGGCGCTGCGGCACCGCGATTCGACTGGGCCAAAGCTGCCGCAGCGAATCGCGATTCGATGAGTCACTTTCGCCTGATTGCCACCACATTGGCGCTGATGGGCTATGATTCGCGCGCAATTGCGCCGCGCTACGGGCCGAATCTGCTGGCTCCGCGCGGTGAGCCACTCAGCTTCACCGATAGCTATTTTGCCACGCTGGGCCGCAAACCGGCCTGGAAGCACATCGATCCGGTGCGTCTGGCCAGCCCCCCGCCTGGCGATTCCCCTGCAAAACCGCGATGATTCGGCGGCGGTCGGCGCGGCTTGGTTCCGGAATTCGGGCTATTATCATTGATTATCAACATCTTGATCGCTGATTGAAATAAAATTGCAAAAAGCCGTTGACCGAATCAAAGGTCGCCTTTAGAGGGCGCTTCACCGGACGGGAACGCCGCTTCAAACGGCTGAAACGCTCTGGTCGCCAACATAGACGGACAACAGTCCCCCGGTATCAGAAGATCGGGGAACGATGGTTGTCCGCCTCGTTTTGTCTGGCGGCTCTTTGACATTGTTGGTTTTAGATGAAGGGACATGTGGGCGGCGGCGCCCGGTCCGGGGAGCTCAAGGCTCCGGGTACCGGTTATTTTAGCCGAGCCTCATATGTCCTTCGTATCCATTACGTTTGACAAGTGCAGGTATCGGCTCCTTGAAGCTCATTCCTGACGGTTGGCGATCCTCGGATCGTGCCGTTTTGAATGTGACACAAACTTGAGAGTTTGATCCTGGCTCAGAACGAACGCTGGCGGCATGCCTAACACATGCAAGTCGAACGA
>JBGAIR010000093.1:0-3552 GCA_044225335.1 Novosphingobium sp. | reverse complement strand
GGCAATAGGTGCAGGCGAAATCGGTGAATTCCACCAGCGTAACCTTGCCCTGCGGATTGCCCAGCACCGCGCCGGGGAAGGGCGTGAACACCCGCCCCGAAACCGCTGCCAGCTGCTTCTCGGTCTCGTTCTGGCGCAGCCGCTCCATCGCTTCGGGCAGCACTTCCGGATGGGCGAGCAGATATTCGTGCACCAGCCCTTCGATCCGCGCCTTGCGCGTGGATTCGATGAACCAGCCGCCCAGCGCGCCGAGCAGCAACAGGGCCAGCGCGGCAAGCAGAAGCAGCGGGCGTGACGGGGTATTGGCGGACAATGTCATGCGCTGCGCCTACCTGCGTTTGCGCTGCGCTTCAATGGCGGCACGGGCCTGCATGGCAATATCCTGGGCGCGCAGCCAATCGGGCAATCCCCGTGGCAGGCCTGCCTCCGCCGCTTCGGCGCTGCGCAATGCCTCACCCATTTGCAGGCTCATCACCTGCTGTTCGGCGCTGGCCAGCCGCGCGCGGGCGGTATCTCCATTGGCTTCATAGACCACGCCCAGCTGATACCAGGCAAAGGGGTTTTCCCGATCACGCGCCACCGCCGTCTTGAGCACCTGTTCGGCTTCCTTGAAATTGGCGGCATTCTCGGTCGCGATCAGCGCGTGACCGAAAGTGGTGGCGATCAGCGGCTGATTGCCGGACAGCTCCGTGGCGCGGCGCAGCGGTGCCAGCGCTTCATTGGGCTTTCCGGCCTCCAGCAGAATCTGCCCTTTCAGTTCAAGATAATAGGGATCAGCCGGGGATTCGCGCAGCAAGGCGTCGGTTTCGGCGATAGCCTTGTCGAGCAGAGCTTCCTTGTGAAAGGCATAGGCGCGGGCATAGCGCGCCGGGGCGCTGGTCATGGTTTCGGGATAGGCGCGCAGCGTGTCCTGCGGTTCAGCGAGGTAGCCGAACAGCTTTGCCTTCACCCGGGCAAAGCGCGCTTCGATCTGCGGATCGGCGGGCTTGTTCCACGCCGGATCCTTTTCATAACTGTCTTGCAGCGTCGTGATCCGGTCCGATGTCATCGGGTGGGTGGAATAGAATTCACTGTCGGCATTGCGGGTGTAGCCATAGCGGAATTCCATGTTCTGCAGCTTTTTGAAGAACTCGATCGATCCGCGGCCGGAAAGGCCCGCCTTCGACAGATACTGCGCTCCCGCCGCGTCGGCGCTGGCTTCCTGGGTGCGGCTGAAGGCCAGATACTTGCCCATCGCCGCCTGTTGCCCGGCCATCATCACACCCATCGCCGCATCACCGGCACCCGCCGCCGCAGCGGCAACGCCCAGCAGCAATGACAGGATGCTGATGCCGCTGGCGGCCTTCGATCCACCATCGAACACCGCATGCCCGCCGGTCACATGGCCCAGCTCATGCGCAATCACGCCCTGCACCTCGAGCGCGCTGGAGGCTTCGTTGATCAGCCCGGAATTGACATAGACGGCCTGGCCCCCGGCGACGAAGGCGTTGACCGAAGGATCATTGATCAACACCACATCGACATTGCGCGGATTGAGCCCGGCGGCACTGATCAGCGGTGCCGACATGTCGCGAAACAGCGCTTCGGTTTCGGCATCGCGCAGCACGGATTGCGCCTGCGCCGCCTGCAGCGGCAGCAGCATGGCGGCAAAGGTAACGGCGCTGCGCGCCAGCAAGCGAGGCAGTGATGGCATCATCGCGTCACACCCGCTTGCGCCTGAACCGGTGCTGAAGCGACCGGTTGCCGGGTCAGAAAGGAAAGCACCGCATCTTCCACCCGGCTGTCGCGATCAAACGGGGCCGCCAGCTTCATCACGATCCCGGCGTGGTCGGTGCCTGTGATGATCACCGCCTGGGTTGGCTGGCCTGCAGCGCTGAGCGCCCTGGCCAGCGCCAGGCTGCTGCGCGGCTTGACCGAGGTGTCCTGATCGCCAGTCATCAGCAGCATCGGCGGTGCATCGGCCCGGGCGAAATGGATCGGCTGGGTCAATGCCGGGTCTGGCGCGCTGCCAAAGGCAGCCTTGCTGGATTCGCTGGTAAATGGATAGAAATCATAAGGTCCGGCCAGCCCGATCACGCCCTTTACAAAGCCATCGGGCACCCCGGCCCGGCCGAGCCATTGCCGCTCCAGCCCCAGCATGACGGCGTTATAGGCTCCGGCGGAATGGCCCATGACGAAAACGCGGTCCGGATCGCCGCCCGATTCGGCAATATGATCCCTTACCCAGGCCAGCGCGGCGGCGCTGTCTTCCAGCATATGCGGAAACGCGCCCTCGCGCCCCAGCCGGTAGCCTGGCAAAGCGACAACAAAGCCGTGGCGCGCAAATTTGCGCCCGATAAACTGGTAATCCCCGGGATCGCCGCTGTTCCAGCTGCCGCCATGAATGAAGACCAGCACAGGGCGCGGGGCGCTGGTTGCCTGTGCTGGGGCGATCACGAATATGCGCTGCGCCGCTACCTTGCCATATTGCGTGCCGTTGACGGCAATTCGGGTGTCAGCGCCGCTTGCGAAGATCCGGTCGGCCCGGTCGAGTATCCAGACAGCCTGCGTTGCCAGCGCATAGCGCCAGATTCCGAACAGCGCCGCGCCGATTATTGCCAGCACGATGATGATGCGGCCCACCGCGCCAAAGCGCCGACGATTTTCCCCTGGTTGCTTGCCCATGCTCGCAACCTAGCGCCGAAAAGCAAAAGGCACCATGCCCATCGGCATGATGCCCCTGCTGTTGAAAGCGATGCGTGATCAGTCGGTCAGATGGCGTGCGGCGCGGTCAAGCAAGGTGGCGTCATCGGCAACCTCGCCCAGCATCACCACTTCGCCGTTTTCAAGGCGGCGCACCACCAGCACGGCAAATTCGCTGCCCTCTCGCGCCACATCCGCCAGCGGACGGTGGCTCAGTTTGCGCAGGCGCTGCGTCAGCGCGGTGCCACGATCATTGGCGGCAGCAGGCTTGCCATGCTCGGCACGCTTCAGCCTGCGTTCTTCGCCAACCACGCCCTTGAGCCCGCCCGGGGCGACGGCGAGGAATTGAGCCAGTTCACCGCGCTTCAACCCGATGCGCTGCGCATGGCAAAGCGCGCTGGCATATTCGGTCAGGCGCGTCTTGTCGTAATCCGCGCCGAACACCAGCTTGACCACCGGCGTCATCGGTGCGCGTTCCTGCACGGTCAGCCCGGCCTCGGTCACCAGCTCGGCAAAGTCTTCCGGCGCTTCCGCTGCCGCCAGCGAGAAATCATAGGCCCGGCCGATCGCGGCATAGAGCGCCTGACGTGTGCGGTCTTCCGATCCGCGTGCGGCTTCGGCCAGTTCGCGCGCCGAAGCGAGCCAATCGGCCAAGGCCATGCCTTCTTCCGGCAGCTGGCCAAAAGCAGGGCCGGGCAGGGTTGTATCACTGTCCTGGCCTTCAAACGGCCCGGCAAGATCCAGCACATTGTCGCCATTGATATCGGCGGGGCCATCGGCCCATTCGGTCAGCGGGCCGGATTCCAGTGTCTCGCGGCGCAGGGCCGGGGCGTTCGCACCCAGTGCCTGATCGATCTCCAGCAGCAACTC
>JBGAIR010000030.1:0-29389 GCA_044225335.1 Novosphingobium sp. | reverse complement strand
ATCACCCCGCCAGCGGCGCTGTAATCGGCATCGCTGGCACCAATGCCCAGCCCGGCGCCGCTTTCCACCCATACGTCATGGCCATGCGCGACCAGCTCGTGAACGCTCTCCGGCGTCAGGCCAACGCGATATTCATGGTTCTTGATTTCCCGAACGGTGCCGACACGCATGATCCAATCTCCTGCCAATGGCTATTCTGGTGAGAGGATAAGTCGGAATGCTCCGAATGTTTTACCTATCTTTGGCTTTCAATGAGTGAATATCGGTGATATTTTCCGATATTAACAGTTTTAACGGGATAAATCGCCATGAACCGCGCCGATGTCGCCCTGCTGGAAGCACTGCAGCAGGATAGCTCGCGCTCGATCGCCGATCTGGCCGAGCGGGTCGGCATGTCGGCATCGGCCTGCCATCGCCGGATCAAGGCGCTGGAGGAAGCGGGCGTGATCACCGGCTATGCCGCGCAGGTCGATCCGCGGCGGCTGGGGCTGCAACTGGCCGCCTTTGTCGAGATCACCCTGACCAGCCAGAGCCGTGAGGCGATGGACCGCTTCGAAGCGGCGGTGCAGGATTTCGACGATATTCTGGAATGCCATCTGATGAGCGGCGCCGCCGATTACCTGCTGCGTGTATCTGCCGCCGATCTTGACCAGTATGACCGTATCCACCGCGATTGCCTGGCGCGGCTGCCCGGCGTCTCATCGATGCGATCCAGCTTTGCGATCCGTCGGATCAAGCGCTGGCACGGCTATCCGGTACCGCGCGGATGACGGGCGCAAGCCGATGACAGGCGCAAGCGCGGCGGCAACGCCCGATCCGCAACTGCTGGCGGCGCTGGAGCAACTGGTTGCCAGCGCTCTGCGCCAGCAGAGCCGCAGGCCGGTGGTGATCGGCATCTGCGGGGCGCAAGGCAGCGGCAAAACCACGCTGGTCGCCGCGCTGGCGCGGCGGCTGGGTGATCACGGCCTGCGCTGTGCGGCGCTGTCGCTCGATGATCTCTATCTCGGCCACGACCGGCGGCAGGAGCTGGCGCGCCATGTCCATCCGTTGCTGGCAACGCGCGGGGTGCCGGGAACGCATGACGTCGCGCAGGGGCTGGCACTGCTCGATGCGCTGACGCGGGGGCAGGCGGCGGCGCTGCCGCGCTTTGACAAGGCGCGCGACGATCCCGCGCTCCTGGCGGACTGGCCGTCGGCCCCGTCGCAATGCGAAGTGCTGCTGTTCGAGGGCTGGTGCCTTGGCGCGGTGGCGCAGCCGGAGCATGCGCTGGCCGAACCGGTCAATGCGCTGGAGGCGCAGGAGGATGTCGATGGCGTCTGGCGCAGCTATGCCAATCAGGCGCTGGCAGGGGGATATCAGCACCTGTTCGCGCGGATCGACCGGCTGGTGCTGCTCGCCGCGCCGGGCTGGGAAGTGGTGGCCCGCTGGCGCGAACAGCAAGAGGCAGCGCTCCGCGCTACCGCAAAGAGCAGTGGTGAGGAGGGCAGCAGGATCATGTCACCCGCACAGGTGCAACGCTTCATCCAGCACTACGAGCGGCTGACCCGGCACATCATGTCCGAAATGCCCGCCCGCGCCGATCTGGTGGCACGGCTGGGTGATCAGCGGCTACTGCTGGCGCTGGATCAAAGCGGATTCCCGTCCCGATCGCGGTAGATGTCGCGGCGGCCGACGTGATTGGCGGGGCCGACGAAGCCATCTGCTTCCATCCGCTCCACCCATTTGGCGGCGGTATTGTAGCCGACGCCCAGCTGGCGTTGCAGCCAGCTGGCCGAGGCCTTCTGGCTTTCAAACACGATCTGGCAGGCCTGGCGGTATTTGCGCTCTTCCGGGCTGTCGCTGGCGGCATCGATATCGTCGAAGCCAAAGCCGCCGTCCTCCGGCTCTTCGGTGACCGAATCGACATATTCGGGGCTGCCCTGACCGCGCCAGAAATCGGCGATCCGTTCCACTTCCTCGTCGGACACGAAGGGGCCGTGAACGCGGCGGATCGGATCGGTGTTGGGCTTGTAGAGCATGTCGCCCTTGCCCAGCAGCTGTTCCGCGCCCTGTTCGCCCAGAATGGTGCGGCTGTCGATCCGGCTGGTCACGGCAAAGCTGATCCGGGTGGGGAGGTTGGCCTTGATCACGCCGGTGATGACATCCACCGACGGGCGCTGCGTCGCCATGATCAGGTGGATGCCGGCGGCACGGCTCTTCTGCGAAAGCCGCTGGATCAGCACTTCCACTTCCTTGCCAACGGTGACCATGAGATCGGCCAGCTCGTCGACGATCACCACGATCTGCGGCATCACCTGATAGTCGAGCTGCTGTTCCTCGTGCAGTTCCTCGCCGGTTTCGGGATCGAAGCCGATCTGGATGCGGCGACCGAGCGGCTTGCCCTTGGCAGCGGCGGCGCGGATTTTTTCGTTGAAACCGGCCAGATTGCGCACCGAAAGCTCGCTCATCATGCGGTAGCGGCGTTCCATTTCCTCCACCGCCCATTTCAGCGCCCGCACCGCCTTGGCCGGTTCGGTCACCACCGGGGAAAGCAGGTGGGGAATGTCGTCATAGCTCTTGAGTTCGAGCACCTTGGGATCAACCAGGATCAGACGGCACTGCGCCGGGGTAAGCCGATACAGCAGCGACAGCAGGATGCAGTTCAGCCCCACCGATTTGCCCGATCCGGTGGTGCCCGCCACCAGCAGATGCAGGCATGGTCGCCAGATCGGCGACAATCGGTTCCCCGGCGATATCCTTGCCCAGAATGATCGGCAGCATCGCTTTCGATGCGGCGAAGCTTTCGCAGGCGACCAGTTCCTTGAAGCTGACCATCTGCCGATCGGCATTGGGCAGTTCGATACCCATCACCGTGCGGCCGGGGATCGAGGAGACACGGGCGGAGATCGCGCTCATGTTGCGGGCGATATCATCGGCCAGCCCGACCACGCGGCTGGCCTTGATGCCGGGGGCAGGCTCCAGCTCGTACATGGTCACCACCGGGCCGGTGCGAACGGCGGTGATCTCGCCCTTGACGTTGAAATCGTCGAGCACGGTTTCGAGCAGCCGGGCGTTGCGTTCCAGCGCCAGCTTGTCGATCTTTTGCTGGGTGCCCGGCGGGGCATCGGTGAGCAGATCGAGCGCGGGCAGTTCATAGCTGTCAAACAGATCGCCCTGACGGCTGCTGGCAGAAAGCTGCGCCGGTTTTGCCGGGCGGGTGGGATCGGTGATTTCCGGCGCGCGGCGCGGGTTTTGGGCAGCCTCGCCCGCCGGGGCGCTGGCCCGCTCGGCCCGGGGCAGCTTTTCGCGCAGCGCCTGCGGAATGACACTGCCCGGCGCAGGCAGCGCGCGCGAACGGCGGAGCAGGCCGGGCAGGGTGAACAGGCTGCCCCAGTCCAGCGCAAAGACGCGCGCTGCCATGACCGAGCCGCCGATCAGGCAGGCCAGTCCGGCCGCCAGCGTGAACCAGAAGCGCCCGGCTTCGGGCATCAGGGCGGTAAAGGCAGTGATCGCCCGCGCGCCCAGCAGGCCGCTGACCCCGCCCATCGAGGCAGGCAGTGATCCGCCCGGCCCGGTGAATATCAGCGCCAGCACCGTGCCCAGCAGCGCCATGGCAAAGAACAGCACGCCCACCGGCCGCCACCAGGCGTGATCGGCATGGGGCATCCCGGCGTCGTCTTCCTCCACCAGCCGCCACAGCTTGCGCGCCATGACATAGAGCAGCGGCAGCAGCAGCACGCCGACCCAGCCGAACAGGAACAGCACGCGCTCTGCCAGCCACGCGCCGGGCGCACCCATCCAGTTGAGCACCGGCCCGCCCGCAGCGGTGGAGGCGCTGGGATCGGTCTGGTGATAGCTGACCAGCGCCAGCGCCAGAAAGATCATCGCGGCAAACAGCGCCAGCGCGGCGGCAATCTCGCCCGCGCGGCGCAGCGAACGCTTCAGCACCACGCGCCAATCGGGCGCGCTGCGCCCCCGTTGTCCCGCCATTGCCGCGCGTGTTGCCATCATGCTTCCCTTCGTGTGGCACCCATAATGCGCGCGCAGGTGACTCCGCGTCAAGAATCCAAAGGAATCCAGCGAGTCGGACTATCGCAAAAAAGCATCAATACCGGCCCAGCGCGGCCATTGCAGCTGCCGGGCGCGGTGCCGGTTCATCCCGCCCAGCGCGATTACCGGGGCCTGCGCCTGCGCCGCGATCAGCCGAAACCGCAAAGCCCCAAGCCCGCGCGCACCGGGGTGCGAGCGCGTGGTGAACACCGGAGATAGCAGCACGCCATCGGCGCGGCGCGCCTGGCGCAGTTCGCCAAGATCATGCACGCTTGCCAGCCGCAGGCAGGCCGGGCCGCGCGCCAGCAACCGGGGCGGACCATAGCAGCCATCCGCGCCCCAGCGCCGCGCCTGCCGCGCGTCGCCGGCCAGCACCACCGCGATGCCGCGCGCCCGCGCGATCCGCGCAAGCGCGGCAAAACGGGCGCGGCGCGGGCCGGGTGCCAAGTGATAATGGCGAAAGATCAGCCCCGATCCGCGCGGCAGGCGCAACAGCTCCGTCGCCAGCGCGGCATCATTGCGGGCATCGGTCAGCAGCCAGATCTGCGGTAAAATATGGCAGGATCGCATCCAGCCGCTATAGCACCGCGTCATGAATCGACCAGCCACCCTCAGCACGCCCGCAGACCGTCTCGCCGATGTCAACGCGCGCATCGCCCATGCCGCAAGGATCGCTTCGCGCCGCGCCGGGGATGTGACGCTGATCGCCATCAGCAAGACCTTTGCCGCGGCAGAGATCGCCCCGCTGATCGCCGCCGGGCAGCGGGTGTTTGGCGAAAACCGGGTGCAGGAAAGCGCCGCCAAATGGCCGGAGCTGCGCGCCGCCCATCCCAATATCGCGCTGCATCTGGTCGGCCAGCTGCAATCGAACAAGGCGGATGAGGCGGTGGCGCTGTTCGATTGCATCCATTCGCTTGACCGGCCTTCGCTGGCACAGGCGCTGGCGCGGGCGATGGACAAGGCCGGGCGGCAGCTGCCCTGTTTCGTGCAGGTCAATATCGGCGCGGAAGACCAGAAAGGCGGCTGCGCCATTGCCGATCTGCCCGCGCTGCTGGCGCAGGCGCGCGATCTGGACATTCCGCTGGCCGGGCTGATGTGCGTGCCGCCCGCCGATATCGAACCAGCGCCCTTCTTTGCCCTGCTTGACAAGCTGGCCCGCGATCACGGGCTGGAAGGCCGTTCGATGGGGATGAGCGGCGATTTCGAAACCGCCGTGATGCTGGGCGCCACCCATGTGCGCGTTGGCAGCGCATTGTTCGGCGGGCGTGGTTAGGCGGGCCGTATCACCGCTTGGTCTCGGACGACGTCCGACCGGCGGCAATCTCCGGCGTGTCGCGTAAGGCGTTCATTGGGGTGCTGTCATCCATCTACGGCGGATCCACCCGGCAACCAGGGTCAGCGCCCAGAGTGCAATTGTTACCCATCCGAAGAAACGAAGCAGGCTTGCGATGATCGGCGGCATCAGATGTTCGCTCATCGGCGACATGGAGAGCGATCCCACCGGAGCAGGAACACCAGCGGCGCAATCCAAATTCGAAACCTCGGCACTGCTTTTGCCTGCGGGAACCTCAAATGAATCGGAGCTAAAGAACGCAGTGCCGCCATCATTATTTTCCGCGGCATGATGGAGCCGGGCAAACATCATATCGCTGTGATTGCCCTGGGTTCCAGTGATTCTTACCCGGATCCTGCATGGCACGGCTGGTCGGTCGGGCATGTCAACACCAGTTGAGGGCGCGACCTTCTGCTCAAATGCCAACGCGAAACGATCATGGACGCGGAGGCTCAGACCTCTGTTGATTAGATGAAGGGTAATTGATTCACCCGGTTCCGGCATGCGCTGCACATCACTTGCGCCCGTCCCGGGAAATACAAAATAGGACAGCGCAAACAGGCCAGCGGCAAGCACCGGTGGCCCTAGCTTCCCAAGCCCTGTTGGAACCCACTTCATCTCGCACAGCTTAGCCCGCCAAATGCGGATCTCAATGCTGCAATCGCCATAACTCCGGCAGACCCTGCGGTCGACACCTGTCCGCCCCTAACGCTCCATCCCTTCGGACAGGCCGAAATCGCCGCTGATCGCGTGGATCGCCTTCCCTACAAGCTCGGCGGCAAGGGGCTTTGGCTCAGGTGGCTCTGATTCAGGATATTCCGGCCACGCATCGTCAGCAGGCTGCCAAGGCGATGTGATCCGGCGAAGCGGGCGGAGTGCCCCTCGGTTTTGCCGGCCGGTGCAGAGATGCGTCCCCAGTCGAGCGGGATGCCGGGAATGCTGGCGTACCAGTCGTTCCAGTCGAATGCGGTATTCTGGCGGTTCATGGCGCTATCCTATGTTCGCAATATTGCGCCCCTGTGACTGTGCCCCGCGTTTGGAAAAGAAGACGACCCGGTCCGGAGACCGTCTGGACCGGGCCGTCCCCTAACCGGTCCAGCGTCAGCGTTTGCAGGCCTGCTTATTCTGGTTTCCGGCAAGGCTGCAGTTGTATGTCACAACCTTTCCGTTGCTGAGCCGCGCCTGCACCATCCGTCCGCCTGCTGCGGGCCGTGCTGCTGGGCGCGGTGCGGGGGCGGCATGAGCCACCGCCGGGCGCGGCGCAGCTGGCTTTGCCGCGGGGGCGGCGGGCTTCGCTGCCGGAGCATGCGCGACCGCTGCCGGGTGGGCTGCGGGATGAGCCGCTACGGGGTGGGCGGCCACCGGATGGGCAGCAGCGGCGGGCTTTGCCGGAGCGGGCGATGTCGTGGCGAATGCCGGACCAGCAGCGACAAGCGCGGCGGCGGCAGCCAGTGTGGTCAGGCGGGCAAGACGTGTCTTCAACATGGCAATCGCTCCTTCTGCGACCAAAGGGTCCAGCCGGATGGGGGTTTATCCGGCTGGCGACGCACCTTGCTCGCTGACGAGGTGCATCGGCCCATGCTGTCTGGACCAGCTCGGCAAACCGGAGCGTGACCGCCGGATTACATCATGTTCATCTGCTTCCGGTTTCGGCTCCGATTCCAGCATGACCGAAATTTCATCTTGCGGTCAGCCACCGGTCCGGGCTTGATGCTAGGCAGCGGTCCAAAGGCCGAGGCAGAAACCGATGTCCCAGAAGATACTCGTAATCGAAGACGATCAGCGCACCGCCGATTTCCTGTGCAAGAGCCTGGGCGATGCCGGCTATCTGGCGGATCGCGCCGCCGATGGGCGCGACGGCCTGTTTCTGGCCACCGATGGCAGCTATGATGCGGTGGTGCTTGACCGGATGCTGCCCGGCATGGATGGTATGGCGGTGCTGGCGGCGATGCGTGCGGCCAGGGTGCAAACGCCGGTGCTGATCCTCTCGTCGCTGGGCACGGTTGATGCCAGGGTTGAAGGGCTGACATCCGGCGCCGATGATTATCTGCCCAAACCCTTTGCCTTTTCCGAATTGCTGGCACGGCTGAAGCTGCTGATCGCGCGCAATGCCCAATCCGGCCCGGCGGTGGAAACCACGCTGGATTGTGCCGATCTGGAAATGAACCTGCTCAATCGCCGCGTGACCCGCGCGGGCCGGAAAATCGATCTGCAACCGCGCGAGTTCCGGCTGCTGGAATATCTGCTGCGTCACAAGGGACAGGTGGTGACGCGCACGATGATGCTGGAAGGGGTGTGGGAATATCACTTCGATCCCGGCACCAATGTGGTTGACGTTCACGTCAGTCGCCTGCGCCGCAAGGTGGATGATGGTTTCGATCATCCGCTGGTCCATACGGTGCGCGGCGCGGGCTATATGCTGGGCACGGCTGAGTGAGAACACCGGGCCGAGTGAGAATACCGGGCTGGGGGCGCGCACTGCTGGGATCAACCACCTGGCGGCTGGCGATCATCCTGGTTCTGACGCAGGTGCTGACGCTGGCCTTGGGGCTGGCGATCATGCAGGGGCTGACCCAGCGGACGCTGACCGGGCAGGCACGCGTGGCAGCGGAAGTGGCGCGGAGCGATCTGCTTGAGGCCCAGCACAGTGAAGGCCCGTCTGCTGTAAGGCGCGAGGTTGAGGCGCGGCTGGCCAACGCCGCCGATCACAATTTCGTTGCCTATCTGCGCGATGCCGATGGCACCCGGATTGCAGGCAATCTGGAATCATGGCCCGAACCCGATGGGCGCGACCGGCGCTGGACCATCGCCCGGCTTTCGCGCAGCGGGGCCAGCCGCCCCGAATTGATTGGCTATGTGGTGCAATCGCTGCCCGGCGGGCGCAGTCTGCTGACCGGCGAAGTGCTGGAAGGCCAGACCCGGCTGACCCGCGCCAGTGAGCAATCCTTTGTCTATGCCATGCTTGCCGGGCTGGGGATCGCGGGGCTGGCATCGTGGCTGATCCTGCGGCTGCTGCGCCAGCGGATTGACCGGTTCAGCCGGGTGGCGGGCGATATTGCCAGCGGGCGGCTCAACACCCGCATCGCGCTGACCAGCGCAGGCGACACCTTTGACAGGCTGGGTGCCTCGATCAACGCCATGCTGGAGCGGATCGAGGCGCTGGTCGGCGAATTGCGCGCGGTCACCGATTCCATGGCGCATGATCTGCGTTCACCGGTGGCGCGGATCCGCTCATCGCTGGAACGCTCGCTGGAAGCCAGCGGCAACGGGCCGGGGCGCAACGCGCTGGCCGATGCGATTGACGAGGCCGACGGGCTGCAACGCCTGCTTGATACCGCGCTGGAAATCAGCCGAACCGAGGCCGGGATCGGCCGCAACCAGTTCGCCGAATTCGATCTCAGCGCGATGCTGCGCGATCTGGCCGAGGTCTATGGCCCGCTGGCGGAAGATGAAGGCTTTCAGATCAGCGTTGCCGCGCCGGAAGGCTGCGCGGTCAATGCCCACCGCGAATTGCTGTTCCGGGCGATTTCCAACCTGATCGACAATGCGCTGAAATATGCCGAAGGCGGGTCGCGCATCGGCCTTTCCCTGACGCAGGACGGTGCCGAAGCGGTGGTGCTGACCGTCAGCGACGATGGCCCCGGCATTCCCGCCGCCGATCGTGACGAGGCGCTGCGCCGGTTCGGCCGCCTCGATCCTGCCCGCACCAGCTCGGGCGCGGGGCTGGGCATGGCGCTGGTCTCGACCATCGCCACCATGCACGGCGGCACCATGCAGCTGGACGATGCCGATCCGCACGGGCTGGAGGTCAGGTTGCGATTGCCGGTATAGCGTTTGATCAGAAATCGGATTTCGGAGCTTTCGGCAGCAGCTCGCTCTCTGGACTGATTGCAAATCGCGGAAGTTTGCGGCAGCCTCAGGCCATGTTCGACTGGACCGATCTGCTCATATTCCTCCCATTCCGGGTGTTCATGGCACTCGTCGCAATCTTTTGCGTGCTGGTCGCCATTATATTACTCTGTGTGAAATACGGCTGACCCGAAACCGGTCTGGATTGTCGACCCAGCCCGTTTTTCGCCTAACAACCTAACCCAACAACCGCCTTGCCATAGCCCGCACTTCGTCGGCCATGTCATCGCGTTCCAGTGCCATGGCCAGCGTGGCTTCGACAAAGCCGGTCTTGCTGCCGCAGTCATAGCGTTTGCCGGCAAAGGTTACCGCGTGGAACGGTTGCTGGCCGATCATCCGGGCCATGGCGTCGGTCAGCTGGATTTCGCCGCCCGCGCCTTTCTCCTGCCCTTCCAGCACCCGCATCACTTCGGGCTGGAGGATATAGCGGCCGGAAATGATCAGATTGGATGGCGCATCCTCGCGCCGGGGCTTTTCCACCAGCCCCTTCACCTCGGTCAGCGCGCCATTGCGCGCGCCGGGGGCGATCACGCCATAGCTGGAGACTTCCTCCTCCGGCACTTCCAGCACCGAAATCAGATTGCCGCCCACCTGTTCATAGGCCTCGACCATCTGCTTCATGCAGCCCCCGGTTTGCTCATTATGGCCGATCATCAACTCGTCCGGCAGAAAGATCGCAAAGGGTTCATCGCCAACGATGGCGCGGGCGCACCAGATCGCATGGCCCAGCCCCATCGGCACCTGCTGGCGCACGGTGACGAGATTGCCGGGGGAGAGCCGGGTCGGCTCCAGCACTCCCATATCCTTGGCGCGGTCCTTCAGCGTGGTTTCCAGTTCGAACGCCATGTCGAAATGATCGATCAGCGCGGTCTTGCCCCTTCCGGTGACGAAGATCATCTGCTCGATCCCCGCCTCGCGCGCCTCGTCCACGGCATATTGGATCAGCGGCCGGTCGATGATCGGCAGCATTTCCTTGGGGATCGCCTTGGTCGCGGGGAGAAAGCGCGTGCCCAGCCCGGCCACGGGGAACACGGCCTTGCGGATCTTGCGATGGGCTGGCGACGGGCGGGATGCGGAACTGGTCATCAGACTGTGATAATCCTGCAATGTTTCGGTGCAGTTACCGCGCCGCAGCCCGGCTGTGCAAGCTCCGGGCGACAGGTTGCCGCGCAAACAATGTGGCGGGGGACAAATGACAGCGATGCTTGCCGCTGCCACGAATCGCGCTAAATCCCGGATTCATGGACAAGATCATCATTCAGGGCGGCAAGCGCCTTTCCGGCACCATTCCCATTTCCGGCGCAAAGAATTCCGCGCTCACCCTGCTGCCCTGCGCGCTGCTCACGGATGAGCCGCTGACGCTGCGCAATCTGCCGCGGCTGGCGGATATCGACGGGTTCCAGCATCTGCTCAACCAGTTCGGCATTTCCACCACCATCGCCGGTTCGCGGCCAGAGGATTTCGGCCGGGTGATGACGCTGGAGGCACCGCGCATCACCAGTTCGGTCGCCCCGTATGAGCTGGTGCGCAAGATGCGCGCCTCGATCCTGGTGCTCGGCCCGATGCTGGCGCGCATGGGTGAGGCCACCGTTTCGCTGCCCGGCGGCTGCGCCATCGGCAATCGCCCGATCGATCTGCACCTCAAGGCGCTGGAAGCCTTTGGCGCGACGATTGAGCTGGCGGCTGGCTATGTCCGCGCGATTGCCCCCGATGGCGGGCTGCCCGGCGGGCGCTACAGCTTCCCGGTGGTTTCGGTGGGGGCGACCGAAAATGCGCTGATGGCCGCCGTTCTGGCCAGGGGCATCTGCGTGCTCCACAACGCAGCGCGTGAGCCGGAAATCGTCGATCTGTGCAAGCTGCTGGTGGCAATGGGGGCAGAGATCGAAGGGATCGGCACCAGCGATCTCACCATCCACGGCGTTCCCCGGCTGCATGGTGCCACCTACCGCGTGATGAGCGACCGGATCGAGGCAGGCAGCTATGCCTGCGCGGCGGCGATCACCGGCGGCGAGGTGTTCCTGAAGCATGCCGTGGTCGAGGAAATGGACGCCACCGTGCAGGCGCTGCGCGATGCCGGGGTGACGGTTGAACCCAGGGCAGGCGGCATTCAGGTGACGGCGGATGGCCCGCTGAAGCCGGTCACCCTCTCCACCGCGCCCTATCCCGGCTTTGCCACCGATATGCAGGCGCAGCTGATGGCCATGCTGTGCCTTGCCGAAGGCAGCTCGGTGCTGACCGAAACCATCTTTGAAAACCGCTATATGCATGTGCCCGAACTGAACCGGATGGGCGCGCATATCGAAACCAAGGGCCGCACCGCCGTGGTCCATGGCGTCGCCCGGTTGACCGGCGCGGAAGTGATGGCCACCGATCTGCGCGCCTCGATGAGCCTGGTGATCGCCGGGCTGGCGGCAGAAGGCGAAACCCAGGTCCACCGCCTCTACCACCTTGATCGCGGCTATGAACGGCTGGAAGAAAAGCTGGCGCTGGTCGGCGCGGATATCCAGCGCGTTGGCGGGGATTGAGGCGATCAATTTGGTTTACTGTCGCTGGAATTCCAGCGCGACGAGTGACAGATGACAGTTAGGGGATTAAGTTAGCTGTCACCGTAATGCGGGAGTTTCCCGCAATTTTTGGTCTAGTCTTTCCAGAAGGCGCAGGCCCCGTTTTTTATCCTCCTCCGGAGCAACCTTTACTCTTTCTTGAACAAGGTGCCGGAGCATATGTAAATCGCGATCAAACCCCCGGTCGAGGAGTTCATCGATTCTATCAAATCGCCCGGTTATGGTAAGGCGTTCAGCGATCGTGAAAGTCGGATTTCCGCTACGAATCTCGGGATCGGCACCCCGTGAAAGCAGAAATTCGTACACACTCCAGTCCTCCGTGCCGAAACTATCACCCATCGACCCTTCCAGTGGGCCTGGGATTGAACTGCCCTCATCCCCATTCATTTTTGCTCCGCGTTCAAATAAGAGTTCAAGCATCGGGATGCTGCCCGCCATTGCCGCCCAATAAGAAAGCCCTGCGCCATTCAGATTGGTGTTGGGATCAAGCCCGCCATCGAGCAGCGTTCTGACCTGATCTACATTCTTGCATCTGATGGCACGATAGATGACCAGTTTTTCGTGATCTTGCGGGTTGGGGAACACTCTTCTTTCATCGCGCATGGGTGCAAACTCATCCGTCCGGGCACGGCACTGAACTGCTGCCTCCGTATCAGTGCCTTGCCCGGGTTGTTCGGCCACTGCCATACCCCCATTTTCGTAACAGCCGGTGATTACTAAGACAGGAAGGAAAGGGAGGAGTTTGAATCTTTCCCACATTCCCAACAAACTCCTCAGTTCCCATGCTTGCTTGCAAGAAGTTGCTCTACTTCCGTGATGGATCGGAATGGTACCTATGTCGATACTTCTTTTGAAGTGGATATAACCATCATCGCCAAACGCATCAAATTCCGGGGACACAACAAATTCCGGGGACACAATACTAATTACCCCTTTGCTTCGGCCCTCGTTTCGCTGGCGTGAGTTTCCGCGACAACGCAATCTCTTGCGCGGTGATCCACTCGTCCGCGCCGAGCAGACGCCCGGTGCGTAGCCGCGCCTCGATAGCTTCGACAACCGAATTACTGAGCCAGTTTACCAAATACACCAAATTCTGAAATCACGGTGGAGCGCACAAAATTCCCCGATTACTCAAGCGCCACCAAGCCAACCCAATACCCGCTCGCCCCGAGCTTGTCGAAGGGCTGTGCCTGGTATCCGCGTGCTTCGACAGGCCCGGCATGTGCGGGAGGGTGAATGAGTGAGCGAGGCCGCAGGCTGCGTGACAGCATTGGCGTGGAACCCCCACCCCAACCCCTCCCCACCGGGGAGGGGCATTATGGCGCGCGTCTGATGGGGCTTGGGATGATGTTTGTCTGAGGCGGGATCAACTCCGCGGGCTCTGCCCCTCTGCGGGCTCTGCGCGAACCCCTTCGCCGCCCTTTCACCGTAAGACCAGCGCGCATCCTTCGAAAAGTGCAGGATCAGCGGGGCGGGCTGGGGCAGGTGGATAAGGGTGCGGGATCAGGGCACCATTTGCCTTGTCAGCCAGCCGACCAGCCAGACTCGCACTGCACCGGCCAATCCGGGCGGGGTTTCGGCGCGGATGCGGTCGGCGTCGATGCGGGCGATCAGCGCGTTGATCGGCATGGCTTCCGCCGCCGCCGCCTGTTTCAGCAATTCCCAGAACAGCGGTTCAAGGCTGATCGAGGTCTTGTGCCCGGCAATCTCGACCGAGCGTTTGACCGGGGGGTGATAGGGCGTGGTCATTGCCCCATGGTGCTAGGCGCGAAACGGCGGCCGGTCTAGGTGCGCAGCCTAGGCGGCCTGGCTCTGTGCCGGATTGGCTTGCGGTTCGTCAGGGGCGACCGCGGGTTGCAGCGCGTGGAGACAGTTGGCCAGCTCTTGCAGGGCGATCGAATCCTGAAACACGATCCCGTGATCATTGCCCTTGCGCCAGCGAATATGGCCAAAGCGCAGCGGCAGACCGACCGCTTCGAACCGGACAAAGGCGGTTTCGGGCAGTTCGCGGCTGGCGTTGACCTTGGCCCCGCTGCGCGAAATATCGGCCAGCATGGCGCGGCAATCCCTGCCGTCGACCGTCAGCAGCACCGGCAGTTTCAGCCGCAGCCGCACCGGGCGATAGGGATGCTGGCTGGCTTCGGAGAGAAAATCCTCGAGCACCAGCGGCGCGGCAAAGCGGTAGCCAGCGCGGTATTGCTCGGCCCAGCAGCGCTGGATCGGATAGAGCGCGCCATTTGCCAGTTCCAGAAAAATGCGTTCTTCCAGCGGGACATCATGCAGGAATTGCAGCCCCACCCCGGTTTGCGAAACATCCTTGACCAGACAGACATATTCGCCGCTCTGGCACACCACCTTGGCGGTGCGCAGCATCAGCGCGTGGCGCTGATCCTGCACCGGTGACTGGCGCTGTTCCTGGCGTCGATCGGATGCGGCAGTGGCGATCATCATGGGCCTCGGGCTTGGAATGGATAAGCAAACCTAGCCCGACGTGGTTAACGGAGCGCTAACTGGATGACGGTCTGCCCCATCCGGAATGGTATTCCGGAAGTTCGGCACCGGCCCGCTCCCGAACCTCTCAATACATATGCTGGCCGCCGTTGATGCTCATGGTCGAACCGGTCATGAAGCCGCCGTTCTCGGATGTGAGGAAGGCAACGCCGCGGGCGATTTCCTCGGCCAGGCCAAGGCGGCCGACCGGGATCTTGGCGACGATCTTTTCCAGCACCGGCGCGGGCACTGCGGCGACCATGTCGGTATCGATATAGCCCGGCGCGATGGCGTTCACCGTCACCCCGAATTTCGCGCCTTCCTGTGCCAGCGCCTTGGTAAAGCCGTGGATCCCGCTCTTCGCGGCGGCATAGTTGACCTGGCCATATTGCCCGGCCTGTCCGTTGATCGAACCGATGTTGACGATCCGCCCCCAGCCGCGTTCGCGCATGCCGGGAAAGGTGGCCTTGGCCATGTTGAAGCAACCGCCAAGGTTGATCCGCATCACCTCGTTCCAGTCATCAAAGCTCATCCGGTGGAGCGTGCCGTCGCGGGTGATCCCGGCATTGTTGATGACGATATCGATAGGGCCATATTCGGCGGCGATATCGTTGCAATTGTGGATGCAGGCCTCGTGATCGCCCACGTCCCAGCGAATCGCAGGGATGCCGGTGCGCGCGGTGAAGGCCTTGGCCTTTTCTTCATTCCCGGCGTAGTTCGCGATCACCACATGGCCCTGCCGCTTCAGCCGTTCGCAGATTGCCTCGCCAATGCCGCGCGTGCCGCCCGTCACGATTGCCACCCGTGCCATGGATCATCCCTTCCCGTCCGGTTTTCCCTTCCGGTAAGCTTAGCAGCGGTGCGCGTGCGGGCACGGGGGGAGCGGGCTGGTACCGAACGGAAATTCGCCTTCCCGCGAATTTCCGGACCACCACTCAGAAGCGGAACTGGGTGCCCACGTAAACCGCCTGGCTATCCTGACGCCCGTCGGTCAGCGGCACCAGCCGGTCACGCTCTGACGAATAGCGCACGCCGGCGGTGACATTGAGATTGCGGGTCAGGCGATAGCTGCCGCCCAGGTCGACACTGGGTTCGGCCTGGCCGCTGAAGGTGCGCGGGGTGCGTCCGGCGCGGGCGCCATTGTCCAGCGCGATCCGGGGGCTGAGCCGCGAATCGCTGGGCTGGATCGAAGTGCCCGGCGGCAGTTTGGCCAGATCGGCCAGATCGGGATTGCGGGCCGTCAGCCCGTTGCTGCGGGCAAAGCTCTTGTAACCGCGTGCCGCGCCCAGGCTATAGGCGGTTGGCGCGATCCGCAGTGCCAGAGCACTATCATCATCATTGCCGACGGTATGCTTGGTGAGCGCGCCGACGCCCGGATCGTACAGGCGCACCGCCACCGTTACCGAACGATCCATCCGGTTGGGCGTGGCAGCGGGGGTGAAGCGGAAAGTCTTGCCCTTGGCCAACGCGCGCACCGTGATCGAGCGGGCCAGGCGGGGATCAACCTCCGCCGGGATGAAGGCACCATGCGAATTGGCGGCAACCACCGCCAGCGGCTTTGCCTCGTAACGGCTGTTCAGCGCCAGCACCGCGCTGGGCAGGGCGAGCAGGCCAACGGCGCTGGCCAGCAAAAGCGCGGAACCGCTGCTCTTGCGGCCGAATGCCGAATGTATGGTGCTGCCCTGTGTCATAACCCTTCCAGTCATCGCAGGCCGAGTTTCCACCTTTTTGGCCGATGATCCAAGCAGTTTTTGCCGCGCGCGATCTGAATTGCGGCTTAACGCGCGCCATCGGTTCAGCGGTTATTCACCCGCCGGGCGCTCATCAGTGCTTGATCTGAAATCCGCCTTTGGGCGTGTTTCGGGTTCGGCTTTTCCGGCCCGCTCCCCGCCCGGCCACCCATAGCATACCCTGCCGTTGGGTGGTCGGGCGGGGGAGCGGGCCGGTGCCGGTCGATCCGGAAAGGAATTCCGGATCACACGCAACCGCGCATCGCGCACTTGCCGCCTTCGCCGCCTGAGCTATAGAGGCAGCGCAAAGTGCGGTGGATGTGGTTCCATCGCCACTGGACAGGATCTGAGACGACAATGAACGGCACTTCGCACACCGGCCCCGCATTTCTCCGCTCGCTGGCCAAAAGCCGCGCTGCGCGCCTTGGGCTTGTCGTCCTTTCGGTGGCCACGCTGGCGGCCTGCGGTGGCAGGCATCGCCCCAAGGCGGAACTGGCCGCTTCGCGCGTCACCACCATTGGCGTGAATTCGTATCTGTGGCGCGCCAGCCTTGAAACGCTGAGCTTCATGCCGCTGCTGCAGACTGACAGCAACGGCGGAGTGATCGTGACCGATTGGTATACCAATCCCGCCAATCCGGGCGAACGGATGAAGGTGAATGTGACCATCCTTGATCAGGATCTGCGCGCTGATGCGCTGCGCGTTGCCGCCAGCCGTCAGGTTGCACAGGGCGGCACCTGGGTGGATGCCCCGGTGCAGGCTGCCACCGTGCAGAAGCTGGAAGACGTGATCCTGACCAAGGCGCGCGATCTGCGTCGCGGCTCGGTCAAGTAAAGTCTGGCACCATACTGTTGCGGCATCGGCCCGCTCCCCCGCCCGGGGCCGCGAGTCAAACGACGCAACATCTCGACAAGCTGGCTTGAGCGGCTAGAGGGGCAGGCATGACGACTGCTCCTTTCGAACCCGCCTCTTCCGAACCTGCCTCTTCCGAAATCCGGCGCTTCGATCCGGCCAGCGCCGATCCGCGCTGGCAATCCGCCTGGGATGCGGCGCAGACTTTCCGTGCCGACGATGCCAGCCCTAAACCGCGCAGCTATGTGCTGGAGATGTTCCCCTATCCATCGGGGCGCATCCATATCGGCCATGTCCGCAACTATACGATGGGCGATGTGCTGGCCCGCTACAAGCGGATGCAGGGACATGAGGTGCTGCACCCGATGGGCTGGGATGCTTTTGGCATGCCGGCGGAAAATGCGGCGATGGAAAAGGGCGTCCACCCCGGCGGCTGGACCCGCGACAATATCGCCAACATGAAGGCGCAGCTGAAGCGGCTGGGCTTCGCGCTGGACTGGAGCCGCGAAATCGCCACCTGCGAGCCGGAATATTACGGCCACGAACAGGCGCTGTTCCTCGATCTTTATGCGGCGGGACTGGTCTATCGCAAGGAATCGGCGGTCAACTGGGACCCGGTCGATATGACCGTGCTCGCCAATGAGCAGGTGATCGACGGGCGCGGCTGGCGCAGCGGGGCGCTGGTGGAAAAGCGCAAGCTCAGCCAGTGGTTCCTCAAGATTACCCAGTTTGCCGACGATCTGCTGGCCGGGCTGGATGGTCTGGAAAACTGGCCCGACAAGGTGAAGCTGATGCAGGAAAACTGGATCGGCAAGAGCCAGGGATTGCAGTTCAGGTTCTGGAACGCTGATCGCGGGGTTGAGGTGGAAGTGTTCACCACCCGCCCCGATACGATCTTTGGCGCCAGCTTTGTCGCCATCGCCGCCGATCATCCGATTGCGCAGGGGCTGGCTGCGGGCGATCCGCAGATTGCCGCCTTTGCCGAGGAATGCCGCAAGGGCGGCACCACCGCTGCCGAGATCGAGACCCAGGAAAAGCTGGGTTACGATACCGGCATAAGGCTCCGCCATCCGTTTGATGACGGTATCGAACTGCCGCTTTACATCGCAAATTTCGTGCTGATGGATTACGGCACCGGCGCGGTGTTCGGCTGTCCGGCGCATGATCAGCGCGATCTGGATTTCGCCCGCAAATATGGCCTGCCGGTCACCCGCGTGGTGGCGGATGGCGATCAGACCGATCCCGTGTTCGAAGGTGGCGAGGCCTACACCGGCCCCGGCGCGCTGGTGAATTCGCGCTTTCTTGATGGGCTGGAGGTCGCGGCGGCCAAGGCCGAGGTGATCGCGCGGGCCGAGGCGGGCGGCTGGGGCCATGGCACCACCGTGTGGCGGCTGCGCGACTGGGGCGTTTCGCGCCAGCGTTACTGGGGCACGCCGATCCCCTTCATCCATTGCGATGCCTGCGGCGTGGTGCCGGTGCCCAAGGATCAGCTGCCGGTGAAGCTGCCCGATGATGTCAGCTTTGAAGTGCCGGGCAATCCGCTGGAACGCCATCCGACCTGGAAGCATGTTGCCTGTCCGGAATGCGGCAAGCCCGCCCGGCGCGAAACCGATACGCTGGATACTTTCGTCGATTCGAGCTGGTACTTCCTGCGCTTTGCCAGCCAGCCGGCGGATCGCCCCTTCGATCCCGAAGTGATCCGGAAATGGCTGCCGGTGGAGCAATATATCGGCGGGATCGAACATGCGATCCTCCACCTGCTCTATGCCCGTTTCTGGACCCGCGCGCTCGCCCATATCGGGCTGATCGATGTGCAGGAACCCTTCGCCAGCCTGTTTACGCAGGGCATGGTCACTCATGTCACCTACTATGAAAAAGATCCAAGCGGCCGCACCATCTGGTACAGCCCGTCTGAGGTGATGAGCGACGGCACTACCGCCATCCTCAAGCCGCAGGACAAGAGCCTGTGGGGCCGGCTGACCTTCGATGACGGCAAGCGCATTGAAATCGGCCGCGTCGAAAAGATGTCCAAGAGCAAGAAGAATGTCGTCGATCCTGATGACATCATCGATCAGTATGGCGCCGATGCTGTGCGCTGGTTCATGCTCTCTGACAGTCCGCCGGAACGCGATCTGCCCTGGAGCGAGGCCGGGATCGAAGGTTGCGCGCGCTTTGTGCAGCGGCTGTGGCGTCTGTTCGGGCAGTATGACGGCGCTGCCAGCGGCGAGGACAAGGCGCTGGATCGCAAGCGCGACCAGACCGTGCATGCCATGGCGCAGGATATCGAATCGCTGGGCTTCAACAAGGCGGTGGCGCGCATTTACGAGCTGACCGGGGCGGTGGAAAAAGCCGCGCCATCGGCCAGCCGCTCCGCCGCGATCCGCACGCTGCTGTTGCTGGCCGCGCCGATGATGCCGCATCTGGCCGAGGAAGCCTGGGCAGCGATGGGCGGGGAAGGGCTGATTGCCGATGCCGCCTGGCCGCGGGTCGATCCGGCGCTGCTGGTCGAGGATGAGGTGACCATCGCCATTCAGGTGCTGGGCAAGCTGCGCGATACCATCACCGTCGCCAAGGGAATGCCGCGCGAGGAACTGGAAGCGCTTGCCCTTGGCAATGACAAGGTGCAGCGTGCGCTGGATGGCAAACCCGTGAAAAAGGTGATCGTGGTGCCCGACCGGCTGGTCAATTTCGTCGCATGAAACGCTACGCTGCCTTGGCGCTGACCGTGGCGACGGCGCTGCTGCTGTCCGCCTGCGGCTTGCAGCCGATGTATGCTGGCGGCGGCAATGGCGCGGTGGCCCGCGGGCTGTCTGCCGTTGCGGTTTCGCCGATCGAGGGCAAGGCCGGCTGGCTGGTGCGCAACGCGCTGAATGACCGGCTGGGCAACAAGCCCGCTGCCGATGGGCAGAGCCGCTACCGGCTGGATGTGCGGCTGGATGACCGGCTCGAAGGGCTGGGGCTGCTGGACGACGATACCATCGGCCGCGAACGCCGCACCTTGCGCGCCCGGTATCAGCTGGTCGATGTTGCCAGCGGCGCGATCATGCTGGATGCCACCGCCGGTGCCGATGCCGGTATCGATGTGGTTTCGTCTGAATATGCCACGATCGCTGCCGAACAGACCGCGCTGGAAAACCTTTCCAAATCGATTGCTGACCGGATTGTTGTGCAGGTTTCGCTGCGGCTGCGCAAAGAGCGTTAGGGGCCGGGCGTGAAAGCCACGCAAAAGGATTTCCGCAGCCTGGCCGCCAAGGCCGCGCGCGAGGCGAAGCTGTTTTTCTTCTGCGGGCCTGACGAAGCCGGGGTGCAGGATGCCGCCGCGCTGATCGCATCGCTGCTGCCCGATCCGGGGGAGCGGGTCGAACTGGCCGGGGCTGACCTGCGCCGCGATCCCGCCCGGCTGGGTGATGAGGCCCGCTCTACCTCGCTGTTCGGCGGCAATCGTCATATCTGGGTGCGCGCCCAGGGTGATGAGGCGCATGATGCGCTGGCCAATCTGATCGAAGGCGGGGTGGAAGGCTGCCCGGTGCTGGTGCTGGCCAGCTCTGCCACCGATAAATCACGTACCGCCAAATTGCTGGCCCCGCGCGGCGATGCGCTGATGGCGATGTTCTATCCGCCCGATCTGCGCTCTGTCACCGATGCGGTGCGCAGCATGGCTGATGCTGCCGGAGTGCGGCTGGCGGGGGATATGGCCGAACGGATCGCCCGCGCTGCGGCGCTGGATACCCGGCTGGCGCAATCGGAAGTGACCAAGCTGGCGCTCTATCTCGATGCCAGCCAGCAGGCCCCGCGCCCTGCCGATGCCGATGCGCTGGAAGCGGTGATCGCCCGCACCGAGGATGATGGCTTCATGCCGCTGGTCAATGCGGTGCTGTCGGGCGAGGGCGGCAAGCTGCCGGGCGAATTGCGGCGGATGCGCGAACTGGGGCTCAATCCGGTAGGGCTGCTGCTGGCGTTTGAGCGCCGCGCAGCGCAGCTGGCGCAGCTGGCGGCAAAGCTGGGCCCGCGCGGCGATGTGCAGGCGCTGCTCGATGCCGAGGCGGCGGCGCGGCGCGTGTTCTGGAAGGACAAGCGCGATCTCGCCACCCAGCTTGGCCGCTGGCGCGGGCGCAAGCTGGGACGGCTGGTGGCGCGGCTGATGGAACTGCACCGCACGCTGCTGACCAACAGCCAGAACGCCGAACTGCTGCTGGCGCAAGGCCTCGCCGAAATCACCCGCGCCGCCGCGCCAAGGGGTTAACTGCCCCCACCGCCATGCTTGCTCTCGCGCTTCGGCGTGACCATGCCCGGTGCCAGGAAACCGATCTGGGCATGGGTCACCTCGGCAGCGCGCTTTTTCAGCTCGCCCTTCAGCCGCAGATAATCCTGCTCCATTTCCTCACTGACGGTGGCGCGCGATTCGGCGAGCGCTTCGCGGAAATCATCGCCGTTCACCTCGCTGGCATCGGCTCCGGCGCGGCGGATCGCGATCAGACCGGCGCGGCGGACCACATCTTCCAGATCGGCCCCGGTGAAGCGTTCGGCATCGCGGGCGATGCCATCCAGATCGACATCCGCCGCCAGCGGCATCCGCGCGGTATGGATGCGCAGGATATGCGCCCGCCCGGCGGCATCGGGCGTGCCGACATAGACCAGTTCATCCAGCCGGCCGGGGCGCAGCAGCGCCGGATCGACCAGACCGGGGCGGTTGGTCGCACCGACCAGCACCACCGATGACAGTTCCTCCATACCGTCCATTTCAGCCAGGATGGTGTTGACTACCCGCGCTGTCACCTGCGGCTCGTTCGCGCCGCTGCCGCGCGCCGGCACCAGGCTGTCGATCTCGTCGATGAAGATCACGCAGGGCGCAACCTGCCGGGCGCGGGCAAACAGTCGGGCAATCTGCTGCTCGCTCTCGCCATACCATTTCGACAGCAGATCAGAGCTTTTGATGGCGATGAAATTGGCCTCGCTCTCCTTGGCTACTGCCTTGGCCAGCAGGGTCTTGCCGGTGCCGGGCGGGCCATAGAGCAGAAAGCCCTTGGCCGGGCGAATGCCCAGCCGGCGGAAGGCGGCGGGATTCTTCAACGGCAGCTCAATCCCCTCGCGCAGCTTTTCCTGCGCCTCGTCCGCGCCGCCGATGTCGGCCCAGCCGATGTTCGGCACCTGCACCATCACCTCGCGCATGGCAGAAGGCTGCACGCGCTTCAGCGCCGAGACGAAATCGTCGCGCGTCACGGTCAGGCTTTCCAGCACCTGCGGCGGGATGGTGCGCGCTTCGAGATCGAGCTGCGGCATGATCCGCCGCACCGCGTCCATCGCCGCCTCGCGGGCCAGTGCCCCCAGATCGGCGCCGACAAAGCCGTGGGTGGTGCGCGCCAGCTCGTCGAGATCGACGCCTTCGGCCAGCGGCATGCCGCGGGTATGGATGCCCAGAGATCTCGCGCCGCCCGCTTTCATCGGGCACGCCAACCACGATTTCACGGTCAAACCGGCCGGGGCGACGCAGCGCCTCGTCCAGCGCATCGGGGCGATTGGTTGCGGCGATGACGACAATGTTCGAACGCGCCTGCAACCCGTCCATCAACGTCAGCAGCTGGGCGACCAGCCGCTTTTCCGCCTCGCCTGGCGAGCCGGAGCGTTTGGGCGCGATCGAATCGATCTCGTCGATGAAGATGATCGATGGCGCGGCCTTGCCCGCTTCCTCGAACACCTCGCGCAGGCGGCGCTCGCTTTCGCCATAGGCGCTGCCCATGATTTCCGGGCCGTTGATGGTGAAGAAGCTGGCATCGCTTTCATTGGCGACCGCGCGGGCCAGCCGGGTCTTGCCGGTGCCCGGCGGGCCATGCAGCAGCACGCCCTTGGGCGGATCGACGCCAAGGCGGGTGAACAGTTCCGGATAGCGCAGCGGCAGTTCCACCATTTCGCGCAGCTGGCGGATGGTATCGCCCATGCCGCCGACATCGTCATAATTGACGTCGCCCCGGCTGCCACGGGCTTCCTCATATTCCTCGCGCAGCTCTACCTCGGTATTTTCATCGATATGGACGATGCCCTTGGGGCTGGTGGAAACCACGCTCAGGCGAATCTGGGTAAGGGCATAGGCCGGGGCGTTGAACATCCGCGCCACTTCGGGCGGCATGTCGCGCACCTGGGTCTGCCCGGCGGTGGCGACCAGATCGCCCGCCAGCAGCGGACGGCCAAAGAAATTGCGCTTCAGTGCCTGCGCCGGGCCTTGCAGCCGCATCTCGCGCTGGGCCGGGGCAAAGACCACGCGCTGCGCCGGACGCGATTCGGCCTTGCGGATCTGGACATGATCGCCAGAGCCAACCTCGGCATTGGCGCGCTGCAACCCGTCGAGCCGGATTACCTCAATCCCTTCATCCTCGGCATAGGCCAGAACCGCGCGGGCGGCGGTGGGGCGCTTGCCGGTAATCTCGATCGCATCGCCTTCGGTGATGCCCAGCGCGACCATTGCCGTCTTGGGCAGCCTGGCAATGCCATGGCCGCTTTCTTCCTGCCGCGCCGCTGCAACCTGCAGCCGCACGGTCTTGTCATCAATGGGTGTGGCTGCCTCGGCCATGAATCCTCACAAGCGTTCAATCGGTTGAATGAAGCTAGGAACTCGGCGGCGCGATTGCAAACCGCGCTGCGCCGCCGCCGGGGCGAATCACCGGGAAGCCGGGTGAAAAAAAGGCCCGGTCGTTGCCGACCGGGCCATGAAAGTTTTGGGAGAGGATGCCTGAAAGGCAGGCTCTAATTGGCCCCGGACCGCTTTTTGTGCAAGTGCGAAAAGATCAAGGCCGGTTGCATAATTTGCAATCACACTTGCATTTCGCTCACGGACGGCGGAATTTCAGGACAAACCGGTCAGTCTTGCCGCGTATTGCGGGATCGAAAACATTCTTGGTGTGATCGTCCTCGCTGCGGCGCAGCACGGAACTTTCCGCTTCCAGCACGAATCCGGCGGCCACCATATCGGCCTTGACCTGTTCGGGGTCGATTCGATGCAGCCGGTCAACCACCGCGCGCGGATCGCCGCTGGGCCCGGCATGATCGACGATCACCACATGCCCGCCCGGCTTCACCGCAGCGAACCAGCCGGCCAGCACCTGCGGCACATCGAGCCGGGGATGCTGATATTTGTCCGAAGCCCAATAGAGGTCGTGATAGACCAGATGGGCAAAGATCGCATCGACGCTGCGCGGGGCAAGCTGCATGGCATTGCCGGGCGCGACCAGCGGCGTGATATTGGGATGTGCCGCCGTCAGCCGGGCCCATTCATCGGGCTTGTAGAAATTGGGCTGGGTCATGGCATAAACGCGCCCGCGCGGGCCGACGACATCGGCGATCAATTCGGTGTAATAGCCGCCGCCTGCCTGAAAATCGGCCACCACATCGCCCGCGCGAAACCCGGCGAAGGCAAGAATGGCGGCGGGCATCCGGCCTTCGTCCATTGCGCGGCTGGTTGCGCTGCGGGCGGGGTCGGCGATGGCGGCGGCATAAGGGTCCGCAGCCTTGCCCTGATGCCCATGCGCTGCCAACGGCGCGGTCAGCAAGGTTGCAGCGAGTGTGGTCGCCAGAACGGCGACAGCACCGCGCCGGGCGAAGCGGTTTGACAGCATGGCATTCTCCCCAAAGCTGCCGGTCATCAATTGACCGGGTAGGGGCAATATCCATCGCCCGCCGCCAAAGCGCCAGCAGGATTCGATGAGGGGCGGTTGCTAATGCGCCAGCAGCAGCGGCGGCGCGCTCGCCTCGTCCAGCAGATAGCGCGTAACGCCGCCAAACAGCATCTCGCGCACCCGGCTGTGGCCGTAGGCACCCATGACCAGCAGCTGCGCGCCCAGCCGCTTCACTTCGTTCAGCAGCGTTTCCTCAATCGAGTTACCGCGCACCAGTTCATGCAGTTCGGCCTTGATGTCGTGACGCGAAAGATAGCGCAGCGCCTCGGTGGCGGGAAAGCCCTTGGGGCGATCCTGCGCGGCGGCGGGAAGCACCGTCAGCACATGCACCTGCTTGCAGCCGGAGAGTAGCGGCGCGGCGCATCGCATGGCATAGGCCGCCTCATCGCCGCCATCCCAGGCAATGCAGGCAGTGGTCAGCGGAAAGGGCATCGCCGCCTGATCGGGCAGCGCCAGCACCGGGCAGCGCGCCGCCACTGCCAGATCGCCGGGATTGCCGCTGCCCCGCGATACCACCGCCAGATCGGCAAAGCGTGCCGCATCGGCCAGCGCCTCGATCGGCTCTGCCTCGAACTGCACCACATCGAATGGCACATCGTCATTGCCCAGCCGCGATGCCAGCGTCGCCGCCAGCGCATCGTCTTCGGCCAGTGCCTGTTCCAGCGCCTCCCTGGCCAGAAACGTTCCGCCAAAGGGATCGGTGGAAACAAAGCGATCAATCGGGGTGTCAATCAGCAGGGTCATATGGCCTTCGCTGGCGCGGGCGATGGCCATGGCGGTATCAAGCCGGGCGGCCATGCCGGGGTCGCGGCCAGCCTGAACGAGAATGGAGCGCATCGGGATTCTCCTTTCACCGTCACTTCTACGCGCCTGCCCGCCGAGGAGAAATGACCTGCGTCAAATCCATGCTTGCGCGCGGCACGGCGATCCTTCAGTGCCGAAGCAAGGCGCTTTGCCGCGCCAATCGAGGGAGGAATGCCGCAATGGGCCAGCGCTTTGCCGCCGTGATTTTCGATTTCGGCGGGGTGATCACAGCCTCCCCCTTTGAAGCGTTCAACCGGCTGGAAGCGGAACGCGGCCTGCCGCGTGATTTCATCCGCCAGGTCAATGCCGCGGATCCGGACAGCAACGCCTGGGCGCGGTTTGAACGGGCGGAAATCGATGCGGCGAGCTTTGACAGGGCCTTTGCCGAGGAAGCCGAACGGCTGGGCCACCGGCTGGAAGGCAGCGCGGTGCTGGCGGTACTGTCAGGCAGCATTCGCCCGGCCATGGTCACCGCGCTCGATCAGCTCAAGGCGGCGGGATACCGGCTGGCCTGCATCACCAACAATGTCCCCACCGGTCACGGCGCGGGCATGGCCCGCAGCGGCAACAGCGCCGATGCCTATGAACAGGTCTTCGCCCGGTTCGAACATATTATCGAAAGCAGCAAAGCCGGGGTGCGCAAGCCCGATCCGCGCATCTATCAGATGATGTGCCAGCATCTGGGGCTGGAACCGGCGCAATGCATCTATCTCGATGATCTGGGCATCAACTGCAAACCGGCGGCGCAGCTGGGAATGCAGGCGATCAAGGTGACATCGGGCGAACAGGCGCTGGCCGATCTTTCAGCGCTGCTGGGGCTGGAACTGGGCTGATCAATCCCCATCGATCCGCAGGCTCTGGGTGCGGCGGAACAGTTCGGTGATCACCGGATCGCGTTCGCCAGAGCGGATCGCGGCCTGAAATTCCACCCGGGTTGTCGGGCGGGGCAGGATTTCCACCAGCGTCCCATCGGCAATCTGGCTGCGTACCATGGTTTCGGGGAACACCGCCGCGCCCGTCCCGCTGGCGACGATGGCGATCAGCGTCTGGACATTGTTGCAGATGTTGATCGACCTTGCCGGGGCACGGCCGCTTGCCACTTCATCCAGCATTACCCGGTGAATCGGCGAATGCGCGCCGATCGACCACAGCGGCAGCGGATTGGTAAAGCCGCCCGCCGCCACCGTCGCACGGCTGGCCAGCCATACCAGTCGCACCGCGCCGATTGACCGCGTAGTCAGGCCGGGATTGCTCACTGGCCCGGCCAGAAACACCAGATCACGCGTGCCGGCCAGCAATTGCTGCAACATGCGCGTGGTCAGATCCAGCTCCACCTCCAGCGTCACGCCGGGCAGATCGCGCTCGATCTCCCGGACAAAGCCGGGCAGGCAGCTGGCTGCGGCGATTTCGCCCGCACCGATCCGCACCACCCCCGTCGCCCCGGCATAGCCGCCCGCGGCCATCATCGCCTGCTCGAACCCCGCCAGCAGCGGTTCGCAATCGCGCACCAGCTGCCGTCCGCGCGCGGTCAGCACCACGCCGCGCCCTTCGCGCTGGAAGATTTCGACGCCCAGCTGGCTCTCGATCTCGCGCACCCGGGCAGAGATGGTCGGCTGGGTGATGTTCAGCCGCTCCGCGGCGGCGCGAAACGTCCCCAGCCGCGCGATCCACAGCAGGGTTTCAAAGTGATAGATGGCAAGCTTTTGCATTGGCGATTTCTATCAATTCAGCAAAGAAACAATCATTAGTCTGCATGGTTGAATCCCGCTAGTGTAATGGTTCCAAACGGGAGGATTCATGGCCAACAAGCTTTATGCCGATGCCACGGCCGCGCTGGCGGGATTGCTGCGCAATGATCTGATGATTGCCTGTGGCGGCTTTGGCCTTTGCGGCGTTCCCGAACGCCTGCTCGATGCGGTGCGCGATTCCGGCGTTACCGGGCTGACCTTTGCCAGCAACAATGCCGGGATCGACAATGAAGGCATCGGCAAGCTGCTGCGCACCCGGCAGGTGAAGAAAATGATCTCGTCCTATGTGGGCGAGAACAAGGAGTTTGAACGACAGTATCTTTCCGGCGAACTGGAAGTGGAATTCTGCCCGCAGGGTACGTTGGCCGAACGGATGCGCGCAGGCGGGGCCGGCATTCCGGGTTTCTATACCAAGACCGGCGTTGGCACGCTGGTGGCCGAAGGCAAGGAAGTGAAGAAATTCGATGGCGAGGATTACATCCTCGAACGCGGGATCTTTGCCGATCTTTCGCTGGTCAAGGCATGGAAGGCGGATGAAACCGGCAATGTCGTGTTCCGCAAGACCGCGCGCAATTTCAATGTCCCAGCGGCCAGCTGCGGCAAGGTTTGCGTGGTGGAAGTGGAAGAGGTGGTGCCGGCGGGCAGTCTCGATCCCGATGCGATCCACCTGCCCGGTGTCTATGTCCAGCGCATGATCATCGGCGCACCCTATGACAAGAAGATCGAATTCCGCACCACGCGTCAGCGCGAGGCGGCCTGATCATGGTGCGGCGTGGTGCGATCCTGCTGCTGCTGCCTTTCGCGCTGAGCGGCTGCGTTGCGGCGGCGGTGCCGCTGGCGGCGGGCGGATTGCTTGCCAAGAAGCAGCTGGATGACAACAAGCCCAAACCCACCCCGGCCCCCGCACCGTCGGACCGGGTGCCGGTATTTGCCCCCGGTACCGGACCGAAGGTCAGCCTTTCCGGCAATGGCACCGAATTGCCTGCTGCGGCGAAGCCGGGCGCTGCGGCGGTCGTAGCGAGCCCAGCCCCGGCCCCGGTTCCCGTCGCCATGGGGCGTAGCAGCGGATTTGCCGATTTCGCAGCCTATGCCGTCGCTCATGCTGCCAGCGCCCCTGTTGGCAGCACGCGGCGCTCGGCCGTGCTTGATCAATCGAGCCTGCCGGGCACCCCGCGCATGGGCGATTGCGGCAATCTGCCCCCGGCGGTGGTGATCGATCTCGATCCCGGTGATGGCAGCTTCAATCTCGATAACCCGCCCGCGCCTGCTGCGGGGCTGGCTGAGAGCCTTGCCACCATCCGCGCGGCGGGCGTCACTGTGCTGTGGAGCGCCGGTCTGCCCGGCACCGCGACCAAACGGCTCACCACCATCCTCATGGCCAGCGGACTTGATCCGGCGGGAACCGACCGGCTGCTGCTGCTGCGCAAGGGTGAAAGCCGCAAGCAGGAACGCCGCGATGCGGCCCAGCGCGATTGGTGCATTGTCGCGATCGCCGGTGACCGGCGCGGCGATTTCGACGAATTGTTTGACTATCTGCGCGATCCCGACGGGCCTTTGGCCAAGGCGCTGGACGCCAATATCGGCGCGGGCTGGTTCCTTACCCCGCAACCCATCGACTGATAACGGGAAAGTATGTGCGATGACCACTCATGACGGGCTGACCAAAGGCTGGAGCCGCGACCAGATGGCCGCACGTGCCGCGCAGGAACTGCGTGATGGTTTCTATGTAAACCTTGGCATCGGCATCCCGACGCTGGTGGCCAATCACGTGCCCGAAGGCATCACGGTTACGTTGCAATCGGAAAACGGGATGCTGGGCATCGGCCCGTTCCCCTATGATGACGAAGTTGATCCCGATCTGATCAATGCTGGCAAGCAGACCATCAGCGAACTGCCGCATTCGGCCTATTTCGACAGTGCGCAAAGCTTTGCCATGATCCGTGGCGGCCATATCGACCTTACCGTGCTGGGCGCGATGGAAGTGGCCGAGAACGGCGATATCGCCAACTGGATGGTGCCCGGCAAGATGATCAAGGGCATGGGCGGGGCGATGGATCTGGTCGCGGGCGTGAAGAAGATCATCGTGGTGATGGAACATTGCGCCAAGGATGGCAGTCCGAAGCTCATCCCCGCCTGCACCCTGCCGCTGACCGGGCGGAATGTGGTGGACATGGTGATCACCGATCTGGCGGTGTTCGCCCGGCCTGATCATCAATCGCCGTTCAGACTGCTGGAACTGGCCCCCGGCGTCACCGTCGAGGAT
>JBGAIR010000029.1:26557-33430 GCA_044225335.1 Novosphingobium sp. | reverse complement strand
CAGTGCCAACGACAGTGCCGTGCGGGCGCTGTTGTCGCCCAGCCGCATGGCATCGTCATAGGTGGTGGCGGCCGAACCGAACCGCCCGGCCTTCAGATAGGCATTCGCCAGCAGCGCGCGATAGGATGGTTCGCGCGGATTTCCGGAAACCAGTGCTTCGGCCAGCTTGATCGCCTTGTCATACTGCCCTTTGGACAGGGCTTCGCGGGCCTGCTGCGCAGACTTGTCAGGGCTCTGCTTGGCGCCGACGCTGACGCTGTAGCCGCCGATCATGGTGGCGGCGAGCGCTCCGGCGATCCCCAGAGGAAGCATGGCGCGGCGGATACGATTGATTGTCATGGGAAGTCTCCCCTTCTCAAACATGTGCCTCACCCGCCGCGCTGTTCAGCGACTTGGGTGGCCAGGACGGCAATATCGGGCGATTCGGCAAGCAAGCGGTCCAGCGCATCGGTCAGCAATTGCTGGGCGCTGCGATTGTTTACAGTGCAGGCAAGGCGCAGCTTGAGATGGCGTTCGCCATCCAGCCGCAGGGTAAATGCCGCGCGGCGGCCTTCGGCCAGAGCCGAGCGGCGCGGCGCAGTTACACGCGAAGCAAGATCGCGCTGCTGCCGCACCACTTCGGGCACCGGCGCGGCGACGGTTTCAGCGGCTGTTTCGCCCAGGTCATTCCAGCCGAGATCATCCTGATCAGCGCTGGCAACGGGTGCCAGATCGCCGCTGGAAATCAGTCCGCCAAGCTGGGGACGCATCGCCGGACGGGCACCGCCCTTGCGAGCGAGCAGGCTGGGACCAAGCGAGGCCAGCGGTTTGGGATTGCTCATCTTCCGCGCTCCCTTCACGCACCGACGCCGCGACGGCCAAAGCCGGTCGCGGGGCGGTGCAGGCCGGGCGATGCAACAGCAGCGCCGGGGGCGGAAAACACGGTCCGGCGAAAATTCTTCTCAAGCCGGTCCGAAATGTAGTTCCACAAGGCGACGACTTCCTGCGCCGAACGGCCATTGGGATCGACTTCCATCACCGTGCGGCCATCAATCATCGATGCGGCATAATCGGTGCGGTGATGCAGCATCACCGGCGCAACCGTGCCATGCTGCGAAAGGGCAACTGCCGCTTCCGAAGTAATCTTGGCCTTGGGCGTTGCCGCATTGACCACAAAGATCAGCGGCTTTCCGGCGCGATCGCAAAGATCGACCGTGGCACCCACCGCGCGCAGATCATGCGGGCTGGGGCGCGTCGGCACCACGATCAGTTCCGCAACCGAGATCACGCTCTGGATCGCCATGGTGATGGCCGGCGGCGTATCGATCACCGCCAGGCGGAAACCCTGCTGGCGCAGCGCAGCAAGATCGGTAGCCAGGCGCGCCACGGTCGTCTGGGCGAAGGCAGGATATTCTGCCTCGCGCTCGTTCCACCAGTCGGACAGCGAGCCCTGCGGGTCGATGTCGATCAGAACGACCGGTCCGGCGCCAGCGCGCTGGGCCTGCACGGCGAGATGCCCGGACAAGGTTGTCTTGCCCGAACCGCCTTTCTGCGATGCCAATGCCAAAATGCGCAAACGAACCCCCGAGCCATGCGGCGAAGCCAATATTGAGTTCGCTCGGGGATGTCAGAACGCTCCTAATATCTGGTTAACGTGGCTCCTCGCAAAACGGCTCAGCCTTGAATTGACGCGACGAATTCCATTGCTAACGATACGTTCACCATATCAGTTAACCATGTGGATCAAGCGGCGCTCTGGCTTGCCGCAGCATGTTGATCGAAATTTCTTGCACTGCGCCTGGTTCCGGTTCAGCGGCGCATCAAAAGCCCGACAGGAGAATGAAGCCTTGAACTTGTCCCTGAACATGGATCGCAAATTGCTTGGTTTGTTGCTGGCCAGCATGAGTTCAGTCTGGGCGCTTGCCGTGCAAGCCGATACCAAGCCGGGGTCGATGCATGGACTCGCGGCGATTTTGCCGGTGCGGTTCGCCAATGGCAAGGCGATGCGGCGCGCGGCGATGCCGATGCCCAGTTCAATCTGGGTCAGGCCTACAAGCTGGGCAAGGGCGTGCCTCAGGTCTCGCCAAGGCTGAGGAACTGTTCGGCAGAGCCGCCGCACAGGGGCATCTGCGGGCGTCGAACAATTACGGGTTGCTGCTGTTTCAGCGCGGTGCCCGCGCGCAGGGCATGCCCTTTATCCGCGCCGCCGCCGGACGTGGCGATCCGCGCGCGCAATATCTGCTCGGCCTCGCCCATTTCAACGGCGATCTGATGCCCAAGGACTGGGTTCGCGCCTATGCGCTGGTCAGTCTGGCCCAGCAGGCCGGGCTTGAGCAGGCCAAGGCCGCGTTGACCCAGATGGATCAATATGTGCCGGTCGCGCAGCGCCAGCAGGCAGTGGCGCTCTCGGCGGAACTGGCCAGTCAGGCCGAAGCAACGCGCGCACGGCAGCTGGCAGCGGTCGATCTGGGTGCCAGCGTTCCCAGCGGCACCATGGGTACGACATCGCCCACCCCGCCGATTGACAGTCTGCCCGCCAGCCGCGCGCCCACCATGACCTCGGCTGAAGACGCGGCAGCGGCGGCCAGCAGCGCCGCGCGCAATGACGGGCCGTGGAATGCCGGGGCAGACTATGCCCGCCCGGCGACACCGCAACCGCGCCCGGTCGCCGTACATCACTCGGCCACACCGCCTGCCGCAAGCCTGCCGCCGCGGACGCCGCCGGCTGCCGCCACAACCGCACCTGCCGCCAGTGGCGGCACCTGGAAGGTCCAGCTTGGCGCATTCGGCGTTGCCGCCAATGCCGATGCATTGTGGAACCGGGTGCGTTCGCGCCCCGAGCTTTCGGGCCACCCCCGGATCAACGCGCGTTCGGGCGCGGTAACGCGTCTTCTCGCTGGCGGTTTTGCCAGCCGCGAAGCCGCGCAGGCGGCCTGTTCGCGGCTTTCTGCTGCGGGCTTTACCTGCGTGGTGGCGCGCTAGATCACTTGCCGGGTGCTGCGGGGATGGTCACATCCAGCAGCGCCAGACAAGGCCGGATCACCGCATCATAGGCAGCGGCAGGATCTGGCGCGGCTGCCGTTTCTGCCTGCAGGCGGGCGACCTCTGCCTTGATCCGCTGCTGTGCCTGCGCGCGATCAAGATGCTGCTCGTCCATCAGCCGCGCACCCGTTCGGACAAAGAATTCGCGGCCCCGCTGCTGCAAGGGTGGATATTGCGCTGCTTTGGCCGCACCGCGTTGCTGATCGCCAGCGGTGATGGCGAAGGCGGCAGAGCATCGCATCGCCTGATCCAACCCGATAACGGCCGATGAATCAGCGGCCGGCTGTGCGGCAAGCGGCTGGGCCGCGATCAACGGGATCAGGCAGGCGAACGGAATCAATCTCGACATTCGCCATCGCTATCAGTTTCCGGCTGAACCAGCGACAACCGAATGCCGAGCCGTTGCCGGGCCAATTCATCCAGAGCGGGAAATCGCGCTGGACCACGCCGGGTCAGCCCGATACCAGTATCGAATCGAAACCGGAGAGGGAGTGACGCATGTATTCGCACATGATGGTCGGCAGCAATGATATCGACCGTTCCAAGAAATTCTACGATGCGCTGTTCAGCGCGGTGGGCGGCAACGCAGGTATCGTCGACCCCAAGGGCCGGCTGGTCTATATGCACAATGGCGGCATCTTTCTGGTCACCAAGCCGATTGACGGCGCGGAAGCATCTGCCGGCAACGGCATGACCATCGGCTTTGCAATGGCCAATCCCGAACAGGCTGACGCATGGCACGCTGCCGGTGTAGCCGCTGGCGGCAAGGCGATCGAAGACCCGCCGGGCGTGCGCGAAGGTGCAGGCATGAAGATGTATCTGGCCTATCTGCGCGATCCCGATGGCAACAAGCTCTGCGCGCTCCACCGGATGTGATCTGGCGGATGTGAGCAAGGACATCGCCGAAGAATTCTGCTCTGACGGCACCCGGCGCGCGGCAACGCGCGTCTGGGTGCCGGAAGCGCCGGTGGCGCTGGAAGTCAACGGGCTGTCCTATGCGGTGATGATGGCGACACCGCAGGATCTGGAAGATTTCGCCACTGGCTTTGCCCTTGCCGAAGGGCTGGCGCAGCAGATTTCCGACATCACCGATCTGTCCGTTGCTGAATTGCCGCAGGGCTGGATTGTCCGTGCGGCGCTGGCCGGGCTGGGGATTGACCGGCTGACCGAGCGGGTCCGCACCCGCGTGGCGGAATCCAGCTGCGGGCTGTGCGGGGTGGAAAATCTTGCCGCGGTCAACGCGCCCCTGCCCAGGGTCGCACCGCATCAGGACATCGCGCCCGCAGCGATCTTTGCCGCCCTTTCGAAGCTGCGCGATCTGCAGGTGCTGGGGCAGGCCACTGGCGCAGCCCATGCCGCCGCATGGGCGGACGGAAGCGGGGCCATTGCCTGGCTGCGTGAAGATGTCGGGCGGCATAACGCAATGGACAAGCTGATCGGGGCCATGGCCCGCGCCGGGCAATCGCCGTCATCAGGCTTTGTGCTGTCGACCGCGCGCTGTTCCTATGAAATCGTCGAAAAGGCCGTGCGCGGCGGCGCAACCACGCTGGTCACGGTATCGCTGCCCACTTCGCTGGCGGTGGAACGGGCCAAGGCAGCGGGACTCACCCTGTGGGCGCTGGCACGCGGCGATTCCGTGCTGCGGGTAACTGCCTGATCAGCGCGACAGCAGGAACACCGCGTGTTCCGCGCGCCAGTTGGCCGCTGCGGCGTTGATGCAGCGATCACCGGACAGGAACCATGCCCCTTCAACCGTCAATCCGCGCTCGGCAACCAGCGCGCGGAAATCGGCAATGGTCAGGTGGTGGATGTTTTCCGTTTTATACCAGGCGATCGGCAGCAGCCGCGTCACCGGCATCCGCCCGTTCCACAGCAGGCTGGTGCGCACGCGCCAATGGGCGAAATTGGGGAAGCTGACGAACGCCTTGCGGCCGACCCGCAGCAGTTCTCCCAGCACGCGGTCCGGCCGCTTGGTGGTTTGCAGCGTCTGCGAAAGGATGGCGTAGTCGAACGCCGCATCCGGGTAATAAGCCAGATCGCTGTCGGCATCGCCCTGAATCACCGACAGGCCGCGCGCTACGCATTCCGCGACATTGTGCTGATCGAGCTCCATGCCACGAGCATCCGCGCCCTTGCCATCGCGCAAAGCCGCCATCAGCGCGCCATCGCCGCAGCCGACATCAAGCACGCGCGATCCGGCAACGACATTGGCCGCGATCAACGCCAGATCAGGGCGGAGTGAGGAGGCTGGCGCGCTCATCCGTTCAGGAACCCGGCGATAACCCGATCCTGCGCGGGCACATCCAGCAGGAAGCTGTCATGACCAAAAGGCGCGGACAGTTCGACGAAACTCACGCGCGCACCGGCAGCGTTCAGCGCATGCGCAATGCTGCGGCTTTCCGCCGTGGGATAGAGCCAGTCGGTATCGAAGCTGATCAGGCAGAAACGCGCTTTGGCCCCAGCAAAGGCATCCGCCAGCCGGCCGCCATGATCTTCGGCCAGATCGAAATAATCCATCGCCCGGGTGATATAGAGATAGGAATTGGCATCGAAGCGATCGGTAAAACTCAGCCCCTGATGGCGCAGATAGCTTTCGATCTGGAAATCGGCATCAAAGCCAAAGGTCTTTTCGGCCCGGTTCTGAAGTTTGCGGCCAAACTTCTCATGCATCCCTTCCTCGGAAAGATAGGTGATATGCGCCGCCATCCGCGCCACCGCGAGACCGGATTCCGGCCCCTTGCCCGAACGATAGTAATCACCGCCCTGCCATTTGGGATCAGCCATGATCGCCTGCCGCCCGACCTCGTGAAAGGCAATGTTCTGGGCCGAATGGCGTGCGGTCGATGCGATGACCAGCACCGCGCGGCTGCGCTGCGGCCAGTTGGCGGCAAAGGACAGCGCCTGCATCCCGCCCATCGATCCGCCGATCACCGCATGCAGCTGATCAATGCCCATGGCATCGAGCAGCGCCACCTGCGCCCGCGCCATGTCGCGAATGGTGATCACCGGAAAGCGCATGCCCCAGGGCTGACCATCCTGTGCTGCGCTGGCCGGGCCGGTCGATCCCATGCAGCCCCCCAGCACATTGGCGCAGATCACGAAAAACCGGTTGGTATCGATCACCTTGCCCGGCCCGACCGATTTCACCCACCACCCCGGCTTGCCGGTGATCGGGTGATCGGACACCACATGCTGATCCATGGTCAGCGCGTGGAACACCAGGATCGCGTTGGATTTATCGGCGTTGAGCTGCCCGACGGTTTCATAGGCGATCTGCACGCCTTCCAGGCTTTGCCCGCCATCAAGCGGCAGCGGCGCGGAGAGCGTCAGCGTGTCGTTCACCAGATGTGGCGCGGGGTCGGGCATGGCTGACCGATTGGGCGAGGCGAAGCGCAGTGTCAACAATCGCCGCCGCTCTGCCGGGCCGCAGGCTGGCATTTTCGTCCCCAACTGCTAAGGGCAGCCGCCATGTCCCGCGTTCCCACCCCCAAGCCCTGGATCAGCGCGATCCATGCCTATGTCCCCGGCAAGAGTGCCGGAGCGGACGGGCGCCCGCTGATCAAGCTTTCAGCCAATGAAAATCCGCTGGGCTGCAGCCCGCGCGCATTGGCGGCGCGGGCGCAGGCGGCGCATCCTTCGCTCTACCCGGATGGTGACAGCACCGCGCTGCGTCAGGCCGTGGGGGCGCTGCACGGCATCGATCCGGTCAATATCATCATGGGGTCCGGTTCTGGCGAGCTGCTCTATCTTGCCGCCAGCGCCTTTGCCGGGCCGGGCGACGAGGTGCTGTTCTCCCAATATTCCTTCTCGCTCTATGACATTGTCGCACGGCGCTGCGGGGCTGATCCGGTG
>JBGAIR010000029.1:0-26534 GCA_044225335.1 Novosphingobium sp. | reverse complement strand
CCGGTGGAGGCTCCGGCGCACAACTATGGCACCGATGTCGATGCCATGCTGGCGAATGTGAATGACCGGACGCGGGTGGTGATCGTCGCCAATCCCAACAATCCGACCGGCACCTATCTGCCGCGCCGCGAAATCGCCCGGCTGCATGCCGGTCTGCCCGGCGATGTGCTGCTGGTGCTGGATCAGGCCTATGCCGAATATGTCGATCCGCAGGATGATGACGGATCGCTGGCGCTGGCCGCGCAACAGGCCAATGTGCTGGTCACCCGCACCTTTTCCAAGGCCTATGGGCTGGCGGGCGAGCGGGTTGGCTGGGGCACTGGCGCGCGCACGGTGATCGAAGTGCTGAACCGGATTCGCGGTGCCTTCAACGTCTCCAACGAGGCACAGGCCATGGCGCTGGAGGCATTGGCCGATCAGGCATTCGTCGCCCATTCGCGGCAGCACAATGCCGAGGTTCGCGCCCGCTTCGCCGATGCCATTGATGCGCTGGGCAATCACGGCATCCGCATGGTGCCAAGCGAGGCCAATTTCGTGATGGTGCTGTTCGAAGGCCGGTTGAGCGGCGAAGCGGCCTATCAGGGGCTGGCCGAGGCGGGCTATATCACCCGCTGGCTGCCGGGACTGGGGCTGGCCCACGGGCTGCGCATCACCATCGGCACCGCAGCGCAGATGGATGCCATCGCCGCCGTGCTGGGCGATCTGGCGGAGCAGGCATAATGAGCTTTCAGCGCATTGCGATCATCGGCCTTGGCCTGCTGGGCGGCTCGATCGGGCTGGCTGTGCGTGAGTATCTGCCCGGCTCACAGTCCACCGGCTATGATGCCGATCCGGCAACGCGCGCGCGCGCCGCTGAACGCGGTCTGGTTGACCGGGTCTGCGCAACCAGCGCCGAGGCTGTGGCCGAAGCCGATCTGGTGGTGCTGTGCGTTCCGGTGGGGGCGATGGGTGCGGCGGCGGCGGAATTTGCGGCAGCCCTGCCCGCAGGCGCACTGATCAGCGATGTCGGATCGTCCAAGCAAACGGTTGCCCGCGCGCTGGCAGAGGCATTGCCGGGGCATAGCGTAATCCCCGCGCACCCGGTGGCCGGGACCGAGCGTTCCGGCCCTGATGCCGGTTTTGCCGCGCTGTTCCGCCAGCGCTGGTGCATCATCACCCCGCCTGAAGGGGCCGATCCGGCGCTGCTGGCCCAGCTTTCCGCATTCTGGGAAGCATTGGGGGCCAAGGTCGAGGTAATGGACCCGCAGCACCACGATCTGGTGCTGGCGGTGACCAGCCATCTCCCACATCTGATCGCCTATACCATTGTCGGCACCGCCTCTGATCTGGAAGGCGTCACGCAAGGTGAAGTGATCAAATATTCGGCGGGCGGTTTCCGCGATTTCACTCGCATCGCCGCGTCCGATCCCACCATGTGGCGCGACGTGTTTCTGTCCAACAAGGATGCGGTGCTGGAAATGCTGCAACGCTTTACCGAGGATCTGACCGCACTGCAGCGCTCGATCCGGCTGGGCGATGGCACGGCCCTGTTCGATCATTTTGCCCGCACCCGCGACATCCGCCGCTCGATCATCGAGGAAGGGCAGGATGATGCACGGCCCGATTTCGGCCGTTCCGATCACGGTACTGCTGGCTGAGCAGCGCGCCTTGGCGCGTTCCCCGGCTATTAACCTTTCCGCGCTATGAGTCCCGCACCGGAACAGCGGCAAGACCGGACTGGCATTTGTCCGGCTTTGCCATGATGCTGCCGGATCAACCTTTGCGCGCGGAGTAGGAATATGGGTCGGAAACTGGGTGCAAGCGCGGCATTGCTGCTGGCATTCGTGGTTCCAGTCGCTGCTGCCGGAGCCTTGCTGCTGCGGCAACCGACCCCGCCTGCCCGCACCCTGCCTGCAACCGATGCACCTGCGCCGCGCCCGGCGCCTGCTGTGGTCGCTGCACCGGCGCAGCCTGCCGGACCGCAATTTGCCATCCAGCCCACCGCCGGTGCGACAGCGCCCGGAGGGGCCGCACCGGGATTGACAACCACCGCTGGCCAGCCCGCCAGTGCACCCGCGGCAACGCCTGCACCCGGCAGCCGTGACGAGCGGTTTGTCATCCGCCGCATCCTGCCGATCAGCGGCCCGATCCGCTATGGCGAATGGCACTGGGATGAAGCCGGGGTACCCCCCGGCCCGCTGGTGATGACTGTCGATCTGGACGCGCGGGTGTTGTCGGTATTCCGCGGCGGCTATGAAATCGGCGCGACCGCGGTGCTGCTGGGCACGCAGGAAAAACCCACGCCGCTGGGTGTATTCCCGATCATCTGGAAGCGCGCCGATCACTATTCCAGCACCTATGATGGCGCGCCGATGCCCTTTACCATGCGCCTCACCAATGACGGGGTTTCGATCCACGGCACCAAGGTGGAAAAGGGCTATGCCAGCCACGGCTGCGTGGGCGTGCCGACGCCCTTTGCCAAGAAGCTGTTCCAGATCGCCCAGTTGGGTGACCGGGTTTACATCACCCGCGGCCGCACCATCGGCCAGGGTGATTCACTGATCGGGCAGTAAAACCCTGCGCCGCGCGCCTCACAGCTCGCGCGCGGTGGTGTCCATGGTCCAGAAATGCGGGGCGTGCTTGCCCGGCACATCCCATTCGCTGACCACGCCGAAACCCAGGCGGCGGTAAAGCCCGACATTGCTCTCGGTCGCGGTTTCCAGCACCACCGGAACGCCCAGCCGTTCGCCCTCAGCCAGCCCAGCGCGAATGGCCAGCCCGCCCAGCCCCTTGCCCTGATGATCGGGATGCACCCCGGCCATCCGCAGATAGAGCCAGCCTTCGTCCTGCGGCAGATGCGCGTGAATGGCATCATCCACCCGGATCGCGCGCGGAATGTGGCGTCCGAATATCGGCACAAAGCGCAGCATCCCGGGATGCCACAGCGGTTCGCGCAGATGCATGGTGCCCGGCGGCCGCCACAGCGTGATCGCCTCACCCCCCGGAGTGCCGAGCAGCCAACCATTGCGCAGATGCTCGTCAACCATCCAGCCGACCAGTCGCCGCAACCGGCGCGGGCGTGACACGGCATCGGGCATCATGTGAACCATGGCCGGGTCATCAATGAATGCCGCCGTCAGTGTCGCCACCGCCACATCGCGGTGGCTGCCGTTCAACCGGATGATACTGCGATCCATCTGCGCCTCCCAACAATGCGTCAAACCGATGCCAGCCTTGCTCCCGCTGCACAAGGCGACTAACCGCAGATTATGCAATCTGCTTCGTTCCGTTCGCGCCTGCGCGCTTTTCAGAACATGCGCGGCGATCCGCCTGATCCCGGTTTTGTTGCCGATCTGGAATTTCTGGAGAACCGCGATCTCGATCTGTCGGTCCGGCTTGGCGCAACGCTGGGCTTCAACGCATTGCTGATCACGATCGGCACCCATCCGGTATCGGCCAGCCCCGGCGCACCGCTGAGCCTGGATGCCGCGACACAGCCGGTGCTGGTGGCGATCAGTCTGATCGGGCTGGCCCCGCTGGTGCTTTCCTGTTTTCTGGCACTGCGCGCGCTGCTGCTGGGTGAGGAATATGACAGCGAAGGGCTCGACGGCGATGCCGCACTGCGCCAGCGGCTGTTCGCGGCCTTCATCCATTCGATCGACACCCAGGCCCGGTTGCTGCGTGCGGCAATCCGCTGGACCATGGCCGGCGGGGCGTTGACGCTGCTGGTCTGGGCAGCGATCCTGATCGACAAGATGGCCTGAACCGCCTGTTCAGACCTCCCTCCACAAGGAACACACTATGTCCGATAGCGAAGAAGATTATGTCTATGACGAGGACAGCGGCGAATGGCTGCCGGCCTCGGAACTGGCGGCAAAGCGCGCCGCCGAAGGCACCGTCGAAGTGCGCGATGCGGTGGGCAATCTGCTGGCCGATGGCGATCAGGTGACGCTGATCAAGGATCTCGACGTCAAAGGCGCGGGCCAGACGCTGAAGCGGGGCACGCTGATCAAATCGATCCGGCTGACCGGCGATCCGCAGGAAATCGACTGCCGGTTTGATGGCATCAAGGGGCTGGTGCTGCGCGCCGAATTCGTGCGCAAGCGCTAGGAATTCAGTACGGCACCGGACGCGGAGCGGGCCGGTGCCGTGCTATCCGAAATGAAATCCGGATCAGGTGCTCAAAAACTGGTGGGGTTTTCGATCGGCGGATCGGTCCGGTGCGCGGCAGCATAGGCTTCTGCCGCCTTCAGCACGCGCATGATATTGCCATTGGCGATTTTCTGCAGATCGGCCTGCGAATAGCCGCGCCGCGCCAGTTCGGTGAACAGCGCCGGATATTTTGAAACATCCTCCATTCCGACAACGGTGTTCTCCACCCCGTCCAGATCGCCGCCCAGCCCGACATGATCCACCCCGATCCGCCTGGCGATGTGATCGATATGATCGGCCACGCTGGCAGTGGTCCCCAGCGGAATCGGATGCGCCTTGTCCCACGCCGCCAGCGCCTTGGCCGCAGCATCGGGATTGCCGTTGTTCAGCGCATCAAGCCGCGCCTTTTCAGCGGCACGATTCGCGTTCCACTGCCGCGTTTCCTCCACCACATAGGCGGGATAGAAATTGACCATGACGATCCCGCCATTGGCCTTGAGCCGATCCAGCACAACATCGGGAACATTGCGCGGATGGCCATTGATCGCCTGCGCATTGGAATGGCTGAAGATCACCGGCGCCCGTGCCACCTCCAGCGCATCCAGCATGGTCTTGGCGCTGACATGGCTGAGATCGACCAGCATCCCCAGCCGCTGCATCTCGCGCACCACATCCTTGCCGAAGGGGGTCAGCCCGTTGTGCACCGGTACATCGGTGGCGCTGTCGGCCCAGTCATTGTTCTTGAAATGGGTCAGCGTCATATAGCGCGCGCCCAGCGCATAGGTCTGACGCAGCACGGCAAGCGAGCCACCGATCGAATGGCCGCCCTCCATCCCCAGCAGCGAGGCGATCCTGCCCTGCTTCATCGCCGCCTCGACCTCTGCCGAACTGGTGCAGAACGCCATATCCTGCGGATAGCGCGCCACCAGTCGCTTCGCGACATCGATCTGTTCCAGCACCGCCTGCACCGCCTGCGGCTCAGAGAGACGGGCGGAGACATAAACCGACCAGAACTGCGCCCCCAGATGTCCCCTGCGCGCCCGGTTAAGGTCGGTCTGCATCGCGGCAACATCCTTGGCCGGATCGGCGGTGTTGCTGGTATCGCGGAAATCGAAATCGCCCAGAACATTCTTGCGGCGATCACGAAGCTGTTCGGGAACATCATTGTGCCCATCCCACACCGGCGCGGCGGCCAACGCGGCGGCGGCAACCTGCTCGGGCGATTGCGCCGCCGGCTTCGCCAGCCCCGGAGAGGTCATCACCGGTGAAGCCAGCGCCAGCATCACCGCACTACCCAGAAGAACCCGCTGCCGCATATCGAAGCCTTTCACCATAATTCACGCGCAGGTTTAGAGTCTGGCCAGCATTTCGCAATCGGCGAATTGCTGCCATCGCATTGACCCGGTCCATGCAGGGCGCGACACGAGAATTAACTTGTTCATATGATTGCCGGTGCTATATTTCGTTCATATGAAAAGGACGCATCATGGTTGCGCTTGCCAATCCAAAACCAGATAAGCCAAAACCAGATAAGGATGCCACCCTGTCGGCTGCGATCGCCCGGATTGCGGAGTTCTGGGGGCTTAGCAATGCCAAGCTCGGGGCGATCCTTGGCCTGTCCGCACCTACCATTTCACGATTGCGGCGCGGCGGAACTGCGCTCGACCCGGCCAGCAAGTCGTTCGAGGCCGGCCAGTTCCTCTTGCGGCTGTTTCGCAGTCTTGACGCGATGCTGGGCAGCGACGATGCCGCCGCCAGGCGCTGGCTTGAAACCCCGAACCTTGATCTTGAAGCAAAGCCGATTGACGAAATCGAGACGATGCGAGGTTTGATTGCCGTTTGCGACTATGTGGACTTCTACCGCGCTCGCGTCTGAACATATTGGCTATGCCGGGGATGTCTGGCGCGTTGTCGAGGCGCAGCACCGGATTTCCACCAACCGGCTCGCCGCCAGCGCTGCCGAGCAAGCGCTTCTCGAAGAACTGGTCGAAGAGATAAAGCCACGGCTGCCGAAGTCGGCGCAGCATCTCGATTTTCTGCTGGCCGCACCCTTTCGCTATGGCCACAACCAGCCCAGTCGATTCCGCCGGGCCAACGAACGCCCCGGAATTTTCTATGCGGCAGAGGCGGAAACCACGGCGATTGCCGAAGCCGCCTATTGGAAACTGCGCTTCTACAGCCGTTCGCCCGGATTCATCCCGCCAGGCACGACCAGCGAACACACCAGCTTCAGAGCATCAGTCGCCAGCGAGCGGACATTGGACCTGACCCTTGCCCCTTTTGACAAACAGGCCGATGCCTGGATCGCCGCTGGCGATTACACCGCATGTCAGGCCCTGGCGGCAGAAGCGCGCAAGGCCCACACGCAAATCATCCGGACCCGCTCCGCCCGGGATCCCGATGGGAAATGCAACATCGTGGTGCTCGATCCCGCAGCGTTTACCCGGCGAACCCCAAAGCCCGGCAGGACATGGCATTTCCGCTTTCAGCAAGGCCGTCTGCTGGCTATCGCTGCGCTGCCATCGCGGGAAAGGCTGGAATTTTCAGGCGCTGGCTTCGGCATCGAATCCTGACCCAAACGCAGAGCGAACCCGTCCGGAAGTCAGCAGGAGGCTCAGATCAGCTGTCCGGATGATAGCCGAAACGGGCCATTGTGGCCGCGTGATCGCTTTCAATCCGGGCAATCTGTTCGGCGGTCAGCTCCTCGCGCCAGGCACCGGCTTCGCCGCGGCGGAAGAAGTTGCGGTGCGTGCGTGACCGCGGTGCTTCGCGAAAGCCGTTTTCCTGCTCCATCGCCTTCAGCTTGCTGAAATCGGCAAGTCGCACCGCACGGGCGATGTCGTCAGGCGCGGCATCCACACCGGCGAATGCCAGCGCCTTGGCAAAGCAGGATTCGGGATCGGCGCGCATGTCTTCATAGCGTAGCAGATGGACCGGGATATCGCGCTGGGCCAGCCAGCTTTCGGCAAAGCCGCTCCACCCCAACAGCTGCTGGCGCAATTGCAGCTGCTGACGATCCGTCTTGCCGCAAAAGCTGCTGGCCGGATCGCCCATGAAAGTGATCGCGTCGTCAACGCTGCTGCCATTGTGATTGGCGAGCGAGGACGCCACATCGCGCGGATCGCGCACGATCAATATCGCGCCGTCAGCTCCGCGCGCACCGCCCAGCAAGGGCTGGCCATCGCGCGTCAGGGTGTAACTATCATGAGTCTTGATGAAGCGTACCGGTGAACGCCGAACCTGCTCATCATGGACATCATCATCGGCGCCGCGGGCCAGCTCACTATGCACCAGCGGGCGCAACGTATCCACTTCATCAAAGGTTAGCGTGCCGGAATCGATCAGCAAAAGGTGATCGAAAGGCCCACGCGCGCTGGCGATACCGCCGCGCTCGGGCAGGTTGTTGATGTCCGCCGTCTCGTCGCCACCGGCGAACAGATTGGCCACCAGCATCCGGAACCAAGTGTTGCCGCATTTGGGATAAGAGGCAAGCCAGACCGTCTGCATCAGGCGGCGGGCTCTCGCTCGGCCCAATGGGCGCGCAACGCATCGACCACGCGCGGCATGGCCTGAAAATTCATCGGCCGGGTCAGCCAATGCACCCCGCCGGCTGCATTGATCGCTCCGGCGGCGCGGAAATAATCGGCCTTCTGCCCCATACGCTGCACCAGCAGCGGGCGATAGGCATTGCGGCGCAGTGCCAGCGGCACATCAGCCAGACCCAGCGGAGCAACGCCGAATTCATGGGGCGGGCGCTCTTCGCGCAGCAGATAAACCCCGCCCAGCGGCAGCGGATCTTCCTGCTTCACATTGGGTTCGACATAATATTTCTCGATGCTGTCGCGAATGCTTTTCCCACGCTTGTCGGCCAGACCGAGATGGGTGATGGCATGTTCCCACAGCTTGAACTGCCGACCATCGGCGTGAACCATCGGCGTGCCATCGACGATCTCGATCGCGCAGACATCATCGGTCAGCATGGGATAGGATTGGCCGTTCAGTGTGGCTGCCATGGTCGATTTGCCAGCACCGGACGGGCCGCAGAACAGCATCGCCCGGTCCCCCACGCGCACCGCGCTGGCATGAAGCACAATTCGCCCGCGCTGATGCAGCAGAATGCCGAAGATCGAGCCGATCAGGAAGATAGTGATATCCTCCACCGGCACATCGCCATCGGGCTCAAAGACGACATCGCGCCCCCCGGTGAGCAGGAACCGCGCGACGCCGGGAATATTCATCAGGAAGCGATCCGCATCAAACTGCCAGATTGCTCCGGTTTCCACTTCCCCATCCAGCGCCGTCGGCACATCGGCGCGGCGGATGCGGACATCAGTCGTACCTTCCGGCGCGACGGCAGGAATTGCGCCAGGCAGGGCGACCTCGCTGGCGACCGTCAGGCCGGAAATGCAGTAATGAAACATTGCAGAGATTCGTTTCCAGACTGGTGCGACCCGGCCGTCGGCGTCATTGGCGGAAAGCTGCGCGGGAGCAAGGCCTATTCCGCGATGCGGACCAGCTTTTCGCCCAGCAGTTCGTCGAGAAACGCGCGGACCGCCGCTCGGCAATCGCTTTCGCTTACGTCATATTCGCGCTGCAGATCATGCTGCAATTGTGCCTCTGTCTTCGGGGTTTCGAGCAGCTCCCACAACCGGGCAGCCGTATCCTTGAGCGCATAATAGCGATCATTCTCAAGGTGCATCATCATCACCTCTTCGGGGCCGGCTGCCGATGTCAGGGCATTTTCATCGCGGATATAGGCAGGTTCAGATGTCATCGCTTTCCTTTCAGCACCGGGCTACTGGATCCTGCGCTGATTTGTGAGTCATTCATACATAGTATTGGAACACAGCCGGTTTCAATGCTACCCCAATCGGGCAATAATTGCTGGCAGCGTCAATGTTGCGGGCTGCCTCTGTAGAGTTTGCGTCATCTATTTGAATTACCGATGGTTTTATGGATACAGCATTTCAAGGGTGAATGAAGCTCCGGTTCAGAACGAAGCCGCGCAGGTCGCGCGCAAGGCATGGACCGCGCCGGTGCTGATCCGGTCTGCTGGCGTATCGGATTCGACTGCGAAGACTCATCCCCTCGCATCGGATCTCCATACGAGGTATAGTGCCGCCTATGGCGCCTCGTAACCAGCAGGAGCCATTGAACCTGGTCCAGCCTGGCGATGGAGCTGGCAGCTGCCTTATTCCACGCCTCGGCGGCAGAATGGGGCCACAGGATTAAGTCATCGCAATTTGAGGCCGGAATGTCGCCCTGCCACATTCTGGATAAATGTTGAAAGAACTGCGTAATCGGTGCTATTCCGGTTTGCGCTGGTGATCTGAAACCAGGTGCAGTTTTGAATATGGCAGTGGCAGATTGGCTAAATATTTTTTAAATATAGACAAATTACCTGCCGATGTAATTTCATGGGGTGAATGATGGAAAAGAATCAGGCGCAGCACGTGGCTGCGACGAATGGGGATGGCCGGTCAGAAATGCGCAAGGCATGGACCGCGCCTGTGCTGATCCGATCTGCAGATGTTTCTGATGCGACGGCCAAAACATACCCCAACCCTGTTGAATATGATCCCATCACCAGCGGCCCGTCCTGATCTGAACGCCTGTTACAATTCGCAAAACGCGATGACAGGATTCATCGCGTTTTGTTTTGTCTGGCGTTCGGGTGATTGAATGAGCGGAATTTGCGGCATTGTCCGCTTTGATGGCGGAATTGTCGCACCGGAGGATCTGGCGCGGATGATGCGGGCGATGCCGCATCTGGGCCCGGATCGGACGAACAGCTGGCATCATGGAGCCTGTGCGCTGGGCAGCCTGATGATGCGCATTACCCATGAGGATGCGCTGGACGTTCAGCCGTTGCACCATGATAGCGCAAGCTTCGTCTGCGATGCCCGGCTGGATAACCGTGAGGAACTGGCGGAAGCTCTGGGCATCGCCGCTGGTGATCTCGCCAGGATGCCTGACAGCGAATTGCTGTTTCGCGCCTGGCAGCATTGGGGGGAGCATTGCCCCGATCATCTGATCGGCGATTTCACCTTCGCAGCATGGGATGCGGAAAGCCGCAATCTGGTGTTGGGCCGCGATCACATGGGCCAGCGCCATGTGATGTTTCATCGCGGCGAAGGCTTCTTTGCCTTTGCTACCGAACGCAAGGCATTGTGGGCACTGCCGCAGGTGCCGCGGGTTTTGACCGATGGCATGATTGCCAAGGTCCTGGCCCTGGGAACGCGCGTCAGCCCTGATATGGAAACCGGCGACGTGATTGACGGCCTGCGCGGTGGCTGCGTTCTGCGGCTGGATGCCGACGGAGAAATGACGATCCGTCGCTATTGGGAACCCCGCGCCGATCCCGCGCATGAAGGGCATGACGAAGCCTATTACATTGCCGCCTATCGCAGGGTGCTGGGCGAAGCGGTGGCGTGCCGGTTGCGGCGATCCCCGCACAAGGCCGGACTGTTCATGGGCGGCGGGTTTGATTCCAGCGCGATCTGCGGGCTGTCCGGGGCAGTGGTGACGCAGCAGGGGCGCAAATTCGTTGCTGCGTCATCGGTTATGCCGGCGGATTACAAGGGCACGATCCGCCATGGCCGCAAATGGCTGGAGATGTGCGCACGGCACATGCCTCATCTGGAACCGCTCTATGTCACGCGCGAAGGCATGGATATTTTTTCCACCATGGAAAGCGGCTTTGCATCGGGCGATGGCCCCCACAGCGGCGCACATTATGTCAATGTTGCGCTCTATCGTGCCATCGCCGCCAGCGGCGCGAAGATCGTGATGGATGGGCATGGCGGCGATTACACGCTGAACCCGCGCGCCCAGTCCTATCTGTATGAGCAGCTGCGCGCCGGGAATCTGCGACGCTTCTGGCGCGAATGGCGCGCGCGCAAGCGCTGGATGGGGCTTAGCCTCTATCGTATGATCACCACCTGCATTCTGCCTTATCTCGCCCCGGAATTCATGCAGCGCCGCCAGCGACGCATGAGCGGGCTGGACGAAACCGGGCCGACCCTGCCGATTTCGCAAAAGGCCAAGCAATGGTTTGGCGATACCGGAGCCACCCGGCGGTTTGAGATCAAGCGCGGCTATCGCGGGAATCTGCTGACGGCGCTGCGCAGGATTCAGGACGGGCCGACGATCGGCGGATCGATCCCGGCCGCCGCGCACCGGATGGAATTCACCCAGCCCTACCATGACAAGCGCGTGGTGGAACTGGGACTGGCGGTGCCCGAACATCTCTATATGAAAAACGGGCGCGAACGCTGGCTGGCGCGGCGGGCCTTTGCCGATCTCTATCCACCCGAATATCAGGACCGGACATCGGCCAATGATGATCCTGCCCCCGATTTTCTGGCCATGGCGAAACGGATCGAGCCGCAGATTCTGGCAGAGATTGACCGGATGGAGGCCGCGGGCAAGCTGAACGAATGGTTCGATTTCCCCAAGATGCGCAAGATGCTGACCCGTCGCCGGCTGGATGAGCACGCTTCCGGCAATGAATATGATACGCACCAGGCGGTGCTGACATTCATTCGTGCGCGCTACATTGAATGGTTCCGGGGCGATAACAACTGAGCAGACAGGCCGGTCATTGCCAGTCATCGTGACAGCGGCACGGAAGCTCTGGCGCCCCTGCGACCGCCACGATGATTCGTGACTGACAGGCCGCTGACCGGAATTGTCCCTCAAGCCCAATTGGGGAAGGCGGCTGTGCAGCAACGCGCAAATAGAGTAGGCAGGAATTTCAATACGATGCCTTTTTGCCGTCAGATCGCCACCGATATTGTCTGGCGGAATGCCCGATATCTCTTGCGGTATTACTGCGCGTGGCTATTCTCTCCGAAAGGTAAATCTGGAGTTGTTGCATGGGCAAGGGGCAGACGGTCGGCAAGGTAGTGGGCGGCAGCGTATCGCGGCGCGAATTCGCCGCCTTTGGCGCGGCAGCGGCCTTTGCCGGATGCACCGGAATGTCGTCTGGCAGCATTGGCGATATTGCCGAAACCGCAGTGACCGTGCCCGCCGAACAGGGCAGCCGCAGCGGGTATTTCATTCATCCCGCCAATGGTCGGCACCCCGGCGTCGTGCTGTGGTCTGGCGCCATCGGTCTGCGTGACGCTCACCGCGATGTGGCACGGCAGATGGCGGCGCAGGGCTGGTCGGTACTCGTGGTTGATTCCGGCAACGCCGGACACAGCGCGCAACGTCTGAACCGCGATGCCAAGGCACATATCGCATGGCTGGAAAGCCAGAGCGTGGTGGCAGCAACAAGCGGTAGCGGACGCAAGCCGCATCAGATTGCCGATGGCTATGTATTGAAGACGATTGTCGTATCGAAAAGATCGGCTCTGGTCGCCGTTGCGGACAACAAGCAAACACGCGGTCCGCGCCAGATGGCCGCATTGCGCGACATGGTCCGCGCCGCCACGCGGGTCGCCTGAAACGGATAACGGCCTTTCGGGCGGTCGGATTTCAGGCCAGCTTACCGGTCACCCTTTCAGGTGGCAGCTCGCGCCGGGCGCTGCATTGATACAACCGGCGATGATGGATCTAGCTCTTCATCGGCGACAAAGCCCAGATGGGAATAGATCCGCCGCGCTGGATTATCGCTGACCACTTCAAGCGTGCACCGCAGGCCCAGCGCATCGGCCACTTCGGTCCATGCGCGCAGCATGTCCAGCCCGGCAGCCCCGATGCGGGCTTGCGGCATCACGGCGATATCCACGCCATGGCTGACGCCCTCGCTCCGGTTCCAATCCACCATGATCCGACCAACCGGCTTTCCTGCGATTTCCAGAATGCGCTGCATCGCCAATGGCGAATTGGCATTGTGGCTGGCGCGCTGGGCTTTGGCCTGTAGTTGCAGCAGGGGTTCGGGCAATGCTTGTGCCAAGGGCGAGCAGGCGATGAACAGCGCGGCAAGAAAAGCCTCATCCCCCTGCGTTTCTGCGCGCACAATCGCGCTTTTGTTGCGGCGAGAAAAGGCGGCATCAAAAGCTGCGGCTGGATCGCCCGAAGCATCAGCCATGATCACGTTCACACCGCTGCACAGTTGCGCCAGATTTGCCTGCCGTTATAGCTATTCTCATGACTGCTTCCACGCTGCTTCCGCGCCCGATGGTGATCGAGGAATTTCTGCCCTTGGTGGGGTCGCATTTCCTGGCGGATTGTGATCCGGAACCGGTGAAAATCAAGCTGATCGAAGCAACCCCGCTGCGCCCCAATCCCGTCGTAGCGCGCCCGCCGTTCATTCTGGTGTTTCACACCGCGCCGGATGTGCGTTTGCTGGAAGGATCCTACGTGCTGCGCTGCGGGCAGTTCGGGCCGGATCTGGTCTATCTGTCGTCGATGATCGCGCCGCCGAACAGCGACAAAGGTTATTATTACCAGGCTGTGTTCAACTGATTGCGCAGGCCGATTGCCCGCACAATCAGGCAATCATGCAAATCAGTTGCGCGACGGGAATACCCCCTCCACCGCGATCACCTGGTTGATCACCAGATAGGGCTGCATGTTTTCATGAGGCTGCCCGCCGCCAGCACTGCCAACCGCAACTGTGCCAGCCACATTAATCCCACCCAGCGCCACGGTGGGTGTGCTGCCCGCCGGAGCATAAATCTTTGGGATAGCATGGGGAGTCACCGCACCATCGGCCCCGCTGCCCAGCAGATAGCCGGCGGCGTCGGGCTGCTGCTTGGTTGCAGTTGCCTGCGCCACCTTCAATGTCGACGTGGAATTGAATGTTGCCGTATGGCCATGCGACGGCATCTGGTTGCTGTTTAGTGTCACTTGTTCGGTGCCTGCAGCTTCGCCCAGCGTGCGCGGGGTAAGCCCAGGCCCGTTCCCCCTGCCCAGCATTGTTCGCCCTGACAGACCAGGCAGGCCAAATGTGCTCACCCCGTCGCCGCCAAAGGTGGTTCCCAACAGGGCGAACAAGGCATCATACTGAGCGATGGGGAGGAGCTGTCCGCTGCAAGTCATGTACCCGCGCGGCGCGAAGTTCCACCCGCCCTGAATGATCTGGCCAAGATATGGTTGTGACACGATTGAACTCCAGGGTTTTACTGCACTTCTAATTCAGCGAAGCAGCGGCCATGATCAGTTGCGCGACGGGAAAATTCCTTGCACGGCAATGACATGGGTGACGACCAGATAGGGCTGCATATTCGGGTGCGCCTGGTTCCCGCCGGCATTGGCAACGGCAACCGTGCCTGCCACGTTGAGCCCGCCCAGCGCCACGGTGGGGGTGCTGCCTGCGGGAGCATAGATACGCGGCAACGCTGCCGCAGGGGTAGCACCATCGACGCTGCGACCGAGCAGATAGCCGGCAGCATCGGGCTGCTGCTTGGTGGCGCGCACCTGGGCCACGTTCAGCGCTGAATTGTTGTTGGTGAAGGTGGCGCTGTGATTATGCGCCGGAAGTTGGGTGCTGAGCAGGGTCACGCTTTCCTGCCCACTCATTTCGCCCAATACGCGGGTGGTAAGTCCCGGTCCCTGGCCCTGGCCGACCATCGTCCGCCCACGCAGATCAGGAAGGGCAAAACTCGTTGTACCATTGCCGCCATAGGTGGTGCCAAGCAGCGAAAACAGCGCCTGATTCGATTGAATTGCAAGGATTTGCCCACTGCACTCCAAATAGCCGCGCGGTGCAAAATTCCAGCCGCCCTGGATGATCTGACCAACGAAAGGTTCTGCCACGATTGAACTCCCGATTTTGCCCGGACCTTCCAGCCAGTTATTGGTGGCGACAGGCGCAGCACAATTAATTCATGAATTAGCCTAAGCGGAGTCACTGCAAAGTCAACAAGGGGGCGGGTACGGCGGAGGCCGATCAATCCGATAACAAGTATTACCGCAAATTAAGCTGCTCCAATTGCTGGTGAAGTTTTTTTAGAGCTCCATCGGCCTGCGCGACGATTTCCGGGCTGGCGGCGGCACGTTTGGCGGCTGAATCATCGCTGAAGGTCTGGTCTTGCTGTTTGGAATCGCGCTCCGACGCAGCACGGAAGCCTGATATCTCCGCCGGATCAGGGGTGAAGCCGAAATGCTCGGGAATTGGACCCGCAACCCCGGCAATGATGTTGCGATAATTCACGGTCATGCCGCCGCCCAGATGCCAATGCTTCAACACCGCAGAGTTGATCTGCGCAATTATCGCGGCGCAGTAAGACATTCTCGACATGTGAGCAGTCTCGGAGATCCCGGTCAGACTTTCCGAAAGCATGCCGGGGACGGTATGCATGCCTGCCATGATTTGGTGCGAAACCAGCACCTCTATCGGGTCTCTATACAGAAACAGCCATGGGACATCGGGGAAAGCCTTGCGGATCAGCGGCAGCGACAGCGTGTGCCAGGCATCACATTTGATGAAAAAGCGCTGCATCCGCGGTGAGCGCCGCCGCCCCAATGCTGCTGCAACGGCTCGCAATGCAGCGATTTTCCGCTCCTCCGGCGCTGCACTGCGGTGCGCCCATTGCAACACGGTATCGAATGGCTCCGGCTCGGAAACCACCGCGTGGTGATCCGGCGCCGCCAGCATATTGGCAAGCAGCGTCGATCCGCAACGCGACATATGAAAGATCAACCCGGTGGGAGGCAGGAAATCGGCTGAATCAGCCCCTGCGATCAGCGCGTCCAGATTCGTGCGGCTGCGGAACACTCGGTTGAACGGGCGTACGCGGGCCTGGCGGACCGCATCCTCATAAAACGAGCTGCGAATTGGTGCATCGCCAAACCACGCCCAGTCAAGTTCCGGTTCGTCCGTACACCCCATCGCCGATCGGGTTGGCAGCCAAGCGCCGCCCGGCCAGCAATCCAGAGTCACCGGCGCCGAACGGGAGAGGCCAAAGCCGAGCGGGTCGGATCGCACCGTAGCGCCCAGCAAATCGCGATCCAGCGCAGTCAGGTGACTTTGCGCCACTTCGACAGCGCAATCGGCGAAGCGATCCGGTTCAAGGATTCCGCCCAGCCGTGCCTGTATGGCAGCATCGGCCAGAACGAGCCGGGCAAAAGGCTGCAAGGCCTCGTGCATCGCCAGACGGGGTATCCCAAATGATCTGTGAATGAGCATGGCATCCTGTGCTTGCCGGGAATCGTGTGTGCGTTATCCTGCCCGCAGCAGAAGAGTATATCTACTATGAATGACACGGCTGGGAATGACACTGCTGGGAATTACCTGGCTGGCCAGATTACGGCGCGAAGCGATCTGACCGCCCTGCCGGATCGGGTAAGACTGGAGCTTCATTTTGAAGCGGCCGCGATGGCGCGGGAAGTGGCGGCACTAGCAGGCCCTGATTGGACGCGGCATTTTGTCCCCGCGAATTTTCGCGGCGACTGGTCGGTCATCCCGCTTCGCGCACCGCGCGGCGCAGTACACCCCATTCTGCGGATAACCTCGCATCCAGGTTGCGACGAATGGGATGATACCGAATTCCTGACGCAATGCCCGGCAATCGCTGCAGCCTTGGCACGGTTTCACTGCGATATCGGCGCAGCGCGACTGATGCGGCTAAGCGCAGGGTCATCCATTCTGGAACACAGCGATGCCGATTTATGCGCCGCATTCGGTACCACTCGGCTGCATATTCCCATTCAGACCAATCCGGATGTTGATTTCCGGCTGGCTGGCCGGCGCGTTGATATGGCTGAGGGTGAATGCTGGTATCTGCAGCTGTCCGAACCGCACAGCGTCGTCAATGGCGGAGCGACGGACCGGGTTCATCTGGTGATCGATGCGGTGGTGAACGATTGGCTGGCAGAACAGCTTGCTGCGCCGGTTTGGGCGGCCGGGGCTACTTCCGCAATGGACAATGTCCCGCTGCGACACGAATAGTATTAGGCCGGAAGTGATGCTGGGGCATTGCTTGTCGTACAATCGGCGCTACTGTGCGGATCGGGTTGGCAAGGTGAATTCGTATATTCGGGAGATCAGCAAGGTGAGGCGTTTGAAATTCGCCGCAATTCCGGCTGCATTTGTGTTCGCCGCACTCGCCAGCCCGGCGTTGGCGCAAGTGGCGGCCGATCCGGCGGGGTCCGGGGTGATCATTGGTGCGGTCAACTGGCTGCAGGGCACCCTGATGGGCACGGTGGCAACCGTCGCCGCAGTGATCGCGGTAGCGGCGGTGGGCTTCATGATGCTGACCGGCCGGATCAACTGGCGGCATGGGGCGGTGGTGATTCTGGGCTGCTTCATCCTGTTCGGCGCGGCCAGCATCGTTGCCGGCATTCGCGCTGCTGCAACCGGCGGCTAGGGTGCGATGGCTGTCGGATTTCGCAGGGATACGGTCTTTCTGGCGCTGACGCGTCCGCAGATGTTCGCTGGCGTGACCTATAATTACTTCGTCGCCAATGCGATCATCTCGGCCGAATTCTTCCTGATCTTCAAAAGCTTCTGGGCACTGGGCGTGGCTTTGCTGTTGCATCTTGTCGGCGCGGTGCTGTGCCTGCGCGAGCCGCGCTTTTTCGATCTGTGGCTGGCGCGTGTGCGCAATTGCCCACGCGTCCGCAATCATGGATTGTGGGGATGCAACTCTTACCGCCCGTAACCACCGATCCGCGCGTCATCGCGCGTGAAGCACCGGCGGGGAGGCATCTGCCCTATGCCCGGCATATCGACGATGTGACGCTGGAAACCCGCGACGGCTTGCTGATGCAGGTCATCCGGATCGAAGGCCTGCTGTTTGAAACCGCCGATACCGACGAGTTGAACTATCGCGCGGAATTGCGCGACACCATGCTCAAGGCGGTCGGATCGTCGCGGTTTGCGCTCTATCATCATGTCGTCCGCTGCAAGGCGGAGTCTTCGCTCGAAGCGCATTTCCCGGATGAATTCTCGCGTCGGCTCGACCAGCGCTGGCGGCAGCGTCTCTCGCAGCGCGAGATGTACGTCAACGATCTCTATCTGACGCTGATCTACCGCCCGGCGCGGGATCGGGGGCTGCTGGAAAGATTTTCAGCCCTGACTCTTTCGGCTACGCGCAGCGCCGCTGAGCGCGAGGCCGCGCGCGGTGCGGATCGCCGGGCCTTGCATGCCGCCAGCGAGTCACTGCTGGCATCGCTGGCAAGCTATTCACCGCAGCTGCTTTCGGTGCGCGACGGGGCCGATGGCAAACGGTCGGAGGTGCTGGAGTTCCTCTCCAGCCTGTATAACGCCGAATCGCGTCCGGTGGTGCTGCCGCACGGCGATGCGGGCATGCATTTGCCATTCCGCCGTGTCAGTTTTGGTCAGGACGCGTTTGAGCTGAGCGCAACCGGGGCCTCTCCGCGCAAATTTGGCGCGGTGGTTTCGATCAAGGATTATCCCGGGCAGACCATGCCGGGCATGTTCGATGAACTCTATCGAATGCCTTTTGAAATGACCGTTGCCCAGTCCTTTGCCTTTGTCGATCGCGGCGCGGCGCTGGGGCGGATGGGGCTGGCGCTGCGGCGCATGCGGTCCACCGAAGATGAAGCGCTGTCGCTTCGCACCGAACTGGCGCAGGCCAAGGATGATGTCGCGGCCGGACGGGCCGGCTTCGGCGAGCATCACACCACGATCACGCTGCGCGCGGAATCGCTGGATGCGCTTGACGGTCAGGTTGCCGAAGTGATTGCGGCACTGGCCGATCTTGGCATCGTCGCCGTGCGTGAAGATGTGGCGCTGGAACCTGCGTTCTGGGCGCAGTTCCCGGGCAATTTTCGTTACATCGCGCGCAAGGGGCTGATCTCCACCGGCAATTTCGCGGGACTGGCCAGCCTGCACAATTTCCCGGTCGGGCAGCCGCGCGGCAACCATTGGGGTGCTGCCGTAACCCTGCTCGAAACCACCGCTGCCGGACCGTATTTCTTCAACTTCCATCGCCACGATCTTGGCAATTTCACCGTGATCGGCCCATCCGGATCGGGCAAGACGGTGGTGCTCAATTTCCTGCTGGCACAGGCGCGCAAGTTTGCGCCGCGGATTGTGTTCTTTGACAAGGATCGTGGTGCCGAACTGTTTATCCGGGCAATCGGCGGCCAGTATGATCGCCTGCGGCCCGGTGCGGAATCGGGCCTCAATCCGCTGCAGCTGGAGGACAGCCCGACCAACCGCCAGTTCCTGGCGGAATGGCTGGCACTGCTGGCGGGCGGGGCCGATGCCGCCGAGGTGGAGCTGATCCGCGACGCGATCGATGCCAATTTTGCGCAGATCCGGCCGCGCCGCCGGTTGCGCTATCTGGTGGAGCTGTTTCGCGGGCATCAGCGCCCCCATGCCGGTGATCTCTATTCGCGGATGCGCCCTTGGTGGGGCGAGGGTGAGCGCGCCTGGCTGTTCGACAATGAGGAAGATCTGACCGATCTTTCCGCTGCGACAGTCGGTTTCGATATGACCGCGATCCTTGACGATCCGGTCGCGCGCACTCCTGCGCTGCTCGATTTCTTCCACCGGGTCGAGGAACGGCTCGACGGATCGCCTGCGATCATTGTGGTCGATGAAGGGTGGAAGGCGCTGGATGATGATGTCTTCGTCCGCCGGATCAAGGATTGGGAAAAGACCATCCGGAAACGCAACGGCATTGTCGGTTTCGCCACGCAAAGCGCACAGGATGCACTGGAAAGCCGCATCGCCAGCGCGATCATCGAACAGGCCGCGACCCAGATATTCATGATCAACCCCAAGGCCCGCGCCGAGGACTATGTGGACGGCTTCGGCCTGACTGCACATGAATTCGAACTGGTCCGTACCCTGCCCGACAATTCGCACTGCTTCCTGATCAAGCACGGCAATGAAAGCGTGGTTGCCCGGCTCAACCTGACCGGGGAAGAGGATCTGCTGACCATCCTGTCCGGACGCGAATCAACCGTGCGGCTGTTTGACGAACTGTCCGGGCGCTTCGGGACCGATCCCGCCGCCTGGATGGGTCCGCTGCTGGAGCGCGCGTGATGGACTGCGGAACGGTTGCAACCGGGCAGCGCTTCGTCGCCCAGATACTCACCCACATCGATTGCCAGGCGCAATCGATCGGGGCCTATGGCTATGGCGCGCTTGCCGATCCGGGTTCAAATGTTTCCCTGGCGCTGACCGGGCTGCTGACGATTTTCGTGGCACTGTTCGGGCTCCGCATGCTGATCGGACCGGCTCCGGAAGGCCGCGATCTGGCCGGTGACATCCTGCGTCTGGGCATCGTGCTGACTTTGGCGACCAGCTGGCCCGCCTGGCGGGTGCTGGGGTATGATCTGGTGATGCGGGGGCCGGGTGAGCTTTCCGCCGCCATTGGCGGAGCTTCGGCATTGCCGGGCAGCGGCGGCGATCTGATCGCGCGTCTGCAGGCAGCGGATGATGGCATTGTCGAACTGACGATCTATGGCACGGGCAGGATGACCGGCGGAACCAATCGCAGCGATGGCATTGGTGACAGTTTTCGCGGCGTGGCACTGACCGATCAGGAAGGTCTGGCCAATGGCCGGATTGCCTTTCTGATCGGCCTGATCGCCCCGCTCGCGGTGGTGCGACTGGGCGCCGGGCTGTTGCTGGCGCTGGCCCCCGTGATGGCTGGCCTGCTGCTGTTTGCCGGTACGCGCGATATTTTCATCGGCTGGCTGCGGGCGCTGGGGGCGGTTGCCTTGGGCGCAGTGGCGCTGGCAGTGGTGCAGGGGCTGGAACTGGCCGTGCTTGAACCCTGGCTGGCCGATGCGCTGTCGCAGCGGATGGCACAGGTGCTGACCCCATCAATGCCTACCGAACTGGCGGCCTTGTCCTACAGCTTTGCGCTGATTGCCTTTGCGGTGCTGGCGCTGGTTGCGCGGATTGCCTTTTTCGGCGGCCTGTCACTGCCACGCATCCCGTTCAGAAGCGGGCCGGGCCGGGATCAGTCTTACAGCTGGCAGGGCGCGCACCCTGCGATGGCTATGGGTCCGGACGCGCCGTCGCGGGCGTTCGTGGTGGCACAGGCGATCTCGCGCTCGCAGCAGCGCGAGGAACGCCTCCATGCACGCGAACGCATGCCCGAGGGAATGCGGCCTTCTGCGCAAGCTTCTGCCAGCAGCCCGGCGCTGGGCGCGACATCCGCGCTTGACGCAAGGGCGCATCAGCGCGGCGACAGCAGCCGCCGCTATACCCGTCATTCGCCTTCGGGCCGAACAAGAGACAGCAAGTAATGAGCAAGCCCGAGCGCGACGATCCGGACGCCTATTATCGCGAGGCCGCAAGCTGGTCGGATGACCGCGCCGCCGCGCTGGCATCATCGCGCCGGATCGCCTGGATCGTCGCGGCGGTGGCGACGGTGATCGCGGTGCTGGAAGCAATTGCCATCATCGTCCTGACCCCGCTCAAGACAGTGGTGCCCTATACGCTGCTGGTCGACCGTCAGACCGGCTATGTCGAGGCGCTGAAGCCGCTGGAAAAGCAGATGATCGCCCCGGACAGCGCGCTGGTCCGCTCGTTCCTGGTCCAATATGTCATTGCGCGCGAAGGCTTTGATATCGACAGCCTGAACGACAACTACCGAAAGGTCGCGCTGTGGTCGGCGGATGAGGCGCGCAGCCGCTATCTCTCGGAAATGCAGGCAACCAATCCGCTCAGCCCGCTGGCCAAGCTGCCACGCCGGGCACTGGTTCAGGTGCAGTTGCGCAGCGTGTCCTCGCTCAATGCCGATACCGCGCTGGTCCGCTTCTCCACCGTTCAGACCGACCCCGGCGCGCAGCCGCAGCCACCGCTGCTGTGGGCGGCGGTGGTCAAATACCGCTTCAGCGGCGCAGAGATGAGCGCGGAAGACCGGATGATCAATCCGCTGGGTTTTCAGGTGATCCGCTATCGCCGCGATGCGGAAACGCTGCCTGAAGTCGCACCGGCGCAACCCCAGCCTGCGGGAGCAGCCAATGGCGCTCCACTGCCGCCTGCGGTGCCCGCAGCTGTCGGAAGCGCCGGCCGGTGAGGTATGGTGCCGCCCTGATGATGGGACCGGCGCTGGCGGTTCTGCTGACCAGCGACCTGTCAGCCCGGGGGCAGGAACTGCTGCCCGCAACCGGCGAAGTGGCTGCTTCCGCCCCAGCGCAGGTGGAGATGACAGGGCGTTACCGTCTGTCGGGCGACAAGGCCCTGCGTCCGGCCCGCATCGGCGATGATGGGGTGCATATCTACATCGTCTGGGATGCCGAGCAGTCCTTGCCAGCGGTATTCGCGATCAATGCGCTGGGCGAGGAAGAGATGGTCGATGGCTATATGCGGAGCGGCGTCTTCACCATCGATCGGGTCTATGATCGCCTGGTGTTCCGCATGGGTCGCAAGATTGCCCGCGCAACGCGGCAAGCAAGGCCGGGAGGGGCAGGATGACGGATAAAGCGGGCGCCGCGATCAACCCGAATGGCCAGGATATTCGCCCCCTGGTGGCCGGGCGCAGCAGCAATCGCGGCCTGTGGCTGTTTGGCGGCGTGTTGGTGCTGGGCGCGGCGGGATTGTTTTCCGCACTGGAAGCAAGGCGGCAAGCCATCGTCAGCCCGGCCACCGCGATCCCGGTGGCGACCGGAAATGGCCGGATCGAAGCACCCGCGCCCCTCGCCATTCCGGGTAACGGCGCAGCTTACGATGACACGTCCGGAATTCCCGGCATTGCCGCAGCACCAAGGATTTCCGCGCTGCCCGGTTTTGCGCCCAATCAGGTGCCGCAGACACTGCCCGGCGTGCCACGCACGCCGCGGGTGGTGCAGCCAACCTACCTGCCCGGGCCGCCTACCGGGCAGCAGCAGAACTGGAATTCCGCCCCGGTTTTTGCACCACAGCCTTCCACGCAAGCCCCGCCTGCGCTGCCGCGCGGCGAGGATGAAGACGGTGATAATCCCAAACCGGCCAGCGGATCGCTGGCTGGCGGCCGGGCAAGAGCAGGCCGCCTGGCCAACCCCTCAACCACCGTGCCGCAGGGCGCGGTGATCCAGACGGTGCTGGAGACCGCGCTCGATTCCAATCGACCCGGCTTTGTCCGCGCGATTGTTTCGCGCGATGTGCGCAGCTTTGATGGTACGCGGGTGCTGATCCCGCGTGGCAGCAGGCTGTTCGGTGAATACAAGGCAGATCTGGCACGGGGACAGAACCGGGCCTTTATCCAGTGGCAAAGGCTGACTCGCCCGGATGGCGTTCAGATCATGGTCGATTCACCCGCTGCAGATCCGCTGGGCCGGGCCGGTGTCGGCGGCAAGGTCAACAGCCATTTCTTTGAGCGGTTTTCCGGCGCGATCCTGCAATCGGCGCTGGATGTCGGCGTCGGGCTGGCGACCCGCAGTGCAACCAATGGCACCGTGGTGCTGGGTCTGCCGGGCAGCACCCAGTCGATCACGGGCAACAATCAGGAAAATCTTCGCCCGACGCTGAAGGTGAAGCACGGCACCATGGTGTCGGTATTCGTGGCCCGCGATCTCGATTTTACGACCGTGGAACCATGAAAGCCGCCGCCCAGCCGTTGTCGGCCAATGTCTATCTCGACAGCTATCTCGCGCCGATCGCGCCTTATCTGGCGCGCGAGGACGTTACCGATATCTTCGTCAACCGCCCCGGCGAAGTCTGGTTGGAGACATTGGGCGGGGCCAGCGAGTGCTGCGCCGCACCTGAGCTGACCCGCGAAGTGCTGTTGCGGCTGGTGCGCCAGATCGCGGCTGTCAGTGCGCAGGGCATCAATCGCGAGCATCCGCTGCTGGCGGCAAGCCTGCCGGACGGGGAGCGGGTTCAGGCGGTGATCGCTCCGGCAACGCGCGGCGAAACCGCACTGGCGATCCGCAAGCATGTGGTCGCCGATATGACGCTGGATGATTATCGCAGCGGCGGTGCCGCCGATCGCACCAGAGTGCTGACCGGGGCCGAAGCCGATCAGGCCGCAACCGCATTGCAACCGGAAGATGATCCGCTGGCCATGCTGCGCAACGCGGTGCTGGCGCGGCGCAATATCCTGATCTCCGGCGGCACCTCTTCGGGCAAGACCACTTTCGTCAACGCCTTGCTGCGCGAAGTTCCGCGCGACGAACGGTTGATCTTGATCGAGGATACCGCCGAGCTGCATCTTGTGCATGACAACGCGGTTGGCCTGATCGCTGCCCGCGATGTGCTGAGCGAGGCGGAGGTTTCCGCCGAAGACCTGCTGATCGCATCGCTGCGGATGCGGCCCGACCGGATCATCCTGGGCGAAATCCGCGGGCGCGAGGCGCTCACCTTTCTGCGTGCCGTCAACACCGGACACCCCGGTTCGATCACCACCATTCACGCCGACACCCCGCAGCGCGCGATTGATCAGCTCGCCTTGCTGGCCCTGCAGGCCGGGCTGGCCATGGCGTGGGATGATGTGATCAAATATATCCGCAGCTCGCTCGACATCATCGTCCAGCTCAAGCGCGGAAGCGGCAAGCGCGTGATCGACAGCGTTCTGGTGCTGCGCTGATTGAGGCTACTGTTGGCGCTGCGCCCGAAATCTCGGGACGAATCATCGACAGGCACCCCGTCGGTGATTGGCGGATGGCGGAAACTACCGGAATCACCCGCAGGCAATCCGGTTAATTGCCTGGATCTATTGAGATGAAATGGCGCACCCGACAGGATTCGAACCTGTGGCCTCTGCCTTCGGAGGGCAGCGCTCTATCCAGCTGAGCTACGGGTGCGTGGTTGCGGGCGGTTAGCAGCGGCGCGGCGGAAGCGCCAGCTTCTTTTGCACTGCCAGCGGGAGTTAGCGATTTGGCAAGGCGGCGGCGCTAAGATCGCTGCATGGATGATATTTCGCATCTTTCCCAGTCTGACCAGCCGTTTGGTGGCATTCTGCCGCAATCGGGTCGGGCCGGGTTTGGCCAGGCTTCAGCCAGCGCGGTAAGCATGAAATGGGCGGCGCTGCATGATGCAGCGGCGGTAATCGCGCCGATGGCGGGCATGGCACCGGAGCCGATGACCGCGGAGCTGCGCAATTTTCCGGCCATCATTCGCGATGCCGGCGGCTGGAGACAAAATCTGGCCGAACAGGGAATCGAAGATCTGGCAGCCATCATGGAACCGGGGATCGCAGCGCTGCTTGCCGCCTATGCCCGCGGCACCAATCCTGCGGCGGCAGCGCTGGCGCTGTGGGAAGAATTCCGCGCGGCCCGCGCGGCATTGCTGGAACTGGCCCCAGCCGCACGGCAAGGATCGCTTTCAGGCGCCGGCAACCCTTCTGCCAACGGGCTGATGCCGCGCCGCCTGACCTGAGACGCGCGCGGGCTTGCAAAGTTCATGCTATGTTCTATTGAACGCGCATGGATTCCACTTTGTCCGCCTCCGCTATGCCATCGCTTTCGCCTGCCCAGGGTGTGGCACGGGGCATAGCCCGGCTGTTTGCCCGCAACGATATCTGGTGCCTGCCGGAAATGCCGCTGCGCCAGAAGGGCGCGCGATCCGATCGCCGCGCCGACCTGATGGGCATCGATGCCAAGGGGCAGCTGGTCATCGTCGAAATCAAGGTGAGCCGTGCCGATCTGATGGGGGACGGCAAATGGACCGACTATCTCGATCATTGTGACCGTTTCTATTGGGGGCTGGCAGCAGAGCTGGACCATTCCTGTCTCACCGATGCTGCGTTTCTGCCGGATCGCTGCGGGCTGATCGTGGCTGATGGCTATGATGCGGAAATCATCCGCCCGGCCGCTACGGTGCCTTTGCCCGCGGCGCGGCGCAAGGCGGAGGTGGAGCGGCTGGCACGGGCCGCGCTGCGCCGCCATGTCGCGCTGCTGGATCCGCAGCTGTCGGGTCTGGGCAACGCCTGGGCGGTGCCAAGTGAATTTCCGCAGAAGTAATTTTACTGTTTCCGGCGCAACTTAACCGGAATTTTACCATGTTGCGCCAAAACCGCCGGTGACAGGGACACTGGCGGGGTAGCCACATGGATTCTTATCGTGGAAATTTTGGTGGGTCGAATGACGGGGATGATCTGCCCGCAAACGATTATGCCGAGGACGAGACTGGCATCGACACGCCGCCCGCGGTGATCGGCCAGGACGAGCGCCGCATGCAGGTGCGGGCCTATAACCATTGGGCCAGCCTGCTGGGCGATCGCCATTTCCCCTCGATCGAGGATCTGGAACCAACCGCGCTGCCGGATTTCGGCCCTTACAGCGTTCTGCTCGATTTCACTGCCGGTATCGACAATCCGTCAATCCAGTTTCTGGGCGATGCGCTGGCCGAGGAATGCGGCACCGACAATGCGATTCGCCAGCTGGCCGACGTTCCCAGCCGATCGCTGCTTTCCCGCATTACCGATCATTACATGCAGATTCTGGCGAATCAGGCACCGATTGGTTTCGAGGCGGAGTTCGTCAATCAGCGCGAACGCACAATTCTCTATCGCGGCATTCTGCTGCCCTTTTCCAGTGACGATGACACCATCGATTTCATCTATGGCGTTAACAACTGGAAGGAGCTGGCCGATCAGAGCACC
>JBGAIR010000028.1:0-33236 GCA_044225335.1 Novosphingobium sp. | reverse complement strand
CCAGCCGTCCGGTGCTGGGCAGGAAGCCGCGATAGGGGTCTTCGGCATAGACGCGGTTTTCGATGGCCCAGCCTTCGATCTTCACATCATCCTGCGTAAACGCCAGCTTCTCCCCCGCCGCGACGCGGATCATCTGTTCAACCAGATCGATGCCGGTGATACATTCGGTAACCGGATGTTCCACCTGAAGACGGGTGTTCATCTCAAGGAAATAGAACGATTCCCCGGTCGGATCAGCGCCGGAAACGATCAGTTCCACCGTGCCTGCCGAATAATATCCCACCGCGCGAGACAGCGCGACGCATTGCTCGCCCATCGCCTTGCGCATCTTGGGTGTGACGAAGGGCGAAGGCGCTTCTTCCACCACCTTCTGATGGCGGCGCTGGATGCTGCATTCACGCTCATTCAGATAAAGGATATTGCCGTGCTGATCGCCCAGGATCTGGATTTCGATATGGCGCGGGTTGAGGATGAACTTCTCGATAAACACGCGGTCATCGCCAAAGCTGTTGAGCCCCTCGCGCTTCACCGCCTCAAAGCCCTCGCGCACGTCCTTCTCGCTATAGGCCAGCCGCATCCCCTTGCCGCCGCCGCCAGCCGAAGCCTTCATCATCACCGGATAGCCGATCTCGTCCGAGATGCGCACCGCGTGTTCGGTATCCTCGATCTCGCCGACAAAGCCGGGCACGACATTGACGCCTGCTTCCTTGGCCAGCTTCTTGCTCTCGATCTTGTCACCCATCGCGGCGATGGCACCCACCGGCGGCCCGATGAAGGCGATGCCTTCCGCCGCCAGCGCCTCGGCAAAGCTGGTCCGTTCAGAGAGGAAGCCATAGCCGGGATGCACCGCCTCGGCCCCAGTCTGCTTGGCTGCGGCAATGATCTTGTCCGCAATCAGATAGCTCTGCGCGGCGGGCGACGGGCCGATATGCACCGCCTCATCAGCCATCTGCACAAAGGGCGCGCGGGCATCGGCATCGGAATAGACCGCCACGGTGGCAATACCCATGCGGCGGGCCGTCTTGATAACCCGGCAAGCGATTTCGCCACGATTGGCGATGAGGATTTTTTTGAACATCAGGAGGTCATGCCTTCAACGAGGTAGATGCGGGAATGGGTGGTGCGATGTCGGATCGCCGCGACAGGCGCGTATTCGCTCGAATGCCAGAAGCGTTCCGCGGTCTGTGTATCGGGAAACTCCAGCAAGACGATGCGCACCGTTGGGGCATCGCCCTCCAGCGTTGAAACCGAGCCGCCGCGCACCAGGTAGCGTCCACCAAAGGCGGCGATGATGGGCGCAACAGCACTGCGGTAATCCTCGAAGCCGGCGGGATCGTGAATGTCGATCTCGGCAACGATATAGGCTTTGGGTACACCGCTCATTCCGGTTCCCCTTCAGGCCGCCACATTGGTGGGCGGCATATTATGGCCCAGCAGGCGCAGCATATCCGCGGCGCATTCGACCACGTTGCTGCCCGGGCCATAGATGCCCTGCACCCCTGCCTCACGCAGGAAGTCATAGTCCTGCGGCGGGATCACCCCGCCTGCGACGACCTTGATATCGGCGCGGCCGGCGGCCTTCAGATGCTGGATCAGTTCGGGGATCAACGTCTTGTGCCCTGCCGCCAGTGACGACGCGCCCACCGCGTCCACGCCCTTATCCAGCGCCAGCGCGGCGGCTTCTTCGGGGGTCTGGAACAGGGGGCCGCTGGTCACCTCAAAGCCCATGTCCGAAAAGGCCGAGGCGATCACATTCGCACCGCGATCATGCCCGTCCTGACCCATCTTGGCGACCAGCACCCGCGGCTTGCGGCCAAGGCGGCGCGAAACCGCCTCTACCCCTTCAACAACCTGCGCATAGCGGCTGTCGCCGGCATAGGCCGCGCCATAGATGCCCTGCACCGGCGTTGGCATAGTGCCGTGGCGGCCGAAAACCGCCTCCATCGCATCGGAAATCTCGCCCAGCGTCGCACGGGCGCGAGCAGCAGCGACGGCGAGTTCCAGCAGGTTGCCGCCAGCACGCGCGCCTTCGGTAAGCGCCGCCAGAGCCGCGCGGCACTGTGCCTCGTCGCGGCTTTCGCGCACGCGCTTCAGCCGGGCAATCTGCCCTTCGCGCACCGCGTGGTTATCCACTTCCAGCGTATCGAGCTGGTCTTCATACGCGAGGCGATATTTGTTGACGCCGACGATCACGTCCTCACCCCGGTCAACCCGGGCCTGACGCGCGGCGGCGGCTTCCTCGATCATCGCCTTGGGCCAACCGGCGGCAACCGCCTTGGCCATGCCGCCCTCGGCCTCGACCCGCTCGATGATTTCCCACGCCTTGTCGACCAGTTCGCCAGTCAGCGCTTCGATGTAGTATGACCCGCCCAGCGGATCGACCACATTGCACATGCCGGTTTCTTCCTGGATCACGATCTGGGTATTGCGGGCGATGCGCGCGGAGAAATCGGTCGGCAAGGCAATCGCCTCGTCCAGCGCATTGGTGTGGAGCGACTGGGTGCCGCCCAGCATCGCCGCCATTGCCTCGATCGTGGTGCGGATCACATTGTTGTAGGGGTCCTGCTCCTGCAGGGAGACGCCGCTGGTCTGGCAATGGGTGCGCAGCATCTTGCTGCGTTCATCCTGCGCGCCCAGCCGGGTCATCACCCGGTGCCACAGCACCCGCGCGGCGCGCAGCTTTGCCACTTCCATGAAGAAGTTCATACCGATGGCGAAGAAGAAGCTCAGCCGCCCGGCGAACTTGTCGATATCCAGCCCGCTGGCGATACCATATTTCACATATTCCATGCCATCGGCGATGGTGAAGGCCAGTTCCTGCACCTGCGTCGCCCCGGCTTCCTGCATGTGATAGCCAGAGATGGAAATGCTGTTGAATTTCGGCATCCTGGCGCTGGTATAGGCGAAGATGTCTGAAATGATCCGCATACTGGGTTCGGGCGGATAGATATAGGTGTTGCGGACCATGAACTCTTTCAGAATGTCGTTCTGAATGGTTCCGTCCAGCGCCTCGGTCGGGACGCCCTGTTCCTCTCCGGCAACGATGAAGAAGGCCAGGATCGGGATCACCGCGCCGTTCATGGTCATCGAAACCGACATCTGATCGAGCGGAATCCCGTCGAACAGGATCTTCATATCCTCAACACTGTCGATGGCGACGCCAGCCTTGCCGACATCGCCGACCACGCGCGGATGATCGCTGTCATAGCCGCGGTGGGTGGCCAGATCGAAGGCGACCGACAGCCCCTTTTGCCCGGCGGCGAGGTTGCGACGGTAAAAGGCGTTCGATTCCTCGGCGGTGGAAAAGCCCGCATATTGCCGGATCGTCCAGGGCCGCCCGGCATACATGCTGGCCCGCACCCCGCGCGTGAACGGCGCAAAGCCGGGCAGGCCGGGATCACTCGGCGCGTCCTCCGCCGTGTACAGCGGCTTCACCGCGATGCCTTCGGGCGTGTGCCAGGTCAGGTCTTTTCCCTTGACCTCCTTGGTCGCCAGGCTCTGCCAGTCTTCGATATTCGCCATTGTCGTCCTCATGCCTCTCTCCCCATCAGGGGAGAGATACGAAGGCTTGGCAGCTTGTCTGCCTAGCCGGAGTTGAGAGGGGGGGGCTCAGCGCCCCTTGAACTCTGCCTTGCGCTTTTGCAGGAAAGCCATGCCGCCCTCGCGCGCATCTTCGCTGGAACCGGCGATGCGCTGTCCCTCGGCCTCGGCCAGCAGCGTATCGGCCAGCCCATGTTCCAGCGCCGTGAGGATATTCTTGCGCATGGTGGCATAGGAAAGCGTCGGCCCACTCGCCAGCCGCGCCGCCAGCGCCGAAACCTCACCGCCCAGCGCATCATCATCGACGCATTTGTAGATCATGCCCCATTCGGCGGCCTGATCCCCCATGATCTTTTCGCCCAGCATCATCATCTGCGTGGCGCGTGCCTTGCCGACCAGACGCGGCAGCATCCAGGTGGAGCCGCCATCCGGCACCAGCCCGATATTGACGAAGGCCTGCAGGAAATAGCCGCTCTTCGATGCCAGCACGAAATCGCCGACCAGCGCGATCGAGCAGCCAACGCCAGCCGCCGGGCCCTGCACCGCGGTGACGATCGGCATGTTCAGCCGCGCCAGCTTCATGATCATCGGGTTATATTTCTGGGTCAGCGCGATGTAGCTGCCCTGCCCGCCGGTGACCGGACGATCACCCCGCGCGGCCAGATCGGCGCCCGAGCAGAACGCCCGCCTTCACCCTTGATCACCAGCACGCGGGCATCATCCAGCCGGTCCAGCGCGTCGGAAATCTCGTCGGCCATATCCAGCGAGCAGGCATTGAGCCGCTCCGGCTTGTTCAACGTGATGGTGGCGATCTGGTTTTCGATGGCCAGCGTGATGGTTTCGTAGGTCATTTGCGTCTCCCATTTCCTCTTCCGCTTGCGGGAGAGGATACGAAGCCTTGGTCGTGCAGCGACCTAGGCGAAGTTGGTGTGGGTTCCTTGCCCACCCCGCTGCGACTAAGGTCCGCTTCGCGGCCCCAAGTCTCGCGAACCCCTCCCGCATACGGGAGGGGCCAATACTAATGCCCCTGCGGCACTTCCATGATTTCGGTCAGCACCCCGCCCATATCGCGCGGGTGAACGAAGAAGATCAGCGTGCCATGCGCGCCAATGCGCGGCTCACCCAGCACGCGCTTGCCCATGGCCTCAAACTCGGCCTTGGCGGCATGGATATCAGGCACTTCATAGCACAGGTGATGCTGGCCGCCCGCCGGGTTCTTCTCAAGGAAACCGGCGATGCTGGTATTGCCAGGCAGCGGTTCGATCAGCTCGATCTGGGTGCCATTCAGCGCGCCATCCGCGCCGGGCGTGTCGACAAAGCAGACCTTCACGCCCTGACCGGGCAGGTCGAAAGGATCGTGGATTTTGGTAGCGCCCATCACGTCGCGGTAGAAGACGATCGAGTCCGCGATGGAGGGTGTCGCGATGCCGATGTGGTTGAGGCGGCCTAGTTTCATCTTAGTATTCCATCATTCCCGTGCCAAACCAGAACATGAAGCCCGCGACAATTACGCCCCCGAACCGGCCGACAACTAACATCCAGAAGTAGAATGGTTCTTCAGCGCGATAAACTCGATCCCCTCGCATACCCCAGCGCGTGTAACCGCTGCGGAGAGCTTGAATACCGAAAGCCAAGCTCACTAAGCCGATGATAGTCACCATCGTGAGCCAGAAGACCATAAAAGCATCAACGCGCATCTCAGACCTCACAGCGGTATATTATCATGCTTCTTCCACGGGTTCTCCAACTGCTTGTTCCGCAGTTTCCGCAGCCCCAGCGCGATCCGGCGGCGGGTGGAGTGCGGGTGGATCACCTCGTCGATGAAGCCCTTGCTGGCGGCGACGAAGGGATTGGCGAAGGCATCTTCATATTCCGCCGTACGCTCGGCGATCTTTTCGGGGTCGCCCAGATCCTGACGGAAGATGATTTCCACCGCGCCCTTGGCCCCCATCACCGCGATTTCGCCGGTCGGCCAGGAATAGTTGAGATCGCCGCGCAGATGCTTTGAGCTCATCACGCAATAGGCCCCGCCATAGGCCTTGCGGGTGATCACGGTGATCTTGGGCACGGTCGCCTCGGCATAGGCGAACAGCAGCTTGGCGCCATGCTTGATGATCCCGCCATATTCCTGCGCCGTGCCGGGCAGGAAGCCGGGCACATCGACGAAGGTGAGGATCGGGATTTCAAACGCATCGCAGAACCGCACGAACCGCGCGGCCTTTTTGCTGGCGTTGATATCCAGCACGCCCGCCAGCACCATCGGCTGATTGGCGACCACGCCCACAGTGCGCCCCTCGATCCGGCCAAAACCAACGATGATATTGGCGGCGTGGCCGGGCTGGATTTCAAAGAAATCGCCTTCGTCCAGCACCTTGCGCACCACTTCGTGCATATCATAGGGCTGGTTGGCATTGGCCGGGATCAGCGTATCAAGGCTTTCCTCAATCCGGTCCCACGGGTCGCTGGTAGGCCGCTCAGGCACGCCGGAGCGATTGCACGACGGCAGGTAATCGATCAGATCGCGCGCGGTCAGCAGCGCTTCGATATCGTTTTCCAGCGCCAGATCGGAAACCGATGTCTTGGTGCTGTGGGTCACCGCGCCGCCTAGCTCTTCCTGGGTCACGATCTCGTTGGTCACGGTCTTGACCACATCGGGGCCGGTGACGAACATATAGGAGCTGTCCTTCACCATGAAGATGAAGTCGGTCATCGCCGGGCTATAAACCGCCCCGCCCGCGCAAGGCCCCATGATCAGGCTGAGTTGCGGCACCACGCCGCTGGCCAGCACGTTGCGCTGGAAAATCTCGGTATAGCCGCCCAGCGAGGCGACACCTTCCTGAATGCGCGCACCGCCGCTGTCATTCAGCCCGATCACCGGTGCGCCCACCTTCATCGCCGCGTCCATGATCTTGCAGATCTTCATCGCGTGGCGTTCAGACACCGCCCCGCCAAACACGGTGAAATCCTGCGCATAGACATAGACCAGCCGGCCGTTGATGGTGCCGCTGCCGGTGACCACCCCGTCACCGGGGATGGTGGTTTCGGGCATACCGAAATCGACGCAATTATGCTCGACATACATGTCCAGCTCTTCAAAGCTGTCTTCATCGAGCAGCACCTTCAGCCGCTCACGCGCGGTGAGCTTGCCCTTGGCGTGCTGGGCATCGATGCGCTTTTGCCCCCCGCCCAACCGGGCGGCGGCGCGGCGTTTTTCCATTTCGGCGATATTTGCGGACATGCCTTGCCTTCTTGCGGAAAGTGAAGCGTGCTGATTGCATCGGAGCGGCGGCAATGTCCAATGTGAATTTGCAAAGTTGCGAAGTGTAAGTTTGCAAAGTATCACTAGAGTGAGACCTCTCTGGGGGAGGTGACCTGCCGCAGGCGGGTCGGAGGGGGCGCGCATAATTCCCCCTCCGTCAGCGCTTTGCGCTGCCACCTCCCCCATGGGGGGAGACTTTTGGAGAACCGCCATGTCACAGCGCCGCCTTTTTGCAGGAAGCCAGCTTCGCGCCATCCGGGCTGAGCGCGGTCTGAAGCAGGCCGATCTGGCAGCATCACTGGCGATTAGCCCCAGCTACCTCTCCCAACTGGAAAACGATGACCGCCCGCTCACCCCCGCGCTGGTCGAACGGCTGAGCCGCGCCTTCCCGCTCGATTGGCGAGAGGTTGGCGCGGGCGATACCGAAACCCGGCTGGCCGCGCTGCGCGAGGCCAATGCCGATCCACTGTTTGCCGAGCCGATGGACGCTGCCCAACTGGCCCGCTTTGCCGAGCAGCAACCGGCGCTGGCCGAACGCTTCATCGCGCTGCACGAAGCCTATCGCCGAACCGGGCAACGCCTGCAGATGGTGGATGAGGCTTTAGCCAGCGATGCCGGCTCCCCTGCCCGCCTGCCGTGGGAGGAAGTGCGCGACTGGTTTCACCTGGCCAATAATTACGTCGACAGTCTTGACCGCGCAGCCGAGGTGCTGGCGGGCAGGCTGGGCGGACTCAGCCCGGAAACTGGCGCAATCGAAGCCTATCTGAAAGACGCGCTTTCAATCTCGCTGATCTATTCGGCGCAGTCCGGGCTGCGCGCCTTTGATGCGGAAATGGGGCATCTGACCATTGATCCCGGCCAGCCAGTGGAAAGCCGCCGCTTTCAGCTGGCGCATCAGCTGGCCGCGCTGGCGCTGAAGGATGAAATCGCTGCCGTGGTGGAAAGCGCAGCGCTGCGCAGCGCGGCATCGCGGCAATTGTTGTTCGTGGGGCTATGCAACTATGCCGCCGGGGCGCTGCTGATGCCCTATCGCCGTTTCCGCAGCGAGGCGCGCAGCGTGCGGCACGATATCGACCGGCTGGCGCAGCGTTTCGGCATCAGTTTCGAGCAGGCCTGCCACCGGCTTTCCACCCTGCAGCGTGATGAGGCGCGCGGGTTGCCATTCTTCTTCTGCCGGGTGGATATGGCCGGCAATATCACCAAGCGCCATTCCGCCACCCGCCTGCAATTCGCGCGGTTCGGTGGCGCCTGCCCACTGTGGATCGTGCATGAGGCAGTGGCGATCCCCGACCGAATACTGGTGCAGCTGGCAGAGACACCGGACGGGGTGCGCTATGTCTCGATGGCCAAGGGGCTGGTCAAACCCAGCGGCTCCTATGACCGCGCCCCGCGCCGCTATGCGGTGGCACTGGGCTGCGAGGCTGAGCATGCCAGCGAATTCGTCTATGCCGACGGGCTGGACCTGCGATCAGACCGAGCCGCCACCCGCATCGGCATATCCTGCCGCATCTGCCCCCGCGGCGACTGCGATCAGCGCGCCTTCCCCCCCAGCGACCGCGCGATCCGCGTCGATCCGGATAGCCGGGGAATCGTGCCTTATTCGCTGGCGTGAGGGTTCGCCGTCAAACCTTCACAATCCCCAGCGCGATCATGTCACGCGCGGTCGCGACGATGCTCTCGGCAGCGGGGCGGGCGACCCAGCCCAGCTTATCGCGCGCATGGCTGGTATCGACGCCGCGCACATTGCCCAGTTCGCCGACCACCTGCCGCACCGCCGGATCGAACAGCGCCGCCAGCTTCATCACGAAATCGGGCAGCCGCCGCTTTGGCACCTTGCGCGCCTGTGGCCCCAGTTCCTGCCGCATGATCGCCGCCACTTCGCCCAGCATCATGAACGGGCCGGAGGCAATGAAGCGTTCGCCCGCCATGGCCGGCGCAGTCAGGCAGCGGACATGCATATCGGCGACATCGCGCACATCGACAATGCCGAAGCCCAGATTGGGCACACCGGGGAAGGCACCGCTGAGCAGCCGCTTGACCACCTCCAGCGAAGTCGAAAAATCGCCCGATTGCAGCGGCCCCAGCACCAGCGCCGGATTGACCGTGCAATATTCCATATCGCCGCCTTCCGCCGCCACCCAATCACGCGCGGCGCGTTCGGCAATGGTCTTGGATTTGACATAGGCATAGGCATCGGGGCTGCTGGTATCGGTCCAGTCTGCCTCGGTGAACATATGCGGCCCTTTGCCGTGGCCATAGGCGACCGCAGCGACGGATGACGTCATGACAAAGCGCTTCACGCCTGCCACCTTCGCCGCGCGCAGCGCCCGCAGCGCGCCATCGCGGGCCGGCACGATCAGCTCATCCTCATGCTTTGGCGCATTGGCCGGCAGCGGAGAGGCGACATGGGCGACATGGCTGCATCCGGCCATAGCCTCGACCCAGCCATTGTCGCTGGTGAGATCGGCGGCAAAGAATTTCAGCCGCGTATCGTCCACCTTCAGGCTGGCGCGCACCGCGCTCTCCTTGCCCAGATCGCGGATGCTGGTGTGAACCATCCAGCCCGCCTCAACCAGCTGGCGGATCAGATAGCCGGCGATGTAGCCGCTGCCGCCCGATACGAAGACTGTTTCTGCCATTGATGTGCTCCCCAAATTTCACCGATTTGCACCAAACTGCACAAATCCGATCCCCTGTGAGCCCCTCCCCGGCGGGGGGGTGGGGGTTCTGCATTCGATCGACCGTCGAGCCCCCATCTCGACCCTTCCCACCGGGGAAGGAGAAACGCGATCACCGCAGTTTGGTATCAGAACCGCAGCATTAAGCGTTTCGCGCCAGCGCTGGCGATATGGAATGCACCAGTTGCAGGATTTTGACCATGCCGACATTGGCCTCATCGGCATTGCGTTCCATCGCGGAAACGATCTGGCGGGCGCATTCCTGCGGCGGCATCTTGGTATTGTCGCGCCCGGCCGTCATTTTGGTTTCCACCACCGGCGGCAAAGCCTCCAGCACATGCACGCCGGTGCCCCTCAACTGCGCCCGCAACGCCTGGGTATAGCTGCGCAGCGCCGCCTTGGTCGCGCAATAGATCGGCCCGCCCGCGCGCGGTGCAATCGCCAGACCAGAGGTGACATTGACGATCATCGCCTCTGCCTGGCTGCGCAGCATCGGCATGAGCACCGTGATCAGATGAATCGGGGCGTTGAGATTCAGGAAAATCACCGCATCCGCCACACCAAGATCCGGGGCCTCATTGGTGCGGAAGTCATAGGACGTTCCACCTGCCCCGGCATTGTTGACCAGGATATCAATCTCGCGCCCGGCGACAGCGGCCAGCAGCGCATCGACGCCCTGCTGCGTAGCGAGGTCAGCCTCGATCACTTCAAAACCATCCGCGCGCGTCGCCGCGCAGCGATCGGGGTTGCGGCCCGAAGTAATCACGATAGCGCCCTTGTCGCGCAGCTGGCGGATCATTTGCGCACCGATTCCATCGGTTCCGCCTGTCACCAGCACTGTTTTGCCTTGCAATCGCATCGTCTTCCTGCTCCCGGCGAATTGGTGGAGGGAGCCTACATGATTGGTTGCGAACCGCAACCTGTTGGGGCAACAGCCGCGTCGTGACCATAGCAAGTGCTTGCAATCTGGATATTTGATGCCCCAGCCCGGCTTTATTACCCGGCCGATGTCGATCTGTCTGGACCTGATCCGCGCGGCGGCGGCGCTGGCGGTGCTGATCGGCCATGCCGCCCAGCTTGATCTCTACACCGGGCCCTATCCCTTCACTATCGCCCTGCAACAGAACGCGGTGATCGTGTTTTTCGTGCTGTCCGGATTGGTGATCGCCGCCTCGACCGATCCGGACCGACAAACGCTGAAAGACTTCGCCATCGCCCGCGCCGCCCGGATTCTGCCGGTGGCATGGCCGGCGCTGGTGCTGGCACTGGTGCTGATGCTGGTAACATCGGAAAAGCTGATTGACGGGCCGCAATGGCTGCGCGCCGCGCTGTTCCTGACCGAAAGCTGGCGCACCGCCTTCGATCCGAATCCGCCCTATTGGTCACTGTGTTACGAGGTCTGGTTTTACGCCCTGTTCGCTGCGGCCAGCTTTCTGACCGGGTGGAAGCGGTTGTTCTGGCTGGTGGTGTTCGCACTGATCGCCAGCCCGAACGTGCTGCTGCTGCTGCCCGCCTGGCTGTTCGGCGCCGTTGCCGCCCGCAGCCCGCGGTTGTGGCGGATGCCGTTTTGGCTCGCGGCGCTGCTGGTCGCGCTGGCGATTGCAATGCTGTTCATCGCCCCGAAGCTGGCGGTGCCGGGCTTCATCTGGCTGCGCACCGTGGCAACCTGGCCGCTGGGCCATTCGCACTACGCGCTCAGCTACAATCTGCTGGCGCTGGCGCTGGCGTTTGGTTTCATCGGCCTGCGCCGCCTGCTGGGTGAATGCCAGCCCTGGCTTGAACGACTGGCAAAGCCCGCCCGGGCGGCGGCAGATATGTCGTTTTCGCTCTATCTGATCCACTGGCAATTGCTGGGGCTGTTGCTGGTCAACAACATCAACGCCGGAGACAGCGTGGCGAAATTCGCGCTGCTCATCCTGCTGATTGCAGCCGCGGCGGCAGTGTTCGCGCAATTCACCGAACACCGCCGCCATGCCGTGCGGCGCTGGCTTCGCAGCCTGACTGCCTAGCGCATCAACACCAGCTCTTCCGCCATCGATGGGTGCAGCGCCATGGTCGCGTCGAAATCCGCCTTGGTCAGCCCGGCCTTGACCGCAATCGCAGCAGCCTGAAGGATTTCCGGCGCATCGGGCGAGATCATGTGGACGCCCAGCACCCGGTCGCTCGCACCATCCACCACCAGCTTGTAGAAACCGCGTTCAGCCAGACCGGAATAGAGGTTCTTCATCGGCCGGAAATCCGATGTGTAGATCTTCACATCGGCATATTCGGCCCGGGCCTGCGCCTCGGTCAGGCCAACCGCAGCCAGCGGCGGCTGCGAAAACACGGCGCTGGGGATGTGATCATAGCTGGTGCTGCGGGGTTTGCCGCCGAACACCGTGTCGGCAAAGGCATGGCCTTCACGGATCGCCACCGGGGTCAGCTGGACCCGATCGGTCACGTCACCAACAGCATGAATGCTGTCGCAACTGGTCTTGCCATAGGCATCGACCGGCACCTCGCCATTCGGCCCCAGCACGATACCGGCATTTTCCAGCCCCAGCCCATCGGTCTTGGGCCTGCGTCCGGTGGCGACCAGAACAACGTCCGCCGCGATCGGATCGCCATCGCCGGCATGGGCCAGCAGCGAGCCATCAGCCAGCTTTTCCACCTTGTGCAGCGGGCGGTTGAAGGCGAATTCAATGCCGCGTGCCTGCATGATCGGCAGCAATCGCTCGGTCAGATCATGATCATAGCTGCGCAGGATCTTGTCAGACCGGTTTACCACCGTAACCTGTGATCCCAGCGCGTTGAATATCCCGGCGAATTCAAGCGCGATATAACCAGCGCCCTGAATCACCACCCGCTTCGGCAATTCGGGCAAATGGAACACCTCGTTTGAGGTGATGCAATGCTCCACGCCTTCGATATCAGGCATCACAGGCCATGCGCCAACCGCGATCAGGATATGTTTCGCGCTGATTTCCCGCCCGCTGGCAAGCCGCACCTGATTTGGCCCGGCAACCACGGCGCGCTCGTGAAAGTGCTCAACCTTGTTGCTGTCAAGCGTCGAGGTGTAGGCGCGTTCCAGCCGGTCAACATCGCTGGCAACGAAATCCCGCAGCTTGGGCCAGTCAAACCGCTTGTCGCCAGTGCTCCAGCCATAGCGCTCCGCCTCGTGCAGCTCATGCGCGAAATGCGATGCATAGACGAGCATCTTCTTGGGCACGCAGCCCCGGATGACGCATGTGCCGCCAACGCGGAATTCCTCGGCCACCGCCACACGCGCACCATGCGACGCAGCGATACGGCTCGCCCGGACACCGCCCGAACCAGCACCGATCACGAAAAGGTCAAAGTCGAAATCAGACATGAACAACTCCTGCTACGCCGCCCGATATGGGGCGGCGGCGGCAGGATTGCCAAGCGGATTTGCTGGTCAGTGTGATCGGGACCTATTTGATCCCGGCCGCCGCCAGCAATGCTTCGGTACTGGGATCGAAACTGGCATCGCCTGCCACGATCGATTTGGCGATCTCCTTGCCCAGTTCGACTCCGAACTGATCAAAGCTGTTGATCTGCATCAGCACCCCGGCAGCAAAGGTGCGATGTTCGTGAAACGCGATCAGCGCCCCCAGCGTTGCCGCGTTCAGCTCGTCGCACAGCATCGTCGCCGATGGGCGATCGCCGGGATAGGCCCGCGCGCCATCATCGCTGGCCCGCCCGGCCATCAATGCCGCGCCCTGGGCAAAGCAATTGGCAAGAAGGTTGCGATGATGCGCCGGATCCAGCTCGTCGCCGGGGGCAATAAAGGCGATGAAATCCACCGGCACCAGATTGGTGCCCTGATGCAGCAACTGGAATACGGCATGCTGCGCATCAGTGCCCACCCCGCCCCAGGTAACCGGCGCAGTCGGGCCAAAAACCGGGCGACCATCCGCCGTTACCGACTTGCCGTTCGATTCCATTTCAAGCTGTTGCAGATAGTCGGGAAACAGCCGCAGCCGCTCGTCATAGGCAAACACCGCGCGCGTCTGGCAGCCGCGCAGACGCGTGTAGAGCAGATCGGCGAATGCGGCACGCAGCGGCAGGTTGTCTGCGCCATCGCTGTCGCGGAAATGCTGATCGATCGCCGCCGCGCCATCGAGGAATTCGGCGAACTCCTCCCACCCCAGTGCCAGGGCGACCGGAAAACCAATCGATGACCAGATCGAGTAACGCCCGCCAACACTCTCGGCGAAGGGCAGCACGCGGGTTTCATCCACGCCCCATTCCACCGCCTTGTCCGGATCGGCCGTCAGGGCGACAACCCGGCCATAGGGATCGCTCACGCCGCCTTGCTGCAGCCAGGTCAGCGCGCTGGCGGCGTTGGTCATGGTTTCGGTGGTGGTAAAGGTCTTGGAGGCAACCGCGATCAGCGTGGTTTGCGGATCACAGCGACCAAAGGCCGCTTCCAGCGCGCAGCCATCGATATTGGACACGACATGAACGTCCACAATCGCGCCGTCGCGTGTCAGCGCATCCAGCACCAGCGCCGGGCCCAGCGCGGATCCGCCAATCCCGATATGGATCAGATGCTTGATCTCACCCAGCGCCCCGGAATGTATCGCCCGAACCAGACCTGCCATCCGGGCATGCAGCGCCCCCGCCTGCGCAACGCTGTCATCCGCGCCAACGCCGCGCTGGGCAGTATGCTCCACCGCGCGGCCTTCGGTTACATTGATCGCATCGCCAGCGAACATCGCAGCGCGCTTGCCCGCAAAATCGCTGGCATCGGCCAGCGCGGCAAATGCGCTCAGATGGGCGGCATCGAGATGGGTTTTCGACCAGTCGAACCGGATCACCCCGCCCGGCAGATCAAGGCCGGACGAAAGCGCCGCCAGCCTTGCCGGATCAGCTGCAAACAAATCCTGCAGTTTCGGGGCCGGCAAAGCCTTCAGCGCATCCCACGCCCGTGCCACCTGATCGCTCATTTCAACTGCTCCTGTGCCATATGCCCCGCCTATGCCTGTGGCAGGCGGACAGGCCAAGCTGCGAAAACGTATTCTTGCAATGCAATTCCGCTACGGCGCACCGCGCGCATTCCGCTTGACGAGCGGCGCTGCTGACAACATGGACAGCGCATGAGTGATACGCCCAACGCAGCCCCCAATGCAGCCCCTAATGCAGGCATCGCCGCAACCGAGCCGCAATCGCGCCCGGTAAAGAAGGAAGACAGCTTTCCCGTCTTCGTGCTGAAACTGGCGATCATCGTCGCGATCTTTCGCAGCTTCATCTTTTCACCATTCAACATTCCCAGCGAATCCATGCTGCCGGGGCTGATTACCGGTGATTATCTGCTGGCGGCGAAATGGCCGTATGGTTATTCGCGCTTTTCCCTGCCCTTCAGTGTGCCCCTGTTGCCTGAGCACCGGATTCTGGCGGGACAGCCGCAGCGAGGCGACGTGGTGATCTTCAAGGCGCCGCCGGTTAACGACACCGACTACATCAAGCGCGTGATCGGTCTTCCGGGCGATACCGTGCAGATGAGCGGCGGTGTCCTGATCCTGAATGGCCAGCCAGTGCCAAAGCAGCGGATTGCCGATTTCGAGGTTGCGGTCAAGCCCAACACCCATTGCCGTTCGGTGCAGTTTCTGGCGAAGAATGCGGACGGGACCGACGTTTGCCGCTATCCGCGCTATCGCGAAACGCTGCCGGGCGGGCGCAGCTATGAAGTGCTCGATCTTGGTCCCTTCGCGCAGGACGATACCGCCCCGGTCGTAGTGCCTGAGGGAACGCTGTTTCTGATGGGTGACAATCGCGACAATTCGGAAGACAGCCGCTTCCCGGCTACTCCGGGTGGCGGCATCGGATTGGTTCCGCAGGACAATCTGGTTGGCCGGGCAACGGTCATGATGTTCTCCACCGATGGTTCGGCGGAATGGCTCAAGCCCTGGACCTGGTTCACCGCCGCGCGCTGGAACCGGATCGGCAAGACGTTCTGAGCCGCCCGTGCTACCGCCAGAAACGCTAGACTATCTCGCCAAACTTGGCGGTGAGCCGGTGCGCAATCAATCCCTGTGGCTGGAAGCGCTGACCCACGGCAGTACTGGCGCTGCCAGCGATTATCAGCGCCTTGAATTCCTGGGCGATCGGGTGCTGGGCGTGGTGATCGCGGAATGGCTCTATGCCAGCGACAATGGCGATGAAGGTCGGCTGTCGCAGCGGCTGAATGCGCTGGTCAGCCGCACCACCTGCGCCGATGTGGCACGCAGCATTGGCCTTGGCAGCCATATTCGCCTGGGCAAGCAGGCACGCGATGATGGCGGGCATGACAGCGCCAATATTCTGGGCGATGTCATGGAATCGCTGATCGGGGCCAGCTTCATCGAGCGCGGCTTTGACGCGACGCGGGCCATGGTGCGGCGGTTGTGGAGCGATCAGATGTCCGGGCAGGCCGGGCATGGCAAGCATCCGAAATCCGCTTTGCAGGAATGGGCCGCCAGCAACAAGCGCAAGATGCCGCAATATCGCCTGATCGAACGCAGCGGGCCTGACCATGCTGCCCGCTTTACCGTGGAGGTATCGATCAAGGGGGTGGGTGACGTGACTGCCGACGGTTCCAGCAAACAGGAAGCCGAAACACTTGCCGCCAATGCCTTTCTGGAGAGATTCGCATGACCGATCGGTGCGGAGTGGTGGCCGTGATCGGCGCCCCCAATGCAGGCAAATCAACGCTGGTTAATGCGCTGGTCGGGCAGAAGGTGGCGATCGTTTCATCCAAGGCGCAAACCACGCGCGCAAGGCTGATGGGCATCGCCCTGCACCAGACCGACGATTTCAATACCCAGATCATCCTGGCCGATACGCCCGGCATTTTCACGCCGCGCCGCCGCCTTGACCGGGCGATGGTCAGCGCGGCGTGGGATGGCGCGCAGGAAGCCGATGCGATCCTGCTGGTGGTCGATGCCCGCAAGAAGCGGCGCGATGATATCGAACCCATTCTGGAAGCACTGACCACCCGGCCTGAACGCAAGCTGCTGGTGCTGAACAAGGTTGATTCCTGCGCCAAGGAACCGCTGCTGATTCAGGCGCAGGAACTGTCTGCACAAGTCGGGTTTTCGGAGGTTTTCTTCGTTTCCGCTCTGACCGGAGACGGGGTGGACGATCTCAAAGGCCAGCTGGCTGCGATGATGCCCGAAGGCCCCTGGCACTATCCGGAAGATCAGGTGTCTGACGCCAGCGAACGCCTGCTCGCGGCGGAAATCACGCGGGAGCAGCTCTATCGCCAGCTTCACGATGAACTGCCCTATGACAGCGCGGTACGTCCTGAAAGCTATGCGCAGCGCAAGGATGGATCGCTCGAAATCCATCAACAGATTGTAATTGCAAGAGAAAGCCAAAAGTCTATCGTGCTTGGCAAGCAAGGCGCGCGGATAAAGGCGATAGGCGAAGCATCACGGGTTGAACTGTCGCGGATATTGGGTACCAAGGTTCACCTCTTCCTCCATGTAAAGGTGGTGGAGAACTGGGCCGAGGCCCGCGAAATATATGAGGAAATCGGGCTCGAATGGGTTCGCTGAACTGATCGCATGGCAAGCCGGTCGAAATCCTCCGTCGCTCAGGCCACCCCCTTCGACGCCTTCATATCGGCGTTGCCCTCCCGTCTGCGGACAGCCGTGCCAGGCGCATGGCCAGGCAGCTGGCCCGCCACGGCCCGCGCCGGCAATCTGCCGGAACAGGGCATATGGGCAAGACTGGCAGTGCTGGTGCCCGCCTATTTCGTCGCGACGCTGATTTTACGGGCGGTAACGCTGGGCGATCCGGTGATTCACATCGATGAGCAGTTCTATCTGCTTGTCGGCGACCGGATGCTGCATGGCGCGGTGCCTTTCGTCGATATATGGGATCGCAAGCCGATCGGACTGTTCCTGATCTATGCAGCGATCCGCTTGCTGGGCGGCGATGGCATCATCCAGTATCAACTTGTCGCCCTTGCCTTCGCCGCCAGCACCGCCGTGGTGATCCATCTGATCGCGCGGCAGATTGCCAGCAACATCGGCGCATGGTGCGCGGGCATCGGCTATCTGCTCTATCTTTCCGCGTTCAACTGCTTCGGCGGACAGGCACCCGTATTTTTCAACCTGCCGATGGCGCTTGCGGCCCTGGGATTATGCGGGTCTGTAACCTCGGTTCACACAGAAAAGCTGCTGTGGCGCGGCGCGGTGGTGATGCTGCTGACCGGTATCGCCATCCAGATCAAATATACTGCCGTGTTTGAAGGATTCGCCTTTGGCATGGCCTTGATGGGGCGCGGCTGGGCTGCCGGGTGGCGTCGCCCGCGCATGATCCTGGCCACGCTGCTGTGGGCCTCGATCGCCCTCGCCCCGACCGCGCTTGCACTGGGCATCTATGCGGCGATGGGCCACGGTGCCGCTTTCATCCATGCCAACTTTATTTCGATCTTCCAGCGTCAGGAACCCTTTGCCGGGGCGCTGTGGCGGCTGGTGAAGGAAATGGTGGTACTGTTCCCATTCTGGCTGGCGATCTTTCATGCACCGCGCAAATTGGGCCTGAGCGCCCCACATACGGCGCTGCGCGGCACCAACCCGCGCGCGTTGCCGGTGCTCCGTTACTGGGCAATAGCCGCCTTCGTGGGCTTCATCGCCTTCGGCACATGGTACGATCATTATGTCGCGCCGCTGCTTGCTCCGCTGGCGGTGCTTGCTGCACCGGCGATGGGCCGCTGGCTGCCCGGCAGTGACGATACGCAGGACAATCGCGCGAGCAAAATCTATTCTGCCATCTTCATTGGCTTTGGCCTGATCGCCGCCAGCTATATGACGCTGTATCAGATGAGCAAGCACGGCAACCGTGCCGAAGTGGATCACAGCGTCAGCCTGATCCGTGACGAACTGGATCGCCCCGGTAACACCGGCTGCCTCTATCTCAACGAAGGCGATCCGGTGCTGTATCACCTGACCGGCTCATGCCTGGCAACACCGTGGATTTTCCCGACACATCTGGCCGGCACCGTGGACGCAAAAGCGCTGGGCTTCGATCCGATGACGGAGATGAACCACCTGCTTTCAGCGCATCCGGCGGTCGTCGTGGTTTCGCAGCGGCCATTGACCAAGCCACCCAACGAACGGACCCGGCGCTATCTGCTGGCTGAACTTGCCAGACACTACGAACGCTATGCGACGACACGGATCGGCGCGCGCGATTTCGATCTTTATCGCCCCAGACGAGCTGCAGGCGCGGCGCAATGAGTCTGTTGCTTGCCGCCCGGCGCGCTGGCAGCCACCGGGCAATGGTCGCCATCCTGATCGTGGCGCTGCTGTTTCGGCTGGGCATGGCGACACAGCCGACTGTCCATCAGCCAGACGAAATCTGGCAATATCTGGAGCCCGCCTATGGCTGGGTCACCGGGCGCTGGATCGCTGCCTGGGAATTCCATTCAGACATTCGCGGCTGGCTAATTCCCGCACTATTTTATCCGCTGGTCGCGCTCGGCCAATGGCTGGCACCCACCACCCAGTTGCACGTGCTGCTGGTGCGTATGGCGCTGGCCGTGCTGTCGATGGGCGTGGTGTTCAGCTTTGCCCGCATCGCTGGCCGGATTTCGCGCGATCACGCGCTGATTGCGGCCTGGGTCTGCGCTATCTGGGTAGAAATATTCTTCTTTGCCGGGCGTAGCTCTGGCGAAGCCATGGCGGTTTCGCTGATCGTGCCATCGCTGGCTATCGGTTATCGACTGAAAGAACGGCCGAGTTCCGGATGGGCGGCGCTGGCTGGGCTGCTGCTGGCTTTGGCAACTGTCATGCGGTTCCAGTATGTGCCGATCATTGCGATGATCGGTCTGTGGATGGTGTGGCCCGCACCGCGCCGGCTGCTGCTGCCAGTAATCTGCGGCGGCATCGGCGGTATCGTATTGGGGGGGCTGGCGGATCTGGCAGCGGGCCATACGCCGTACCTCTGGATCTGGAACAATTTTGCGATAAATCTCGGCGAAAATCGCAGCGCGCTGTTCGGCACGCAGCCGTGGTGGTGGTTCATCACGACGACCTTGCGCACGTGGAATGCCGCATCGCTGTTGCTGCTGCCATCGATCGTGATGGGCGCAAGGCGCTTTCCCTTTCTGCTGATTCTGGCCCTGGCGGTGCTGGCGATCCACATGCCGATCCCGCACAAGGAATATCGCTTCATTCTGCTGGCAATCGTGCTGCTGCTGCTGCTGGGCGGAGTGGGTTCGCTTGATCTGGTGCGCAGGCTTTTGCCCGGGCTGCGCAGCCCTGTGCCCCTGCTCTGCGCCCTGTGGTTCGCGCTTTCCGTGCTGGTCGCAGCAGTGAAGCCGTTTTCCTCTTTCTGGGGCTCAGGCCGGAGCGCTTCAACAAGCCTGATTGAAGCAGGCGAACGGCCCGGTTTCTGCGGGTTGGCAATCTATCGCGCCCGCGCCCATCCATTGGCAGCGGCAAGCCTGATCAACCGTGATGCGCCAGTGCTGCTGATCGATGGAGAAAATGCCAAGGCGGCGGTCAGTGCGCGCAAAGCGGCTTTCAACACGGTGATTGCACCGCGCCTGGCCGGGCAGGAACTGCCGGTGGAATACAGGTTGATCAAATGTCAGTCAGCCAGCAAGCCCCCGGCGGAGCAGCGCTATTGCACCTATGTCCGGCCCGGTCCGTGCTCGGGCGGTGCGAGCGATTATGACTATAATCTCGTTCTCAACCGGCTGGGACATTGATCGATGGCACTGCTTGGCTCTTCGCTGGTCCGACAGGTCACGGTTCTTATGCCGCTGTTAGGGCTATGCGCCTGCGAGCCCCCACAGGTACCGGCCCTTGCGCCGGATACGCTGCTCAGCACTGTCACGGCTCCTCATGCGCCGGTTGAGTGCAAGCCCACCGCCGATCCCGAAGCAGAGATCGCAGGTGCCTTGGCGCGCGGTGAACCAGCCGAAGCGAGCCCGGCGGGTGCCTGCCTGAAGCGTCAGGCCGATGCTGGCGATGCCAAGGCTGCTCTGACGCTGGGCGACGCCTATTTCCGGGCGGATGGCAATCCGGAAGCACCGCGCGCTCTAGATCTGCATGGCCGTGCGGTGCGCTGGTATCGGCAAGCGGCGCGGCAAGGCTGGGGGCTGGCCGAACTTCGCCTGGCACAAGCGCTCGATACCGATCATGACATTCAGATTCCCGGCTCGTCATTGGCCTATTTTCAGCTGGCTGCAGCGCATCGGCAGGATCATGTCTGGAAAGATCTGGCGCGGGCCTATGCCAGAGGCCGGATCAACGACACCGACACATTCGCTCTGCGCGAGGCGCTGAACGCCCACGCAGCGCACGATCCAGCATGGAAGCCCTATCGGGCCATGCTGGATCTCACGCCTGAAAAAATGCCCAAATAGCCTGCCAGATCAGCCCTTTGCCGGGGCCTTCTTCGCAGCAGCTTTCTTTTTAGCGGGTGCCTTTTTGGGTGCAGCCTTGCGCTTGGTACCCTTTTTCGCCGGACCTTTGGCGGCACGCTCGGTGATCAGCACCACCGCCTCTTCAGCGGTAAGCGTCTCCGGCTGTTTGTCGCGGGGCAGCGTGGCATTGGTGGTTCCATCGGTGACATAGGGACCATAGCGCCCCGCCATCAGCTTCATTTCGCCGCCGCTTTCAGGATGCGGGCCGAACGTCTTCAGCGGTTCCGCCGCAGCCCTTGCCCCACGCCCGCCGCCATTGGCCGCATCGGCCAGCTTCGCCACTGCAGCGTTCATGCCGGTGTCAAACACCTCAGCGGTGCTGCGCAGCTTGGCATATTTGCCATTGTGGGCGAGATATGGCCCATAACGCCCGATGCTGGCAGTAATCTTTTCGCCGGTCTCGGGATGAATGCCAATCTCGCGCGGCAGGCTGAGCAGCTTTACCGCCCAGTCCAGCGTCATCTCGCCAATGTCTTTCGGGATAGAGGCGCGCGCTGCCTCCTTGCCGCTGCCCATCTCGATATAGGGGCCAAACCGGCCGCTCTTGCGCGTGATAGCCTCCCCGGTTTCGGGATGCTTGCCGATCTCGCCATCAGCCGCGCCATCCTGCGATCCACCGGGCTGTGCAAATTTGCGCGTGAATTTGCATTCGGGATAGTTCGAGCAGGCGATGAACGCCCCGAACCGCCCGCCGCGCAGCGACAGCCGCCCCACCCCGCACTGCGGACATTGGCGCGGATCGCCGCCCTCTTCCTTCTGCGGGAAAAGGTAATCTGAAAGGAACTCGTCCAGCGCCTCGGTCACTTCCGAAGGCTTCTTTTCCATCACCTCGTCAGATTTGGGCTTGAAGTCCTTCCAGAACGCTTCGAGCACCTGCCGCCAAGCCGCGCGGCCACCCGAAACATCGTCGAGCTCATCCTCCATCCCGGCGGTGAAATCATAGGCGACATAGCGGGGAAAGAAGCGTTCCAGAAACGCCGTCAAAAGCCGGCCAGATTCCTCTGCAAAGAAACGGTTTTTCTCGGTGCGGACATAGGCCCGGTCCTTCAACACCTGCAAGGTTGCCGCATAGGTGGAAGGGCGGCCGATCCCCAGTTCCTCCAGCCGTTTGACCAGGCTGGCTTCCGAATAGCGCGGCGGCGGCTGGGTGAAATGCTGATTGGCATCCACGCCCCTCTTGGCCGGGCTGTCGCCCGCCACCATCACCGGCAAAAGCCCGCCATCATCCTCATCCGCATCGGGTTTCTGATCACGATCTTCCTCATAAACGGCAAGGAAGCCGGGGAATTTGACCACCTGCCCGGTGGCGCGCAGCTCATGCTGGCCAGTGCCATCGCGCAGTGTCACGCTGGTCCGCTCGATATTGGCAGAAGCCATCTGGCTGGCCAGCGCGCGCTTCCAGATCAGTTCGTAAAGCCTTGCTTCATCGCCGCTGCCATGGCTGGCGCGGTTGAAATCGGTGGGGCGGATTGCCTCATGCGCTTCCTGCGCATTCTTGGCCTTGGTTTCATAGTGGCGCGGCTTTTCGGGCAGATAGTGCCCGTTATAGCGATCGGTAATGGCCTGACGCGCGGCAGAAATGGCACTGGGATCCATCTGCACACCATCGGTCCGCATATAGGTGATCGCGCCGGCTTCATACAAAGTCTGCGCCACGCGCATGGTGTGGCTGGCTGAAAAGCCCAGCTTGCGCGCTGCCTCTTGTTGCAGGGTTGAGGTGGTAAACGGCGGATAGGGATTGCGGCGGGTTGGCCGTGTATCGACCTCAGCCACGCGGAAAGCGCCGGCCTCCACCGCAGCCTTGGCGCGATCGGCCACGCCCGCATCGCCAAGGCTCAGCCTTTCCAGCTTGTTGCCTTCAAACTTCACCAGCCGCGCGGCAAATTCGGTTCCGCCCTGCTCCAACCGCGCGATGACAGACCAGTATTCCTGCGGTTTGAAGACTTCGATCTCGCGCTCGCGCTCAACGATCAGGCGCAGCGCCACCGATTGCACGCGGCCCGCGCTCTTGGCTCCGGGAAGCTTGCGCCACAATACCGGCGAGAGCGTGAAACCGAACAGATAATCCAGCGCCCGGCGCGCCAGATAGGCGTCGATCAAGTCCTGATCCAGTTCGCGCGGGCGGGTCATCGCCTCGGTCACGGTCTGCTTGGTGATGGCGTTGAAAGTAACGCGCTGAACATCCTTCGGCAGCGCCTTGCGCTTTGCCAGCAGTTCGCGGACATGCCAGGAGATCGCCTCACCCTCGCGATCAGGGTCGGTCGCGAGGATCAGACGGTCAGCGTCCTTGGCAGCATCGGTGATGGCCTTAACCTGCCGTGCCTTGTCGCCATAGAGTTCCCAATCCATCGCAAAATCATCATCGGGCCGCACCGAGCCATCCTTGGGCGGCAGATCGCGGACGTGACCATAGGAGGCAAGCACCTTGTAGTCCTTGCCGAGATACTTCTCGATGGTCTTTGCCTTGGCGGGTGATTCAACGATGACAAGTTGCATGGTGATCTGATGCGTTCCTTACGCGTATACGTGTGCGCGAGGGTGGAGGCCGGGGTCGGGTGCCGTCAAGGGGCTTGCTTCAGGTGCCAATAGCAGGCGTTTGCCGCCACGCCAGAAAGAACCCGAACCCCAGCGCGACATCAATCGCGGCAAAGGCTGCGACCGGCGGCACGGTGGCACCCCTTGCGAACAGGGCCAGCGCCGGAATGCCGAACACCAGCTTTTCCGCAACAGCCGGCAGCATCAAGGCGCGATATTTCACCGGATCGGAACCGATGATCCAGAACACCGCCTGAAACACCAGCGCCACCCCGACAAAACCGAGAAATACCTCTGCCCCCTGGGCTGGAAGCGGCGTCAGATAGAGCGGGGTCAGCACCACCACTCCATAAATCGCCGCCCAGCGGAACATCCGCCCCGGAAACAGCTCCATCCGATCCTCCCCGCCTGATTGCGGGCCGGGTCTTAGCTGTTTCCGAAGCCCTTGGGAATGATGCAGCGTCCGGCGTCATACTGGCCGACTTCGCGGATAACTTCCTGCTTGTCCGGTTCAATGCGGCGTCCGGACAGCTGGCTGTCGATCACCCGGCGCAGCAGCGCATCCAGCCGCGTCACCAGATAGCAATCGATCGCTGGCGGTGCGTGCGGATTGCCGATGCCGCTATCATCGGTAAGGAAGGTATAGCGTGACTGCGTGGCCGCGGCCATCGCCCGCATCGCATATTCCGCCTTGTCCGCCACGCCCGATGCCGCAACCGGAACGATATGAACCCGGCTGGCACGCAAATGCTCGGTCGCGCGCCAGGCGGTGCCAAAGTTCTCGTCATGCGGCGGCGCATCCGCGACAAGCAGCATGGTCTTGACCGCATCAGGCCGCCAATCCTGCTTTGCTACGCGGATCAGCGCCTGCTCCATCGCCTCCGGGTAATCGCCGCCGCCGCCGGCAAAGCGCTGGCTCAGCGCCGCCTGCCCGGCGGAAATATCGCGCGAAAGCGGTACTGTTGCGGTGACATAATCATCGCCGACATCGCGATAGAACACAAAACCCAGCCGCAGATCGAGCCCCGGATGCCGCGCCTTCACCCCGTCGATGATCGAAGCCAGCTCGCTCTGCAGATAGCGGATTTCATCCCCCATCGAACCGGTGGTGTCGATCGCCAGCATCAGATCCAGCTTGGTGACCGCAGGAGCCGCGCGATCCGTGGTGAAATCAATCCGCTGTCCGCCTGCCCCACGCGGGATGGCCACTTCGCGCCATTCGGCAGTGCCTGCGCGAAGCCAAACCCTGCTGCCCAGCTTGTCCATTTCCGGAAAGAAGGCGACGGTGCCATCGGCTGTCGTTGCCAGCCGCAGCCGCCTGCCATCCGCACAGGCCAGCTCGACCGTCGCAAACGGCACGGCCCGCCCGGCGCGATCATGCACCGCCACGGTCAACACGCGCGCGGTATCCAGCCGCGGCAGATCGGGAATGGCCTGCCCCAGATTTGAGCGGCGGACATAGTCAGCATAGAGTTCCGGGTTGAGCAGATCATCATGCTCTCCGGCGGTGAGCAGACCGGCCTGCGGTTGCGGCCCGGGGCGCGGCATCGGCGGACGCACCGGCATGGCCACTCGGCTTTCCGCTTTTCCTTCAACTGATCGCGCGGCATCACCGATCCGCGATCCGGTAACGACCATATCGCCAGCGCCGTCAGCAACAGTCGCCGTCGCGGGGGCAGGCTCCGGCATCGGCGCAACCATCGACGGCGGCGGCGGTGGAGGGGGTGGCGGTGGAGGGGGTGGCGGCGGCAATGCCCCGCCATCCATCGGCGTAGCAGGTGCCTCGCTGGAACGTTCCACCACGCTGGGCTCCGGTGAGCGCAACTCAGGCCGTGGCATCGGCTGCTGCGGCGGCCTGATTTCCTGCCCCAGATCGGGAAGCGCCCCCGGACGATGGCAGAGCGTGCCTGCACCTTGTCCGCCCGGTTGCAGACGCTCCGGCGAAACCGCCATGGCTGGCCCTTGCGCCAGCACAGCGATGATCGAAACCAGCGAAAGTCCCTTGCGCATCTTCCAGCCCTCCCGAGGCAAACAGCGTACTTGCTGCGGCAGAACGTGCATGGCTATCGATGAACGGGCGATGACCGGTCAGGCAGTGCGGCTGACGCGTCCGCCAGCGTGGCGCTGAAGCCGCCCAGACAGTTCCAGCTCCAACAAGGCCAGCTGCACCGCCGAAGCAGTGTCACCACTCTGGCGGATCAACTCGTCCACCGTAACCGGCGCAGTGGTCAGCAATCCGGCAATGTCAGCCGGATCATTGGCGATGTCTTCATCGACGGGTGCCGAATAATCATTTGCTGCCTCGCGCAACCGGCTGCGCGGCGTGCCATCGAAACTGCTGAGCAATTCGATCACATCCTCCGCCGATTGCACCAGCGTGGCGCCGTCCCGGATCAGCTGGTTACAGCCCTGCGCGCGCACATCGAGCGGCGAGCCGGGAACAGCCATCACTTCCCGCCCCGCCTCTCCCGCCAGTCGCGCGGTGATCAATGATCCCGATTTCGGCGCGGCTTCGACCACCAATGTTCCCGCCGCCAGCCCGGCGATGATCCGGTTGCGGGCAGGGAAATGCCGCGCCAGCGGCTCCATGCCGGGGGGCTGCTCAGCCAGCAGCAGTCCGTTGTTGGCGATTTCTTCCTGCAAATCGGCATGTTCGGGCGGATAGGCAATGTCGATCCCGCTGGCGATCACGCCAATCGTGCCGCCGGCCAAGCTGGCACGATGCGCGGCCCCATCAATTCCCCGCGCCAGCCCCGATACGATCACGAACCCGGCTTCAGACAAATCGGCGGCGAATTGCCGCGCCAGTTTGACCGCAGCCGCAGAGGCATTGCGCGCACCCACCACCGCCACCGCCGGACGCGCGGCCAGAGCGGTATCACCACGGATCAGCAGAATGGGCGGTGCCGATTCCAGCTCCGCCAGCAGCGGCGGATAATCTGCAGCATCATGGAACAGATATCGCGCACCGGCTTGGCGGGCTGCGGCCACTTCGCGGCTGATGCGCTCTTCCGGGGCCGGACGATAGGCACCCCCGCCCCGCCCCGCGAGATCGGGCAGCGCCTCAAGCGCGTCGACAGCATCGCCAAAGCGGCGCAGCAGCTGCCGGAAGCTGACCGGACCGATATTGGGCGAACGCAACAGCCGGATGCGGGCGAAAGCCTCATCCTGCGAAAGCGCGGTCGCCATGTCAGGGTCAGGACCCATTAACCGCACCTTCGAGGCGGCAGCATGGCGAACATATCGGGCGGAAATTTCCGAAGGGAAGGCTGGTTGCCTTTCCAGGGGAATTTTCGTTCGAGATGGAAGCCATGCTGCCGTCCCCAAGGGATTTGGCCAAAATGGCCTCTCGCAGCGTCAAGAAGTCTTGAAATATCGACATATTCCTGCGCCTTCTCTCCTCGCGACAGGCCATTTTGACTCAAACCTCGAAGGCGCGGTGAATGGGTCCTGACACTATACCTTGCTACCCACCTTGGGTTCTGTGCCCGCCCGCAGCCGGGCAATGTTGGCGCGGTGCTGGAAAATCACGATCACCGCTATCGCCAAGAACACCGGCACCAGCGCAGAACGGCCTAGCGCCCAGGCTGCGATCGGTGCGGTGATTACCGCCGCCATCGATGATACCGAGGATATCCGGCTGATCGCCAAGGCACCGGCCCACACCACCGCGCAGATGATCATCACCGGCCATGACAGCGCAAGGCAGACGCCTGCTGCGGTGGCAAAGCCCTTGCCCCCCCGAAAGCGCAGCCAGACCGTGAAACAATGGCCGACAATCGCACCAATTGCCGCAAACCCGCCCAGCCCCGGCCACCACTGCGATGCCAGCACCACCGCCAGCACGCCTTTGCCCGCGTCCAGCAGCACCGTGGCCAGCGCCAGATCCTTGCGCCCGGTGCGCAGCACATTGGTTGCGCCGATGCTGCCTGAACCGATGCTGCGCAGATCGCCCGCGTCGAACATTTTGGTGAGGATCAGCCCGAAGGGCACCGATCCCAGCAAATAGCCCAGCGCCAGGCTCAACACTTCATTCACCGCGCATTCCCCCGATTGGCTCGATCCGATTCCTTACATGCGCCGGGTAAAGCGCTTCGACAAGCGCCGCAGCGCGACTATGGAACCGCAATGGATGATTCTTCGGCTCCGATCCTGCTGTTCGATTCCGGCGTAGGCGGGTTGTCGGTGCTGGCGGAACTGCGCCATTTGCTGCCAGATGCGCCTGTGATCTATGCGGCCGACAATGGCGGCCTGCCCTATGGCACCAAAAGCGAGGCCGAGGTTGCGGCGCGGGTTTGCGGCCTGCTGGGCCGGATAGCCGAACGCTTTTCCCCGCGCCTGATCTGCATCGCCTGCAACACCGCATCGACCATCGCGCTGGCAATGGTGCGCGATGTGCTGAACGTGCCGATTGTCGGCACCGTTCCGGCAATCAAACCGGCAGCGGCGATCACCCGCAGCGGCGTGATCGGCCTGCTGGGCACTGCCGCAACGATCCGCCAGCCCTATGTGGATCGGCTTGAGGCCGAATTCGCCGCCGACAAAAAACTGCTTCGCTTTGCTGCGGGAGAACTGGTTGCCGCGGCCGAGGCTCGCTTGCGGGGGGATACGGTCGATCCCGCGATATTTGCCCGCGCAGCGCAGGGTTTGCGCGAACAGCCCGGTGGACCGGACATTGATGTGGTGGTGCTGGCCTGCACCCATTTCCCGCTGGTTGAGCCGGAGCTGGCCGCGGCATTCGGCAACGATGTGCGGTTCGTTCATGGCGCGAGCGGCATTGCCCGCCGAATCTTCGCCCTCGTGCATCAGCAGCCGATGCAGCGAGCCCGGCCGGACTTTGCGCTGTTCACGCGCGACGATCCCGGCCTGCTGTCGCTGCGCCCGACACTCGCCGCGTTCGGTCTGCCGGAAACGGCTTGTCTCTAGACAATTACTGACCGGCGGTGCCCCTATCGGTGGCGTGCAATTGGCTAACCATGGCTGGGCTATTCACAGCGCCGACATCAGTTGCGACAAGCCACTGGCCTTAGCCTTCGGCTTGGAGTAGAGCGCGCGCAATGTTCCGGGGCCGGAGTCGGTCTTCGGGCCGCAGGAGGGCCAAGCCCAAGTGAAATACGATCAGATTTTCGACCAGGCGATCGAACGGCTGCATTCGGAAGGCCGCTATCGCGTTTTCATCGACATTCTGCGAAACAAGGGCGCCTATCCCAACGCGCGCTGCTTTGCTGGCCACAATGGCCCCAAGCCGATCACCGTCTGGTGTTCGAACGATTATCTGGCGATGGGCCAGCATCCCAAGGTGATCGCCGCCATGGAAGAGGCGCTGCACGACGTGGGCGCCGGTTCGGGCGGGACGCGCAACATTGGCGGAAACACCCATTATCACGTCGATCTGGAAGCCGAACTTGCCGATCTGCATGGCAAGGAAGGCGCGCTGCTGTTTACATCGGGCTATGTTTCCAACGATGCCACCTTGTCCACGCTGGCCAAGGTTCTGCCCGGCTGTGTGATCTTTTCCGATGAGCTGAACCACGCCAGCATGATTGCCGGCATCCGCAATTCCGGCGCGGAAAAGAAGGTGTTCCGTCACAATGATCTGGAGCATCTGGAACAGCTGCTGGCGGAAACCGATCCCGATCTGCCCAAGCTGATCGCGTTTGAAAGCGTCTATTCGATGGATGGCGATGTCGCACCGATCCACGCGATCTGCGACCTTGCCGAAAAATACAACGCGCTGACCTATATCGACGAAGTTCACGCCGTGGGTATGTATGGTCCGCGCGGCGGCGGCATCACCGATCGTGATGAGGCAGCGCACCGCATCGACATTATCGAAGGCACGCTGGGCAAGGCGTTCGGGGTGATGGGCGGATATATCGCCGCAGACAGCCGGATCATCGATGTGATCCGCAGCTATGCGCCGGGCTTCATCTTCACCACTTCGCTTTCGCCGGTGCTGGTTGCAGGCGTGCTGGCATCGGTCCGCCATCTGAAAAGTTCATCGGTAGAGCGCGATGGGCAACAGGCCGCGGCGGCGATGCTGAAGGCGATGTTTGCGGAATCGGGTCTGCCGGTGATGCCCAGCACCACCCATATCGTACCGCTGATGGTGGGCGATCCGGTGCGCGCCAAGAAGATCAGCGATATCCTGCTGGCGGAATATGGCGTCTATGTGCAGCCGATCAACTTCCCCACCGTGCCGCGCGGCACAGAGCGTTTGCGCTTTACGCCGGGGCCGCAGCATACCGAAGCGATGATGCGCAACCTGACCGAGGCGCTGGTGGAAATCTGGGAGCGGCTGGAGCTGAAGCTCGCCGCCTGATCGCTGACCAAGGTCGCGCCTGCCCTTTCCGCTGATCGTGATGCGCCGCAGCACCCGGCTGCGCGCGGTCACTGGCTGGCGGTGCTTGCCCTGATTCTGGCGGTGGAAGCACCACTGTTGCTGATCGCCCGGCATCCGCTGGCACAACCCCTGCCATCGCTGGAAGAGCGCGAGGCTGCTGCGCTGGCGGCGCTGCCCGGCAGGCCCGACGCGGCGGAACCGGATGCAGCGCCGCTGCCGCCGCAGGACGCGCTGGCACGCAACAACGCGGTGCCCTTTGTCACTGATGGATTTGCGCCAGCCCATCCATTCCGCTTCAGCGGCAGCATGGAAGATCGCCAGCGCGCGGAGCAATGTCTGGCGCTGGCCGCAATGGCAGAGGCTGGCCCCGGCGACGCCGGACAACGCGCGGTGATTCAGGTGATCCTCAACCGGGTGCGGCACCCGGCCTTTCCCCACACGATCTGCGGCGTGGTGTTTCAGGGATCAGAACGCCGCACCGGATGCCAGTTCAGCTTTACCTGCGATGGTTCGCTGGCCCGCCGCTATGGCGAAAGCGCATGGGCCGAATCGCGCCGCCGCGCCGAAGAAGCCATTGGCGGCGCGGTGTTCGGTGGGGTTGGCACTGCCACGCATTTTCACACCAACTGGGTCTATCCTTACTGGAGCCCCAGCCTGGACAAGATCGCCCAGGTCGATACCCATCTGTTCTTCCGCTGGCGCGGCTTCTGGGGAACAGCCTCGGCGGCCAGCATAGCCTATCGCGGCAATGAACCGATCATCGCCGCCATTGCCAATCCGGGCGCACAGGATGCGGTAGCAGAGGCTACTGATGACAGCGCGGCTATCGCCATTGATCCGGCCCTGCAGAAAATCGCAGGCAAGACCGCACAGATCACCGGCGGCAAGCCCGATGGCGGCCTGTTCATGGTCCGGCTGACCGGCCTGCCAACGCAGGACAACGCGCTCGGCATGGCGCGCCGCCTGTGCGAAGGCAAAGCCTATTGCAAGGTGATGGGCTGGCAGGACGGCGTGGCCATTCCCACCGCCCTGCCCTTGCCGCCGCTTGCCCGCCAGACACTGCGGTTCAGCTATGTCCGCGAAAGCAGCGGCCGTGAATTTCCGCTTTATGATTGCGTGATCTTTTCGGGCATCGACCGGGACCAATGCCTGCCCAGGGCCCTGCGTTGAAAGATCAGGCCAAGGGCAGAAACAGCTCCGTAACCGCCTCATGCGCAGGCACGTCCGGGAAAAAGCTGATCCGCTGACAATAGAGCGGGAAATCGCCAGCCTCTTCCCCGCTCGCAGGCAGCCAGTCCCGATAAAGAAACAGCGCCGCAGCCCCCAGATCATCGCTGTTGCCCACCAGCCGCATCACCGCACAGCGGCCACCAGGAATAACGCCAGCATCGACATGATTGTCACCAGCTTCGGGCTGCTGATCGGTTTCAACACACACGTCGAGCCGATAGTCCGCTGCTGGTGTGCTATGAGGATCAGCATGGAAAATGTTGAAAGTATTGCTGTTGGCCGGTCTTAGTCCGCGCGCCTTGCGCCAGGCGATAAACTGCTGAATCGTTGCACCAATTGTCGCGGGATCGCCGCGATGCTGCATGAACAGCACCGATTTTGGCGAAACCTCCCTGATCGTAACGTCATCCGGGGTAAAGTGAGGCTGCATGAGCTTGCTCCTTGCTTGATGGAATGGCCCGAAGGCCGCAAGCCACGTTTCCCAATCCGGCTGTTTGCGAAACGCCGATGGCGATTGCCCAATTCGCGTCCGAAACGCGCGGGCGAAGGCATCGGGCGTATCATATCCCGCATCCATGGCGATGGCGGTCACACTCTGCTCGTTGCGATAGGCCAGCTGAAAGGACGCGCGTTTCATCCTGATCAGCTGGACATAACGATGAACAGAAATGCCGAAAACCGCCGAGAATTGCCGGTGGAAATGATACTTCGAAAAGGCGGCTACATCGCTCAGGCGATCAAGATCGAGCTCTGCGTCGATGTGCCGGTCGATGTGATCCAGCACCCGCAGCATCCGGGCATGATACTTTGCAATCGCAGCCTTCATGAATGCATCTCCGTGGTGGCGCCATCTAGGCGCGCACCGGCAGGTTGCGCTCGGCCGATCTTGCTAAGTTTACCGCAGGCTCACCACATTGTCCGACACGCGCGGATCGCGGCGATTGCCGAGATACTGGCTGTGCATCGGCTCATCGGCAACCTCCACGGTCTGACCATGGCCAAAACCGTTGAAGGCGGTCCGCATGGCCGCGCCGTAAGCGCCCAGCATCCCGATCTCGATATAATCGCCCGCGCGGATATCGCCCGGCAGCTCGAACGGACCTTCCATGAAGTCCATGTCGTCACAGGTCGGGCCGAAGAAGGCGAACTCCTGGGCCTCTTCGCTGGCCGCATCTTCGCGCAGCAGCCGCACCGGGAAACGCCAGCCGACATGGGCGGCATCGAACAATGCGCCATAGGCACCGTCGTTGATATACAGCTCTTGTCCGCGGCGCTTTTCGACCTTGACGATCATCGAGTTGTATTCCGCGCACAGCGCCCGGCCCGGCTCGCACCAAAGCTCCGACGAGTAGGACACCGGCAGCGATTCCGCAGCGCGGTGGATCACGCCAAAGAAATCCTCCAGCGGCGGCGGCTCCATGCCGGGATAGATCGACGGGAACCCGCCGCCGACATCAACGATATCCACGGTGACCGAGGCATCGACGATCGCCGCGCGCACCCGTTCCATCGCCTGCACATAGGCAAAGGGCGTCATCGCCTGGCTGCCGACGTGGAAGCAGATACCCAGACAATCCGCGACCTGGCGGGTCTGTTGCAGCAAGGGCGCGGCATCGGCCAGATCAATGCCGAACTTGGCGGCAAGGCTGAGCTTGGAATGCTCGGACGAAACCCGCAGACGCACACACAGCGACAGATCCTCGGCCACCGATCCATCGGGCGCGGAGGTGGCGGCAATGATCTTGTCCAGCTCAGCCTGCGAATCGAGGCTGAACGTGCGCACACCATGCTGGAAATAGGCTTCGGCAATCGCGCTTGCCGTCTTCACCGGATGCATGAAGCACAGCACCGCTTCGGGCAGCGCTGCGCGTGCCATCCGCACCTCGGCAATCGAGGCAACGTCGTAATGGGTGACGCCGGCATCCCACAGCACCCGCAGCAATTCGGGCGAGGGATTGGCCTTTACCGCATAGAGCGACTTGCCCGGAAACTTTTCGACAAAGAAGCGGGCAGCGCGCGCGGCGGCGTGCGGGCGATTGAGGATAACGGGTTCGTCGGGCGAAAAAGCGCGAACTACAGCCGGTGCATCAGGATATTTGTGCAACTCAAGGGACCCCCAATAGGCCTTGCGGCCAGGTAACACGAAAGACGAGGCTGCCTTGCGGTTATTGGAAGTCCCCTTGGGGCAGCGGACTGGCCCTATAAATCAGCAGAGGTGAACTGCAA
>JBGAIR010000027.1:0-33905 GCA_044225335.1 Novosphingobium sp. | reverse complement strand
ATCGAACATGAATCGGTCACCGCCACCACACCCTTTGGCGGCCCCAAGGGCAAGGCACCGTGGATCGAATGCAATGGCAAAAAGATCGGCGATTCATCCTTCATCATCAACTGGCTGATCGAAAGGTTCGGGATTGATCCCGACAGCGCGCTTACCCCGGAGCAGCGCGGGCAGGCAGTCGCGATCCAGCGTCTGATCGAGGAAAACCTCTATTGGGCGATGGTCAACGATCGCTGGAATACCAGCGAAAACTGGCCGATCCTGAAGGCCTCGGTATTGGGCGGAATACCGGCTCCGATCCGGGCGGTAATGGCACCGTTCGCGCGGCGCGGGGTGATCAAGCAGCTCAAGGGGCACGGCATGGGCATCCATTCGCAGGCGGAAATCGCCCAGATCGCCCGCCGTGATATTGATGCACTGGCCGCGATGCTCGGTGATCGCGAATGGTTCTTTGGCAGTCAGCCCAGCCAGACCGATGCGGTGGTGTTCGGCCAACTCGCCAATATCCATTACCCGGCGTTCTCCAGCCCGATGAAAGCGATGATTGCCGGGCATCCCAATCTGGTTTCCTTCCTCGAACGGTTTCGGGCGCGTTTCTATGCCTGACTGCGCCGGGTTCTGATCACGCCTGTTTCTAATCGTGATTGACCGCCACCAATCGCCCCGGCAAGATCAGTTGCTGAGAGAAACCAGATTTCCGGGAGAAAGCTTACCATGCAACGCCGCCGCCTTGGCACATCCGCAATCGTCGTTTCCGATATCTGCATGGGCACCATGACTTTCGGCAGCCAGGTTGATGAAGCGGAATCGCTGCGCATTCTCGACCAATGTTTTGATGCCGGGATCGATTTCTATGACACGGCAGAGGGCTATCCCGTTCCGCCCGACATCAAATGGGTTGGGCGGACCGAGGAAATCGTCGGGAAATGGCTCAAGACCAAGCCGCGCGATGCGGTGGTGATCGCCACCAAGGTTTCCGGGCCCAGCCATGTCTGGTTTCGTTCACCCTGTCGCTCGGGCATGACTGCGCTGGATCGCCGGAACATCATTACAGCTGTGGAGGCGAGCCTGAAACGGCTCGATACCGACTATATCGATCTCTATCAGACCCACTGGCCCGATCATGACACCCCTTATGAAGAAACGATGGAAGTGCTGGATGAGCTGGTGCGCGCCGGCAAGGTACGCATCCTGGGCTGCTCCAATGAAACCAGCTGGGGGCTGATGAAAAGCATCGCCGCCTCCGAAAAGCTCGGCACCGCGCGCTACCAGACCATCCAGAACAATTTCAGCCTCAACAATCGGCGGTTCGAGGATGAACTGGCCCAGGTCTGCCGCAAGGAAGGGGTCAGCCTGATCCCCTATTCGCCGATCGCGGGCGGCGTGCTGACCGGGAAATACAGCGGCGGAGCGACTCCCGAAGGTGCCCGCTTCTCAAGATATCTGGCGATGGAAGGACGGCAGGCGCAGATGGGGCGCCGCTTTGTCAACGACAAGAGCCTTGCCTCCACCGAGCGTTTCATGGCTATCGCCGCCGAAGCCGGGATGAGCGCAGCCACATTGGCCGTTGCCTGGTCAAAACAGCATGATTTCGTTGCTTCAACCATCGTCGGCGTCAGCCGTCAGGATCAGGTGGCCGATATTCTCGCCGCGGCAGATCTCGTGCTTCCCGAGGATGTGATGAAAGCGATCAACAAGGTTTCCAAGGAAATCATGTATCCCATGGGGTGAGAATTTCTGCGGGATCGTCTATGCGCCCGCAGGTGAGTGAATTGCCCATCCACGCGGTTATGCCGGAACTGCTGCGCGCATTGCGCGGCGGCAGTTCTGCCGTGTTGATCGCGCCGCCCGGCGCGGGCAAGACGACGGCGGTTGCGCCAGCACTGCTCGATCAAAGCTGGTGCAGCGGCATGGTGATCCTGCTCTCACCGCGCCGGGTGGCAGCACGTGCGGCGGCGGAACGGATGGCGCAATTGCTGGGCGAGCAGCCGGGTGAAACGGTGGGTTACTTGACCCGGCTCGACAGCAAGCGCAGCGCAGGCACGCGCATATTGGTCATGACCGAGGCGATCTTCGTATCGACCATCCTCAAGACGCCGGAACTTTCCGATGTATCCGCCGTGCTGTTTGACGAGGCGCATGAACGGCATCTCGACAGCGATCTGGGGCTGGCACTGGCAATAGAATGCCAGCAGGTGCTGCGCCCCGATCTGCGACTGATCGTAATGTCCGCGACCATTGACGGCACCCGTTTCGCCGGACTGCTGGGCGACGCGCCGCTGATCGAAAGTGAAGGCAAGGCTTACCCGCTTGAAATCCGCTGGCTTGGAGCAAGACCGGAACTGCGCATCGAAGACGCCATGGCCAGCGCTGTGCACACCGCCTGGCGTGAGCAGCAGGGTGACATTCTGGCGTTTCTGCCCGGCGTGGGCGAGATTGAGCGATTGCGTGAAAGGCTGAATGAACGGCTGCCCGGTGCGCTGATCCTGCCGCTGCATGGGCAATGCGAACCTGCGGCCCAACGCGCTGCGATCCGCCGCGATCCCGAAGGCAGGCGCAGAATCGTCCTCGCCACCGCCATAGCCGAAACATCGCTTACGCTGGATGGTGTTTCCGTGGTGGTCGATGCCGGGCTTTCGCGGCGGGCAGAATTTGACAAAACGGCCGGTGTCACGCGGCTGGTCACGCACCGCGCCTCGCAAGCCGCCGCCGCACAGCGGGCAGGGCGCGCAGCACGGCAAGGGCCTGGAGGCGCTTATCGCCTGTGGGAGGAAGCGGCACATGCCGGGCGCCCTGCATTTGATCCGCCGGAGATGCTGACTTCCGATCTTGCCCCGCTGTTGCTGGCGCTGGCGCAATGGGGCACGCGTGATCCTGCGACCTTGGCCTGGCTTGATCCGCCACCCGCCGCAGCGCTGGGGGCGGCACGGCAACTGCTGCAAACGCTTGGCGCGCTCGACGATTCCGGCACTATCACACCGCATGGCAAAGCGATTGCCGCTTTGGGAATGGAACCGCGTGCCGCGCATATGCTGCTCTATGCCGCTCAGCATGGCGCAGAAGAGGACGCAGCGCGGCTGGCGTTGCTGTTGCAGGAACGCGCTTTGGGCGGACGCGGCGAAGATCTGGCGCTGCGCCTTGATCGATGGAATGCAGACCGTTCACCGCGCGCCGAGGCATCAAGGCAACTTGCGCGCCGCTGGGCCAAGGCTGCGCGCGCGCTGGTGGCGCCGTCCGGTGGCGGCGCGGAAAGTCCCCCGCTGGCAGCACTGCTTTCGGAAGGATTTCCGGACAATATCGCGCGCCGCCGCACTTCTTCCGGCGAAGATTGGCTGACTGCCGGGGGAAGAGGGCTGCGGCTTGATCCGGCCTCATCCTTGGCGCGCGCGCAATGGCTGGCCGTTGGCGAGGCACAAGGCGATGCCAAAGGCGCCCGGATCACCGGCGCGATTGCGCTGGAAGAAGCAGAGGTAACCCGCTGGCTAGGTCACAGGCTGCAACGCCAGACGACATTGCGCTGGATTGGTGCAGAAGGCCGGGCAGAAGCGTTGTTGGAAACCCGGCTGGGTGCCATCACAGTTTTCCAAGGCCCTGACCCCGCGCCCGATGCAAACGCGATCCGCGAATTCATGGTCGCGCAAATTCGCAATCACGGGCTGGGCGTTTTACCATTGGGCAAGGCCAGCGAAGCCTTGCTGCGGCGTGCCCATTTTGCCGGGCTTGCCGAGCTGGACGAGCAGCAACTGCTGGCTGATCTTGATGACTGGCTTGGCCCGTTGCTCGGGCGCAGGCTGGATCAGATTGATCCGGGCAGGCTGCATGACGCGCTGCGAGGCAGGCTCGACTGGAATGCGCAGCAGGCGCTGGACCGGCTTGCGCCTGCTCAATTCACCAGCCCGGCCGGCACACAGCACGCAATTGATTATGCCGATCCCGGCGGGCCTTCGGTGGAAGTGCGCGTTCAGGCATTGTTTGGACTGGATCGCCATCCCGGTTTCGGTCAGCCCGCGCAACCTTTGCTGCTCAAACTCACCTCACCGGGCGGCAAGCCGGTTCAGACCACACGCGATCTGCCCGCGTTCTGGCGCGGCAGCTGGCGCGATGTGGTCAAGGACATGAAGGGACGCTATCCCAAGCATCGCTGGCCAGACGAACCTTGGGCCGAGGATCCCAGCCTCAAGACGAAAAATGCCTTTGCCGCGTCGCGTCGCTCTTGATTCCGGCCACGATTCGACGCAAGCGGTGCCAATGTCAGCACGCATCTATCAGCGCCCGAAAAACGCCATGCAATCAGGCAAGGCCCTGCTTGGCGAATGGATACTTGAATTCGCGCCCGCCGAAGCGCGCAGGCCAGACCCGCTGATGGGCTGGACAGGCTCCGGCGATACGCAGGTGCAGGTCACGCTGAAATTCGCCAGCAAGGATGAGGCGCTGGCCTATGCCGCAAAGCACGGCATTGCCGCCAGCGTGCATGGCACCCCGCCGCGACGGTTGAAGCTGCAAGCCTACGCCGACAATTTTCGCTGAGTTTCCCATCAGCTATTTGGGACGGGCGACCATCCGCTGGGGTCGCATAACAGCGGGAAGACCTTATCCCCCCAAACGCGTGCCATTTCTGGCAACAGGGTTTTGACCGTCGTTTGACGAGTCGGGCGATGATATAGATCAATCACGTCAATGATACTTGCGAAAATTCGTCACTCTCGCCATAGGGCGCGCGGGAGTCGGCCGGGCGTTTGCGTCCGCCAATCTGGTCAGGTCCGGAAGGAAGCAGCCACAACGGGTTGCGGCGGGTCGGTCGGCTCCTTTTTTCCTGACAAGCCCGCGCGCACCGCCTAGTCTGGATTGATGGACGATTCTGGGCCGATGAGTGATTCCCCCGAGATGCTCGGTGATGAAGAGAATGGCACGCCCAGCGCTGCCGAGCTGGAGGCTGCCGGGCAATCATCGATGTTCGGGGCGCCTGCGCCCGCCGCAGCGCCTGCGCCAGCCGAGACGCCAGCACCGGCAGCTGCCGCGGCCCCGGCTTCCTCGACGCAACCCTATCGCGTGCTTGCCCGGAAATACCGGCCGCAAACCTTCAGCGAGCTGATCGGCCAGGACGCGATGGTTCAGACGCTGGCCAACGCGATCAAGCGCGATCGGCTGGCCCATGCCTTTCTGATGACCGGCGTGCGCGGGGTGGGCAAGACCTCCACCGCCCGTCTGATCGCCAAGGCGCTAAACTGTGTCGGCCCCGATGGACAGGGTGGGCCAACCATCGATCCGTGTGGCCAGTGCGAACCGTGCACCGCCATTGCCGAAGGTCGCCATATCGATGTGATCGAGATGGACGCGGCCAGCCATACCGGCGTCGATGACGTGCGCGAGATTATCGAGGCAGTGCGCTATGCTGCGGTTTCGGCGCGCTACAAGATCTACATCATCGACGAAGTGCACATGCTGTCGCGCAACGCGTTCAACGCGCTGCTCAAGACGCTGGAAGAGCCGCCGCCGCATGTGAAGTTCCTGTTCGCGACGACCGAGGTGGACAAACTGCCGGTTACGGTGCTGTCGCGCTGTCAGCGGTTTGATCTGCGCCGGATCACCACCGAGCTTCTGACCGAACACTTCACGCGCATTTGCGCGGCGGAAGGCGTTCCGGCCGAAGTGGAGGCGCTGGCCATGGTTGCTGCTGCCGCCGAAGGTTCGGTCCGCGATGGGCTTTCGATCCTTGATCAGGCTATCGCCCATGCCGATCTGGGCGGCGAGGGCAGGGTGGTCGCCGCGCAGGTGCGCGACATGCTGGGTCTGGCCGATAAATCGGCGCAGCGTAGCCTGTTCGCCGCCTTGCTGAATGGCGATTCCTCTGGCCTGCTCGATATGGTCGATCAGCAGTTCTCCTATGGTGTGGAACCGCTGGCCTTGCTGCGCGGCACGATGGAACTGGTCCACGGCATCACCGTTGCCCAGCTGGGCAAGGGCGGCGGAGACGCGATCTCTGCCGAAGAGCGCGCTGCCATCGCCGAATGGGCCGAGCGGCTGACAGCGGGACAGCTGCACCGCCTGTGGCAATTGCTGCTTAAGGGGCATGATGAGGTTCGCACCGCGCCCGATCCGCTGATCGCAGCCAAAATGGCACTGCTGCGCGTGCAGCACGCCGCCGATTTGCCTGATCCTGGCGCGCTGGCGAAAAAGCTGGAAGATCTGGCCGCGCGCGGTGTGGTGCCCGGCGCAGTTCCCGCCGGTGGTGGCAGCTCGCCGCAACCACAAGCCTCCGCAGCGCCCGATTGGGCGGCGCTGGTCGACAAGGTCGGGCATTCGGGCCAGCTTCGCATTTCGCAACTGATGCATGACTGGGTGCGGGTGGTGTCACTCGCGCCGGGTGAGCTGGTTTACACCCTTGCCGACGGATTTTCGGGCGATCCCGGCCCCGAACTGCGCGATGCCTTGCTGCGCGCCACCGGCGAACGCTGGATGGTGCAGAGAGGGGAGGGCGATGCGCAACCAACGCTTCGCCAACAGGCAGACGCCCGCCGCGAGGCCGATCGCACGGCTGTGCTGCAATCGCCCATGGTCGAAGCCGCTATGGCCGCATTTCCAGCGGCCGAATTGATCGAAGAAGAAGCCGAGGCCCGCATGGTTGGGCAGGGCGGCAAATGGAGGCAATGACGTGAAGTCGATGGAAGAGATGATCCGCGCAGCACAACAGGCCGCGGAAACCATCCAGAAGCAGATGGGCGAAGCACAGGCCAAGCTGGACAGTATCGAGGTTACCGGCGTGGCTGGTGGTGGGCTGGTATCGATCCGTTGTTCCGCCAAAGGGCGCGTGCTGGGCGTTTCCATCGACGACAGTCTGATGCAGCCCGCCGAAAAGGGCATTCTCGAAGATCTGGTGACCGCCGCTTTCAACGATGCCCGGACCAAGGCAGACGCTGCCAGCAATGCCGAAATGCAGAGCATCCAGTCGAACATCGGCTTGCCGCCCGGTTTCAAACTGCCGGGGATGTAAACGGGCAGCCGCTATTTCAACGAAGTGATCGGGTCGCTCATCGATCAAATGTTTCCTTGTTGTCGCAAAGATGCATGCTTCGAAGCAACAACGATTTTTTGGGGAACCATGATGCGCCGTATTGCCTTGCTTGCTGCTGTGCTGTTCTCATCTGCATCGGCTTTTGCCCACACGCCGAAGGAAGAACTGGCTGTACCGCCTGCCGGTGCCCGGCACTATGTGATCCAGTCGACCGGTGGCAAGCATGGCGAAAGCTGGAGCTGGACGCTGCCTGACGGCACCCGCATGGGCCGCGAGAGCATGAACCTGCGCGGGCAGGTTTGGGAGGTTGACTATCGCGGCAAGCCCGGTGCAACCGAAATGCCCGCCGAAGTGACGGTGCGGGGCGTAACTCCCCAAGGTGATGCCGCAGAAACTTTCAATCTTGTCGGTGCATCGGCAAGCTGGAAAAGCCCAGTGGACGCGGGTTCCTCTCCTCAGGCCGGCGACGCTTTCTATGCCAGTTTTGGCGGGCCGATTGATACCACTGCCTGGTTCGTTGAACGCCTGCTCGCCAGCCCGACAAAGACGTTGAAAATGCTGCCTGGCGGCGTTGCCCGTGCCAGCAGGCTGACCAGCATGGTGGTTGGCAAGGGCAGCAACAGCCAGACCATCACCCTGTGGCAGATCACCGGAATTGGCACATCGCCGCTGCCGGTATGGGTTGATGCACGGGGCCGGTTTTTCGGGCTGACCTTTGGCATGGGCTGGATTCCCGATGCATATGCCAATGACATGGCACGGATGGACAAGGTGCAGTCCGCGGCCCTGGCCGCGCAGGCTCCGGCACTGGTGCGGCAATTGGTGCGCAATCTGGCCGGGCCAGTCGCCTTCACTCATGTGAAGCTGTTCGACGCCGACAATCTGCGGTTTCTGACCGATCAGACCGTTGTGGTATCCCGCGGCATCATTAGCGCCGTGGGCCCGGCTGGCTCTGTGTCCGTTCCGGCGGGCGCCCAGATTTTCGATGGCACTGGCAAGACGCTGACGCCGGGGCTGTGGGACTGCCACATGCATGTCGGCGATGACTATACCGGTCCGCAGGAGCTGTCGCTGGGTGTGACATCGGTGCGCGATCCCGGCAATGACAATGAACGAACGCTCGATCGGCGTGCGCGGGTTGCAGCAGGCAAGCTGTTGATGCCCAACGTCTATCCATCCTCACTGATCGATGGCAAAGGCACCTACACCGCGCAGATGGCCAGCGTTGCCACCACGCAGGACGAAGCGATTGCCGCAGTCCGCAAGGCCAAAGCGCAAGGTTTTGTCGGGGTAAAGTTTTACGGAACCTTTGATCCCGCGTGGCTGCCTGCGGCTACTACCGAAGCGCACAAGCTGGGTCTGCATGTCCACGGCCATATTCCGCATGGCATCCGCCCAAGCCAGGCACTGCGTGATGGCTATGATGAGATCACGCATATCAACTGGATTGTGATGGAGGGCGTTCCGGCCAGCGTGTTGCCGGTGGACAACGGCATCGCCCGTTTCGAAGGGCCGGGCCGCTATGCCAAGGACATGGATCTCGACAGCCCGGAAATGTCCGCGCTGATCAAGACCATGGCCGAGAAGAGGATCTATTCCGACCCCACCATGGTTGCGTTTGAAGGGCTGTATTACCCTGAAAACGGCGATCTCTCACCGGCCTACGCCCCCTTCGTCGGCACTCTGCCGCCCAGCAGCGAACGCGGATTTCGGTCCGGCGGATTCGCCGTACCTGAAGGTCTGACCCGCGCCGATTATCGCGCCAGCTGGGCCAAGATGGTGCAACTGCTCGGCAAAATGCACAAGGCGGGGATACCGATCGTCGCTGGCACCGATGGCTCCGGCATTGAATTGATCCGTGAGCTGGAAATCTACCTTCAGGCCGGCTTTACCCCCGCAGAAGCCTTGGCAGCTGCGACAATTGTTCCGGCCAGACTGGTTGGAGCAGATGGCAAGACCGGCTCGATCAAGGTTGGCAAGGCCGCCGATCTGGTGCTGGTCGACGGCGATCCCGAAGCGAAAATCGGCGATATGCGGCATACCAAAGTGGTATTGCTGGGCGGCAAGCTGCTCGATGCCGATCAGTTGCGCAGAGCCGCTGGCTTTGCCGGACGCCCCTTGCTGGCAGCAGGGCTGGAGGAAGCACACCGCGATTGATGCGCGGCGGTTGCCACTTGCCCTAGCGCACCAATTCGCCGCCCTTCATCACATGGTCGATATGCTCCAGCGCGGAGATATCGGCCAGCGGATCGCTCTTCACCGCGACCATATCGGCATAGTGGCCGGGGGATAGCGCGCCGACATCCTTGCTCCAGCCCAGCATCTGCGCCGAAACAACGGTTGCAGACTGGATCGCCTGCATCGGCGTCATCCCGTAGCGCACCATATATTTGAACTGGCGTGCGTTCAGCCCGTGCGGATAAACCCCGGCGTCTGTACCGAAAGACAGTTTTACACCTGCCTTCACCGCCTTGCGAAAGCCCACGCGCTGCGCCTCGGTGGTATCGTCATTCTTGCGCAGCATGTCTGCGGGCCAGCCATCGCGGCGACCGACTTCTGAAATCCAGTCGCCATTATAGATATCCATATCGAGGAACACGCCGCGCGCCTTGGCCAAAGCGATCCCCTCATCATCGATCAGCGAGGCATGTTCGATCCCGCGCACACCGGCGCGGATCGCGGCCTTGATCCCTTCCGCGCCATGGGCATGGGCCGTCACCCAAGATCCGCGCGCCGCAGCGGTTTGCACGGCTACGCGCATTTCCTCTTCGCTGAGTTCCTGCTGACCGGGTTCTGTGCCCTGCGCCAGCACCGCGCCGGTGGCGATCAGCTTGATCGAATCCGCGCCGTACTGAAACAGCGAATTGACCTTGCGCACCATATCGGCGGCATCGGTAACCACCCCTGCCTTCATATCGGCAGGCACCACCACATCAGGTGCAAAGCCGGTCACTTCGCCGCCACCACCGGGAATGGTGACATAAGCCCCGACGGCGCTCATGCGCGGACCGGGAACATCGCCGCGATTGATGGCATCGCGCAAGGCGACATCGGCAAAGGCGCGGAAGCAGCCGACATCATGAACAGAGGTGAACCCCGCCATCAATGTCTTGCGCGCGTTTCCCGCCCCGATCAGCGCGATCTCCGCCGCCGAATGCAGCAGCGGCTCGGCCACATTGGCGCTTTGCTCCACATCCGCCAGATGGACATGCATATCGATCAGGCCGGGCAAGACGGTATAGCCAGACCAGTCGATCAGCTTTGCGCCCGCAGGCGGAGGGGCAAACGCCGTGACGGCAGTAACACGGCCATCATCGATGCGGATCAGCCGGTCATTCACCACCGTGCCCGCTTCGCTATCCACCAGTCGCCCGGCATGGACATAGACAGTTTCGGCCTGGGCGGTACTTGTCAGCATGGCACTGAACAGGGCGATCATCGAAGCTATTCGGCGGGTCATGCAGCCTCCATCGGGTTGAAGGCAGATTGCCTGCTGTTGCTCACTCCGGCAATGGCCTCGCATCACCTTTCGGCAACATGATCCACAACCCGTCGCCATGCCCCCATTGCGCGGGAGGGACAGCGATCCCATATTCGGTTCGAAAGGCGGGATTCACCCGCAGGGGCGGGTTGGGCGCCCGATTGGATGGTTTGCAATGTCGATGGTTCTTCCCCTGTTGCCCCTGCGCGACATCGTTGTCTTTCCCGGCATGGTAGTGCCGCTGTTTGTTGGTCGTGACAAATCGGTTGCCGCGCTTGAATCCGCGATGGCGGGTGACAAGGACATTTTCCTGATCGCGCAGCTTGATCCGGCTTGCGACGATCCGGGCGAAGATGATCTGTACGATACCGGCGTGATCGCCACGGTTCTGCAGTTGCTCAAGCTGCCTGACGGCACCGTGCGCGTGCTGGTAGAGGCGAAGGCGCGCGGCCGGCTGCAATCGCTGGGCGACGAACGCCACGGTGACAGCGATATGACCGTTGCCCGCATCGAACGGCTTGAACCGGTGACTGTTTCGGGAACCGAAGTTTCGGCCATGATGCGCAGCGTGGTGGACAGCTTCGCCGAATATGCCAAGCTCAACAAGAAGCTGCCGCAGGAAGCTGGCGAAAATCTGACGGAAATCGTTGATGCGGCGGCTTTGGCCGATGCCGTGGCCGCGCATATTACCGCCAAGGTTGCCGACAAGCAGACCCTGCTGACCGAGGATGATCCGCTCAAGCGGCTCGAAATCGCCTATTCGCTGATGGAAGGTGAGCTGGGCGTATTGCAGGTGGAGCGCAAGATCCGTGGCCGCGTAAAGCGGCAGATGGAAAAGACGCAGCGCGAATACTACCTCAACGAACAGCTCAAGGCGATCCAGTCCGAACTGGGTGGAAGCGATGGCGAAGGGCCTGATGAAATTCAGGAGCTGCAGGATCGCATCGAAAAGATGCGCCTGTCCAAGGAAGCCCGCGCCAAGGCTCAGGCCGAACTGAAAAAGCTCAAGGCGATGCAGCCGATGAGCGCCGAAGCCACGGTGATCCGCAACTACCTCGACGTGCTGCTGGGACTGCCATGGGGCAAGAAGAGCAAGCTCAAGAAGGATATCCAGAGCGCGCAGGCGGTGCTTGATGCCGATCATTATGCGCTGGACAAGGTGAAGGACCGGATCGTCGAATATCTGGCGGTTCAGGCCCGCACCAACAAGCTGAAGGGGCCGATCCTTTGCCTGGTCGGGCCTCCGGGCGTAGGCAAGACCAGCCTTGGCAAATCGATCGCCAAGGCAACCGGCCGGCAGTTTGTCCGCCAGTCGCTGGGCGGCGTGCGCGACGAAGCCGAAATCCGCGGCCACCGCCGCACCTATATCGGTTCGCTGCCGGGCAAGATTGTCACCAATCTTAAAAAGGCCGGAACCAGCAATCCGCTGTTCCTGCTTGATGAAATCGACAAGCTGGGCCAGGATTTTCGTGGCGATCCGGCATCGGCGCTGCTGGAAGTGCTCGACCCCGAACAGAATGCCAAGTTCCAGGATCACTATCTGGAACTGGACTATGATCTGTCCGATGTGATGTTCGTCTGCACCGCCAATTCGCTGAACCTGCCGCAGCCGCTGCTCGATCGCATGGAGATCATCCGGCTGGAAGGCTACACCGAAGATGAAAAGGTCGAGATCGCCGAACGTCACCTGATCGCAAAACAGGTCGAAGCCCATGGCCTGAAGAGCGGCGAATTCACGCTGAAGCAGGATGCGCTGCGCAATCTGATCCGCCATTACACCCGCGAGGCCGGTGTTCGCACGCTGGAGCGTGAAATCGCCCGGCTGGCGCGCAAGGCACTGCGGCGCATTCTGGAGGGCAAGGAAAGCGCGGTTACCATCACCCCCGATAATCTGGGCGATTTCGCCGGGGTGCAGAAATATCGCCACGGCGTTTCGGAGGAAGAGCACCAGATCGGCGCAGTCACCGGGCTTGCCTGGACCGAGGTTGGCGGCGAGCTGTTGACAATTGAAAGCGTGACCGTGCCCGGCAAAGGCGCGGTCAAGACCACTGGCAAACTTGGCGAAGTGATGAACGAAAGCGTGCAGGCTGCCTTCAGCTTCGTGCGGGCCCGAGCCGCCAGCTATGGCATCAAACCGTCGCTGATCGGGCGCAAGGACATCCATATCCACCTGCCCGAAGGCGCGGTGCCAAAGGACGGCCCATCGGCGGGTATTGGCATGGTGACCTCGATTGTCTCCACCCTGAGCGGCGTTGCCGTGCGCAAGGATGTGGCGATGACCGGCGAGGTTACGCTGCGCGGACGCGTATTGCCGATTGGTGGGCTCAAGGAAAAGCTGCTGGCAGCGCTGCGCGGCGGCATCACCACCGTGCTGATCCCCGAAGAAAACTGCAAGGATCTGGCGGAAATCCCGGCTAATGTCCTGGAAGGGCTGGAAATCGTTCCCGTCAGTCATGTCGATGAGGTGCTCGCCCGGGCACTGGTGGCACCGCTCGAACCGATCGAATGGAGCGAAGCGGATGATCTGGCCAGCCAGCCCGGTGCTGTCGTCGGGCAAGCCGGTTCGGTCCCAACCGCACATTGAATCTGTGGTTTCTGAAGCCGCGCTGATTCACGCATGGTGATGCTGCAACGCAGCGAATCAGCGGGCTTTTGCAGCGTTTTGTCGATGGCGGTGATGGCAAGGGGGGTTGATGACCTGACTTTGGCCTGATCCGGCGCAAAAAGGTGGATAATTCATCCCGTTTGGTCTCGATTGGCTTTGACAGCTTCAGGAAAACCCGCTCAATTCCGCCAGCTTTAGAGGCGAATCGATTTTACATTCATTTCAATCACGAACTGAAACCACGAAAGGTAGGGGGTTCCCGCAATGAACAAGAACGACCTGATCAGCGCCGTCGCAGACTCGAGCGGCCTGTCCAAGAGCGACGCGACCAAGGCTGTCGAAGGCGTCTTTGAAGCCATCACCGGCGCTCTCAAGAAGGGCGACGAAGTGCGCCTCGTTGGCTTCGGCACCTTCTCGGTTGCCAAGCGCAAGGCTTCGACCGGCCGCAACCCGCGCACCGGTGAACCGATGAAGATCAAGGCTTCGTCGCAGCCGAAGTTCAAGGCCGGCAAGGGCCTGAAGGACGCCGTCAACTAAGACGCTCCGCACTGGCCGCAACGCCTCGCGGTCCGTGAATTCAGAACGCCGCGTTTGCCTGAGGGCGAGCGCGGCGTTTCTGCATCCGGGTGATCGGGGATTTGTGACCGCGTGTTTAGGCAACACTGGACGCAGGCCGGACGAAGCACTATATCCCCTTGGCGATGAACCGCATTCTGATTGCCTTTCTGGCCCTGCTGACGGGTCTGATCATGCCGGTAACCCCGGTACAGGCACGCATTGCGGGCAATGATACCGAAATCGGCGCGGTGGAAGCGGGGCGCGTTGGCGCTCGTACAGTCGTTTCAAACCAGCAGGGCGTCATGGCCCCGGTCGTGCGGCAAGACCGCCGCGACCGTGAAGCGGCAAAATCGCGGCCGATCCGTCCGCGCGTCTATATCCCTTCGGTGCTTTTCGGCACTGATCGCGCGCTCGAATAGCCAGCATTCAACGTTTCAGTTCTCAGGCTGCGCGGCCCGCAAGTGGTCGGCGCGGCCTTCTTTCACATCTCATAACTTCAGGATTCATCCATGATCGGGGCTATCGCCAAAGCCATTTTCGGCTCGTCCAATGACCGTTACGTCAAATCGCTCGACAAGATCGTGCGCCAGATCAACGCTTTCGAGCCAACCATGGAGACGCTCAGCGATGAAGAGCTGACGGCACAAACCGCCAAGTTCCGCAATCAGCTGGCCGATGGCAAAACGCTGGACGATATCCTGCCCGAAGCCTTCGCCACTGTGCGCGAAGCCGGCAAGCGCGTGCTCGGCATGCGCCATTTCGATGTGCAGATGATTGGCGGCATCGTCCTTCATCGCGGTGAAATCGCCGAAATGCGCACCGGTGAAGGCAAGACGCTGGTTGCAACCCTGGCGGTCTATCTCAATGCGATCGAGGGCAAGGGCGTTCATGTCGTTACCGTCAACGACTATCTGGCCAAGCGCGACGCGGAATGGATGGGACAGATCTATCGCTTCCTCGGCCTGACCGTCGGGGTGATCATTCCCGGGCTGGACGAGGCGGAGCGGCGCGAAGCCTACGATTCCGACATCACCTATGCCACCAACAACGAGCTGGGCTTTGATTACCTCCGCGACAACATGAAGCATGAGCGCAGCCAGATGGTCCACCGACCGTTCAATTTTGCCATCGTCGATGAAGTCGATTCAATCCTGATCGACGAGGCGCGCACGCCGCTGATCATCTCTGGTCCGACCGATGACAAATCGGATCTCTACATTGCCGTCGATGCCATCGTTAAGCAGCTCAATCCCGAAGATTACGAAGCCGACGAAAAGACCAAGAACATCACCCTGACCGAGGATGGTGCCGAACGGATCGAGCGGCTGCTGGAGGCAGCCGGGCTGCTGACCGGGTCCAACCTGTATGATGTCGAAAACACCCAGGTGGTCCATCACCTTGACCAAAGCCTCAAGGCCAATGTCATGTTCAAGCGTGACATTGATTACATCGTCAAGGACGACAAGGTTATCATCATTGACGAGTTTACCGGCCGCATGATGGATGGCCGCCGCTGGTCAAACGGGCTGCATCAGGCAGTTGAGGCCAAGGAAGGCGTCCGGATCGAGCCTGAAAACCAGACCATGGCCTCGATCACTTTCCAGAACTATTTCCGCATGTACCCCAAGCTGGGTGGCATGACCGGTACCGCTGCCACCGAAGCGGCGGAATTCTTCGACATCTACAAGATGAATGTTGTCACCATTCCCACCAATGTGGCGGTGCAGCGCATTGATGAGGAAGACGAATTCTACAAGAACACCACCGACAAGTTTCAGGCCATTGCCCGCCTGATCCGCGAAAAGGCGGAAAAGGGGCAACCGGTGCTGGTCGGCACGGTTTCGATTGAAAAGTCGGAACTGCTTTCGGAATATCTGCGCGGGGAAGGGGTGAAGCACAATGTGCTCAACGCCCGGTTCCACGAAATGGAAGCGCATATCGTTGCCCAGGCCGGGCGGCTCGGCGCCGTTACCATCGCCACCAACATGGCTGGTCGCGGCACCGACATCAAACTGGGCGGCAATCTGGAATTCCGCGTCGAGGATGAGCTGAAAGACATGGCCGAAGGGCCGGAGCGTGAAGCTGCCATTGCCCGGATCAGCGCCGAAATCGAAGCCGAAAAGCAGGAAGTTCTGGCGGCTGGCGGGCTGTGCGTGATCGGCACCGAACGCCATGAAAGCCGCCGTATCGATAATCAGCTGCGCGGCCGCTCGGGCCGTCAGGGCGATCCCGGCCTCAGCAAGTTCTACCTCTGCCTGGAGGATGACCTGCTGCGCATCTTCGGCCCCGACACGCTGTTTTCGAAGATGATGAATTCCAACCTTGCCGATGGCGAGGCGATTGGTTCGCGCTGGCTGTCAAAGGCCATCGAAACCGCCCAGAAAAAGGTGGAAGCGCGCAACTATGACGTGCGCAAACAGGTCGTCGAATACGACGATGTCATGAACGATCAGCGCAAGGTGATCTACGAACAGCGCGCCGACATCATGGATGCCGAAGCGGTTGACGATGTGGTGACGGATATGCGCCGCGATACCGTCAACGCGCTGGTTGGCGATGCCTGTCCTCCGGGCTCTTACCCGGAACAGTGGGATCTGGAAGCGCTCAAGACCCGTGCGGCGGATGTGCTGGGACTGGATCTGCCGCTCGATCAATGGCTGGCCGAAGACGGCATCGAGCCGGAAGTGATCGAGGAACACATCGCCACCATGGCCGATGACAAGATGGCGGCAAAGATCGGTGAGGACGGCCCCGTGTGGCGCATGGTTGAAAAGCAGGTTCTGCTAGACCGGCTGGATCACCACTGGAAGGAGCACCTCGCCACGCTCGACGCACTGCGTCAGGTCGTGTTCCTGCGCGCCTATGCGCAAAAAACGCCGATCAACGAATACAAACAGGAAGCATTCAGCCTGTTCGAACGGATGCTGGAAGCCATCCGCGAGGATGTGACACGCATTCTCAGCGTTTCCGAACTGCGTATGCCCGATCCGGTGCAATTGCCCGATCTGCCGGAATTTCTGACCAGCCACATCGATCCCTTCACGGGTGAGAACGATGCCGCCGCGCAGCGCATGGTTGGTGCCGATGCGATGATGGGCATGCTGGGGGCAGGGCAAGCTGCGGCTCTGCCGGCTGGCACAGTCGATCCCTACGCCGATATGGGCCTTTCGCGCAATGCGCTGTGCCCCTGCGGTTCCGGCCAGAAATACAAGCATTGCCATGGTGCTGCTGGTTAAGGCCTCACTGCGCTGATGCCGGTCTGGCTACCCGCAGGCTTTTTCGGCACAGCGCTGCTTTATGCGTCGGTCGGCTTTGGCGGCGGATCGACCTATAATGCGATGCTGGCGCTGGCCGGGTTCGATTACCGTCTGCTGCCGATGGTGGCGCTGACCTGCAACATTGTCGTCGTCAGTGGCAGCACGATCCGCTTCGCCCGCGCTGGGGTAATTCCCTGGCGTGCGGCGTGCACGCTATCCTTGATCGCGGCACCGCTGGCGTTTCTTGGCGGGCTGACGCCGATACGGCAGGAAATGTTCCTGCTGCTGCTTGGGCTCAGCCTGATTGCCGCCGGACTGGCACTGTTTCTGCCGCGCGCTGATAATCAGGATGCAGCGCCAACCCACAGCGCCCGGCTGATGCCGCTGGCGGTGGCACCGCTCGGCTATCTGGCCGGGCTGGTTGGCATTGGCGGCGGTATTTTTCTCGCCCCGTTGCTGCATCTGACGCGCTGGAACCACGCCCGCGCCATCGCCGCGACAACCAGCATCTTCATTCTGATAAACTCGCTGGCCGGGCTGATCGGACAGTTGATCAAGAACGGACCAGAGCGCTTCTCATTTGCGCTCTATGGTGCCTTGCCGCTGCTGATTGCTGTGGTGCTGGGCGGTCAGATCGGCAGCCTGCTGGCGCTGCGCTTTTTGCCGGAGCGGGTGATCCGCTGGCTGACGGCGGCGCTGACGATCTGGGCGGGCAGCCGCTTGCTGATCGGCTAGGGCAGAAATCACTCAACAAAAAACCCCGCCAAAGGCGAGGTCTTTGAAAAAATGGCTCCCCGAGTAGGATTCGAACCTACGGCCAAGTGATTAACAGTCACCTACTCTACCGCTGAGCTATCGGGGAGCAGTCCGGTCTCCCGGACAGGGGTGCGCCTATAACAGCCCAAATGGGTTTGGCAAGTGGCCTCCCACCAAATTTCACACCTGGAACTGTTCAGAGAAAATTCGTTCCTCCAGCGACTGGCCGGGATCGAACAGCAAGGTCAGCTGATGCTCACGCGCAGCCTTGATCTGCACCCGTTCGATATCCCGCAGTTCCTTCTGGTCGGCTACGGCAGCAACCGGGCGCTTCTTGGGGTCGAGGACGCGAAAATCGATCTCGTAATGTTCAGGCAGGATCGCACCCCGCCAGCGGCGCGGGCGAAACGGGCTGATCGGAGTCAGCGCCAGCACCGCCGATCCCAGCGGCAGGATCGGCCCGTTGGCAGAAAGGTTATAGGCCGTTGAGCCCGCCGGGGTCGCCACCAGCACACCGTCGCACGCCAGTTCGGGAATACGAACCTTGCCGTTGATCGAAACTTCCAGCTTTGCGGTCTGCCGGGTTTCGCGCAGCAGCGAGACTTCGTTGATCGCATGAAAGCTCTTGCGGCGACCGCTGCCGGTGGTCGCGGTCATGGTCAGCGGAGCAACGGCAATGGGCTTTGCCCGGGCAATCCGTTCGGCAATCGTCCGGCTGCTGCGGGGCTTGTTCATCAGAAAGCCGACTGTGCCCTGATTGATCCCATAGGCGGGGATCACCCTGCCGGTATCAAGCATATGGTGCAGCGTTTGCAGCATGAAACCATCACCGCCGAGCACCACGGCGATATCCGCCTGGTCAAGCGGCACGAAGCTGTGACTTTCGCGCAGCAGTTCTGCCGCGTCCTGCGCCTTTGGCGTTGGCGATGCCAGCAGTGCAAGGGAAGGGGTGTTGCTCATGGCTCTATCCGCGCTGCATATGGGGAGCAGCGGGGTTTGGCAATGCAGCCAAGACATTGGTAGCACTTCAGTGGTATGCAGGGGCAGATGCAGCTATTGGATTCCGAAGATTCCGATCTTTCCCGCGATGCGGTGACCGGCCTTCCCGGCCGTGAGGCTGCGCTTGTGCGGCTGGGCGCATGGCTTGATGGCGGCGCCACGGTGCAGGGGATATTGATCGGCCTGCGCCGATTTGACGCAATCAATATGGCCTATGGCTCTGCCGCGGGCGACCGCGCATTGGCAGAGGTCGCCGTGCGTCTAAAGGCCTTTGCTGGCGGCGAGATTGCCGGCCCATGGCTGGCCGCCCGCAACGGCAGCCAGTTCCTTCTGCTTTCGGCCGAGCCGTGCAGCCGGGAGCGCTGGCAATGGCTATGCGCGCGGCTGCTCGATGGGCTGGCCCGTTCGATCCCGCTAAGCGGCGTCACCTTGCGCCTGTCACCCCGCGGTGCCTTGCTGCGCGGGCTATCGGGCGAAAGTGCGGAATCGATGCTCGACCGCCTCGGGCAGACCCTGGCCAATGCCTTGACGCTTCAGGGGCGCAGGCTGATCTGGGCCGATGGCGAGGCAATCAAAGCCGGGCGCAGCGCCGCCGATCTTGAAGCAGACCTTTTGCAGGCGCTGGATCGCGGCGAAATCGAAGTGGTCTATCAGCCGCAATTCGCCTGTGCGGGCGGTGCGTTGAGCGGCGCGGAGGCCCTGGCCCGCTGGAACCACCCCTTGCTTGGCCGGATCGGGGCAGGGGGGCTGTTTTCCATCGCCGAGCGAGCCGATCACATCGCGCCGCTATCGCGCCACATCGCGCGGTTGGCACTGGCGGGAGCGCGAAGCTGGCCCGACAAGCTCAGGCTTTCGCTGAATGTCACGCCAAGCGATCTGGCTGCGGCCAATTTCGCCGAACAGTATGCCAGCTTTTTGCATGACAGCGGCTTTCCGGCCCGGCGCCTGACGCTGGAAGTGACCGAACAGGTGCTGGTTTCCGATATTCAGCACGCCGCGCAGGGGTTGGAAAGTCTGGCCTCAATCGGTGTGAGGATCGCTCTTGATGATTTCGGCGCAGGCTTCTGCAACTTTCATTATCTCAAGCTGCTGCCGCTGCACTATCTGAAACTTGATCGCAGCATGATCGAAGGTGTCACCGAAAATCCGCGCGACCTTGCCGTGCTGCGCGGGATCATCGCCATGGCCGGCGCGCTTGATCTGCAGGTGATCGTCGAAGGCATCGAAACCCCCGAGCAGCTGGAAGTGGCAACCACAGAACGCTGCGCCTTCTATCAAGGCTTCCTCAGCGCACAGCCGATGAGTGCGGAAGAATTTGCCGCCTTTGCCATTCAAGCTGCTTAGGCAAAGCTAGGCTGCTGATGCCGCCTTGCGGGCAATCGCGCTCAACCCCTTAGTCAGCTGGAACAGCCCGTTCAGCCGCGCTTCGGGATTGCCCCACACCCGGATGATCGCCAGCTTGTTATCAGGCCGCAGCTTCACCGTGCCTTCCAAACGCGCTGCATAGGCGATCAGCCCGGCAGGATCGGGGAAGCGATCCTCATGGAAGCTGACCAGCGATCCCTTGGCCCCGACATCGATCTTGGCGATATTCGCCTCGATTGCCTGGCGCTTGATCTGGATAAGTTTGACCAGATTGGCGGTTGGCGCGGGCAGCGGACCAAAGCGGTCGATCATTTCGGCCGAGAGCGATTCGATCTCCTGCTGATCGCTAGCATCGTTCAGGCGGCGATAAAGCGCCATCCGCACAGCCAGATCGGGAACATAATCTTCGGGGATCATGATCGGTGCATCGACGGTTATCTGCGGCGAAGGCCCGCGATCGCGTTCCAACCCCATATCACCGGCCTTGGCGGCAAGGATCGCGTCCTCCAGCATCGACTGGTAGAGTTCGAAGCCGACCTCGCGAATATGGCCCGATTGCTCATCGCCCAGCAGATTGCCTGCCCCGCGAATGTCCAGATCATGGCTGGCGAGCTGGAAGCCCGCACCCAGACTGTCGAGATCGCCCAGCACCTTGAGCCGCTTCTCCGCCACTTCGGAAAGCTGGGTATCGGCGGGGGTGGTCAGATAGGCATAGGCGCGCAGCTTTGAACGCCCGACCCGCCCGCGCAGCTGGTATAGCTGTGCCAGCCCAAAACGGTCCGCACGGTGAATGATGATCGTGTTGGCGCTGGGAATATCCAGCCCGCTTTCCACGATGGTCGTGGATAGCAGCACTTCGTATTTCTTTTCATAGAAGGCGCTCATCCGCTCTTCCACCTCGCCGGGGGCCATCTGGCCGTGCGCGGTGACAAAGCGCACTTCGGGCACGGTATCGCGCAGCCATTGCTCAACGCCTTCCATATCGGCGATGCGCGGCACGACGATAAAGCTTTGCCCGCCGCGGTGATGCTCACGCAGCAGCGCTTCGCGCATCACCATGTCATCCCATTCCATCACATAGGTGCGCACCGCCAGCCGATCGACCGGCGCGGTCTGGATGGTCGAAAGTTCACGCAGGCCCGACATCGCCATTTGCAGGGTGCGCGGGATCGGCGTCGCGGTCAGCGTCAGCATGTGGACATTGGCGCGCAGCTTTTTCAGTGATTCCTTGTGGTTGACGCCAAAGCGCTGTTCCTCGTCAACGATCACCAGTCCCAGTCGCTTGAAGGACAGGCTCTTCGCCAGCAGTGCATGGGTGCCGATCACCACATCCATCGTGCCGTCAGCCAGCCCGCCCTTGGTCTCGCGGGCTTCCTTTTCGCCAACCAGACGCGAAAGCCGCCCGACGCGCAGCGGGAATCCGGCAAACCGTTCCGAGAAATTGCTGAAATGCTGACGGGCAAGCAGCGTGGTTGGCGCGATCACCGCAACCTGTTGCCCGGCCATTGCCGCGACGAAGGCGGCGCGCAGCGCCACCTCGGTCTTGCCGAAGCCGACATCGCCGCAGACCAGCCGGTCCATCGGCCGGCCCGATCCCAAATCCTCCAGCACATCACCGATTGCCGCGTCCTGATCCTCGGTTTCTTCCCAGGGGAAGCGATCGACGAACTGATCATAGCTGGCACTGTCCGGCAGCAGTGCCGGAGCCTGCCGCAAAGCGCGCAGGGCAGCCGTCTTGAGCAGCTCGTGCGCGATTTCGCGAATGCGCTCTTTCAGCCGTGCCCGGCGTTTCTGCCAGCCTTCGCCGCCCAGTCGATCAAGCGCGACATTCTCGCTGTCGCTGCCAAATCGGCTGAGCACATCGATATTTTCAACCGGGACATAGAGCTTGTCACCACCGGCATATTCCAGCGCCACGCAATCATGCGGGCTGTTGCCCACCGGGAATCGATTGCAGCCCGACATAGCGGCCAATGCCATGCTCGATATGAACGACCAGATCGCCCGGTGTCAGCGCCGAAAGCTCAGCCAGAAGGCATCGGCACCTTTGCGGCGTTTCTTGCGCCGAACCAGCCGGTCGCCCAGCATGTCCTGTTCGGTAATCAGCTCCAGCTGCGCATTGGCGAAACCGCTCTCCAGCGGCAGCACCAGCGCGACCGGCGCGCCGCTGGCCGCAAGGCCCAGTGCCTCCTGCCAGCTGTCCGCCAGCACGGGCTGCTTGGCCGATTTGGGCAAAGCCTCGCCCAGAATGGCAGCGATACGGGAACGGCTGCCCTGGCTGTAGGCCGCGACCAGCATCTTGCGCCCGGTCTTCGCCTGGGCCGCCAGATGGGCAGCAGCGGCTTCATAGACATTGTCGCCCCGCGCCCGTTCCGGTGCGAAATCGCGGGCACCGGAAAAGCCGAAATCGAGCACGTTGGCGCTTTCCGGCTGCGAGAAGATATCGCTGCGGTGAATCGGGCGATTGGCCAGTGCCGCATCAAATTCTGCGCGAGCGAGGTAGAGCGCATCCGGTTGCAGCGGGCGATAGCTGCCCGCTGCGCCCTTGGTCCCTTTCGGCCCGGAACTTTCCCCGCGCGCGGCGTAATAGTCTGCAATATCGCCCAGTCGCTCATCCGCCGCGCCCAGCGCCGCGTTGTCGATCAGCAGCAGATCGTCATCATGCAAATGATCAAACAGGGTTGCCAGCCGTTCTTCCAGCAGCGGCAACCAATGTTCCATGCCCGCCAGCCGCCGCCCGTCGCTGACCGCCTGATAGAGCGGATCACCGGTGGCATTGGCACCGAAGGATTCGCGATAGCGGCTGCGAAAGCGCTTGATCGTCTCTTCATCCAGCAGCGCCTCACTGGCTGGCAGCAACAGATGCGATTCCAGCGTCCCGACCGAGCGCTGGCTGTTTGGATCGAACAGGCGCAGCGTTTCCAGCTCATCGCCAAAGAAATCAAGCCGCAGCCCCTGTTCCAGCCCGGAAGGGAAGATATCGAACAGCGAACCGCGCACAGCATATTCGCCGGCATCGGCCACCGTATCGGTGCGGCTATAGCCTTGCCGTTGCAGCAGCGCGATCAGGCTCTCCCGGCCAATGCTCATCCCGGTGGCAAGCTGGCGCACCGATTCGCGAATGCGGAACGGCGTGAGTACCCGTTGCAGCACGGCATTGATGGTGGTGACCAGCAGCTGCGGCCCGCTGTTGGTCGCCTGAAGCCGATAGAGCGCCGACAGCCGCCGCGCGCTGACCGAAAGAGCTGGGCTCGCGCGGTCATAGGGCAGGCAATCCCAGGCTGGGAATTCAATTACATCCAGTTCCGGCGCGAAAAAGCTGGCGGCATCGGCGATCGAGCGCATTGCTGCCTCGTCCGCAGCGATAAACACCGCGCGGTGCTTTGCTGCCCGGGCAAGGTCCGCCAGCACCAGCGGCTGCGCCCCGCGCGCCATTCCGGCCAGGGTAAGCGGGGCTTTGGCAGAAAGAATTTTCGACAGGTCAGGCATCACACACGCAACAGCAAACGCCCCGCGCGGCCTTTGAATGGCTCTGGCCGAGCGGGGTTCAGGGAATCGGATTTCTGCCTTAGCCGGTCAATCCATACTTGTCGAAGCAGGGAATATCAGCGTGGAATCTGGACGTAATCGAGCTTGCGGAAGGCATCCATCTGCGCTCCGGCAAATTCCGGCGGAATGGCAAGCGATCCAAGCGCCCAGCCCATGATATCGACATCTTCCTCTTCCAGCAGCGCTTCGAACCAGGCAATTTCCGTTTCGCCCCATTGGCTGTGGTAGTGATCGAAAAATCCGCCGATCATGTAATCCGCCTCGCGCGTGCCGCGATGCCAGGCACGAAATTTCAGACGGCGAAGGCGATTGACGTGTTCCATCGCCGCCCGGTTAGGACAGCATCGCCAGGCTGACAAGCGGCGCGTTGAGCATGGGGCAAACCATGCTTATAGCCGTGTGATGCGTCCCGAACGGCTCAACCCCATGTTTGCCGCTGCCGATAGTCTGAAAGGCGTCGGCCCCGGACTGGCGCGCCCGCTGGAACGGCTGGGGCTGACCCGGGTGAAGGATTTTGCCTATCACCTCCCTGATCGTTTCGTGAACCGCCGCGCGGTTGGCAATCTGGACGAGGCCAGCGTCGGCGAAAATGTCGTCGTTGCGCTGACCGCGCAGGACTATCGCGCCGGCGGCAGCAGCCGCGCGCCGCTGCGGATCATGGCGGCGGATGAACTGGGCAATATCTGCGCAGTCACCTGGTTTGGCCGCGCCGCCTATAGCGGGCGCAAGGCGATGCCGCTGGGCGAAAAACGCTGGGTGGCTGGGCGGATCGACCAATATGGGCAGATGCTGCAAATCGTTCATCCCGATCATGTCAGCGATGATGGCGCGGCGGCGCTGGGGCAACTGGTTGAACCGGTCTATCCGCTGTCAGAAGGGCTGACGCAGGGCCGCATTCAGGCGCTGGCCAATCAGGCACTGGCAGAAATGCCGGAACTGCCGGAATGGATCGAACCGGGGCTTCTCGCCAAAACCCAATGGCCCGCCTGGCGCGATGCATTGGTGCTTGCCCACAAGGGCCAGCATGCCGCAGCGCGTGACCGGCTGGCCTATGACGAGCTGCTGGCCAACAGTCTGGCACTGATGCTCGTGCGGGCCGCCAATCGCAGCCGCATCGGCACGGTGCTGCAAGGCGACGGCACATTGCGCGCCAAACTGAGCCTGCCCTTCGGTCTGACCGGAGCGCAACAGCGCTCGATCGCCGAAATCGAGCAGGATCTCGCCCAATCCGCGCCGATGCTGCGGCTGCTGCAGGGCGATGTCGGTTCGGGCAAGACGGTGGTGGCCTTGCAGGCGATGCTGATTGCGGTGGAGGCGGGGGCGCAGGCGGCCTTGCTGGCTCCCACCGAAATATTGGCGCGCCAACACCATGAAACGCTCACCCGCATGGCAGCGGGCACCGGGGTGACCATCGCCCTGCTGACCGGTCGGGACAAGGGCAGGGCGCGGGAATCGATCCTGATGGGGCTGCTGGATGGCAGCATTGATATCGTCGTCGGCACGCATGCAATCTTTCAGGACAGCGTGGCCTATCGCAATCTGGCGCTGGTGGTAATTGACGAGCAGCACCGCTTTGGCGTCGGCCAGCGGCTGATGCTGGCGCAGAAGGGCAAACGCACTCCGCATTGTCTGGCCATGACCGCCACGCCGATCCCGCGCACGCTGACGCTGGCACAATATGGCGAAATGGATGTCAGCCGGCTGGACGAGATGCCGCCCGGCCGCCAGCCCATTGATACCCGCGTGGTTGCGGTGGACCGGATGGAGGATGTCGTCGGTGCGCTGGCCCGGCATGTTCAGGGCGGCCAGCAGGCTTATTGGGTCTGCCCGATGGTGCGCGAACAGGAAAGCGAAGATCTGGCCGCCGCCGAGGCACGCTATGCGGAATTGAAGCTGCGCTTTGGCGAGGATGTTGTCCTTGTCCACGGCCAGCTTCGCCCCGAAGCCAAGGACGCGGCGATGGAACGCTTCGCCAGCGGCGCGGCCAAGCTGCTGGTGGCGACCACAGTGATCGAGGTGGGCGTCGATGTGCCCAATGCAACGCTGATGGTAATCGAGCAGGCCGAACGCTTCGGGCTGGCCCAGCTCCACCAATTGCGCGGACGCGTTGGCCGGGGTGAGGGAAAGAGCAGCTGCCTGTTGCTGCGCGGCGATGCCCTGTCGGAAACGGCGCGCGAACGGCTTGCCCTGATGCGCGAAACGCAGGACGGGTTCCGGCTGGCCGAGGAAGATCTGAAACTGCGCGGCGGCGGCGAGTTGCTGGGCACGCGGCAATCCGGCGACACCCCGTTTCGCATCGCCAGCCTTGAACAGATCCAGCGCCTGCTACCCATGGCAGACGCCGATGCCCGGCTGCTGATGGAGCGTGATGGCGGGTTGCAATCCCCGCGCGGCGAAGCGGCGCGGCTGCTGCTCTATCTGTTCGAACGCGATTGGGGCGTGCAGTTGCTGCGCGGCGGATAGCAATAGCACAAGGCTTGCGAAGATCCGCTTTCCGGTGCAGCCATCCTTGCCATGGTTTGCAGCACCTTCGATCTTTTCAAAATTGGCGTTGGTCCGTCATCGTCCCACACCATGGGGCCGATGACCGCGGCTGCGGATTTCGTCGACAGCCTGAGCGCCGCTTTGGGCGATGTTCATCGGATAGAGGTGCGGCTTTACGGCTCGCTCGCGCTGACCGGAAAGGGCCACGCCACCGACCGGGCGATTTTGCTCGGACTGGCTGGAGAACGCCCCGCCGGTTGCTGCCCTGATCGCAACGATCAGATCGTAGCTGCGATTCGGAATGATCAGTGCATCAACCTGCAGGGCACGCAGATGATCGCGTTCATCGAAGACCGCGATGTGCTGTATTTCCAGCGAGAACGGCTGCCGCGCCATTCCAACGGGATGCGTTTCGCTGCCTATGGTGCGGATGGCGATCTGCTGGCCGAACAGACGGCCTATTCGATTGGCGGCGGGGCCGTGATTACCGGAGAGGACGAAGGCCGCAACGGGCCGGATGACGGCCTGTGGGATGTGCCCTTTCCCTTCACATCCGGCGAAGACCTGATCGGCAGATGCCGCGAAGCTAATCTCTCGATCGCGGAAATCATGCGGCGTAACGAGGAAGCAAGGCACAGTCCCGATGAGGTGCGCTCAATGCTTGCCACCGTTCGCGATGCGATGAGCGCGTGCATCGATCGCGGCATGGCGCAAAGTGGCGAACTGCCGGGCGGACTTCAGGTAAAACGCCGCGCGCCAACCATTTTCGCCACCTTGCGCGACCGGCAGGAGCGGGCACTGGTCGATCCCCTCAGCGTGATCGACTGGATCAACCTGTGGGCGCTCGCGGTGAACGAAGAGAATGCCGCTGGCGGCAGAGTTGTTACCGCCCCCACCAACGGAGCGGCGGGCATCGTCCCCGCTGTGCTGCGATATTATGAACGCTTCGCACCGGCCGCGTCTGTCAGCGGCGTGGAAACATTTCTGCTGACCGCAGCCGCCATCGGCTCGCTGTTCAAGGAGAATGCCTCCATCTCGGGCGCTGAGGTGGGCTGTCAGGGAGAGGTTGGCGTAGCTTGCTCGATGGCGGCAGCTGGTCTGGCAGCGGCCATGGGCGGAACGCCGGAACAGGTCGAAAATGCGGCAGAGATCGGCATGGAGCACAATCTGGGGCTGACTTGCGATCCGGTGGCAGGATTGGTTCAGGTGCCCTGCATTGAACGGAACGCGGTGGGATCGGTCAAGGCGGTGGAGGCTGCGCGGCTCGCGCTGCTGGGCGATGGCACGCACCGTGTCAGCCTGGATCAGGTGATCGAGACCATGCGCAAGACCGGTCTGGACATGAATGATCGCTACAAGGAAACCTCATTGGGCGGCCTTGCCGTCAATGTGGTGGAATGCTGACGCATGATGGCGAAAACGATTTGGTCGGGGAAAGAGGATTCGAACCTCCGGCCCCTGCCTCCCGAAGACAGTGCTCTACCAGGCTGAGCTATTCCCCGACCGATCGTTCACCCTTGCAGCGCAAGGGCGAGGCAGGAGCGCGCCTATAGTCAGCGAAATGCAGGGTGGCAAGCGGGCTTTCGCTAATTATTGCCTGTGTCTATCGTAACGTCATGGCCACTGCCGCGATTCCCTCTGTTTCAACCGCCGCCCGTCACTGGGAGTGGCAGTATCTCGATCTCATGCGCCGCATCTGGGAATGCGGTGACGAACGTGTCGATCGCACCGGAGTCGGGACGCGGTCGGTGTTCGGTGCCGAATTGCGGTTTGATCTGGCAAGCGGCGCGGTGCCGCTGCTTTCCACCAAGCGGGTTTACTGGAAAACCGCGACCCGTGAATTCCTTTGGTTCCTGACCGGCGACACCAATATCCGTGAGTTATGCCGGCAGGGCGTCGAAATCTGGACCGACTGGCCGCTGGATCGCTATCGCCGCGAATCCGGCGAGGCGATTTCCCGAGAGGATTTTTCCGCCCGGATCGTCGCCGATGCCGATTTCGCGGCACGCTGGGGTGATCTGGGGCCGGTCTATGGCAAGCAATGGGTCGATTGGCCGGTTTATGAGGCGGCGGGGGAAGGGCTGTTTCGTCAGCGCCCCCATGGGATAAATCAGGTTGCCGATCTGGTTGAAAGCCTGCGCAACAATCCGGGCGGCCGCCGCCATATTATCGAAGGCTGGAACGTGGCAGAGCTGGACCGGATGGCGCTGCCACCCTGTCACAAGACCTATCAGTTCCATGTCGGCAGCGGGCGGCTGTCGTGCCTGCTCTATCAGCGCAGCTGTGATGTCGCACTGGGGCTGCCGTTCAATCTGTGGGGCGCGGCGCTGTTTACCCATATGCTGGCCCAGCAATGCGATCTGGAACCCGGTGAACTGGTTTGGATGGGCGGTGACACGCATCTTTATCTCAACCACGCCGATCTGGTCGAAGCGCAGATTGCGCGGGAGCCAACGGGCGCGCCCCGATTGCTCATGAATCGGCGGCCTGAGAGCATTTTTGACTATCGGATCGAGGATTTCGAAGTGCATGATTACGCGCCCCAGGCGCATATCAGCGCGCCGGTGGCTGTGTAGTTGACGGTGAAACCAGTTTGAAATAAAATGTCTCTCACGTAAAATTATGCTGCCATCGCATTGGCGCGATCCGGCAGCGGGAGAGCGCATAGTGGCTGACAAGTCTGCCAGTGCCGGAGCCCTGCGCGGCAATTTGCCGCCGCTGTCGCTGCATGTGCCGGAACCGCATTTCCGGCCGGGCGATCCGGTTGACTATACCTGGCTGGATATTCCCCCGGCGGGTGCCGTACCCCGGCCGGATGAAGGCTGTCCGGCCGCGGAAACCCATCCACTTTGCCATGGGCTGGTGCGTGTGCTCGATTCGGATCATCGCGCCGTCGGCGCCTGGGATCCGAAACTTGATCCGGAAACGCTGCGGCGCATGCTGCGGGTCATGGCGCTGACCCGTGCCTTTGACGACCGGATGTATCGCGGCCAGCGACAGGGCAAGACCAGCTTCTACATGAAATGCACTGGCGAGGAGGCGACCAGCGTCGCCCCGGCCTTTGCGCTGGCGGATGATGACATGGTGTTCCCCAGCTATCGCCAGCAGGGCATCCTGATCGCGCGTGGCTATCCCTTGGTGGAGATGATCAACCAGATCTACTCCAACCGTGCGGACAAGCTGAAGGGACGGCAGCTGCCGATCATGTATTCCAGCCGCGAACACAATTTCTTCACGATCAGCGGCAATCTGGCGACGCAGTATCCGCAGGCAGCGGGCTGGGCGATGGCCAGCGCGATCAAGGGTGACAGCCGCATTGCCGCCAGCTGGGTGGGCGAAGGATCAAGCTCCGAAGGCGATTTCCACGCCGCGTTGACCTTTGCCGCCGTCTATAACGCGCCGGTGGTGTTCAACGTCGTCAACAACCAATGGGCGATTTCCAGCTTTTCCGGTTTCGCCGGGGCAGAGCGATCCACCTTTGCCGCGCGCGCGGTTGGCTATGGTGTCGCCGGGCTGCGGGTGGATGGCAATGATGCGCTGGCCGTCTATGCCGCGACGCGCTGGGCCGCGAACCGGGCTCGCGCGAATATGGGCCCGACCTTGATCGAGCATTTCAGCTACCGCGCCGAAGGGCATTCAACCTCCGACGATCCCAGCCAGTACCGCAGCGCGCAGGAGCGCGACGAATGGCCGCTGGGTGATCCGATCATGCGGCTGAAACGGCATCTTGTCGCGCTGGGCGAATGGTCGGTCGAGGCCCATCAGGCGATGGACGCCGAACTGGTTGAAGAAGTGAAAGCGGCCACCAAGGAAGCCGAAAAGAACGGCATTCTGGGCCACGGCCTGCATCACCCGTTTCACACCATGTTCGAGGATGTTTTCGAGAACATCCCGCGGCATCTTGAAGAACAAGCCGAACAGGCCATGCGCGAACGGCGTATCAAATGGCCGGATTGGAAAGAATGATGCGCGAGGAAGACGATACCGCAATCTCGCTGGCGCAGGCGCCCGCGCGCCGGATCAACATGATCGAGGCGATCAACGAGGCGCTGGACATCATGATGGGACGCGATCCCGATGTGGTGGTGTTTGGTGAAGACGTGGGCTATTTCGGTGGGGTATTCCGCGCGACGGCTGGCTTGCAGAAGAAATATGGGAAGGCCCGCGTGTTCGATACGCCGATCAACGAATGCGGCATCATCGGTGCTGCGGTGGGGATGGGTGCCTATGGCCTGCGCCCGGTGCCGGAAATCCAGTTTGCCGACTATATCTATCCGGGGCTGGACCAGCTTGTCTCCGAAGCGGCGCGGCTGCGCTATCGCTCGGCGGGGGAATTCATCGCCCCAATCACGGTTCGCTCACCCTTTGGCGGCGGCATTTTCGGTGGCCAGACCCACAGCCAGAGCCCGGAAGCGTTGTTCACGCATGTTGCCGGGCGAAAACGGTGATCCCTTCGACGCCCTATGATGCAAAAGGCCTGCTGATCTCGGCGATTGAAGACAATGATCCGGTGATCTTTTTCGAACCAAAGCGCATCTATAACGGCCCCTTCACCGGGTATTATGACAAGCCGGTTGAACCTTGGGCACGCCATGCCGACAGCGAGGTGCCGGAAGGCTATTATTCGATCCCCTTGGGCAAGGCCCGCGTGGTGCGCGAGGGCGAGGCGATGACCGTGCTGGCCTATGGCACGATGATCCATGTCGCCGAAGCGGTGTGCCGCGAAAAGGGTGTCGATGCCGAAATCATCGATCTGCGCACACTGGTGCCGCTGGATATCGAGACTGTGCAAAAGTCGGTGGAAAAAACCGGCAAATGCATGATCGTTCACGAGGCGACCCGCACCTGCGGCTTTGGCGCAGAGCTGTCTGCGCAGGTGCAGGAACGCTGCTTTTATCACCTCGAAGCGCCGATTGAGCGCGTAACCGGTTTTGACACGCCCTATCCTCATAGTCTGGAATGGGCCTATTTCCCCGGACCCGTTCGCATTGGCGAAGCGGTGGACCGGCTTCTCAAGGCATAAGCGCAATGGGCAAGTTCACATTCAATCTCCCCGATATCGGCGAAGGCATTGCCGAAGCCGAAATCGTCGCCTGGCACGTCAAAGTGGGCGACCGGGTCGAGGAAGACGACAAGCTGGCCGATGTCATGACCGACAAGGCGACGGTGGAAATGGAAAGCCCGGTTGCAGGTACGGTTATCCAGATAGCCGGCGACGAAGGGGATATGATCGCTATCGGTTCGGCCCTGGTGGTGATCGAAACAGACGGGGAAGGGGAGGAATCCCCACCGCCCCCGGCGGCAGAACCCGAATCTGTGCAAATCGCCGATCAACCTGCCGAAGCCCCGGATGCGGCACTGATTGAACCCGTGGCGGCGACAAAACCTGCCGAGGAAGCGCCAGCAGCACCGTCCGCGGCACCCGGCACTGCTCATGCCAAATTCCTGGCCAGCCCGGCGGTGCGTGCCCGCGCCCAGGATATTGGCATCGATCTGGCGCAGATAAAGCCCGCCGAGGACGGCCGTATTCGCCATGCCGATCTCGATGCGTTCCTGGCCTACAACGGCGCAGGCGGCTATCGCGCCGCTGGTGGCAAGCGGGTCGACGAGCAGGTTCGGGTTATCGGCCTGCGCCGCCGCATTGCCGAGAACATGGCCGCCGCCAAGCGCAACATTCCGCATTTTTCCTATGTTGAGGAATGCGATGTCACCGCGCTGGAGGAAATGCGCGCCCAGCTGAATTCGGCCCGCGGCAGCAAGCCAAAGCTGACCATGCTGCCGCTCTTGATTGCAGCAGTTTGCCGCACCCTGCCGGATTTTCCGATGCTCAACGCGCGCTATGATGATGAAGCGGGTGTGGTCACGCGCCACGGCGCGGTGCATCTGGGCATGGCAACGCAGACCGACGGTGGTTTGATGGTGCCGGTGATCCGCGACGCGCAGGATCGCAATCTGTGGCAGCTCGCTGGAGAAATCCGCCGCCTGGCCGAAGCAGCGCGCAATGGCACAGCCAAGAGCGAGGAATTGTCTGGCTCCACCATTACCGTCACCTCGCTTGGCCCATTGGGCGGCGTGGCGACAACGCCGGTAATCAATCGCCCCGAAGTGGCAATCATCGGCCCCAATCGCATTGTCGAGCGCCCGATGTTTGTTTCCGACGGTATGGGCGGTGAACGGATTGAGAAGCGCAAGCTGATGAATATCTCGATCAGCTGTGATCACCGCGTGGTTGACGGCTGGGACGCGGCAAGCTTCATTCAGGCGATCAAGCGGCTTATCGAAACGCCGGTGTTGCTGCTGGCTGATTGATCGGCCATCGCCACCAGGGAGCGATCCATATGCCCGGCGCCAAGCTCGTCGATGCCTATATGCAGACGGTGCCAGCCTATGCTGTGCCGATCTTCATCCATTTGCGGGCGCTGGTGCATGATGCGGTGCCAGCGGCCGAAGAAGGCATAAAATGGGGCAAGCCAACCTTCCTCTACAAGGATAAGAACCTGGCGACATTTGCCGCATTCAAGGCCCACGCCATGTTCGCGATCCATGGGGATGGCCGGATGAGCGGCAGCGAAGCGGACGGGCGCAATCTCACCAGCGTAAGTGATCTCCCCGCTGACGATCTGATCCGCGCAAAACTGCTTGCAGCCTGTGCGCGCATTGATCGCGATGGCACTGCGGTGAAGCGCACGCCAACAGCCAAGCGCTTGCCGCGTCCTGAACTTCCGATTCCAGATGATTTCGCCGCAGCGCTTGCTGCCAGTCCGGCTGCACAGGCAGCACTGCAGGCTTTCGCGCCGTCACATCGGCGTGAATATATTCAGTGGATTACCGAAGCAAAGCGGCCGGAAACCCGCGAAAAGCGCATTGTTCAGGCGATCGCGCAGCTGGCCGATGGCAAGAAGCACCACTGGGAACAATAGCCCCAGTGACGGCAATCAGCGCACGATGGCGCTATAGGCAATTCGCCCCGATCCGCGTGCAGCCTGCACGGAATCAACGAGCCAACGCACATGAGTGACATCTTCTGGCGTCGCCATGCGATTGCCGATGCGAAGCGTGCCCAGCCTTCCCCAGGTGCGGCCGTTGTCAACGGAAACCTCTTCATTGCCGCTGGCGCTGCCCTGATAAGAAACGCTGCGGGGGAGCGGATTGGTTACGACAAAGCTGCCGCGTCCGCCCATCCGATACCAGCTGACGATATAGACGACCCGATCGCCGCGACGCAGATTCTGCGCCGGTTCAAGCATCCTGCCAGCATCGGGCACACTGCGTTCGACAAATACCGCGCTATCCAGTGCAACGGCAGGATTCGCCTGTGTTGCGGCGGGCACAGCCAGCCCGGACAGAATCATCGCTGCACTGCAAGCAAGCCGTGCCGATTTATAATCGATCTTCACGCGAATATGCCCCTGTTGCATCCGTGACCGGACGAAGCAGTCAGCTTTTCGCATGTTCGGGCAAAATAACCGTTAACGCTGTTTTCCCGCAGTCTTGCGCTGCATTTCCAAGCTTATGCACAAGGGACCAATCAAACCGCATTCAGCGCGGCGAAGCCTGTTGACAGGCCCCGCCGCCTGCCCTAGTGGCGCGGCTCCCCAAGGGATGCGCGGGTGTAGCTCAGTTGGTTAGAGCGCCGGCCTGTCACGCCGGAGGTCGCGGGTTCGAGCCCCGTCACTCGCGCCACTTGGGGCATTTTTCCTAAAATGCGGAACTGAACTTCACCTCCCTGCCACCAGCGGGAAGGCTGACGATCATGCCGTCGCGCGCCAGTTTGAGCGTGCCCGGAAACTGGCTGGGTGCATCGCCCAGGAACAGCGGCTCGATCAGTCGTGAGGGCAG
>JBGAIR010000026.1:29762-35075 GCA_044225335.1 Novosphingobium sp. | reverse complement strand
CTTTGACACGCGCGCTCACTCGGTTCAGCCTGACAATATGAAATCAGACACGGGCATGACAGGTGATTCGCGGCGGCAGGGCGGCAGCATTCCCGGTGCGCCCGAAGTGCCGGCCTTTACGCTGAGCGGCAGCGAACCTTCGGCGCTGCCGATCCTGATCGCGGTGCCGCATGCCGGCCGGGCCTATCCGGGCAGTCTGCTGGAGCGGATGCGCAATCCCGGCTTTTCGGCGATTCGGCTGGAAGACCGCTATGTTGACCGGCTGGCAGAGCAGGTTGCGGCGGAAACCGGCGCGGCGCTGCTGGTATCGCATGCACCGCGCGCGATGATCGATCTCAACCGCGCGGTTGAAGATGTTGATTGGGACATGTTTGCGCGCGGCAAGCCCGACAGCCTCGGCAGCTATGCGCCGGGCTTTCGCGCGCGCAGCGGGCTGGGGCTGATTCCCCGGCGCTTGCCCGGCTTGGGCGAATTGTGGAAGCGCCGCCACGATCATGCCGATCTCGATGCGCGGATCGAAGGGATTCACGCACCCTATCATCAGTGCCTGTCCGAAACCTTGCAGCACATCAGAACGCGCTGGGGGGCGGCACTGCTGCTGGATATGCATTCGATGCCGCCGTTGGGTGCGCGCGGCGGGCAGGCCGCGCCGGAATTTGTGCTGGGGGACCGGTTTGGCGCGACCAGCCACGGCCAGCTGGTGGCAACGGTGTTCGGCTATTTCGCCGAAATGCGGCGCAGCGCTGCGCATAACCGGCCCTATGCGGGCGGCTATGTCCTGGAACGTCACGCCGCACCAGATGTCGGCATCCATGCCCTGCAGCTGGAGATCGATCGTTCGAGCTATCTTGATGCCCGTCTTGCCGAACCGGGCGAAGGCTTTGCCGAGATGACGCAGCTGCTGATCGGGTTGGTCAGGCGGTTGGCCGGTGAAGTGGCCGAGCTTGGCCTTGGTTCGCGCTATGCCGAAGCGGCAGAATAGGCAGGCCGCTGAATTCCATAAAAAACCACCTCGTGCATAACGCACGAGGTGGCCGAGGTTCAGGGAGGAGGTGCACAAAGTGCACCATGCAATGCCGCGCCATGAGGGAAGCACGACATAGCTTCAACAAGATAGGCGTCCAGGCCTGCCGATGCAAGCCAAACCTCTGCCTATCTTGAAGCGGTTATAGCGCTCAGTTGATCGGGGTTGGGATCGGGCCCTTGCCCTGATTGACCTGGCGGCCAAAAATTTCGCTCATCAGGTCCAGCGAGAACAGATGCGCGAAGATCAGGCCAAGCATGCCATTCTGGTTCCAGGTGCGCAGCACATCGCCACGCAGATCGCGCAGCTTTTCCTGATCGATCATGCGGAAACCGCGATAGACGAAAGGCTGATCGCTGCCATTCTGCTGGATCGACACTTCGCCATCCATCAGCAGATCATGCTTGGTCAGTTCTTCGATGAAGGCCTGGGTGCGGAAGCCGGCTTCTTCGAAATTGCGGCAGAATTCCAGAGTGGCCTTGCAGCCTTCGCTGGGTTCGCCATTTTCGAACAGCGGCGCGCCATCCTTGAAATCGCCGAGCAGATCGCTGGTCGGATCAAAGCAGAGCGACAGCTCTTCGCTTTCCGGGTTCAGCTTGGCCAGCAGGAAGGGATAGCGTCGGGCATAGGCGGGCACATAGACCGGATCGGTCAGACGGCCTTCTTCATCAACGAACACATTGACGCCTTCGTTCAGGCCCATCAGTGCCAGCGGCACCGGCTGTTCGCCCACCGAGAACACGATCGGGAAATGACGGCCCGCCTGAACAAATTCTTCCGCAGTCAGCGGCAGTGCATGCTGGCCAACCAGCCATTTGGCCTGATCGGTGCTGCGGCTGCTCCAGCCTTCGTGGTCGCGGCTGTTGAGCGGCATCAGATCATTGTAAAACAGGGGCAGATTAGCGGCTTGCGGTGCGCTGGCCATTGAATTCTCTCCGAAGAAGCAAGTGTTCATTTGGGCTGGCGCAAGCCTTACCCGGCACGAAAGTCGCGCCTTTACGGCCTGCGGCCATCCGGCGCAAGAGCAACCAGCTTTCCGGGGTTTAGCAATTCCTGCGGATCGAGCGCGGCCTTGACCGAGCGCATCAGTTGCAAGGCAACCGGATCACCCAGGCGTTCCAGTTCCGCACGCTTGAGCTGGCCGATGCCATGCTCTGCGGAAATCGAGCCCTGCCACTCGGTCACCATATCGTGAACCATCCGGCTGATCGCCTTGCCCTGCTGCGCTTCCCAGCTTTCCGCGATGCTGCCCGGCGGTGCGGCGGCGTGCAGGTGCACATTGCCGTCACCCAGATGGCCGAAGGCGAAGGCGCGGGTTCCCGGCCATTGCGATTCGATCCGTGCGGTTACCGCTTCGATGAAATCGGGCATGCTTTCGACGGGCACGGAGATGTCGTGCTGCATCGCCGGCCCCTTGGCCCGCTCGGCCGGAGAAATCGATTCGCGCAGCTGCCACAACGCCTCGGCCTGCGCCTCGCTGGCGGCGATGGTCGCGTCGCTGATCAGCCCGGCCGCCAGCGCAGAGGCGAGCATGGTTTCAGCCAGATCATCGAGCCGCGGCAGGGCTTCGCTGTCACCAACCAGTTCGATCAGCACATGCCAGGGCGCAGCCGTGGCCAGCGGCGCGCGCGCATCGGGCATCCAGCCCCGCACCGCGTCGAGGCAGGATTGCGGCAGCACCTCAAATCCCTCCAGCGCTTCCCCGGCCAGGTTCTGGCAATGCAGCAGCAGCTTGCGTGCCAGCTGGATCGATCCCGTCGCCGCCCAGATCACCTTGCGCCCGGCGATTTGCGGCAGCAGCTGCAATGTCGCCGCGGTGATGATGCCCAGTGTGCCTTCCGAACCGATGAACAGCTGTTTCAGATCAAAGCCGCGATTGTCCTTTTTCAGCGGAGTCAGGGCGCTGTAGATACTGCCATCGGCCAATACCGCTTCCAGCCCCAACACCTGCGCCCGCATCGATCCGTGGCGCAGCACCTGGCAGCCGCCAGCATTGGTGGCGATCAGCCCGCCGATCGTGGCCGAACCCTTGCCGCCCAGCGTTAGCGGAAAGCGCAGGTCATGGGTCGCCGCCGCGTCATGCAGGTTTTGCAGGATCACCCCGGCCTCGCACACGGTCTGCCGGGTTTCGCGGTTGATGCTGCGGATTGCGTTCATCCGCCGCAGCGATAGCAGCAGCGTCTGCCCGCTGTCATCCGGAGTGGCGCCGCCTGACATGCCGCTGTTGCCGCCCTGCGGCACAATCGCCACGCCATGCGCCGCGCACAGGCGCACCAGCGCGGCCAGTTCCGAAGCGCTGGCGGGCGATGCCAGCGCACAGGCACGCCCGGTGTAGCGGCCGCGCCAGTCGGTCAGCCAGGGGGCAATCAGATCGGGATCGCGGCTCAGCCCCTTGCTGCCAAGCAGCGCAGCCGCCGCGCTCAGAAACTTGTCCAAACCTGATTCCCCAAACCTGACTGCAATGCCGTGCCGCTATGCCATATTGCGCCCGTAAATCCCAAATATGCGCTTCACGCTTTGCAATGTGCTGCTGACAAGTTAAGCGCCTGTTCAAGCGCGGGGTTATTTAACGCTGTTATGAAATTCGCCTTCGCATTGCTGAGTGGACTTGCCGCGCTGCCGCTTGCCGTACTGACGGTTGAGCGGGCAGGCGCGGTGCCGCCTGTGGCTGCGCCGGCTCCATATAAGACCGAACTGCCTAAGACCGAACTGGTCAACGATGCTGCGCCGATGTCGCGCCCCGCCTCCGGATTGGAACTGCCGGTTGCGGCGGAAGGCTATCGCGCCCCCGACGCCGAGCAGGTGCGGATCGAACAGCGCATCACTATCCGGGTCAGCCCGCGTCCGCTGCCGATGCCGGTGATGCGTAACATGATCGTGGAAGAAGATGATGCCAGCGGCGGTCCGCGCTTCATCGAGCGCAAGATTGGCCGCTGTCTGCCGCTTTCGGTGGTCGCCGGGGTGCAGCCGGGGCCGGACAACAAGCTGGTGCTGCTGCTGCGCGACAACCGCCTGATCAGCGCCTCGCTCGACAAGAATTGCAACAGCCGCGATTTCTATTCGGGGTTTCTGGTTGAGCGTAATTCCGACGGCATGATCTGTATCGGGCGCGACTCGCTGCTTTCGCGCAGCGGTGTCAGTTGCCGTATTCATGGCCTGCGGCAATTGATCGTTGCCGACAACTGATCCCGCGATACTGCCGTTTTCTTGACTTTGCCGGGGATTTGCGCCTAGTGCGCAGCCAGCCGGGCCACGCGCTTCGCGGCGGCTCTTTTTCCGGAATCCCATAGCTTATGACATTTGCCGATCTCGGCCTTTCTGATGAATTGGTGCAGGCCGTCCACGCCAAGGGGTATGACACGCCCACGCCGATCCAGGCACAGGCCATTCCCCAGGTGCTGATGATGCGCGATCTGATCGCCATTGCCCAGACCGGTACGGGCAAGACCGCCAGCTTCGTGCTGCCGATGATCGATGTCCTCTCGCATGGCCGCCGCCGCGCCTTGATGCCGCGCAGTCTGATTCTGGAGCCGACCCGCGAACTCGCCGCGCAGGTGGCGGAAAATTTCGAAGCTTACGGCGTGAACCACGATCTCAAGATGGCGCTGCTGATCGGCGGCGTGCAGATGGGCGATCAGGTCAAGGCGCTGTCTGATGGCGTTGATGTGCTGATCGCCACGCCGGGACGGCTGATGGATTTGTTCGAGCGCGGCAAGATCCTGCTGACCGGCTGCGATCTGCTGGTGATCGACGAGGCGGATCGCATGCTCGACATGGGCTTCATCCCCGATATCGAAACGATCTGTTCAAAGCTGCCGGCAACGCGGCAGACGCTGCTGTTCAGCGCCACCATGCCGCCGCCGATCAAGAAGCTGGCGGACAAGTTCCTGTCCAACCCCAAATATATCGAGGTGGCGCGTCCCGCCTCCACCAATATCAATATCGCCCAGCACAAGGTCTTTGTCGGCTCGCGGCAAAAGCGCGAGGTGCTGCGCCACCTGCTGCGCACCGATGACGTCAAGACGGCGATGATCTTTTGTAACCGCAAGACCACGGTGCGCGAACTGGCGAAGAGCCTGCAGCGGCATGGCTTTTCGGCGGGCGAGATTCACGGTGATATGGATCAGTCCGCCCGCATTGCCGAGCTGGACCGGTTCAAGGATGGCACGATCAACATTCTGTGCTGCTCTGATGTGGCGGCGCGCGGGCTGGACGTGAAAGGGGTGAGCCATGTGTTCAACTTCGACACGCCATGGCATCCCGATGATTACGTGCACCGCATTGGCCGC
>JBGAIR010000026.1:7811-29732 GCA_044225335.1 Novosphingobium sp. | reverse complement strand
CGGAAGATGCCGAAGCGATCGAGAATGTCGAAAAGCTGACCGGGATGAAAGTGCCGGTGTTCGAAGTGACACTGGAAGGCGCTCCTGCCAAGGCGGCAGCAGACAAGCCGCGCCGCAATGCACCTAAGGCAAAACCCGAACCGGCCGAAGCCGAGGAAAAGCCGCGCCGCGCGGAGCGCCGGGAAAAGCCTGTACAGGATCGCCCGAAACGCGACGGTACCAAACCGCCAAAGCGCGAGGCACATCAGCCGCAGGATGACATCGACGAACCCGGCGTCTGGAACGGTCCGGTGCCCGGTTTCCTTGGGGTTTCGGCGCTTTCTTGACGGCGGCACAGCAGTTACTTTTGGAGGATTTCCGGGCTGAACGCACCGTCAGCGTTTCCGCCTATGCCAGCTTCACAAAGCTGTCGATCACGCGCTTGCGGCCGGCGTTTTCGAAGTCGATCTCCAGCTTGTTGCCTTCCTGCGCCGCGACCACGCCATAGCCGAACTTGTCGTGAAACACGCGCGCGCCCAGGCCAATGTCGCTGCGCGGCTTGGCGGCGAAGCTGGCGGCGCTGCGGGTGTTTTCGGCGAGGCGGCGGGGGGCGGTATCATAGCTTTGCGCGGCGGCACGCTGCCAGCCGGGGCCGCGGGACTGGCCGCGTCCCGGTGCATCGCGGGCGACATGGGCAAAGGGATCGTCGCGCTCTGACCATTGTGCCCGCCACAGCGAAGCACCGCCTGACAGGGTGGTTTCCTGTTCGATATGCGCCTGCGGCAATTCGCCGATGAAGCGGCTGGGGATCGAGCTGGTCCACTGCCCATAGATGCGGCGATTGGCGGCATGCAGGATGGTGCAGCGCCGCCGCGCGCGGGTGATCGCGACATAGGCCAGCCGCCGCTCCTCTTCCAGCGCGGCCAGCCCGCCTTCGTCCAGCGCGCGCTGGCTGGGGAACACGCCTTCTTCCCAGCCGGGCAGGAACAGATGATCGAATTCCAGTCCCTTGGCGGCGTGGATGGTCATGATCGTCAGCTTTTCTGCATCATCGGCGGCATCATTATCCATCACCAGGCTGACATGTTCGAGGAAATCGCCCAGCGTCTGATAATCTTCCATGGCGCGGGCCAGTTCCGCGAGGTTTTCCAGCCGCCCGGCGCTTTCCGCGCTTTTTTCCGCCTGAAGCGCATCGGTATAGCCGCTCTCGTCGAGAATGGTCCGCACCAGTTCCGCCGGAGAAAGGGTTTGCGCCGCATCGCGCCAGCGCAGGAAATCACGCATCAGGCCGAGCAGCGTGTTGCGGGCGCGGGCGGGCAGTTCATCGCTGTCGGTAATTTCGGTGGCGGCCACGCTCAGCGGCACGGCTAGCGCGCGGGCGTGGCGATGCAGCTTTTCCAGCGTCTTGTCGCCCAGGCCGCGCTTCGGCGTGTTGTAGATCCGTTCAAACGCCAGATCGTCGCTGGGCTGCGCGACCAGCCGCAGATAGGCGAGCGCATCGCGGATTTCGGCACGCTCGTAAAAGCGGAAACCGCCCACGATGCGATAGGGCAGGCCGATGGCGATGAAGCGGTCTTCGAATTCGCGCGTCTGGAACTGGGCGCGGACCAGAATCGCCACCTGGCTCAGCGCCGCGCCTTCGCGTTCCAGCCGTTCGGCTTCCTCGCCGATGCGGCGGGCTTCCTCCGGCCCGTCCCACACGCCGATCACGCGCACCTTGTCGCCGCCGTTGCGTGTTGTCCACAGGGTCTTGCCGAGCCGTTCGCTGTTGGCATCGATCAGCCCCGATGCCGCGGCGAGGATGTCTGGCGTCGAGCGATAGTTCTGTTCCAGCCGGATCACTTTCGCGCCGGGGAAATCCTTTTCGAACTTCAGGATATTGGCCACCTCCGCGCCGCGCCAGGAATAGATCGACTGATCATCATCGCCGACCACGCAGATGTTGCGATGGGCCTGCGCCAGCAGACGCAGCCAGAAATACTGGACCTGATTGGTGTCCTGATATTCGTCCACCATGATATATTTGAAGCGCTGCTGATAATGTTCCAGCACGTCGCGATGCTGGCGGAAAATGTTCAGCATATGCAGCAGAAGATCGCCAAAATCGCAGGCGTTGAGGGCTTTCAGCCGATCCTGATAGAGCCGGTAGAACTGCTGCCCGCGGCCGTTGGCATAGGCTTCGCTATCCATCGCATCGAGCTGTTCGGGGTTCAGCCCCTTGTTCTTCCAGCGATCGATCAGCCCGGCCAGTTGCCGCGCCGGAAAGCGCTTTTCGTCCAGCCCCTCGGCCTGAATCAGCTGTTTCAGCAGCCGCAGCTGATCGTCGGTATCGATGATGGTGTAGTTTGATTGCAGCCCGGCCAGCTCGGCATGGCGGCGCAGCAGCTTGGCTGCGACCGAGTGAAAGGTGCCGAGCCAGGGCATTCCCTCCACCGCTGGTCCGGCCAGATGGGCAACACGTTCCTTCATCTCGCGCGCGGCGCGATTGGTGAAGGTGACGCAGAGGATTTCGCTGGGCCAGGCGCGGCGGGTGCGGATCAGATGGGCAAGCCGCGCGGTCAGGGCAGCGGTCTTGCCGGTACCGGCCCCGGCCAGCATCAGCACCGGGCCTTCGGTGGCCAGCACGGCTTCGCGCTGCGGCGGGTTCAGCCCGTCAAGCAGCGGGTCGGGCAAGGATTCGTCGGGATGGGGCACGTGCGAACAGCTAGGGAACATTGCCCGGCGGCGCAAGCGGTCAGCGCAGGGATTTGTTCATCGCAGGCTCATTTGCGCGGTGTATAAGAAGCTGCGGGAGGGCCTCCAGCACAGGAGATACCTCATGCGCAAAATCCTGATCGTCGGAATCGCCGCCAGCGTCGCGCTCACCGCGCCTGCGATGGCCCGGTCGACGCATTGGCCCAGCAAAGCTGCCGCAAATGCCAATGTGCCTCACGCGAATGTAATCGAGCGCGATGCACATGGCCGGGCCACACGGGTGATGGTGGATGGCGCGGCCTATGCCGTGTGTTCGGCAAGCGTGACCGACAGCTGCATCAACCCCCGTCAAGCCGGATTGAATTTCGGCAATGTACCGCTGGATCACTGGCCGGGGCATCCGGCGAGCGAACCCGGCTGAGCCGCGGCACGATAATCTGCCCGGAATGATTGACGGCATGGCGGCGGCACCGCATTGCATGTCGCCATGCTGTCCCCGATCCGCCAGAACGCCCGCATTCTCACCGCCGCGCTTTCGGGCACGGCGGTGGAATTTTATGATTTCTATGTCTTCGCCACCGCCACCGCGCTGGTGTTTGGTCCGCTGTTCTTCCCGCAAAGCGATCCGGCGGCGCAGGGCATCATGGCCTTCATGGTATTTGGCATCGCGTTTTTTGCCCGGCCGGTGGGGGCGGTGGCTTTTGGTCATTTTGGCGACCGGGTGGGGCGCAAGGCCACGCTGGTCACATCGCTGCTGATGATGGGCGCATCGACCGTGCTGATCGCTTTTCTGCCCAGCTATGCCTTGGCGGGCTGGGTGGCGCCGGCGCTGCTGTGCCTGCTGCGCTTTGGTCAGGGTTTCGGACTGGGCGGCGAATGGGGCGGGGCTGCGCTGCTGGCGGTGGAGAATGCACCGCGCGGCTGGGAGGCGCGCTTTGGCGCTGCCCCGCAACTTGGCGCGCCGCTGGGCTTTCTGGCTGCCAACGGCCTGTTCCTGCTGCTGGGACTGTGGCTGAACGACAGGGATTTCCTCAGTTGGGGCTGGCGTGTGCCGTTTCTGGCCAGCGTGGTGCTGGTTGGCATCGGCTTGTGGGTGCGGCTCAACATCGGCGAAACCGCTGCATTTCGTGAGGCCAGCGCCCGGGCTGCGCCGCCGCCGGTGCCCTTGTGGCCGCTGCTGCGCGATCATTGGGGCGCGGTGCTGGCGGGCAGCGCGGGCGTTGTCGCCTGTTTTGCGCTGTTCTATCTTTCCACCGCCTTTGCGCTGGACCTTGGCACCAAGAAGCTGGGCTATCCGCGTGAGACTTTTCTGGGCGTGCAGCTTGCCGCCAATTGCTTTCTGGCGCTGGGTATTGTGCTGGCGGCGGTGCTGTCTGACCGGACCGGCGCGGCAAGGGTATTGGGCTGGGGCGCGGTGGCGACCATGGTGGTGGGGCTGGGCTTTGGTGCGGGACTGGCTTCGGGGTCGCTGTGGCTGGTGTTTACTACTTTATCCGCCGCACTTCTGGTGATGGGCTTTGTCTATGGCCCGCTGGGCGGCTGGCTGGCTACGCTCTATCCGGTGCCGGTGCGCTATAGCGGTGTGTCGGTGGCATTCAATGCGGGCGGGATCATCGGCGGCGCAGTGACACCGCTGCTCGCCAAGCAGATGAGCAATGCCGGAATGGGCGGATCGATCGGCCTGCTGCTGGTCGCCGCCGGGGCACTGACCCTGCTGGGGGTGACGCAGGCGCGGCGCGCTTGATCTAATTTAATCGCTCGATTAACATCGCTCGAAGCCTCCTTTGAACGGGCGGCGCAATATGGGAGCGGCTGTGAGCGAAACTGCGCAACCGGGCGAAGATATGGTGCTGGCCGGGCTGGCATCGGCGCTGGCGCGGGTCGGGCTCGCGCCGCCTGAGCGGCTGGAGCGCCTGTCGGGCGGAGCCAATATGGAAAGCTGGCGCTTTGCCGCCGGAGATCAGCTTTGCGTGCTACGCCGGGCACCTTCGGCGGCGATGATGGCGGGCAGACCGATGGATCATGCCGGCGAGGCGCGGCTGATCCGCGCGGCGCGTGCCGCCGGAGTGGCCGCCCCGGAGATTCTGGTCGAGCTGGCCCCGCAGGACGGGATCGGCACCGGCTTTGTCATGCGCGCTTTGTCGGGCACGCCTGATCCGGCCGCGATTCTGGCGGAGAGCGATCCTTTGCCGCTGCTGGCGGATATTGCCCGCGAACTGGCGGCTACACATCGCACCGATTGCAGCGGACTGCCGCTGCCAGTGCTGGAACCGGCCAGCGCCGTGGCAGAGCTGCGCGCGCGGTTCATCAGCTATGGCGGTGATCGTCCGATCCTGGCGCTGGCGCTGCGCTGGCTGGAAAGCAATCTGCCGCCTGCGGTGCCGCCCAGGCTGGTGCATGGGGATTTTCGGCTGGGCAATCTGCTGGTTGAACAGGGCCGCCTGAGCGGCGTGCTCGATTGGGAGCTGGCGCATCTGGGCGATCCGCATGAGGATCTGGCCTTTGGCTGCATGACCGTTTGGCGGTTCACCCGGCCAGACCGGCCCGCCTATGGGCTGGGCACGATCGGGCAGCTGGCCAGCGCCTATGCCGATGCCGGAGGAGAGGCGTTCGACCCACTGCGTTTCCGTTTCTGGACTATCTATCGCACGCTGTGGTGGGCGCTCGGCTGCCTGCAAATGGGCGGCTATTGGCGCGACGGTGCGGATCGTTCGCTGGAGCGGGTGGTGGTGGCGCACCGGACATCGGAGCAAGAGCTGGATCTGCTGCTGCTGCTGGAACAGGATGCTCCGCAGGCGGAGCGTGACCGCGCGCTGGGCCCCGCATTGCGGGATCGGGAGGCAGGCAGGGGCGAGCCTGACGCTGCAGAAGTGATCACCGCGGTCTCCGAATGGCTGGCCAGCGATATCAAGCCGCTGCTTTCGGGGCGCAAGCGCTTTGATCTGGCGGTGGCGCGCAATGCGCTGGGCATCGCCGCGCGCGAAATCACCCGGCACCCCAGCGCGGTGGACGCGGTGCTTTCCGCCGATCTGCTGGCGGGGCGGGCCGATCTTGCCACGCCGGGGGTGCTGGCCCGGCTGCGGCGCATGGCATTGGACAAGCTGGCTGCTGATATGCCGAAATACTCCGCGCTGCCGGCGGCACGCGCGCTTTGGGAAGGGAACTGAACCGATGGATTTTGCGCTGCCCGCCGATCTCGAAGCCTATCTGGCCGAACTGGACGCCTTTATCGCCGCAGAGATCACGCCGCTGGAACAGGCGGATGACAATATCCGCTTTTTTGATCACCGCCGCGAATGGGCGCGCACCGACTTCGACAATGGCGGCCTGCCGCGCCATGAGTGGGAAGAGTTGTTGCAGGAAGCCACCCGCCGCGCGGATGCCGCCGGGCACTGGCGCTTTTCCGCGCCGAAGAAATATGGCGGCAAGGATGGCGCGAATTTGTGGATGGCGGTGATCCGTGATCGCTTTGCCGCCAAGGGGCTGGGTCTGCACAATGATCTGCAGAACGAACATTCGATCGTCGGCAACTTCCCCTTCGTCAACATGTTCGAACATTTCGGCACGCAGCAGCAGCAGGAGGAATTCATCCTTGGGGGGTTTGAGCGCCGCCGCCGCGTTGCCTTTGGCCTGACCGAGCCTGATCATGGCTCTGACGCCACCCATATGGAAACCCGCGCCGTGCCGGAGGTGCGCGATGGGGTGCCGGGCTGGCGGATCAATGGCGAGAAGATGTGGACCACCGGGATGCATGTCGCCACCCATTGCGCCACCTTCGCCCGCACCAGCGGCGAAGACGGCGCAGCGCGGGGCATCACCTGTTTCCTTGTGCCAAACCCCTGCGAAGGGCAGGTGATCGAGGAATATCTGTGGACCTTCAACATGCCCACCGATCATCCGCGGGTGTCGTTCACCGATGTATGGGTGCCGGACAGCGCGGTGCTGGGGCCGGTGGGCGGCGGGCTGTCCATCGCGCAGAGCTTTGTCCATCAGAACCGCATCCGCCAGGCGGCAAGTTCACTGGGTGCGGCCACTTTCTGCGTTGACCGGTCGGTGCGCTATGCGCGCAGCCGCAAGCCTTTCGGGCAGGAGCTGGCGCGCAATCAGGCGATCCAGTTCCCGCTGGTAGAGCTGGCCACCCAGTGCGAGATGCTGCGCACGCTTATCTACAAGACCGCCTGGGAAATGGATCAGCTGGATCACAAGGAGCTGGAACACCGCCTCTCCGACAAGATTTCCATGTGCAACTATTATGCGAACCGGCTGGTCTGCGAAGCGGCGGATCGGGCGATGCAAGTGCATGGCGGGATTGGCTATTCCCGGCACAAGCCGTTCGAGCATATCTATCGCCACCACCGCCGCTATCGCATCACCGAAGGCGCGGAGGAAATCCAGATGCGTAAGGTCGCTGCCTATCTGTTTGGTTATCTGGGGCCAAGAAAGGCCGAATTTTCAGACGTGTAATCGCGTTGCCTGATTGCCACACCCGGCGCGCAATCGCGCCGGATGGCTTGCACCTGTGCGAGCGATCGTCGTATGAAATCGTTTCCAACGATCCATTGCCCGTGGGGGACGGGAAATGGACATTCTTTGAGGGCAAACGATGCGATCTATCGTCAAACTTTCTCTTCTTGCCAGCCTTTCGGGCATTGCGGTGGCCGCTCCGGCTTGGGCGCAGGATACCACTGCCAGCGAAGACGGTGCTTCCACCATCATCGTTACCGGCACCCGTTCAAGCAACCGGACGGTTCAGGATTCCCCGGTTCCGGTTGACGTTCTGACCGGTGATGCGATCACCGAAGGTGGCCAGGTTGAAACCAACAAGATTCTGAACAAGCTGGTTCCCAGCTTCAACTTCCCACAGCCCGCGATTGCCGATGGTTCGGACGCGCTGCGCCCTGCCACGTTGCGCGGCCTTTCACCTGACCAGACACTGGTTCTGGTCAATGGCAAGCGTCGCCATGTTTCGGCGCTGCTCAACATCAACGGCACTGTCGGTCGTGGTTCGGCTGCGGTGGACATGAACGCCATTCCCGCGCTGGCGATCGAACGGATCGAAGTACTGCGCGATGGCGCATCGTCACAATATGGCTCGGATGCCATCGCCGGTGTGATCAACATTCGCCTCAAGAAGGCCAGCGAAGGCGGCCGCGCCAGCATCAGCTATGGCAAGTATGACACCACCATTGATGGTGTGGACAATGTCACGGGTCTGGTGACTTCGGGCGGCCAGCCGGTGCTCAACACCACAGACAACCGTTATTTCCAGGCCAACACCGATGGCTACCGCAAGGCGCATGATGGCGAAAGCTATTCGGTGGCCACGAACATCGGTCTGCCGTTCTTCGGCGCGCAGGGCGGCTATATCAACCTGACGGCGGAATACCGTCATCGCGGTTCAACCAACCGTCAGGGCTATGATCTGCGTCCGAACTATATCCGTCCCACCAGCACGACCTGGGATCCGCGCGAGCTGACCTTCAATCGCCTGGAATTCCGTTTCGGCGATCCCAAGGCGGATGATTTCATCATTTTCGCCAACGCCGCGCTGCCGCTGGGTGATAATCTGGAACTTTACAGCTTCGCCAGTTTTGATCAGCGTGATTCTGTCAGCGCTGCGAACTATCGTCAGGAAAATAACTCGGCGAACCGTGATTGGTCGGTTCTGGCCCCCAATACCACGCCGAGCACCAGCAATTTCGTGGCGCTCACCCCGGACGGTTTCCTGCCGCTCATCCGCTCAGACCTGACCGATATGGCTGCAGCGCTGGGCTTGCGCACCACGGGCGGCGACTGGAATGTCGACGGCTCGCTGAGCTATGGCCACAACAGCTTTGACTATAATGTCGACAATTCGCTGAACACCAGCTTTGGTCCGCAAAGCCAGCACAGCTTTGATGCTGGCGGTCTGCGCTATGGCCAGTTCCTGGCCAATGTCGATGTCAGCCGTGATTTCGATGCTGGTTTTGCCAAGCCGGTTACCCTGGCGTTCGGTGCGGAATATCGTTCCGAAAACTTCCAGATCCGGCCGGGTGATACCCAGTCCTGGGCAATCGGGCCCTATTTCAAGGCGGCATTCGTCACCACTGCGGCGACTTGCACCGCGCAGCAGGGCGTGTTCGATTCCGCGACCAATATCTGTAGCTTCCCCGGCCGTGCGGCAGGGGCTGGCGCGCAGGGCTTCCCCGGTCTCCCGGCTTCGGCTGCTACGGACAAGAGCCGTCACAGCATGGCCGGTTATGTGGAACTGGATGCGGAACCGATTGACGGCCTGACCGCCACAGCGGCTGCCCGGTTTGAGCATTTCTCGGACTTCGGCAATACGCTGACGGCAAAGTTCGCCAGCCGTTACGAATTCGTTCCGGGCTTCGCGATCCGTGGTTCGGTTTCCAACGGTTTCCGCGCACCTTCGCTGCATCAGCAGTATTTCACCACCACCTCGACCAACTTCATCAGCGGCGTGCCGGTGGATATCAGTACCGTGGCTGTGAACAGCCCGGTGGCTCGTGCACTGGGTTCGAAGGATCTCAAGCCGGAGAAGTCGCTCAATTTCTCGGCTGGCTTTACCGCCAATCCGCTTCGCGGCGTCACGCTGACAGTTGATTACTATAACATCAAGATCAAGGACCGCATCGTTCTCACCGAAAACCTCGGTGCGGCGGGCAGCGGCACCACCGCGGTCAATAACGCGGTCAAGGCTGTGCTTGATGCCAATGGCTTCAACTCGGTTGGTGCAGCGCGGTTCTTCATCAATGGTCTCGACACCCGCACGCAGGGCGTTGATGCGGTGCTCAACTGGCGTCTGCCGCTGGAAGGCGTAGGCAAGTGGTCGCTGACTGCTGCTTACAACTACAACAAGCAGAAGATCCTGAAGTATCATAACGATCTGGGTCCGCTGGCCTCTGTGCCCGGGCTGGTGCTGTTCGGCCGCGTGGAAAGCCTGCGCTTTACCGAAGGGCAGCCGCGCGACAAGGTGGTGCTGAGCCTGGATGGCGATGTCGGCCAGTTTGGCCTGACAGCCCGCACCACCCGCTACGGCAAGGTTACCTCGCCCGGATCGGCAGCGCCGCTGGCACCCAATGCCGCCAGCCTGACTGCCTATGGTCCGGATGATATCCTGCTGCGGGCGAAGTGGATCACCGATCTGGAACTGCGCTTCAAGCCGATGGAACGGATCAGCCTGGCTATCGGTGCGGACAACCTGTTTGACGTTTATCCGGATCGTTCGCCGCAGGGCCTGCGTCCGACGTCAATCGGCGGTTCTTATCCTGCCAACCAGCAGTATATTCCGTTCTCGATCTTCTCGCCCTTCGGCTTCAACGGCCGTTATCTCTACGCGCGGGCGAGCTTCGACTTCTGATCTTTCAGATCCTGGAGAGGAGGAGGGCGCGTCGACATGGTCGGCGCGCCCTTTCCTTTTCTGCGGGGACGGCAGACATAACTGATGCGCTGGCAGAGCGAACTTGCATTGACGCTTCAGGACGATCCGGTGCGGATGGCGGCGCTGCAAACGGTGCAATCGCTGGATATGCCGGATTGCTGGATCGGCGCCGGGTTCATACGCGATGCCGTGTGGGATCGGCTCCATGATCGTGCGCCGATGCTTCCGCAGGGCGATGTCGATGTGCTGCGATATGATGAAGAGGATGCTGGCGAGGCATCAGATCGCTTGATCGAAGGCCGCTTGCGCCAGATGCATCCATCGCTGGATTGGTCGGTCAAGAATCAGGCCCGGATGCATCGCCGCAATGGTGATGGGCGCTATCGCAGCATTGGCGATGCGATGCGGTTCTGGCCGGAAACGGCAACTGCCGTGGCCGTGCGGCTGGATCGCGCTCTTGGATTGGTTGTGAGCGCGCCCTATGGGCTGGACGATCTCTTCGGGCTCAGGCTTGTGCCGACCCCGCGATTTGTCGAGGCCAAGCGCGATGTGTTTGTCCAGCGTATGACGGAAAAGCGGTGGTTGCGGCGTTACCCGATGCTCAGCCTATGCTGGCCCGACGACAGCGACAGTGGCGGCGGCTCAGCGCGAAGCGGTGCGTCGCAGGCTGGATGAAGTCGGTATCAACGATACGGGCATCGCGATTGGCTTTGCCGCTCTTTCCTCTGCAATCATCGCGTCAGGCCCGTTTGGCGATAGAAAGCCGTAAGTTCGCTTTGGCGTTGACAGACAGAGCTTGGGCAGCGAGCAGCCGTTGAAGATGGCGCGGTAGCGTTTGCGGTTGGGCAGGGTGATCACCACGATGTGATGGATCATTTCCCATTTTACACGATCAATGCCGCCCGCCAGACCTCCGCGCCGCTCCTTGTCGAACCATGATCGGCGCAGATAGCGGGCAAGGGCGCGCATCGTGCCGATGTCGAGCAGGATCAGCCCGGTGGCGCGATTCAGGCGTTGGGGCAGCAGCATTGTATAATTGCCGTCCATGACCCAGCGCTCAGCCATGATCGCCTGATCGTGCAGCGCCGCGAAATCTGCATAAGGGCGCGGCACCCAATCGGTGTCTGGAAGGTGGTGGAGCTGATCGAGATGCACCGCCGGAAGGCCATGAGCGCGCTTGATTGCATCAGCCAGCGTCGATTTGCCGCTGTTCGACGGGCCCATGATGCAGATACGGTCGCCAAGATCAGCCAGATTCATCCCGCCATCTAGCGCAGGGCGCGGGGAGGCGACAATCCCGTGCATGGAGAGACGGTTGACGGGCCGTCACATCGACCGGTGTTCAGCGCGAAGCGGTGCGGCGCAGGCTGGATGAGTCGGTCTGATAGCTGTCGTAAATGGCGCGAGCGATGCCGGCGATGCGGGCATCGCGATTGGCTTTCCCGCCCTGACCGGTGACATAGATCGCCACGGCGATTGCGCGGCCATCGGGCAGGTTGATAATGCCAACATCGCTGGAAGTGTTGGAAAGCGTTCCGGTCTTGTGCAGAACCTGCGCATCTTCGGGCAGCAGGGCGCGGATGCGGCCCTTGCCGGTAACACAGCGCGACATTGCGCCCAGCAGCACCTCACGGCTCGACTGGCTGAGCCAGCGCCCCTGATAGAGGCCGGAGAGCAGCTGGGTCATCGCCAGCGGTGTGGCACTGTCACGCGGGTCGATGGTGTTGGCGGGGTTATACTCGCCATCGTCGCGCACCAGCGTGGCAATATCGCGGTCCAGCCTCAGGCCGGTAAGTCCGGCATTGCGCAGCCAGCGATTGACCGCTGTCGGCCCGCCAACGGCTGCGAGCAGCGCGTCGGTGGCTTCATTGTTGCTGCGGGTCAGCGCCAGTTCGATCAGGCCCTGCGCGCTCATCAGATTGCCGGCGCGCACAGGCGCAGCGGCGCTGGAATATTTGGCTGAGCGAACGGCTACCATCAGCGGGAACTGATCGGTCAGCCGGAATCGGCCTTCATCAACCCCTTGCAGGAAGGTGGCGGCAATCGCGATCTTGCTGGTGCTGGCCATCGGGAAGGGCTGGCTGCCCAGCACCGACAGGCTGCGCCCGGTGGCAAGATCGATCGCGGCGACGCCGATCCGGCCCTGGCTGGCATCGGCCAGCGCGGCGATGCGGGAATCGATGCCGGAGCTGTAGCTTGGCTGGCTCAGCGACGAGACAAAGGGCTGAACGGTGGGTTGCGGCGCTTTCGGCGTGCGCGGCTGGGTGCCCAGCGCCCGATCAAATTCGAGCTCCAGTGTATCGGCGCGCGCCGCAGCCAGCGGCGCGACCAGCGCACTCGCTACGGCCACACAGCCGAGCAGTTTTGAAAATATTCCCGTCCTCACAGGAAAAGCGATAACCCAACCATGCTTTCAGATTGGCTAACGCGCGCGCCGCACTCAAACCGGCTGCGATGAAACGGGGCTGATCTGCGGGCAGTTGCATCCGCGCGGCATGTGGATGACCGGTTGCGCGGCCATCCACCCGATTTGGCACAGGTGATCTGCGCCATGCGAAGCTCAGCCCTGCAATGCGCCAAGTACCATGCGCAGCTGGCCATCATTGACCTCAGGCGGGATGGAGAGCCGGTTGCCGCCTTTCAGCGCCACTTCGATGCAGCCGGGGCAGCCGTTGCCATGCCGCCGTGCAAGGCGCTGGCTGCTGGCAATGGCGCGGCTTGCGCGGCTGCGCCTTGCTGGCTGCTGCCCAGCACCGCGCCGGGCTTGGGATAGACCTGAGCCATGAAGGCATAATCGAGCGGATCGATATCCAAACCGCCGGGTATCGCAACACCGTTTTTGGTGATCGCGCCGGGGATCTGATAGCACATGATCGATTGCCGGTCAGACGCAGAATTCGCCCCGATGATGGCGAAAGCGGGGTCAGCACCTGCGCCCGCACCTGCGCTTCGTTCCAGCCCTGGGTTGCGCCGTAATACTGGATCGCCTTTGCTCATCGATCAGCGCCACGACATCCGCGCGCATATGTTCATGCGGGCAACCCAGCGTATGGCCGGTTTCATGGCGAACAACGCGGTAAAATTCGCTATCGGGCGTCTGCATGGTAAAGCCTTGCAGATTCATGGTCGGCTTGTTGCGGTCGATCAGCAATATGTCGGTGCCGACATAAGACCAATAGCCTGGCTGATCGCGCGAGATGCGGACCTGCGGTTCGGCGAAGCTTTCGGTGAATTCGACATTGGCGCTTTGCCCCCAGGCATTCATATGGCCGAGAATGCGGCTGCGCAGCTCATTGGGGGGATTGTCCAGAAAACCCACCGTCAGCCGCACGCCATTGGTGCGCCAGTATTTGGTGGTCAACACCGCGATGAAAGAGGATATCGGCGCATCCGCCTTGGCCAGATGGGCGATATGTTCGACATTGGGGTGATTGCCGGGGTTTTCTTCACGCGCGGTCCGCGCTGCGTCTTCCATCATGTCGCCCGGCAGGTGACGCGGCGCGCAACTGGGCAGTTCTTCGCTTGTTTTCGGTTTGGTCATTGATCGATCTCCTGATGTTGCAGGCGCGCGAACACCGCGCCATCTTCCCAGACCAGTTCGACACGCGGCCAGTTCGGGTGCTGGCCAAGCCATTGCCCCAGCCATCCACCCAGCCACTGCCGCCAAGGTCTGGCGGGCGCGGCGACGCGGAGTGGCCATAGCTGCTGCGGATCAAGCATCGGCGGCGCGCTGACCGCGACGCTGAGCGAGATGGAGCGCAGCTCTACACCGGCCGCCAGTGCCCGCTGTCCGGTATCGGACAATGCCCGGGCCAGCATGCCCAGCCGGATCGGGCTGCGTGCCATGATCAGTCTTCCAGCCAGAACGGCCGGCGCGGGAAACCGACGTGATAGGTCACCTTTTCCAGCACCACATGGTGGCCGTTCTTGGTGGTCAGCACGTCAAACGACATTTCCCGGCCGATGATCCGTCCCTTCGGATAATCTTCGAGGCAGCGGTTGAGCAGTGCCAGAGCCTTTTGATGTTCCGGTTCGGCTGCGGCAGCCTGGACATCGAGATTGCCCAGGCTGATCCGCTTGATGAACCCGACCCCGGTCAGGTCAAAACCTTCACCGCTGCCCCGCATTGCTTATGCCGCCGCCGAACGGACGGTGTAGTTACCGGGGGCAAGCACCGTTCCCTGATGATCGAGCACCATGTCACTGGCGGCATGTTCCGGCCCAAGCGGCGCTGACTGCGGCTTGTTCGGATCGGGCTGGTTGCCGTTGGCGGGCTGTTTGGTGATGTGTTTCGGCGCAATAGCCTGGTTCATCATGTCCAGCACGCGCGCCAGCCCTTCGGGCATGCCCCGGTCAACCGCGTGAACCTCGACATGATATTTCGCGGTCTGATCGGTGGAACGGGTGTTTTCCTTGTGGGTGGCCACCGACCCTTCGACATGGACGCTGAGGCTGAACGGACCCCAGCCGACCGAGGCATCGGCGGAAAACTTGCCAGACTTGTCTTCGCTTTCCTTCGAGGATTCGGAATTCTTCACTTCCATGTCGAAAATGATGTCGACCGATTCAATGCCCAGCGCCGGAACCTTGACAATCGCCAGCATCGGCACTTCCAGCGATACTGTTTCGGTCTGGAAAACGCCGTTTTCGTCAGCCTGTCCGGTCGGCCGGTCAAATTTGAAATCCACCGTGCGGACATCGAATTTGGCCGGATCGTAAATGGGATTGCCATTGTCATCCTTGTCCGCAGACGCGGTTGGCTTGAAGCCGATCTGCTGAATGAACTGCGCGGTGGATTTGGCCAGTCGCACCTGCGCATCCGCAGCTGCCATCAACGGTCCCCCGATCAGATCGCCCATGGGAAGGCCCTTGAACTGATCGCCCATAGAAAATGCCATAAGATTCTCCTTTGCTCACACCAATTTGTTGAGGTGGGTCATCAAGCGATGCATCGCCTCGGAAGGAGCCTTTGCAGCGACATTGATCGAGAGGCGCGCCTTGGGGCCGGTCGCCGAAGCGGTTCCGACAGAAAGCGTCAGCATTTTTTCAGGTGGCGCAGGCGCGCGTTGTGGTGCGGGCAGCGGTGCGCCGGGATCGGCAGCGGCAACTGGTGCCTGCGCTGCCGGTAAGGGCCGTGTCTGCGGAATGTCGATCGGCGCGCCGGAACTGCGAAAGGGCGATGGCGAAGGTGCCGCATCCGGCATGATCTGCGCCGCCGGGGTCAGTGGAGCCGATTGCGGCGCGGCCGGGCCGACTGATGCCGTATCGACAATCGCGCCCAGTTCTACATCCAGCTCAATTTTCAGATCCTTGATCGCCAGCATCGAGCTTTCGACCAGTGAGAGCAGCGGCACGCCAAGCTGCATGTCATCGCTGGCGGCACTGCCGGGGCGGGGCATCTTCACCGCCAGGCACAGCGGATTGCCCTGGCTGTCAAAATAGCTGCTGACCTGTTCGATATAGCGCTGTTCGACCAGCCCTTGCGCATCGACAATCGCGCCGGCAACGGCTCCTACCAATTGGTGCAGGCCAACGCTGTCTGCCATACCGCTTTCCCCGGTTGCGGAACCGGCCCAGCGCCGGATTCCCATGCGATCTTCGCGGGGTTGATTGGCAAGCAATCACGCCGTGGGGGAATCCCATTGCCTCCATTTCGGACACAGCATGGCGATCACATCGTCGGCCAGCGTGGATGATGACTGCCTATGTCACGCAAACAAAACGGCCGGGGGGATGGTTCCCCCCGGCCGCCGGTTGTTCGGTATTGGATGAAAGGACGCTTAGAAGTCCATTCCGCCCATGCCGCCGCCGGGCATTGCGGGCATTGCCGGCTTGTCTTCCGGCTTTTCCGCGACAGCGGCTTCGGTGGTGATCAGCAGGCCCGACACCGAAGCGGCGTCCTGCAGCGCGGTGCGGACGACCTTGGTCGGGTCGATCACGCCGGATGCCACCAGGTTTTCATAAACGTCGGTCGCGGCGTTGAAGCCGAAGTTCTCGTCCGACTGGTCGAGCAGCTTGCCAGCGACAACCGCGCCGTCGAAGCCGGCGTTTTCGGCGATCTGCTTGACCGGGGCCGAGATCGCACGGCGCACGATGTCCACACCGCGGGTCTGGTCTTCGTTGACACCGGTCAGCCCTTCGAGCGCCTTGGTCGCATAGAGCAGCGCCGTGCCGCCGCCGGGGACGATGCCTTCTTCCACCGCAGCGCGGGTGGCGTGCAGGGCATCATCAACGCGGTCCTTGCGTTCCTTCACTTCGACTTCGGTGGCCCCGCCAACCTTGATCACGGCAACACCGCCAGCCAGCTTGGCCAGACGTTCCTGCAGCTTTTCACGGTCATAGTCCGAAGTGGTGGTTTCGATCTGGGCGCGGATCTGTTCGACACGGGCCTTGATCTCTTCCGCCGAACCGGCGCCATCGACGATGGTGGTGTTGTCCTTGTCGATGGTGACGCGCTTGGCCTGACCCAGCATCGACAGGGTCACGCTTTCCAGCTTGATGCCCAGATCTTCGCTGATCATCTCGCCCTGGGTAAGGATCGAGATATCCTGCAGCATCGCCTTGCGGCGATCGCCGAAGCCCGGAGCCTTCACCGCCGCGATCTTCAGACCGCCGCGCAGCTTGTTGACCACCAGCGTCGCCAGTGCTTCGCCTTCGATGTCTTCAGCGATGATCAGCAGCGGACGGCCCGACTGCACCACCGCTTCCAGCACCGGCAGCATCGACTGCAGGTTGGACAGCTTCTTTTCGTGGATCAGGATATAGGGATTATCCAGTTCCACGGTCATCTTTTCAGGGTTGGTGATGAAATAGGGCGAGAGATAGCCGCGGTCGAACTGCATGCCTTCGACGACATCCAGTTCGAATTCGAGGCCCTTGGCCTCTTCCACGGTGATCACGCCTTCCTTGCCGACCTTTTCCATGGCTTCGGCGATCTTTTCGCCGACTTCCTTGTCGCCATTGGCAGAAATCACGCCAACCTGGGCGATTTCCGAGGTGCCGGCGACCGGCTTGGAACGGGCCTTGAGGTTTTCAACCACCTTGGCAACGGCGATATCGATGCCGCGCTTCAGATCCATCGGGTTCATGCCGGCGGCAACCGACTTCATGCCTTCGCGCACGATGGCCTGGGCCAGCACTGTGGCGGTGGTGGTGCCGTCACCGGCAGCGTCATTGGCCTTGCTGGCGACTTCGCGCAGCATCTGGGCGCCCATGTTTTCGAACTTGTCCTTCAGTTCGATTTCCTTGGCGACGGAAACGCCGTCCTTGGTGATGCGGGGCGCGCCGAAGCTCTTGTCGATCACGACGTTGCGGCCCTTGGGGCCCAGCGTGACCTTCACGGCATTGGCGAGGATATCGACACCGGCGAGAATGCGTTCGCGGGCGTCACGGCCGAACTTTACGTCCTTGGCAGCCATTGTTCAGTTCCTTCTGAATGCTTGAATAAATGAGGGTGACGTTCAGGCAGGCCTGGTTCAGCCGATGATGCCCAGAATGTCGGATTCCTTCATGATCAGCAGGTCTTCACCGTCGATCTTGACTTCGGTGCCGGACCATTTGCCGAACAGCACGCGGTCACCCGCCTTGACGTCCAGCGGAGTAACCTTGCCGTCTTCGGCCTTGGAGCCAGCGCCAACGGCGACGACTTCGCCCTCGGCCGGCTTTTCCTTGGCGCTGTCGGGGATGATGATCCCACCGGCGGTCTTTTCTTCAGCTTCGACGCGGCGAACGAGCACGCGATCGTGCAACGGACGGAAAGCCATGGATTGTACCTCTCTCTGACTATCGAAAAGAATGCTTTGGCACTCCCGCATGGAGAGTGCCAGCGAGGCGCATATGGGTGCCGGGCAGGGGGGCGTCAAGCGCTGGCGCGCGAAATTTTTATGCTGTCCTGATTGTGGTCAGCCCCAGCGCGTCGCGCCGGTGCCAGCGCCAGGTCAGCAGCGCGGCGGCCACCACCAGTCCGGCGGCAAGGCCGATCCAAACACCCAGCCCGCCCAGCGGCGTGAACAGCCCCAGCCAGACCGAGGTGGTGAAGCCGATCGCCCAATAGCCGAACAGGGCAATGGCCAGCGGCATGCTGGTATCCTGCAACCCGCGCAGCGCACCCGCGCCAACCGCCTGCGCGCCGTCAAACAGCTGAAATGCGGCGGCAACCAGCATATATTGCACGGCAAAGGCGACGATGGCGGCGTTGCGGACATCATGCGGATCGATATAGATGCGCAGCACCCACAATGGCGCGAACAGCATCGCGCTGGCGGTCAGCGACATGAAACCAACCGACAGCGCCAATGCGCTCCATCCGGCGCGGCCCGCCCCGGCATGGTCGCCCGCGCCATAGTGATAGCCGACGCGGATGGTTGCCGCCTGGGCAATGCCAAACGGCACCTGAAAGGCCAGCGCCGCGATGTTGAGCGCCAGCGTATGCGCGGCAAGCTGTGCCTCGCCGATGCGGCCCATCAGAAAGGCGGCGCTGCTGAACAGTCCGGCTTCGGCCAGCACGGTCAGCGAGATCGGCAGGCCGATCTGCAGCATCTGCCGCATCCGCTGCCATTCGGGCCGCCACCAGCGCCCGAAGATATGGTAGCGCCGCAAGCGCCGGTCACGCGCGATCACCAGCCAGTATGCCGCCAGCATCGCCAGGGAGGTGACGATGCTCGACATGGCCGATCCCTTCAGCCCCAGCGCCGGTGCGCCAAGATGGCCGAACACGAAGACCCAGTTGCCAAAGGCATTGACCGCAATCGCCAGCGCGGTGATCGCGGTGGCATAGCCAGCCCGGTCGAGTGCGGCGGCAAAAATGCGCAGCACGCTGCAGGCGATCATCGGGATCATCGCCCACAGCAGCAGCCGCAAAAAACCGCCTGCCATTGCCGCGATTTCGGGTTCCTGCCCGGTGGCAAGCATGATCGCCTCGCCAAAGGCGCACAGCGCCATGCCGCCCAGCCCGGATGCCACCGCCAGCCACAGCGCCATGCGGACGCTGCGGCGCACTTCGCGCACGGCATGGTTGCGGCGGCCCAGCTCGGCGGCGATCAGCGGTGCGCAGGCCCCGGCCAGCGCCGAAAGGCTCCACATCGTCAGCCCGAACAGGGCGATCGACAGGCTGGATGCCGCAATCGCCGCCGCGCCGAGCCGGGCAACAAAGATCACATCCACGGCATGAACCAGCATCTGCAACAGATTGGTCAGCGCCAGTGGCGCCGCCAATCGCAGCGTTGCGCCCATTTCGGCACGCCAGGGGGAGGATGATCCCGCAGAAAGATGTTGTCCGTCAGACATAAAGCCGGCCCGGATAGGCGAAGGGTGGGTGCGGCGAAAGGCGAAAACGCAACTGATCGACCGGTTGCTCCGCTGGTGTGCGCATTCGGCAACTGCTGCTGCGTGAAACGCACTTCCCCCGTACAAGGATTTGCGCTCTAGTTTCGCCGCATTCGCCAATCAGGGAGGGTTCGATGCGTTCAAGTGGCTTGGCTATGGTTCTGGTGCTGTCTCTGGGAGTCGCGGCTTGCGGCACACCGAAGGATGACAGCGCTGCTTCTGATACAACGGAAGCTGCTGCACCTGCTGCGTCTGAATCCGTTGCTGCAGCCACACCGGCCGATGGCAAGCCTGCCGCCTTCGCTCAATGCGCGGCCTGCCACTCGGTGGAAAAGGGCAAGCATGGCATCGGTCCCAGTCTGGCCGGGGTTTACGGCACCAAGGCAGGGGAAATTCCCGGTTTTGCCTTTTCCGATCCGCTCAAGGCATCCGGGCTGACCTGGGATGACGCGACGCTGGACAAGTGGATCGAGAATCCGGCCAAGCTGGTTCCCGGCACCAAGATGACCTTTGCCGGCATGGCAGACACCGCCAAGCGCAAGGAACTGGTGGACTACGTCAAATCGCTGAAATAGCCTGCCGCCAGTCCCTCTGATGCAGGAGCACTGATGGCTGTTTCCCTGTCGCCTCGCCGGGTGGGTTTGCTGCTGGCGGTCACGCTATCGCTGCCGGGCACCGGTTCTGCCGCGGCACGCGATTTCTGTCCGGACCGGCCGGGGATTGATACCCCGGCCTGCACGGTGGAGCCGGGGCGGCTTTCAGCGGAGGTATCGCTCGGCGATTGGACCCATGATGCCAATGCGCAATCGCTGGATGATCAGCTGGTGCTGGGCGATCTGGCGCTGCGTTATGGCGTTGCCGATCACGCCGAAGTGCGGCTGGGCTGGACGGCCTATGGCCACACCCGTTCGCGGGATCGGGCTAACGGGGCGGTGACAACCTCTGTTGGCACCGGCGACCTAACGCTGGGGATCAAGCGCAATCTGGTCAATCCTGATGGTAAGGGCTTTTCGCTGGCGTTGCTGCCATCGGTTACGCTGCCAACCGGCGGTCAGGCGATTGGCGCGGGGGATTGGGGCGCGGGCTTGCAGATGCCGATCGGCTATGCGCCTGGCGGGGCGGTGTCGCTGATGCTGACGCCGGAACTCGACGCTGCACCCGATGCGGACCGCAGCGGGCGGCATCTGGCGTGGGGTGTCGCTGGCGGGGTTGGAATCGCGGCCACCAGCCAGATCAATCTGGCGGTGGAAGCACAGCTGATGCGCGATGATGATCCCGCAGGCGCAACCACCTCCGCACTGGCAGGTCTCGCCGCAGGGTTGATGCTGGGCGACAATGCCCAGATTGATCTTGGCTCCGAATTGGGACTCAACCACAACGCGCCGGATCGGCGGATCTATGTGGGATATGCGCGGCGCTTTTGATGCGACGCTGGGGCCGGTCAGCGCTTGACCACCTTTGCCAGACCCCATAGGCTTGTTTCATGGGCGGTTTGTCCATGTTCAGACATATGATCATCCTGTCATATGGTCACTCAGGGGTCGCATCCTATGAAATCACGTTTTGCCCTTATCGCGGGCGTTGCCCTGCTTGCTGCTTGTTCGCAGGGAGCCAAGAAGGAAGAAGCACCGGCTGGTGACGCTTCCGCTGCGGCCGGTGCCGCTGAAACCACCGCCAAGGTGGCTGATGGCGTTACCGGCGTGCCCGAATGCGATGATTACCTGAACAAGGTGATGGCCTGTATCAAGGACAAGGTGCCAGAGTCACAGCGCGCGTCGCTGGAGCAGGCAATCAATCAGTCCAAGTCGCAATGGGCGGCTGCGCCCGACAAGGCGGCGCTGGCACAGAGCTGCAAGGCAGCGCTGGACAAGGCCAAGGCCAGCTATTCGGCGATGGGCTGCCAGTTCTGATTTGAGTATCTGATCCGGATTGTTTTGCCGAACTCATCAAACAGAACCCGGAAACAACAAAGGGCGGCCCCGAAAGGCCGCCCTTTTCCGTATCCACAGGCCTTGGCAGGCCCGGCAGATTACTTGAGCTCGACGGTGCCGCCAGCGGCTTCGATCTTGCTCTTGATGTCTTCGGCTTCAGCCTTCGACACGCCTTCCTTGACGGCCTTCGGCGCGCCTTCGACCAGCGCCTTGGCTTCGGTGAGGCCCAGGCTGGTGATCGCGCGGACTTCCTTGATGACGGCGATCTTGTTGCCGCCGTCGCCGGTCAGGATCACGTCGAATTCGGTCTTTTCTTCGACCGCTTCAGCAGCAGCACCGCCGCCAGCAGGGGCAGCAACGGCAACAGCAGCAGCGGCGCTGACGCCCCATGCTTCTTCCAGGGCCTTGGCAAGGTCAGCCGCCTCGAGGACGGTCAGCTTCGAAAGTTCTTCAACAAGCTTGGCGATATCAGCCATGATGGTTCACTCCATTGAAATGTTGGCCGGGGAAGGCGGAATGCCCTGACCCCGGAAAATCGTCTGAAACGGCTTACGCGGCTTCCTTCGCGGCATAGGCACCAAACACGCGGGCCAGCTTTGCCGCCGGAGCGGT
>JBGAIR010000026.1:0-7789 GCA_044225335.1 Novosphingobium sp. | reverse complement strand
AGGCCAACAAGCTTTGCCCGCAGTTCGTCGAGCGAGGGCATCGAGGCCAGAGCCTTGACGCCATCAGCGGTCAGAACCTGCGTACCCATCGAACCGCCAACGATTTCCAACTTGTCGTTGGTCTTGGCGAAATCGACGACCGCCTTGGCCGCCGCAACCGGATCGACCGAAGTCGCCAGCGCGGTAGGACCGGTGAGCAAATCAGCGATGCCCACATAGTCGGTGTCTTGGGTGGCAAGCTTGGCAAGACGGTTCTTCGCAACCTTGTAGGACGCACCCGCGTCGCGAATCTTGCCGCGCAGATCGGTGGACTGGGCCACCGTCAGCCCGAGGTTGCGGGTGACAACCACCACGCCTGCCTCGTTGAAGACCGCGTTGAGGGCTGCGACCGATTCGGCTTTCTGCGAACGATCCATGCCTTACTCCTTCACATATGACCGCAGGGGACAGTCCCAAGCGGCCGGCTACGTTTGTCCATGGCACTGATGCACCACGGGCGAGTCCGTCGATGGGGGAAGGAGCCGCGCAAACCGCGCGGGCATAGCACCATTCCCTGTTGGGGAGTGGAACCGGGAATCTCTTTTCCCCGTCTAGGCTGGAAATTAAGCGCGGGCAGATCCCGTGCACCAACTGTCTCGGACGGATGAACCTTGCAGGCGAGCCCACGCGGTTCGGTGCGCGCCACTAGCAGCATGGCCGGATGAGTCAAGCAAATCCGGGCCCCACGACGCAGCTTCGGGTGCAGGCACAAGTTATCGGGATGTTAACCGTATGCTGCGAAGCGGTGGCTTGAGCGCTTTATGCGCGTGCAAGCGAAGGACGGAATGACCATGAACGCATCTGTTGGCACAGCGCCAAAATCCCGCTGGCTGCGCCCCGCCGTGCTTGATCGGGCAGAGCAGGTTGCCATCGTGATCCTCTGGATATTCCTGGCCTGGCGCGTTGGCAATTCCGACAACCCCTTTGCTCCGCTGCTGCTGGCGACTGAATCCGCCGTGGCCGTTTTCGTGCTGATCCGCCGCCCGACCGAAGCGATCTCGATGGAGCTGGGCGACTGGATGCTGGCGATCACCGCCACCTTCGCCGCCATGCTGATTTCGCCGGGCAAGGATCTGTTTCCGCAGCTGGCCTCGCTGGGTGTGTCGCTGGTGCTGTTCGGCAATTGCGTACAACTTTGGGCCAAGCTGACGCTGCGCCGTAGCTTTGGCATTGCCCCGGCCAATCGCGGGGTCAAGATCAGCGGGCCTTACGCCTTTGTGCGGCATCCGATGTATGCCGGCTATCTCTTTGCTCATATCGGCCTGGCGCTGCTGATGCCGTCGCTGCTCAATCTGGCGATCTGGATCATTTCCTGGTGGGCCCAGATCCTGCGCCTGCTGGCCGAAGAGCGCCTGCTCAGCCAGGATCCAGCCTATAGCGCCTTCAAGGAAAGGGTTCGCTGGCGGCTGGTGCCGGGCATCTTCTGAGTCTGGATGAATTTGGGCCTTCGGGTCCGCACGGCTTGCCCTGATCGGGGCTGTCACGGGGGCGGTACTTCGGGGGGAGTGCCGCCCCATTTCATTGCCTGATTTCTTTGCGTGCCGCGATTTGACAGCACCGGCTGCTGTGCCTATATGCACCTTCTCTCGCAGTTTCGAGCAAGCGGGGCCCATGCGCGGGGGCCTTGCCGGGAAGGAAACTTCGGGAATTTCATCTGACGCGAATGGCTGCGGGCTGCGGCTCCCGATCGGGGAGGCGTTTGCCATGCGGCCTTTTTGCGTTTGATGCCGCCCAGGCGGACAAACCGCCGCGCGTCCGGAATTCATTGCCGCCACCGATTCCCGGTGCGGCGCAAAAGCGAAGAGGCAAGACCCTCCCATGGCTACCAAGGCCCTGACTCCCGGCGGCTCCGCCAGCCGCGCATCGGCAAAGCGCCGCATCCGCAAGATCTTCGGTGATATTCACGAAGTGGTGCAGATGCCGAACCTGATCGAGGTTCAGCGCGAAAGCTATGAGCAGTTCCTGCGCTCCGATCCTTCGACGGGCTATGTCTCGGGCCTTGAAAAGACCCTGCGCTCGGTCTTCCCGGTGCGCGATTTCGCTGGCACCAGCGAGCTGGACTTCGTTCACTATGAACTTGAAGATCCCAAGTATGACGTGACCGAATGCCGCCAGCGCGGCATCACCTATGCCGCGCCGATGAAGGTCACGCTGCGTCTGATCGTGTTCGAAGTCGATGCCGAAACCGAAACCCGGTCGGTGCTCGATATCAAGGAGCAGGACGTTTACATGGGCGACATGCCGCTCATGACCGAGAACGGCACCTTCTTCATCAATGGCACCGAACGCGTGATCGTTTCGCAGATGCACCGTTCGCCGGGTGTGCTGTTCGATCATGATCGCGGCAAGACCCATTCTTCGGGCAAGTATCTCTTCGCTGCCCGCGTGATCCCCTATCGCGGTTCGTGGCTGGATTTCGAATTCGACGCCAAGGACATCGTCAACGTCCGTATCGACCGCAAGCGCAAGCTGCCGGTCACCGCGCTGCTGCATGCGCTGGGCCTCGATGATGAAGCGATTCTCGACTATTTCTATTCCACCGTCACCTGGAAGAGCGGTGAAGGCGGCTGGCGTCTGCCCTATGTGGCCGAGCAATGGCGCGGTTCGAAGCCCAGCTTCGATATCGTGGATGCCAAATCGGGCGAGGTGATCTTTGCTGCTGGCCAGAAGATCAGCCCCCGCGCTGCCAACAAGGCCGAGAAGGACGGGCTGAGCGAGCTGCTGATCCCGACCGAGGAAATCTTTGGCCGCTATTCCGCGCGCGATCTTATCGACGAAAGCACCGGCCGCATCTGGATCGAAGCGGGCGATGAAGTCACCGCCGAAAATCTGGAAGCGCTGGACAAGGCCGGGATCGATCAGATCGACTTGCTGGATATCGATCACGTCAATGTCGGTCCGTGGATCCGCAACACGCTGAAGGCGGACAAGGCCCCCGATCGCGATCACGCGCTGGCTGATATCTACCGCGTGATGCGTCCCGGCGAACCGCCGACGCGCGAAACCGCCGAAGCGCTGTTCGAAGGCCTGTTCTTCGATGCCGACCGTTATGACCTTTCGGCTGTGGGCCGCGTCAAGCTCAACATGCGTCTTGGCCTTGATGCCGAAGATACCGTCACCACCCTGCGCACCGAGGATATCCTCGCCGTGGTCAAGGAGCTGGTGAACCTGAAGGACGGCAAGGGCGAAGTCGATGACATCGACAACCTTGGCAACCGCCGCGTCCGTTCGGTGGGCGAACTGCTGGAAAACCAGTACCGCGTCGGCCTGCTGCGCATGGAACGTGCGGTCAAGGAACGGATGAGCTCGGTCGATGTGTCGACCGTGATGCCCAACGATCTGATCAACGCCAAGCCGGCTGTGGCCGCGGTGCGCGAATTCTTCGGTTCGTCGCAGCTCAGCCAGTTCATGGACCAGACCAACCCGCTGTCGGAAGTCACCCACAAGCGCCGCGTTTCGGCACTTGGGCCGGGTGGTCTGACCCGTGAGCGCGCCGGCTTCGAAGTCCGCGACGTTCACCCGACCCACTATGGCCGCATCTGCCCGATTGAAACGCCGGAAGGCCCGAACATCGGTCTGATCAACTCGCTGTCGACCTTCGCCCGCGTCAACAAATACGGTTTCATCGAAACACCGTATCGCAAGGTCGTGGACGGCAAGGTGACCGGTGAGGTCGTCTATCTTTCGGCCATGGAAGAAAGCAAGCACACCGTGGCGCAGGCCTCGGCCGCGCTGAACGCCGATGGCAGCTTTGCCGAGGAACTGGTTTCCGCGCGTGAAGCCGGCGAATTCGTGATGGCCCCGCGCGATCACGTGACGCTGATGGACGTTTCGCCCAAGCAGCTGGTTTCGGTTGCGGCCTCGCTGATTCCGTTCCTGGAAAATGACGACGCCAACCGCGCGCTGATGGGATCGAACATGCAGCGTCAGGCCGTGCCGCTGGTGCGCGCCGAAGCGCCGTTTGTCGGCACCGGCATGGAAGAAACCGTGGCCCGCGATTCCGGCGCCGCGATTTCGGCGCTGCGCGGCGGCATCGTCGATCAGGTGGACGCCACCCGTATCGTGATCCGCGCTTCGGGCGATATCGAGCCGGGCCAGTCGGGCGTGGACATCTATACGCTGCAGAAGTTCGAGCGGTCCAACCAGTCAACCTGCATCAACCAGCGTCCGCTGGTGAAGGTGGGCGATCTGGTCAAGGCCGGTGATATCATCGCCGATGGTCCCTCGACCGAGCTGGGCGAACTGGCGCTGGGCCGCAACGTGCTCGTCGCCTTCATGCCCTGGAATGGCTACAACTACGAAGACTCGATCCTGATCTCCGAACGGATCGTGAAGGAAGACGTCTTCACCTCGATCCATATCGAGGAATTTGAAGTCATGGCCCGCGATACCAAGCTGGGGCCGGAAGACATCACCCGCGATATTCCCAATGTCGGTGAAGAAGCGCTGCGCAGCCTCGACGAGGCGGGCATCGTCTATATCGGCGCGGAAGTGCATCCGGGCGACATTCTGGTCGGCAAGATCACCCCCCAGGGTGAATCGCCGATGACTCCGGAAGAGAAGCTGCTGCGCGCGATCTTCGGCGAAAAGGCCAGCGATGTGCGCGATACCTCGCTGCGTCTGCCGCCCGGCGTGGCTGGCACCGTGGTCGATGTCCGCGTGTTCAACCGCCATGGTATCGAGATCGACGACCGTACCCGCGCGATCCAGAACGAGGAAATCGAACGCCTCGCCAAGGACCGTGAGGACGAACGCGCGATCCTCAACCGTGCAACCTACAACCGCCTGCGCGACATGCTGCTGGGTCAGGTTGCTGCGGCGGCTCCCAAGGGCTTCAAGAAGGGCGATACGATTTCGGACGAGAACCTCGCCGAAGTCGAGCGCCACGAATGGTGGAAGTTCGCGGTGGCCGACGACAAGGTCCAGGGGCAGCTGGAAGCGGTGAAGGCGCAGTATGACGCCACCGTCAAGGCGATCCAGGAGAAGTTCGAGGACCGCAAGGAAAAGCTGGAACGCGGCGACGAGCTGGCGCCCGGCGTGCTCAAGATGGTCAAGGTCTTCGTTGCGGTGAAGCGCAAGCTGCAGCCGGGTGACAAGATGGCCGGCCGTCACGGCAACAAGGGCATCATCAGCCGCATCCTGCCGCAGGAAGACATGCCGTTCCTCGAAGACGGCACTCCGGTCGATTTCGTGCTCAACCCGCTGGGCGTGCCCAGCCGCATGAACGTCGGGCAGATCTTCGAAACCCACCTCGGCTGGGCCGCGCGTGGTCTTGGCCAGAAGATCGGTGCTGCACTGGATGCCTGGCGCGAAGCCAATCCCAACCCCGAAGCCGGTTCGCCGCCGGAAGCGGTTCGCGCCCTGCTGAGCGACATCTATGGCGAGAACTATTCCGACGAGATCGCCGGTCGCGGCGATGATGCGATCGTCGAGCTGGCCGAACGCGTTCGCGCGGGCGTGCCGATGGGCTCGCCGGTATTCGACGGTGCGGTGGAAGCCGATGTTACCGCCATGCTGCGCAAGGCCGGGCTCGATGAATCGGGCCAGGTCACGCTGTTTGACGGCCGCACCGGTGAAGCCTTTGACCGCAAGGTGACCGTGGGCATGAAATATGTGCTCAAGCTGCACCACCTGGTCGACGACAAGATCCATGCGCGTTCGATCGGGCCGTACAGCCTTGTTACCCAGCAGCCGCTGGGCGGTAAGGCCCAGTTCGGTGGCCAGCGCTTCGGTGAAATGGAGGTCTGGGCGCTCCAGGCCTATGGCGCGGCCTATACGCTGCAGGAAATGCTGACGGTGAAGTCCGACGACGTGGTCGGCCGCACCAAGGTCTATGAAGCGATCGTCAAGGGTGACGACACCTTCGAGGCCGGCATTCCCGAAAGCTTTAACGTGCTCGTCAAGGAAATGCGCTCGCTGGGCCTCAACGTGGAACTGTCGAGCCTCACCGACGACAGCGACGACGATCTCGCGGAGGCTGCGGAGTAAGCGGAACGGGCGGCTGTTACGCCGCCCGTCTCCCTGCCCGCCTGACAGAATTCACCCCAAGAGGGATTGAAAAATGAACGACCTGACCAAATTCACCAACCAGATGGCGAAGCCCGAAACCTTCGACCAGATCCAGATCGGCCTCGCTTCGCCCGAACGCATCCGTTCGTGGTCCTTTGGCGAGATCAAGAAGCCGGAAACGATCAACTATCGCACCTTCAAGCCGGAGCGCGATGGCCTGTTCTGCGCCCGCATCTTTGGCCCGGTGAAGGATTACGAGTGCCTGTGCGGCAAGTACAAGCGCATGAAGTACAAGGGCGTCGTCTGCGAAAAATGCGGCGTTGAAGTCACCGTTACCAAGGTTCGCCGCGAACGCATGGGCCACATCGAACTGGCCGCGCCGGTTGCGCATATCTGGTTCCTGAAGTCGCTGCCTTCGCGCATCGGCCTGCTGCTCGACATGCAGCTCAAGCAGCTGGAACGCATCCTCTATTTCGAAAGCTATGTGGTGATCGAGCCGGGCCTGACCCCGCTTGAGAAGTACCAGCTGCTGACCGAAGACGAACTGTGCGAATATCAGGACGAGTATGGCGAAGACGCCTTCTCCGCCGGGATCGGCGCGGAAGCGGTCAAGCACATGCTGATGAGCCTTGATCTTGAGCAGGAACGCAAGGACCTGCTGGAGGAACTGGCCACCACCAAGTCCGAACTGAAGCCGAAGAAGATCATCAAGCGGCTGAAGGTGGTCGAAAGCTTCATCGAATCCGGCAACCGCCCGGAATGGATGATCCTGGAAGTGGTGCCGGTCATTCCGCCAGAACTGCGCCCGCTGGTGCCGCTGGATGGTGGCCGCTTCGCCACGTCGGACCTCAACGATCTCTATCGCCGCGTCATCAACCGCAACAACCGCCTGAAGCGGCTGATCGAACTGCGCGCGCCGGACATCATCGTCCGCAACGAAAAGCGCATGCTGCAGGAAGCAGTTGACGCGCTGTTCGACAACGGCCGCCGTGGCCGCGTCATCACCGGTGCCAACAAGCGTCCGCTGAAGTCGCTGTCCGACATGCTGAAGGGCAAGCAGGGCCGCTTCCGCCAGAACCTGCTGGGCAAGCGCGTTGACTATTCGGGCCGCTCGGTGATCGTGACCGGGCCGGAGCTGAAGCTGCACCAGTGCGGTCTGCCCAAGAAGATGGCGCTCGAACTGTTCAAGCCGTTCATCTACGCCCGTCTTGATGCCAAGGGTCTGTCGATGACCCTGAAGCAGGCCAAGAAGTGGGTCGAAAAGGAGCGCAAGGAAGTCTGGGATATTCTGGACGAGGTGATCCGCGAACACCCGGTGATGCTGAACCGCGCACCGACGCTGCACCGCCTTGGCATTCAGGCGTTCGAACCGGTGCTGATCGAGGGCAAGGCGATCCAGCTGCACCCGCTGGTCTGCTCGGCCTTCAACGCCGACTTCGACGGTGACCAGATGGCCGTCCACGTGCCGCTTTCGCTGGAAGCTCAGCTGGAAGCCCGCGTGCTGATGATGTCCACCAACAACATCCTGTCGCCCGCCAACGGCAAGCCGATCATCGTGCCTTCGCAGGACATGGTTCTGGGTCTCTATTACCTGTCGATGGACCGCGCCGGTGAACCGGGCGAGGGCATGCTGCTGGCCGATATGGCCGAAGTGCATCAGGCGCTGAATGTTGGCGCGGTGACGTTGCACAGCAAGATCATCGCCCGCGTTCCGCAGACCGATGAGCAGGGCAACACCTAT
>JBGAIR010000092.1:0-4070 GCA_044225335.1 Novosphingobium sp. | reverse complement strand
GCCGTTGCATGTGTTCATGTTTCTGTCATGGCATATTTTAATTGAGTGTTATGCATCTCTTTATTGATAAATTTTTATATTTACTTAAAAAAATTTGGATTATTATCTTATTGTACGATAGATAATTTTGGAAAATAAATGCACTATTTTTAAGTAATATCTATGTATTGCTACCAGTTAGTGCGAATATGTATTGATACCGATCCGGTCATTCCCATTTATTTTCCTCTCTTCGTTAAAGGTGATTGCTGTTGTCGCCATCGGATGGCATGGTTTTCTAGGAGTGTGGCAGATGCACGATGCACGTGTATTGGTCGTCGATGATTCCGCCGCTATGCGCGCGTTGTTCACCGATGTGCTTGAACAATCACGGAATGTCCGGGTGGTTGGCGTGGCCGCCAATGCCGCGGAAGCGCGTGGGCTGATTGAAGAACTGAAGCCGAACGTCATTACGCTGGACGTTGAAATGCCGGGGATGAGCGGCATCGAGTTTCTGGAAGAGATCATGGAAAGCAACCCCTTGCCGGTGGTCATGCTTTCCAGCCTTACGCAAAGCGGCACCGAAACTTCGCTCAAGGCTTATGAACTGGGTGCGGTGGAATGTTTCCCCAAACCGCTGCGCGCCACGCCGGAACAGTTTGCCAAGACCGTTGGCAAGCTTGGCAAGATCGTTCTGGCCGCAGCGAACAGTAATCTGCGCGATCGCACGCGTGCCCGCGCTGGCGCTGGTGCCGATGTCAACTTCTCGTGGAATGGGCACATTGCCGCGTTCAGCGCCTCCATGGGCGGGATTGATGCACTGTCGACCGTGTTTGCATCCTATCCGCACAACTGCCCGCCCACGGTTGCGGTGCTGCAGGTGGAACCGGCGCTGGCCGATGCCTTTATCGCGCAGCTTGACGGTGAACTGAAATGTTCGGTCAAGGCAGTGAAAGAGGGGGCAGCGCTGACCCCTGGCACCATTCACATCGCCGCTGATCCCGAGATGCATGTCATCCTGGAAGCAGGCCAGCCGCCCCGGTTGCGGCTGGTTCCGCGTGAGCCGGTAGATGGCGTGCGGCCTTCGGCCAATCTGCTGTTTGGTACCATTGCGCGCGCAGGTGTTGCTGCGGTGGGCGCGGTGCTGACGGGCATGGGTGAAGACGGAGCCAAGGGGCTGCGGCTGATGCGCGATGCCGGTTGCCGCACCTTTGCGCAGGATCGCGCTTCGGCGCTGGTCAGCGAAGCGCCAGAGGCGGCAGTGAAGCTGGAAGCAGCGGAAAAGGAATTGCCGCTGGCCGATCTGGCCAGCTCGGCGTTGGCCTGCTGCAACCAGGCCTGATATTCGAAACAAAGCTTCGAAACGAAGAGGCTGCGCAATCGCCGGGTGGTGATTGCGCAGCCTTTGCTTTTGCGATGCCGGGAATGGAGTTCGCGCCGGTTATCCGACCATCGACGCCTCAATGGCGACGCGAATTGCTTCCGAAGTGTGGCTTGCGCCCATCTTGTTGAGCATGTTGGCACGGTGGATCTCTACCGTGCGGGGGCTGATCGCCAGCCGCTCGCCGATCATGCGGTTGGAAAGCCCATCGGCAACACCGGCCAGAACCTCCCGCTCGCGCGGGGTCAGGCGCTGGATGCGACTGCGGGCCATGGCTTCACGCAGCCGGGCATTGCCGATTGCGCTGGAACTGGCATCGGCCATCGACATGGCGGTTGTGATCTCACTCGCGCCAAAGGGCCAGTCGAGATAGTCGACCGCGCCGGCAAGCACTGCCTGCACCACGCGGGGGGTGCTGGGTGTGGCACCATAGGCAATCAGCGGCAGCCATTCGCCGTTGTCTGTCATATAACCGAGCAGTTCGCGCACCTGCTCACCTTCGTCGCAAACGAAGATCACCCCGCCGCGCGGCCAGCGCTGCTTGATCTCTTCAACGCTTTCGAATGGTTCGACATGAATGCCCGTACCGACCAGCGAATGCGAAATCGCGGCGCGGCGGCGAAAGTCGTTGTCGATCAGGTTCAGAACGGTTTGGGCGTCCATGTGTTTTCCCCTAGCGGTTAATGCTTATGGGGTATCGCGCTTTAACCATAAATGCGCGCTGGGTTGGCTCCATTCTCGAACGATTAGCCACGTATAATTGCCTATACGCCGCAAACCGCCGTGTGGAATTTACATCCAAAATCGATGCAAACAGTTCCAAAATGCCGTCTTCAGCCCCCTGAAAGTGCCCTGGCGATGTCCTGAAAGTCCTGACGGATGGATCGGATCGTCTTCGGATTGAAGTTCAGCACGCTGTCCAGCACGGCTTTGCGCGCCGCTTCATACAGCTGCAGCAGGGCCGGGGCGATGGCCTCGTCGCGGCTGACGCCCAGCTGCAGTGCTGTCAGCGAAGACAGCGCGCGGGTCAGCGATTGGCTCTTCATCCGGTTGTCGCCTTGCTCATCGGCAAACAGCGCGCTGCCGAGCGCCGCGATCAGCTGATCATAGCAGAGCTGGACCAGCTGGGCCGGATCGGCCCCCTCGACGCGGGCATCGAATTCGACCTTGCGATAGGCCTCTTGCGGATTGCGCAGCGCCAGCATGATCAGCTACCCGACTTGTTCCAGGCCGCGATCTGGGCCTGGACGAAGGACAGTGTCGATTTCGAGGCGCTGACATTGGTATCAACCTTTGCAAAGCGCGCGACCAGTTGCTGGCGCAGCAGCTCCTGCTTGTCGGCGATATCTTTCTGCTGCTTGGTCACGTCCGTCTGCTTGCTGGTGTAGCGTGTGATCGAACCGGCAAGCGAACCGGGATCGGTTGTCGATGCCATGTTGCGGGAAATCTTGTCGACCGTGGCAAACACGCCATAGGCACCGGTGGTGAACATCGCTGCTGTGCCGCTGGGTGACGCCTGGATGGTCTTGGTCAGTTTGGCGGTGTCCAGCTGGAACACGCCATAGCGATCGATCGACAGACCAAGGTCAGACAGGGTCTTGGGCGCGCTGCCGCTGGCCGATGGCATGATCACCGTGCCAGCCAGGCTGGACAGGGTGCGGCGCAGGTTGCGGGCTGCGGAATCGCCGACCAGATCGCCGGTATCCGCCTTTGTATCGGTGTTCAGTTCGCTCACCAACTCGTTCAGCGCGGCCGTGAAATCCTGCATGAACGAGGTGACCGCGCTGGTCGGGTCGCTGAAGCTGACGGTGGTCGGGCTGCCGCTGTTGGTGCCGGTCAGCGTCAGGTTCAAGCCGGGCACCACTTCGTTGATGGTGTTCGATTTGCTGGTCATCGCCAGGCCGTCCAGCTTGTATGCGGCGCTGGTGGCGGTGGAAAGCAGGCGCGGGTTCGAAGCGGCTGGCGTCCAGGCCAGATTGGCCAGTCCTTCATCGCCAACGGTTTCATTGGCTTCCAGCACAAACCCGTTTTCCGCGCCTTCCGCACCTTTCAGCATCAGATGCGCGCCATCGGATCCGGTGGCGATATAGGCGGTTACCCCGGCATTGGCGGAATTGATCGCGGTGGCGACATCGTTCAGCGTGGCACCCGCTGCAATCGTGATCGGCACGGCGGCATGGCTGCTGTCAGCGGTAAAGCTGGAGCCGGAAACCGTGCCGAAGCGCAGGGTCAGGGTGCCGGAGCCAACGGTGGAGGTGCCAGCGGTGTAAGCCGGACTGCTCAGAATCTGCTTGTTGGCCAGTGCCGTCACTTCCAGCGAATAGGTGCCGCTGCCGCTGGCCGAACCGCGGCTGACCGTGGCGACAGATGCATTGCCGATGCTGGGCTGGGTGGAAAGGCTGCCACTGCGGACATTGGTGCCAACCGATGTTGCCAGCTGCTGCAACATGCTTTTCAGGCTGGAAGCAGCGGAAATCTGCTTTTCCAGCTTGCTGGCCTTGGTGGTCAGCTGATCGGAGCGACCGGCAAATTGCGCGGCGGACAGGCTGCTTGCCAGCCCGGACATGTCAATGCCGCTGCCTCCGCCCAGAGCGGAAATGATCGAACTGGTGGCAGAAGTGGTGGTCATATCGGGAAGAACGTCCTGTGGCGCAGCAACTTAAGCCGCTGTTTGCAAATTCGCGGAAGGGCGAATTTGGCGTTCGGCACC
>JBGAIR010000091.1:0-4141 GCA_044225335.1 Novosphingobium sp. | reverse complement strand
GGCCGCTGCATCCGCAGCAAGCCTCAGCTCTGCCTTGGCGGCATATTCATCATGGCAGGCACCGGCACGGTCACGCATGTCCTGCTCGGAGAAGCAGGCGCGGATCATCTTGTTGCTGTCCCAGGCGATATCCAGCAGCTCATCGCTGAGCACCGGTGATCCATAGGGCCGCGACAGGGCAAAGAGATGCAGCCGCGTGGCACTGCCACCGCCGCCCGAATACATGGTGTGATCGGTGACGGCGATCCCGACCAGCAGCTGCGGTGCTTCGCTGGTGGAGGATGCCGGGATCGTCAGCGCCTGCTCCCACAGCGCTACGCTGCGATCATCGCCGCCGGAAACTGGCAGCGGAAACTGCCCGTCACGCTGCGCATCGCCCGTGCCCAGCCGATAGGAAAGCCGGGCAGCGCCATCATCCATGCTCGCCGAAAAACACTGCTGCCGGTCAGCGGTGCAAAGCTGATCCTTGTCATCAGCAACATCGCCTGCAACCAGGGTGACGAATTGTGGCGGCGGACCGGCTGGCTCTGCCATCGCCGGGGCGCTGGGCAAGTCCAGTGCCAGCATCATTGCCAGAATCAGCCGTTGTCTCACACCGCCGCCCATGTCTCACCATCGGTCAACCGGGCGCGGCCCTGCTTTTCCAGTTCCAGCAGATGCGCCAGCACGCTGCGTCCGGCCGCGCCGGTCAGCCGGGGATCGAGGCCCTTGTACATCGCCGCGACCATATCCGGGATGCTGCGTGGCGCTTCGCCCAGCAGCTTGACGATCTGCGCCTCGCGCGCGCGGCGATGGCCCAGCATGCCGCGCACCAGCTGGCGCGGCTTGTCCACTGCCGGGCCATGTGCCGGATAATAGATCCGGTCATCGCGATCATGCAGCTTTTGCAGGCTGTCCATATAGGCGCCCATATCGCCATCCGGCGGGGAAACGACGCTGGTGGACCAGGCCATGATGTGATCGCCGGTAAACAGCGCCCCGCTTTCCAGCAAGGCGTAGCACAGATGGTTGCTGGTATGGCCGGGGGTGGCAACCGCAGCGATGCTCCAGCCGGGGCCAGACAGCACCTCTCCATCGGCCAGCACCCGGTCTGGCGCGTAATCGGGATCAAAGGCGGCATCGGCGCGCGGGCCATCATCATCCATCGCCAGCGGCGCGCAGCCAATGATCGGCGCGCCGGTCCGTTCCTTCAGCGGCCTGGCGGCGGGGGAGTGATCGCGGTGGGTATGGGTGCAGAGGATCGCGGCGATCCGGGCATCGCCCACCGCCGCGAGAATCGAATCGACATGGCCTTCGCCGCGGGTATCGGCATGGCCATCGATACCGGTTCCGTCGGGGCCGGGATCGATCACCGCCACTTCGTTGCCAGCGCCGACGATATAGGTCTGCGTTCCGGTGAAGGTATAGGGCGAGGCATTCGGCGCGAGCACGCACCGCACCAGCGGTTCGCATTGTTCGGCCAAACCGGTGGGCCAGGGTTTGGGCGGCATATCCATGCTGGGCATATGGCGATCAATCGCCCCCTCGCCAAGTGAAGATGCGCTGGCTAGTTTGCTGGGCAAGGGTGAACGGGGATAGGGGAGAATGGAATGCGCGTTTCCGAAGATCTGATTCTGGTGCTTGATGCCGGCACCACCTCAACCCGGGCGATGCTGTTCGGGATGGATGGCAAGGTTCATGCCGTGGCCCAGCAGGAATTGACGCAGCATTATCCGGCCCCCGGCTGGGTAGAGCATGACGCGGGCGAAATCTGGAACAAGACACTGGCCTGCGCGCGTGAGGCGATTGGCGAACAGACCAGCCGGATCGCCGGCATCGGCATCACCAACCAGCGCGAAACCGTGGTAGCCTGGGACAAGTCCACCGGCGAACCGCTGCATCACGCGCTGGTCTGGCAGGATCGCCGCACCGCCGAAACCTGCGCCGCATTGCGCACCGCCGGACAGGAGCCGGTGGTGCAATCGGCCACCGGGCTGCTGCTCGATCCCTATTTCTCCGCCACCAAGATGCGCTGGCTGATCGACAATGTGCCCGCCGTGGCAGAAGCGGCAGCGGCAAACCGGCTGGCGCTGGGCACGGTGGAAAGCTGGCTGGTGTGGAAGCTGACCGGCGGGGTTCATATCAGCGATGCCAGCAACGCCAGCCGCACGCTGCTGTTGCCGCTGACCGGCTCCAGCTGGGATCAGGGGCTGTGCGATCTGTTCGGCGTCCCCCACGCCGCTTTGGGCGCGGTGAGCGATTGCGCCGGGCAATTCGGCACCACCCTGCCCGATCTGTTTGGCCGCGCCATTCCCGTCACCGGGCTGGCAGGCGATCAGCAGAGCGCCACCGTGGGTCAGGGCTGCCTCAGCCCCGGCGAAACCAAGGCGACCTATGGCACCGGCGCATTCGTGCTGACCAATATGGGCGATGCCGTGCCGCGTTCAGGCCACCGCCTGCTCGGCACGGTACTGTGCCAGATCGATGGCAGGCGCAGCTATGCGCTGGAAGGATCGGTGTTCGTCGCCGGCAGCCTGATCAAATGGCTGCGCGACGGGCTGGGCGTGGTCGCCAGCGCTGCCGAGACCGAAGAACTGGCGCGATCGGTGCCTGATGCTGCCGGGCTGACCATCGTTCCCGCGCTGTCCGGGCTGGGCGCGCCGCATTGGAAGCCAGAGGCACGCGGGGTGATCACCGGCATGAGCTTTGCCGCGACCCGCGCCCACCTTGCCCGCGCCGCATTGGAAGCCATGGCGATGCAGACGGCCGATCTCGCCTCGGCCTTCGCGGGCGACGGTGCGGCATGGACCGGGCTGAAGATCGACGGAGGGATGAGCGCCAACAGCTGGATGGCGCAGGATCTGGCCGATGTGCTGGGCATTCCGGTAGAGCGCCCGCATTTCGTCGAAACCACCGCATTGGGCACGGCCATGCTCGCCGGACTGGGCGCGGGCCTGTTCACCTCGCTCGAACAGGCGGCGAGCGCGATGCGCGGCGGGATCGAGACTTTCCAGCCCCGCCCCACCCCGCTCACCGACCGCCGCGCTGCCTGGAAGCGGGCGCTGGCGGCGGTCTAGATTGGCGGTTCCGCTTACCGCGGTGCCATGCGGATCGCGCCATCCAGCCGGATGCACTGCGCGTTGAAATAGGAATTGCGCGCCAGTTCAAGCGCCAGACTGGCGAATTCCTCCGGCTTGCCCAGCCGCTTGGGAAAGGGCACCGATGCGGCCAGACTGTCCAGCACCTGAGGCTTGGCCCCCAGCATCAGCGGGGTGGCAAAGATGCCAGGCATGATCGAATTGACGCGAATCCCCAGATCGGAAAGATCGCGCGCCATCGGCAGCACCAGCCCGTTGACCCCGGCCTTGGCCGAACCATAGATCACCTGCCCGATCTGCCCATCCTGCGCGGCGACCGAGGCGGTCAGCGTGATGCAGCCGCGCTCGCCATCTTCCAGCGGTTCCAGCGTCGCCATGCCTTCTGCCGAAAGCGAGGCGATGCGATAGGAGGCAACCAGAATACCCTGCACGCCATAGATGTAATCCTCGGTCGAAAGCCGCTTCAGCCGCCCCGCTTCCTTGTCAAACGCCAGCGTCTTGCCCCGGCGGGAGGTCATGGCGCAGTGGACCAGAATGCGTTCCTGCCCATGCGCGGCGCGCGCCGCCGCGAAACCGGCGATCACCGATTCCTCGCTGGTGATGTCAACCTTGCAGAACAGCCCGCCAATCGCAGCGGCAACCGCCTGCCCGGCCTCTTCATTGACATCGAAAATCGCCACTTTCACGCCTGCCGCCGCCAGCGCCTCTGCCGTTGCCCGGCCCAGCCCCGATGCGCCGCCGGTGACGACAGCCGCCGTATTGGTATCAATCCGCATTTGACTCTCCCTTTAATCGCGCGATTAATGGCGCGCGGAGAATGACGCGGCAACCGAAATCGCAACACCGCGCGGGAGAGACGCATGACGCTTGAAGTGGACCTCTATTGGTCGTTCCGTTCGCCCTACAGCTATCTGGTGACGCCGCGCATGGCGGCGCTGGAACAGGATTGGGACGCGCGGGTGAATGTGAAGGTGGTGACGCCGATCGCGGTGCGTCAGCCGCAGTTCTTCGCCAATTCCGATCCGCTGTGGTTCAGCTATTTCATGCGCGATTGCCATCGCAGC
>JBGAIR010000025.1:33896-36104 GCA_044225335.1 Novosphingobium sp. | reverse complement strand
TGCGGTGGAAGTGAGTGTTGCAATCGCAACATAGGGCAGGGCAGCTGCTCGCAAGGCGGGCGGGAGCAGCGCGGCTATCGCCAGCAGGCCGAATAGCACAGCGTATCCCAAAAGACGCGTCAAGTTTGCCCGACTGATCACGTGAGCCCCGATTCCCTTCCAGCTCAATAAACGGCAGCCGCGCGCAGGTTTTAATGGTTTGCGCCCATTTACCTTGATGCTTCGGCAAGTTTGGGGTTGCGGTTGGCGACCAGACAAAGGAAATGGGCGGCCGGAATGGAGGACAAAATGGCTGCGATTACCCGGTTCGATTGGGAAGATGCGTTTGGTCTGGAAGGCCAGCTGACCGATGACGAGCGGATGATCCGCGATGCGGCACGCGCCTTTGCGCAGGATCGCCTGCAAAGCCGTGTGATCGATGCCTTCGCCAATGAACACACCGATCCGGCGATCTTCCGCGAAATGGGCGAACAGGGGCTGCTGGGTGTGACGGTGCCCGAACAATATGGCGGCCTTGGCGCATCCTATGTCACCTATGGCCTGATCGCGCGCGAGGTGGAGCGGGTCGATTCCGGATACCGTTCGATGATGAGCGTACAGTCCAGCCTCGTCATGTATCCGATCCAGGCCTATGGCAGCGAGGAACAGCGCCAGAAATATCTCCCCGGTCTCGCTCGTGGTGAATTGATCGGCTGCTTCGGCCTGACCGAGCCCGATGCCGGTTCCGATCCGGGCGGCATGCGCACCCGCGCTGTGAAGGTCGATGGCGGCTATCGCATCAGCGGCAACAAGACCTGGATTTCCAACGCCCCGATTGCCGATGTGTTCGTGATCTGGGCCAAATCGGACGCGCATGGCGGCGCGATCCGGGGCTTCGTGCTGGAAAAGGGCATGGCCGGGCTTTCCGCGCCGAAGATCGAGAACAAGATCAGCCTGCGCGCCTCGATCACCGGCATGGTCAATATGGACGATGTCTTCGTGCCGGAAGACGCGCTGCTGCCGAATGTCGAAGGGCTGAAGGGCCCGTTCGGCTGCCTTAACCGCGCGCGTTACGGCATTTCATGGGGCGCGATGGGCGCGGCGGAATTCTGCTATGCGGCTGCTCGGCAATATGGGCTGGATCGTCATCAGTTTGGTCGCCCGCTGGCCGCAACCCAGCTGTATCAAAAGAAGCTGGCCGATATGCTGACTGAAATCTCGCTCGGACTGCAAGCCAGCCTGCGCGTTGGCCGGTTGATGGATGATGGTGCCTTCGCGCCCGAGATGATCTCCATCGTCAAGCGCAACAATGTCGGCAAGGCGCTGGATATCGCCCGCACCGCGCGCGACATGCATGGCGGAAACGGCATCTCCGGCGAATATCAGGTGATCCGCCACATGGTGAACCTCGAAACGGTGAACACCTATGAAGGCACGCATGATGTCCATGCGCTGATCCTCGGCCGGGCAATCACCGGGATTGCGGCGTTCTGAGAGTCTGATCCGAAACAGCGTTTCGGATAGTGCGGCATCAGCCCGCTCCCCCGCCCACGGAAGTATATCCTGAATGGATGGCCGGGCGGGAGAGCGGGCCGGGGCCGTACTGATATTCGCTCTTTCGCGAATTTCGAATCAAACTCCAACTCAAACCCCTAGCCAGGCTGCCAGTCTGGGCGCGCGGGGCAGTACCAGCCGGTCGAACAGCCACAGCACCACCAGTGAAAGGGTGAACAACGGCAGCAGCAGCGCCAGCACTGCGCCTGCCGCCCACACCCGGCCATCGCGGAGCCGCGTATGCGACGCGGGCAGCGCGCCCAGCCGGTCCACCGGCTTGCGCCGCCGCCACATGACGAAGCCGGTGACTGACATGGTGACCAGCATCAGCGCGGTCAGCACCCCGATCAGCTGGTTGATCCAGCCGAACAGCTGCCCTTCATGCCAGGCGACGCCATAGCCGACCACCCGATCGATCACATGCTTGTCAGCAAAGACCTCGCGCGATTTTTCCTGTCCGGTCATCGCGTCATATTTGATGGTGACGCGTTGCGGGCGGTTCTGGGTGTCGGAGCGCACGGTCCAGTCGCTGCCAGCCTTGCGCCCGAACCGGCCCGGCGCGCCCGGCGGGGTGACGATCACCGGAAAGGGCAGATGCTCACTCTTCGCCACTGCCACCATCTGCGACAGGGCAACGGGCTGCATCATATGCCCGCTGTGATCCATCGCACCATG
>JBGAIR010000025.1:8467-33846 GCA_044225335.1 Novosphingobium sp. | reverse complement strand
TCGCCCCATGACCCATCGCCCCATGACCCATCGCCATGCCATCCATGCCCGGCATAGCCTCACCGGCCGCCATCATCGCCGCGTGATCATGCTCGGCATGTTCGTCTCCGCCAGGAGCGCGACCGCCGATGGTCCAGTCCTGCTCACCCTTTACCCAGCCCATTTCCTGCCGCACCGCCTTGAAGGCGCTGCCCCAGGCATCGGCCCAGGGCAGGCCGGTGAACAGCAGCACCAGCGCCAGCCCCGATACCCAGAAGCCGGTGACCGCGTGCATATCGCGCCACGCCGCTTTCGATCCCAGCGACAGCCGCGGATAGAGCAAACCCGCCGCCCAGCGCCCGGCTGTGTTGCGCCCTTTGGGCCACCACAGGTAGAGCCCGGTAAAGATCATCACGATTGCCCAGCTTGCCGCCAGCTCCACCAGCCAGCTCCCCGGCTTGCCGATCAGCAGCTGGCCGTGGATTTCATGCGCGATCTGCATGATCCGCCAATCGGGATCGAGCGCGCCCAGCACCTTGCCCTGCGGCGAGACGAAGACATCGCGCATCGCCTTTTCCCGGCCTTTGTCGCGACTGCCCGACAGGCCGATATGGATCAGTGCGGCATCGCCTTCCTGCTCTGGCAGGCGATAGGAGTGGAACCGCGCGCCGGGATAGGCCGCCAGCACTGCCTTCACCTGATCACCGGGGCTGACTTCCCCGGCGACAGGCAGGTTCTGATAGGCGCGTTCTTCCCAGCGTTCGACCTGCGGCTTGAACAGATAGACCGCCCCGGTCAGCGCCAGAATGAACACCATCGGCACCACAAACATCCCGGCATAGAAATGCCAGCGCCAGATGGTGCGATAGAGACTGATTGATGCGCTTTTGGTGTTCATGGCACCGTCCTTTACATCTTCAACTTCAGGTCAACCACGAATGTCCGCTGCGGCAGCGGATGGGCGACATAGGCCTGGAAATTAAAGAGATTGTCGATCCCGGCGCTCAGTTGCAGCTGTCTGGTCAGGTCCCAGGAAATACGGGTATCGACCATGAAATAGTCGGACTGATAACCATAGGCACGGCCGCGCTGCAGCCCCAGCAGATCGGAATTGGGCCGCGAACCATAACGCCAGCCGACCGAAAACTTCACCGGATCGGCGATGCGATAGCGCAAATTGCCATTGGCGCGCCATTTCGGGATGCGCGGGAATTGCACGCCCACCGCGCGCGGATCGGCCACGTTCTTCACCGTCTTGGCGCTCATCCAGGCACCATTGGCGTCCAGATCAAGGCCGGGCAGCACATCCTTGGCTTCAAGGATCAGCTCCAGCCCATATTGCCGCACCTTGTCGACATTCTGATAGCCATTGAACAACGTGTTGTCGGGCAGCGTTCCCTGAAAGCTGTACACAGCGTCCTTCACGTCCTGATAAAACAGGCTGGCGGTCGCGTTGATCGGGCCGAATTTGTGGCGCAGCAACAGGCTGGCGTCATAGGATTTTTCGGGCTTGAGATAGGGGTTGAAGCTGGCGGCAATCAAATTGCCGGCGGTATCCTGACTGCCTTGGAACAGTTCGCCCACGGTGGGGAAGCGGGTGGCCAGGCCAAGGCTGATCTGGAAATCGGTATCGCCGGGCAGCTTGCCCTGCAGGCTCAGCTTGGGGCTGATCGAATCATCGCTGCGGCTGGTGAAGGCGGCATCGACGCGGTTGCCGGCAATCGCACTGGCGATCCCGCCCTTGAAGGCGCGCCAGCGATCATAGCGGATACCCCCGGTCAGCACCAGATCGCCGCCCAGTTCCACCGCATCTTCCAGCCACAGGCCCCACAGGCTGGTCTTGCCATAGCTGGAGTTGCTGTAGACCGGCGTGCTGGCACTTTTCCAGTTGGTTACCCTGAAGGTGTCAGTGGATGTTTCATAAAGATTGGCGTCGGCCCCGAAGGCCAGCTTGTGCGCACCGAAGCGCTGCTCCAGCGTCAGCGCGCCGGTGTACCAGCCGGGATTGTTGGACAGCGTCTGCTTGCCCGCGCCTGAATTCTTGCCAGTGCTGTAATCATTGGATGATCGCGCGTCCTGCTTGTCGATCCAGAAATGCGAGAGGTTGAGCGAGGCATCCCAGCCCGCCAGCGGCCCGGCCATCCGCAGCCCGGCCAGATATTCGGTACGCTCGGTGCGCGACATGGTGAGGCCAGAGGCGTTGTAAACCACGCCGTTGAAGGTGACATTGCCCTGATAGACCGGAGCATTGGTTGCCGTGTCGACCAGCCAGCTGCGCGGATCGGTCAGATCCTGGCGGGTCTTCCACAACACGCCCAGCGCGTCGATCTTCCAGCCGCCTGCCTCATAGCCCAGGCGCAGCCGGAACTGATCCTGCAGCACATCGACCGGCGATGCCGCGCCGAATGCGGCGGTCTGGCCATTGCTGGGCAAGCCAGAGGGGCGGACAAGATCGGGGTCGACATAGGCTCCGGTCACGGTCGCGGTGGAGGCTCCGGTCGATTTCTGCAGCAGATTATAGCTCATCGACTGGCCGGTATTCTCGAAATGGCGGAAGCTGGCCCGCACGCTCCATGGTCCGTCCTTCTGCTTGTAACCCACCGCGCCTTCGACGCTGTAGCCGGTGAAGGTCTGGTCAAAGCCATATTCCTTGAACGGCATGATCATGGTCTGCACGGTGCCGGTGGCAGAGATGCCCTCCTTCGGGTCTTGCGTGGTGACGGAAATCACCCCGCCCATCGAATTGCCGCCATAGCGTGCCGAATAGGGGCCATAGACGATATCGAACTGCTGCACCTCGGCCGGGCCGACCACGTTCCACTTCGGCGGGAAATCATAGCGATTGCCAAGGAAGTTGGAGACGACGAAGCCATCCACCATCACGATGGTCCGCGCGCTTTGCACGGTATTTGCCCCGCGCATCGCCACCACCGCATTGTCATCGCCAGCGAAGCGTTTGCGGACGAAGAAATTGGGGGTGTATTTCATCAGATCTTCGACATTGATCGCGTTGATCGCATCGAAGTTTTCCTTGTTCAGCGAGATCGCCAGCCCGCGCGGCACCACGGTGATCGGCGCGTCCTTTTGCCCGACGACAATGATGGTATCGGCTTCGTTCGCATTGGCAGCGGTGTCGCTGGCGGTTGCATCCGCGGCAAAGGCGGGAGTGCTGCCCAGCAAGGCGGCAGTGATAGCAAGTGTTGAGGTTTTCATGTTTGTCCCCTGAAAGTCTTGATTGTGGTTCAGCCGATTGTCCGCCGCAGCTTTTCCAGCGCGGTGGCATCGGCTTCGTCGTGACTGATGGTTCCGGTGAGCTCGCCCGTGGCGGTCATCAGGAACACCGATGCGGTGTGATCGACGGTGTAATCGCCGCCCGGTTGCGGCACTTTCTTCACATAGACGCCAAAGCCCCGCTCGATCTGGGTTAGCTGTGCCTCGGTGCCGGTTGCGCCGATGATCGGTGTTCCGAACAGCGTGACATAGCGCGCGATGTCTTCGATCCGGTCGCGACCCGGATCAACCGAAACGAAGACAATCGCGAACTTGTTGCCATCCGCCCCCAGCTGCTTGCGCAGCCGGGCCATGCGGGCCAGCGTGGTCGGGCAGACATCGGGACAGCGGGTGAAGCCGAAATAGATCGCATAGGGTTTGCCAGACAGCGTCTGGTCGGTCAGCGGCTGGCCATTGGCGGCGGTCAGCGTGAAATGCCCGCCGAATTGCGGGGCGTTTTGCTGCTTGCTGCTGAAAATCGCCATGCCCGCCAGCAACAGCGCCAATCCGGCGCCAAGCCAAAGCAACCATCCCAGCGAGGCGTTGCCCTCTGGCTTGGCGATATGCGGTTCAGAGCCCGGCATGGCCAGCCTCCGTTACGCCCATCGCACCAACCGGCTGCACCACAAAGCGAACCGTCACGCGCCCGGCGTGCTGAAAGCGCAGGGTTACGGCAATGCGTTGACCCTGACGCAGCGGCGCGCGCAGGCCGATGAACATCACATGCAGGCTGCCAGGGCGAAGCTCCACGCTGCTGGCTGCTGTGAGCGGGAATGGCGATGCCATCGGTGAGCTGCCGCATCCGCATAATCCCGCCATCCATGCTCATGGTATGGATCTGCACTTCGCGGGCTGCGGAAGAACTGGCGGAAAGCAGCCGATCCGCGCGCGCGCCGTTGTTGGTGATGAGCATGAACCCGCCGCCATTGACCTGGCCTGGCGCGGTTTCGCGCGCCCATGGGTGGGCAATGGCGATTTGTCCGGCCTGATGGCCATGCGCATTGGCGTAGTCTGGCGTGATCGCACCCAGCAGTATCCGCAATGCCAGACACAGCGCGACCGCGAGCCATGTGCGGCGGCGGATCAGGCGGAGGTGGGCGGAATATTCGTTGGAAATGGAAAGCAGCGACATGGTTCAGATTCCTCTTGCTTCGGCAAGCGCCGCCGCCATCAGCGGGGCCAGCTCGCGCCGTTCATCAAGGCTGAGGCAGCGTCCGAATTCGAGCGCGCCATCGCGCCCTTTCAGGAACAGCCGCATCTCGGCAGGTGTCGGTTGATCGGCGAACAGCCGCAGCCAGAACGCCGATAGCTCGGTGGTTCGCCCGCTGCTGTCACGATGGCGGACGCGGCCTTCGGACAGTTCCAGCACTTCGCTGGCGGGATTGCCGCGGGCATGGGCTTCCAGCGCAAAGGTCAGCGCGGCCATTGCACTCAGTGCAAAGACCGGCACCAGCCAGAAACCGCGCAATGCCGGCAGAATGGTCAGCGTGATCAGAACAAAGGCGATACTGGCGATGGCAATGCGTGCGTCGCGGGTCAGCTGCGAGCGGTTCTCGCACATTCGCACCACCAGTGGTCCCTTGGCGATATTGAGGCAGGCGTTGACCGGACTCGGGTCTGGCTTGGCCCACGGCCGTTCCGCAGAACGGCGCTGTATTTCAAACATGATGATATGCTCCGGCGTGGCCGGGGCGCGCCAATGCGCGGCCTCAGCCGTTCCGACAGGACGGGTTCAGTCTGTCAGGCCAGAGCAGGCGGTCCGCGCAGGGGCGGACGGAGGTGGGCTGTGCGCCTGGGGCGCGGGCTTTGCGCGGGGGCAAAGCCCAATGCGAGGATAAAGGCCAGTGCCAATGCCAGCAGCACCGCATCCACACCAGCCAGCGATGCCATCGCCAGTGACGAGAACGAGCAGGTGCCATCGGACTTGCCATGTTCACCATTGCCGTCGTGCTTGCCCGATTGCGGAATGGTGATCGACTGGGTCATGGTCTGGCCAGTGCTGTCGTTACAGATCTGCACGGTCAGGCTGCGCGCGCTATCGCCCAGCATATATCCTGCGGGCAGCAGCGCCTTCATCGCCAGGGCCAGCGCGAACAGCGCGGCGGCAAGCCGGCGATGATCGCGAAGGAAAAGGCGCAGCGCGTACATGACGAATCGGCCCTCTAGGCCTGTGATTTCGGTTTGTCACTTAACAATGCGGCGAGGCGGATGATTGCCGGTGATGGCTAAGCCAGCTAGTCTTGACGGCAATGCAACCGCCGCCGCCCGAATCCGATCTTGATCAGAGTGTTACGCCATCTGTGTGGCGCTTTGCCCGGGCCAGCCGCGCGCATGTGGTGGTGGATGCCGCAGCCTATTTCGCGGTGATGCAGCAGGCGATGCTAGCGGCGCGGCAGCGGATCTTGCTGATCGGTTGGGATTTCGATACCCGCATCCGCCTGGGCAAGGGGCGGCGCTGGTGGAACCGGCCGACGCGGGATCGCTTTCCCGCGCGGCTGGGTGCCTTTGTGATCTGGCTGTGCGAACGGCGACCCGGCTTGCAGGTGCGGGTGCTGAAATGGAATTTCGGCGCGCTGAAATTTATTTTCCGGGGAACGATGATCCTCGATCTGTTTCGCTGGTTCCTGCATCCTTCAGTGGATTTCAAATTCGATGCGGCGCATCCGCTGGGCTGCAGCCATCATCAGAAGATCGTGGTGATCGATGATGCTTTCGCTGCCTGCGGCGGGATCGACATGACATCCGACCGTTGGGATACGCCTGAACATCTTGAAAACGATCCACGCCGCCGCAACCCCTATGGGGCGCGGTTGTTCGGGCCGTGGCACGATCTGGCGATGCTGGTGGAAGGCGATGCGGCGCGGGCGCTGGGCGATCTGGGCCGGGCGCGCTGGCAGGCCGCAGGCGGAACGGCGATGCAGCCGTGCCAGCCGCAGCGTGAACGCATCTGGCCAGATAGCTTCGTTGCCGAGTTTCGCGATGTGGAGATCGGTATCGCCCGCACTCGCTCGATCTGGCAGCACAACGGCGAAGTGCGCGAAATCGAGGCGCTGTTTCTTGAACATATCCGCCGTGCCCGCCGCTTCATCTATGCCGAAAGCCAGTATTTCGCTTCCCGCGCCATTGCCGAGGCAATCGCCGCGCGGGTGGCCGAACCGGATCCGCCGGAAATCGTTCTGATCAATCCGCTGACCGCCGAAGGCTGGCTGGCGCAGGCGGCGATGGATGGCGCGCGCGTGCAATTGTGCCACGCCATTGCCGAGCGCGACCATCTGCGCCGGTTTCGTATTTTCGTGCCGCGCAATGCGGCGGGAACTGCGATCTATGTCCATGCGAAGATGATGATCGTCGATGATGAGGTGCTGCGCATCGGATCGGCCAATATGAACAATCGCTCGCTGGGGTTGGATAGCGAATGCGATCTGTTCATCGATTCCTGCCGTGCCGGAAACGCCCATGCCGGCCCGGCAATCACCCGGCTGCGCCACAGCCTGCTGGCCGAGCATACCGGCCTGTCACGCAAGGCAGTTGGCGAAGCGCTGGCGGGAAATCCTTCGATGTTTTCGCTGATCGATGCCGCACCGAAAACGGGCAAGCATCTTGATGCTTTTGTCTTGCGTCCTTTGACCGAAGCGGAGAAAGCGGTTGCTGACAGCGCGCTACTTGATCCAGAGCGGCCGGAAGAACTGTTTGAGCCATTCAGCCGCCACCGCGGATTGTTCCGCCGGGGCAGTCTGCTGACACGGCCGAGATAGGGGATAAATGATGGGTTGCCAGCATGATGACGATTCCCATGAGGAAGCACCCGGCAAGCCCCATGTGCCCGATGAGGTGCAGGAAGCGATCCGCACTCTGATCCGGTGGTCGGGCGACGATCCGGCCCGGGAAGGCTTGCTGGATACGCCAAAGCGGGTGGCCCGTGCCTGGCGCGAATATTGCCAGGGCTATGGCGATGATCCGGCGATCCATCTTGCCCGGCAGTTCGAGGAAGTGGGCGGATATGACGAGCTGGTGCTGCTGAAGGACATCCCCTTTCAATCGCACTGCGAACATCACATGGCACCGATCACTGGCAAGGCGGCCATCGCCTATATGCCGCGTGACCGGGTGGTCGGCATTTCCAAGCTGGCGCGGGTGCTGCACGGCTATGCCCGCCGTCTGCAGATTCAGGAGCGCCTGACTGCCGAAGTGGCGCAGTGCATCTGGGACAATCTCAACCCGCATGGTGTTGCGGTGGTGATCGAGGCGCAGCACGGCTGCATGACCGGACGCGGTGTCCGCACTCCCGGTGTCGGCATGGTCACCAGCCGTTTGCTGGGCTGCTTCCTCAATGATCCGCGCAGCCGCAAGGAAGTGCTGAGCTTGATGGGCTATTGAGGGGCGCAGTTTGAAATCTGCGGAGGGCATGCGCCACCCGGATGGCAGCGCGGGTGATGTCAACTATGGCGACATCGGCAGTTCCTATGCGCGGTATCGCCAGCCGGAGCCTGCCATCGCCGCGCAGATTCTGGCGGCGCTTGGCAATGCGAAAAGCGTGCTCAATGTAGGGGCAGGTGCCGGGTCATACGAGCCGGTCGATCGTCAGGTAACCGCAGTTGAGCCTTCGGCTTCGATGCGGGCGCAGCGGCCCGCGCATCTCAGCGTGGCGATCGACGCAGTGGCAGAAGCGCTGCCGTTTCCGGATGCCGCCTTCGATGCGTCCATGGCCAGCGTAACCGTCCACCAGTGGACTGATCTGGAAAAGGGGCTGGCCGAGATGCGCCGGGTTACGCGCGGTCCGGTGGTGCTGCTGGTCTGCGATCCCGACCTTATGCATGATTACTGGCTGAGCGATTACATTCCCGAAGTCCGGGAAACAGAGGCCAGGCGATTTCCCGCAATTGCCCGCATTGCCGCCGCGTTGGGCGGGGCTGTGGAAGTGCATCCCGTACCGGTACCGCTTCACTGCAAGGATGGTTTCAACGAAGCCTATTACGGCAGGCCGGAAGCCTTTCTTGATCCAGATGCCAGACTGGCCTGCTCAAGCTGGAGCCTGGTGCCTGAATCGGCAGTGAGCCGATTCATCGATCATCTCTCGTCTGATCTGGCGACGGGACGCTGGGATGAAAAATACGGACATCTGCGGTCGCAGCCGTGGTTTGATGGCCCGCTGCGTCTGATTGTGGGCAGGCCGTCAAGCTGATGCCGACTTAGAATTCTGCCCAGTCCCCATCGTCCGCTGGCTTTAGCGCAAGGTTTCCGCTTACCGGCAGGCCGGCCGGTATGGCGCGGGCTGCAGGACGGGCAACCGGCACATCGTTGGCCGGCAACTCTGGTGCATTGCCGCGCGGAGTGGTGGCCGCTCCGGTTTTGAAGCGGGAAACCAGGCTGGTCAGATGTCCGGCCTGATCGGCCAGACTGCGCGCAGCGGCTGTGGATTGTTCCACCATTGCCGCATTCTGCTGGGTCATCCGGTCCATGTCGGTCACCGCCCGGTTGACCTGTTCCAGCGTGGTCGCCTGGCTTTCGGTCATTTCAGAAACGGTGGTTACATGTGTGTTGATATCACCGATATAACCGACGACCTTCTGAAGCAGCGCACCGGTTTCTCCGACCAGAGACACGCCCTCGGCGACCTGTGTGGCGCTGGCCGTGATCAATTCCTTGATATCCTTGGCCGCGTCGGAGGTGCGCTGTGCCAGCGCCCGCACTTCGTTGGCGACCACGGCGAAGCCCTTGCCGGCATCGCCCGCGCGTGCCGCTTCAACCCCGGCATTCAGCGCCAGCAGGTTGGTCTGGAAGGCAATACCATCGATAACGCCGATGATCTGGGTGATCTGATTGGCAGAGCCTTCGATGGCAGCCATGGCAGCAATTGCGTTTTCAACCACGCTGGAGCCTTCGGTAGCTTCGCTATGCGTCTTCTTGATCGCACGGCTTACCTCGACCGAGCCGACCGCCGTTTCCTTGATGTTCGAGGTTACCTCATTCATCGCGGCCGATGTTTCCTCGATGCTGGCTGCCTGCTGTTCGTTGCGGGTTGCCAGATCGTTGGATGCAATGCGGATTTCGGTCGATCCATTGAGAACATTCGCGGCAGAATCCGCAACAGTCTCAATCAGCGAAGCCAGTTCCTGGAACGCGGTGTTCAGCGTTACCCGCAAGGTGTCATATTCGTCCGGAAGCGGTTCATTGATGCGATAGGCCAGATTGCCTTCGGCCAGCTTGTCGAGCGCCTGCGAAAGCGCTTCCACCACCTTGCGCTGCTTGGCCTCTGCTTCGGCCTGCGCCTGTGATGCGGCCCGGAACACTTCGATGGCCCGCGTCATCTCGCCAATTTCGTCGTCGCTGTGATCTGTGGTGCGTCCGACTTCCAGATCGCCAGCGGCCATGCGGCTCATGGTGTCGGCAGTTGCCACCAGCGGATTGAGTGCACGCCGGTTCAGCACACGAAGTGCGCCGAGGATTGTGCCGATAGTGGCCAGATACAGGAACCCGAGCAGCCCCACGATCACTTTCAGCGTTGTCGCGCCATCGGCATAGACCTGAGCCTTCCGGCGGTCAGCCATCTCTGAAAGCTCGCCAATTCCGGCCCGCTGACGCTTGTAGATGGTTTCAAGCCGGCGATAGCTTGCCATCATCCGCGCGCTGTCACTGTTTTTCGCGGCAGGCAGGAAGTTCTTGTCGACCTCGGCAAAAAACTTTTCAGCCTCTGCGGCGGTCTTGCCCAAAAGCCTGTCCTTGAGCGGCTTGTCCAGCTTTGATTCCTGCCACCGGGCGTAGCTTTTGCGGAACTGCCCCTCAAGCGTTTGCAGGTTTGCCCCATGCTCCTTGTAGGAAGAGGGCGTCTGCACGATCATCGATACTTCGGCAAAGGGTTCAACGATATACTGCGGCGGGGGCAGAATATCAGCGATCATGTCAGACAATTCCCGACCTTGCAGATCGGTTTTGCCTTCAATGCGGATCATGTTGATGCCGACGGCTGTAACAACAACGGTCGCAACAATTGCGCCCACTATCACATTTCCGCCAATCCACCCCAGTCGCTTGATGTTCATTTTGATCCCACCCAAATCGTTTCGATATGATGCCTGTATTTTGTTGAAATCTGTAGTCTCGAAGCGCTTTTGCGTTAAAAACGATCTCCGTCATTTATGATCTATATATGAAAACGGTGTTTCTCTCATGTATAGTGACTTAGGGGGTTTACCTAGGGGTAGGGCGCGATGCCCGACGGCGGGCAGGCCGCTCATTTCGCAGCGTTTTCGGGTCGCCAGCAATCATGCGGCTTTGCGCAAGAGCCGCCGACAGGATTATGACAATCGGAATGGATGCGGCTTAAGGGCGCGTTTCTGCGCTTCGATCCAGCTCTGCGATCAATCGCTCTACCTCGGCGCGAAAATCGGCGTCGACTGCCCGCCCGCCGCTGGGCATGACGTGGATCGCAAGCAATTCGCGCTGCCCGTTCACTTCGCGCCAGATGGGGCCGCCACTGTTCGATTTGTAGGTTTCGATATCATAGTGGATCAGGCCTGGCGCGGCGGTGGTGACGCGACCAGTGGCGGCAAACAGGTGCCAGCCGTCATGCTTTTCGCCCGGAAATCCGGCAAAGCGTACTGCCTCGCCCGGATGTGCCGGGCTGGTTGCCAGCGTAAAGGGCGCGGCCGTGGTGATTGGATTGCGCAAGCGGATCACGCCGAAGTCGCGCGTGAATGGGCTGCCGTCATAGCCGGAGGCGTCGAGTGCCTGCCATCGCTCGATCACTTCATCGACCTTGGCATGGCGGGCATCGGCATTGCCGCAGCGCACGGCAACATCGCGAATGCGCGAATGGTCCTGATAGACATTGTGCCCGGCAGTGAGCAGATAGCGGCCGCGATAGAGCACTGCTGATCCGGTGAATTTCAACGTAAAGACAAGACCCACCCGGCGGCGGATGTACAGGTGGCAAACACCTTCATAGACCGGGTCATTGAAAGGTTCTGCTACTGGTTGCTGCTGGTTCAGCGGATCGCTGCCCTGGGCGGCGCCGGGTAGCAGGCCGGCAAGGGACAGCGCGAAAATACCGGCTGCAAGCGAAGCGATCCGCTGTCTTGGTTTCACGCGCTGCCCCCCTTTGCCGCAACCCCCGCACTGGCATCGACCAATGCGGGGGCGCTGGATCTTACAGCTGTTCGATCAGGTAATCTGCCGCGCTGACCTTGAAATCGCCCGGCGCTTCGACGTGGAGCTGTTCAACCACGCCATCGTTCACCACCATGGCAAAACGCTGGCCGCGCTTGCCCAGGCCAAACCCGGTGCCGTCCATGGTAAGGCCGAGAGCTTCGGCGAAATCGCCATTGCCATCAGCCAGCATGGTCACGTCTTCGCTGCCCGAAGCCTTGCCCCAGGCACCCATCACGAAAGGATCGTTGACTGCGGTGCAGGCGATTTCGTCAATCCCCTTGGCCTTCAGATCTTCCGCCTTGTCGACATAGCCGGGCAGGTGACGGGCCGAGCAGGTGGGGGTGAAGGCACCCGGCACTGAAAACAGCGCCACGCGCTTGCCCTTGAAATAATCGGCCGATTGCACCGCTTCCGGCCCGCCTTCGGTGGCCTTTACCAGCTTTACGTCGGGCAGCTTGTCGCCAACATTGATCGTCATTGTTGCATCTCCATTGTCTGGTTCCGTGTTCGGCCAGATTGCGAATCCTTCGCAGAATATAGGTAGCCGCCGGAGCAGGGCAACGTCTGCGGCATGGTTTATTTCGCTTTACCGGCCCGGTTTACCGCAAGGCTTGAAGTGCCCGTAACCGCGTTCTGCGAATCTCTCTCCGGGGCACACAGGGAGACTGCAAAATGAGGACCAGGACACTCAAGGGCGCTGCTGCCCTTATGGCGGTGGCTGCGCTCGCAACCAGCCTGCCGGCGCGCGCCGAGCCAATGGGCGACGCGGAAAAACTGCGGCGGCTGGATATCATGCTGATGGTAACAGGACTGCGTTGCCGCACCACGTCCGATAATTTCCAGCCGGACTATGGCCGGTTTACCACCAATCACATTGCCGAACTCAACGAAGCCAGTGATGCGCTGAAAGCCGAAATGAGCACGCGCTTCGGCGCGGCTGGCGCCAATCGTGCGCTGGATCGGCTGAGCGTGACCATGGCCAATGCCTATGGGCAGGGCCATCCCTGGCTGGATTGCGCGCAGCTGCGGCAGGTTGCATCAAATCTGGCCGAGGCCAGGGGCCGCGAGCCCTTGCTGGCTGCCGCCGATCAACTGCTGGCTCCGACCGGGGTGCCGCAGATGGCGCTGGCGGTCAGGTGAGTCCGGGCAAACCTATGCGACTATACATATAAAGACTTCTTTATATTTGCCTGTTGGACGATGAGAAGCTAAGGGCGGCGGCATCATGGCGCCGCCCTGCATTTGTGGCGGTGCTCCCCGTTTGCCAGATCAGGAGTTTACCCCGTGGCCACAGCGCTCGATGCCAGCAAGGACTATGTGATCGCCGATATCGGTCTTGCCGATTATGGCCGCGCCGAAATCGCCATTGCCGAAACCGAAATGCCCGGCCTGATGGCGCTGCGCCAGGAATTCGGCGCGTCGCAACCTCTCAAGGGCGCACGCATCACCGGTTCGCTGCATATGACGATCCAGACCGCCGTGCTGATCGAAACGCTGGTGGCGCTGGGTGCGGAAGTGCGCTGGGCCACCTGCAACATCTATTCGACGCAGGACCACGCCGCCGCTGCCATCGCCGCCGCCGGAATTCCGGTGTTTGCGGTGAAGGGCGAAAGCCTGGCTGAATATTGGGACTATGTCGGTTCGATCTTCGATTGGGATGATGGCACTGGCCGCACCGCCAACATGATCCTCGACGATGGCGGCGATGCCACCATGTTCGCGCTGTGGGGTGCCCGCGTCGAAGCTGGCGAGAAGCTGTTCGAACCCAGCAACGCCGAGGAAATCGAATTCTGCCGCGCGTTGACCGCCTTTCTCAAGGCGAAGCCGGGCTACCTCACCATGTCGGTTGCGCATATCAAGGGCGTGTCGGAAGAAACCACCACCGGCGTTCACCGCCTCTATCAGATCGCCAAGGACGGCAAGCTGCCTTTCCCAGCGATCAATGTGAACGACAGCGTTACCAAATCTAAGTTCGACAACCTCTATGGCTGCAAGGAATCGCTGGTCGACGCGATTCGCCGCGCCACCGACGAGATGCTGGCCGGCAAGGTCGCCTGCGTGGCCGGCTTCGGCGATGTCGGCACGGGCAGCGCCGCCTCTCTGCGCCAGGGCGGCGCGCGGGTGATGGTTACCGAAATCGACCCGATCTGCGCGCTGCAGGCGGCGATGGAAGGCTATGAAGTTGTCACCATGGAAGAAGCGGTGCAGCGCTGCGACATCTTCGTTACCGCCACCGGCAATGAAGATGTGATCACCGCCGAACACATGAAGGCGATGAAGCCGATGAGCATCGTCTGCAACATCGGCCACTTCGATAGCGAAATCCAGATTTCCGCGCTGGATAACTACAAGTGGACCGAGGTGAAGCCCGGCACCGATCTGGTCGAATTCCCCGATGGCAAGCAGATCATCGTGCTGGCCAAGGGGCGTCTGGTCAATCTGGGCTGCGCCACCGGCCACCCCAGCTTCGTCATGTCATCAAGCTTCACCAACCAGACGCTGGCGCAGATCGAGCTGTTCACCAAGAACGATCAGTACAAGAACGAAGTCTATGTGCTGCCCAAGCATCTCGATGAAAAGGTGGCGGCGCTGCATCTGGAAAAGCTGGGCGTGAAGCTGACCACGCTGAGCAAGAAGCAGGCCGACTACATCGGGGTGTCGCAGGCCGGGCCGTTCAAGCCGGACCACTACCGCTATTGATGCCGTTTGCCCCCTCTCCATTGCGGGAGGGGGCTACGCAGTCGATAGCCACACTTGCCAATAGACCGCCGCGCGCATAGGCCACGGCCATGACATTTAGCGCCTTCGCTCCGCTGTTGATCGGGCTGCTGCTGGCAGCCTGGACGCTGCTGGCGGCAAGAGCGATCCTGCGCGCACGTCAGCGTGAGAAAAAGGCTGACGCGGCACAGCGCAATGCCCGGCGATTGACCCGGCTGGTCGATGAAAGCCCGGCGGTGCCGCTGCTGGTCCGCGTCGATGGCAGGATCGAGGCACCGCAGCGGCTGGCTGGCTGGCTGGGGCTGGACAGCGTTCCGCGCTTTCTGACCGAACTGGATGGATCGCGCATCGATGGTGCCGGTGGCGGCATCCCCGCGCAGCAGCTGGCCGAGCTGGCGGAAGCGGTCAAACGCACCCAGCGTTCTGCCGCTCCGTTTCGCATGGTGGTAACGCCGGTAGGCGGCAAGACCAGCCTGGCGCTGCGCGGCCATCTGGCCGATCCGCAGGTTTCCTCGGTGGCGCGGCGCTGGTCTGGGTGTTTGACGTCAGCGAGGCCGAGAGAGAACTGGGCCAGCTGCGGCAGGAAGCCCAGCGCGCGCGCAGCGATTTCGGTGCGCTGGTTGGGCTGATCGAGGCCGCGCCGATGCCGATGTGGTTCCGCGGCCCCGAAGGCGAACTGAGGCTTGTGAACCGCGCCTATGTCAGCGCGGTTGGCGGCAGCGATGCTCGCGGCGTTGCTGAAAGCGGGGTAGAGCTGATCGAAAGCGTCGATGGGCTGACGGCGCGCCAGGTCGCGTTGCAGGCAGCGGCGCAGAAGCTGCCGATAGAGCGCAATGTCACCACCACCATCAATGGTGCCCGCCGGGCGATGCGGGTATCAGACCTGCCGCTGGGGGGCGAAGGCATCGCCGGATACGCGGTCGATGTAGAGGAAATGGAAGAGCAGGCGCGCAGCTTCCGCGCCTTCCGCGATGCGCAGCGGGCCATGCTGGATCAGCTTTCCAGCGGCGTGGCGCAGTTCGGTGCTGACCGCCGATTGGCCTTTGCCAACCAGCCCTTCCAGCGGATGTTCGCGCTGAAACCCGCCGTGCTGCTCGATCCGCCGCCGTTCGAGCGACTGCTTGATATGGCGCGCGATGCCGGAAGGGTGCCCGAAGCGCGCGATTTTCCTGCCTGGCGGCGTGAGCGCGCGGGCTGGTTTACCGCCAGCAGCACGCAGGAAGAGGCCTGGACTCTGGCCGATGGCACCCATCTGCGCATCGTTGCCCAGCCGCTGCCCGATGGCGGAATGCTGCTGATTGCCGAAGATCGCACCGAGCAGCTGCGGCTTTCCGCAATCCGCGACACCTTGCTGCGCACCCGCACCGCGACATTTGACAGCCTGTTTGAATCGCTCGCGGTGTTTTCCCCCGATGGTCACATGCAGCTGTGGAACCGCCGCTTTGCAACCGATTGGGGGCTGGACGATGAATTCCTCGATACCCACCCAAGGATCGAAGTGCTGCTGGAGCGGATTGGCACGCGGCTGAAGAAACCGGAACGGGCGAAGGCGGTGGGTGATGTGGTGCGCGCGGCAACGCTGGACCGCAAGCAGACCGGCGGGCGGGCCGTGCTGCGCGACGGACGCGTGCTGGAATTTGCCGGGGTGCCGCTGCCCGATGGCAATGGCCTGCTGACGGTGCTCGACATCACCGACTCACAAAAGGCCGAAGAAGCGCTGCGCGAACGCAACGCCGCGCTGGAAGAGGCCGACGCGATGAAGACGCGCTTCCTCGCCAATATGAGCTATGAATTCCGCACGCCATTGACCTCGATCGGCGGCTTTGCCGAGCTGTTGCAGGCTGGGCTGGGCGGCGATCTGTCTGACGCCGGGCGGGACTATGTCGGGGCGATCCTGTCGTCGGTGGGGCGGCTGGGGGAGCAGATCGAGAATGTGCTCGACCTTTCACAGAGCGAAGCCGGGTTGCTGCCGCTGGCCAGCGAAGAGATCGAACTGACGCCCTTCGTTACCGCGCTGGTCAAGGATCGCGCCACGCGGATCGAGGAAGGCAAGCTGACGCTGGACCTGCATGGCGACAAGAGCGCGGGCCGCGTTACCGGCGATTCCCGCCGTCTGGGCCGGGCGATTGGCCATCTGATCGACAATGCGATTCTTGCCACGCCGCCGGGCGGACGCATTCTGGTGGAGCTTTCCCGTCCGCGCAAAAAGGCGCGGATCGTCATTTCCGATAATGGTGCGGGGATGGATGCGGCAACGCTGGCCCGGGCGATGGAAGGGATCAAGCCCAGCGCCGATGGCAAGGGTGTGGAACGCCGGCAGGGCCTGGGCCTGCCGCTGGCGCGCCGCCTGATCGAGGCGCATGGCGGCTCGCTGGAGCTGCTGTCCGAACCGGGGCAGGGTACTGCCGCAATTGTCGAATTGCCGTGAGATTGGATCCGTGACGGTTCGTATCGCGCTGCCCGATCTTGCTGCGGTGGAGGATTTCGGCACGCGTATTGCCGGGGTGCTTCGCGCCGGGGATGTGGTCGCGTTGTCCGGCGGGCTGGGGGCGGGCAAGACCACGCTGGCGCGGGCCGTGATCGCTGCGCTGGGGCATGCCGGCGAAGTCCCTTCGCCCAGCTTTACCATTATCGAAACCTATGATCCGCCAGCGGTTCGCTTGCCGCTGGTGCATGCCGATTTCTATCGGCTGGCCGATCCGTCCGAGGTGGAGGAACTGGGGCTGGACCACTACCGCGAGGGTGCGGCGCTGCTGGCGGAATGGCCCGAACACGCGGGCGGCTTTGCGAATGAAGCGGCCTGTCTGGCGATCGCGCTGGAAGTTGCGGAAACGGGCAGGATAGCCATTGTCGAACCGGGTGCGGATTGGCTAGGGCGGCTGCCATGAGCAGCGCATTGCCCGAGGGCATCGAGACATTCCTTTCCCATGCCGGTTGGGGCGGCGCAGCGGTAGAGCCGCTGGCTGGCGATGCCTCGTTCCGCCGCTATTTCCGCATACGCGGTGGCGACAAGACGGCGATGCTGATGGATGCCCCGCCGCCAGAGGAAGATCCGCAGCCTTTCCTGCGCGCGGCCAAATGGCTGGACGCCAATGGCTTGCGCGCGCCGATCATCCTGGCTGAGGACGCCGCGCGCGGACTGGTGCTGCTGGAAGATTTCGGCGAAGCGCGCATGCGTGACTATCTCGACCAATGGCCGGGTGACGAGCGTGAGGTCTATTTCGGCGCGGTCGATGCGCTGGTTGATCTGCATCGTCTGCCGCCGGGGCCGTTCCTCAACTATTCGATGTCGGAATATCAGCGCGAGGCAAAGCTGCTGGTTGATTGGTATTGCCCTGCGCAAAATCTCTATGTCGATGGCGAAGCCTATGCCGCAGCCTGGGACGCGGTGCTGCAGACCATGCTGCCGCGCCAGCGCCCGGGAGTGACCGTGCTGCGCGATTATCATGCGGAAAACATCATGCTGCTGGGGGCGCTGCGCAAACAGGGGCTGCTCGATTTTCAGGACGCGCTGATCGGCCACGCGGCTTATGATCTGGTATCGCTGTTGCAGGATGCGCGGCGCGATGTTTCGCCCGAGCTGGAAAGCGAAATGATCGATTACTACGTCAGCAAGGCCGCACCGGGCGGCGATTTCCTTGCCGATTACGCGCGGCTGGGGGCACAGCGCAACGCCAAGATCGTTGGCATTTTCGTGCGGCTGTGGAAGCGCGATGGCAAGCCGCGCTATCTCGATTTCATTCCGCGCGTCTGGGCGGCGCTGGAACGCGATCTGGCCCATCCCGCGCTTGAGCCGGTGGCGCGCTGGTTTGACGCCAATATTCCCGCAGAACTGCGCGCGGCCAATGGTGGCAGCTTTTCCGCATGAGCCGCAAGCCATTGGTCACTGATACGGCCATGGTGATGGCCGCGGGGCTGGGCAAGCGGATGCGCCCGCTGACCGCGACAATGCCCAAACCGCTGGTGCGCGTGGCCGGAAAACCGCTGATCGATTACGCGCTGGATCATCTGGCCGATGCCGGGGTGAGCAAAGCGGTGGTCAATGTCCATTATCTGCCCGAACCGCTGGAAGCGCATCTGCGTAGCCGCAAGGATCTGGCCATCACCATTTCCGACGAGCGCGACCAATTGCTGGAAACCGGCGGCGGCATGATCAAGGCATTGCCGCATCTGCCCGATCCGTTCTTTTGCGTGAACAGTGACAACGTCTGGCTGGATGGCCCGCGCAATGCCTTGCTGGCGCTGTCCGACGCCTGGGATCCTGCCAGAATGGATGCGTTGCTGCTGGTGGTTCCGCATCAGCGCGCGCATCACCACCACGGTATGGGCGATTTTCATCTCGATCCCGAAGGACGGATTACCCGCCGCAAGCCGGGCCGGGTGGCACCATTCATCTATATCGGTATTCAGCTGGTATCGCACCGCCTGTTGCGCGACGCGCCGCAGGGCCCGTTTTCCACCAATGTGCTGTGGCAACGCGCGATCGAGGAAGGGCGGCTGTATGGCGCGGTCCATGCGGGCGAGTGGTTTGAGGTGGGAGAACCCAAAGCGATCCCGCCCACCGAACTGCGGCTGACCGGTGGCTGAGCGCGCCGCCAGGCCGCAAGTCTATTCCATTGCCGCACATCGCGGTTTTGCCGATGCGCTGGTTGCCGGGCTGATCCCGCGCTATGCCGATGGCGATGCCGGGCTGGCGCGCCTGACGTTGCTGCTGCCCAGCAGCCGTGCGGTGCGGATCATTACCGAGGCTTTCGTGCGTCTGTCTGGCGGCGGCATGCTGCTGCCGCGCATGGTGACGGTGGGCGACCTTGATCTGGATGAGGCGCTGGGGCCGTTGTTCGATCCGCTGGGGGCGGGCAGCGACATTCCGTCTGCTGCCGATCCCACCCGCCGCTGGTTGCGACTTGCCCGTTTGCTGGCAGAGGAAATGGGCGATCAGGCTCCGCCTGCGCCTGCATTGCTGCGGCTGGCCCGCGATACCGCCCGCACGATGGACCGGCTGACGGTAGAGGGCATCACGCCGGAAGACCTGCTGGGTGAACGGGTGATCGGCATCGTTGGCGATCAGGCCGACCACTGGCGCGATTCAACCCGCCTGTTTGCGCGGGTGCTGCTGCGCTGGCAGGCGGAACTGGCCGAGCGTGGTGAGGTGGATGCACCGATGCGCCGCAATCTGCTGTTCGCCCATGCGGCGCGGCGCTGGGGAGAAGCCCCGCCGGAACATCCGCTGGTTGCGGCGGGGGTGACCAGTGCCTCGCCCGCGCTGGCGGCGCTGCTGCGCGTGGTAGCGGAATTGCCGCGCGGGGCGGTGATCCTGCCCGATCTGGACCTGTCACTGGACCGCGATGTCTGGGATATGCTGGGCGTCGCAGGAATGCCGGAATCGCCCGATGACCCGCCTTTTGGTGAGCATGACGCGGCGGCGCATCCGCAGTATCACCTCAAGCTGCTGCTGGGCCGGATGGGTGTTTCCCGGGATGAGGTGCAGCCCTGGCATCGCGCCGGATTGGCCGCCGCGCCGCCAGAGCGAAGCCTTGCCATTTCCAACCTGTTTCTGCCGCCAGCGGCCAGTGTGAACTGGGTCAGCCTGCCCGCCGCACAGCGCCGGCTTTCCGGGGTGCGGCTGATGGAAAGCACGCATCCCGGTGAAGAGGCGCAGGCCATAGCGGTTCTGATCCGCCAGGCGCTGGAGCAGCCAGAACGGCGCGTTGCGCTGATCACGCCGGATCGCGGACTGGCGGGGCGGGTGGTTTCGCATCTTACCCGCTGGGGTATCTCTGCGGATGACAGCGCCGGGCGCGCATTGGCGCGAACCGGGGCCGGGCGGCTGATGCTGTTGCTGGCCGAAGTGATGGCGCAGCAGGCCGCACCGGTGCCGTTGCTGGCGCTGTTGCAGCATCCCCGCGTCGGCGGTGAAGGGCTGGCGCGCGGCCAATGGCTGGATCATGTTCGCGCGCTGGATCGCGCCTTGCGCGGGCCGCGCCCGGCCCCCGGGTTGGAGCCCTTGCGTGCAGAGGTGGCTAAGCTGGCCCGGGGCGATTCCGGCACAGCGATTGCCGAATGGTGGAGCGGAGTGGAAGCGATGCTGGCGCCGCTGCTTGTTTCGGGTGACGCAATGGAACTGGACGCGGCGCTGGAACTGCTTTGCGCGGCGGCAGAGGCGTTGGGCGGCGTGGAGTTCTGGGGCGGCGAGGATGGCCGCGCGCTGGCGGCCTTCGTGCAGGATCTGCGGCAGGCGGCAGAGGCGGTTCCCACCACGCTGGCACCGGACGAACTGCCGCAACTGCTGCGCGATGCGATGGATCAGGCGGCGGTTCGCCCCGCCTGGGGCAGCCACCCCCGCGTGGCGATCTATGGTCTGCTCGAAGCGCGGATGAGCCGTGCCGATCTGGTGATCTGCGGCGGGCTGGTGGAAGGCGTCTGGCCCGGCTCTCCCAGCCCGGAGCCTTTGCTGCCACCCGCCGTTCTTCGCGCCTTGGGCGTACCGGGGGCGGAGTTCCGCATTGGCCTGTCGGCGCATGATCTGGCCGGTGCGCTGGGCGCGCCCGAAGTTGTGCTGAGCTGGGCGCAGCGCGATGAAGGCGCGCCGGTTATCGCCAGCCGCTTTGTCCTGCGGGTACAGGCACTGCTCGGCGATCTTGCCAGAGAACACCGCGAGATTGCGGCGGTGGAGCTGGCCCGGGCCATAGATGTTGCCGCATCCGCACCGCCATATCCCCGGCCGGAACCACGCCCCAGCGCAGCGCAGCGCGATGTCGCGCTGGCGGTCACCGCGATCGACCGGCTGCGCGGCGATCCCTATCAGTTTTATGCCGGTGCGATCCTGCGGCTGCGCTCGCTCGATCCGCTTGATGCCGCACCCAGCCCGGCATGGCAGGGCACGCTGGTCCACAAGGTGCTGGATCGCTGGCACAAGGCCGGGGGCAGGGCGGGCGAGTTGTTGCATCTTGCCGCGGAAGAGCTGGCGGAAATGCGCGCCCATCCGCTGATGCGCAGCCTGTGGTGGCCGCGGCTTGCCCGCGCGCTGGAATGGATCGACGGCGAAATCGCCGCCGCCAGAGCCGAAGGCCGCGAAGTGCTGACGTCCGAGGCGGATGGCGAAATGACACTCCACGGCGTGCGGGTATTTGGCCGGGCTGACCGGATCGACACACTTGCCGATGGGCAACTGGCCGTGGTGGACTATAAAACCGGCGCACCGCCCAGTGGCAGCATGGTGGAGCGCGGCTTTGCCCTGCAACTGGGCACCATCGGCCTGATCGCGCGCAGCGGCGGGTTTGCGGGGGTTGCGGGCGAGCCGGAGCGGTTCGAATATTGGTCGCTGGGCAAGGGCAAGGACAGCGCCACCGGCTTTGGCTATCGCAAGGAACCGGTCAGGGAAGGCCGCAGCAAGAGCGGTCTGCCGCGCGGCGAATTCCTTGAGATTACCGAGGATTTCCTTGCCGAGGCGATCCAGCGCTGGATCAAGGGCGATGAGTCGTTCACCGCCCGGCTCAATCCCGATCTGGGCGGCTACAATGATTTCGATCAGCTGATGCGGCTGGAGGAGTGGCAGGGGCGGGGGAGCGCGGGCGAATGAGCGGCGCGGAAGCAAAGCTTTGGCCGCTGACCAAGGAGCAGCGCCCAGCGGTTGATCCTGCCGATACCGTCTGGCTTTCCGCCAGTGCGGGCACCGGCAAGACGCAGGTGCTGTCCGCCCGAGTGCTGCGGTTGCTGTTGCAGGCCGATGTCAGCCCGTCGCAGGTGCTGTGCCTGACCTTTACCAAAGCAGGGGCCACCGAAATGGCGGCGCGGATCAACGAGGTGCTAGCCCGCTGGGTTCGCGCCCGGCCCGAGGCGCTGGCGGCAGACCTCAAGGCGATTGGCGCGGATTATGGCCCGCAGGCTCAGGCCCGCGCGCGCACGCTGTTTGCCGAAGTGCTCGATTGCCCCGGCGGCGGGCTGCGCATCGATACGATCCACGCCTTTGCCCAGTGGCTGCTTTCCGCATTTCCGCACGAAGCCGGGCTGACGCCGGGGACACGGGCGCTGGAGGATCGCGACCGCGATCTGCTGTTGCAGGAAGTGTTGGCGGCGCTGCTGGTCGAGGCCGAGCGCGACAATGACCGGGCGGCGCTGACCGCGCTGGAACAGCTTTCGGTACGGCTCGGCCCGGATGCGGTGGAACGCTATCTGCTGCGCTGCGCCCAGGCGCGCGAGGTCTGGATTGGTCCCGCTGCATGGCAGCCGCCGATGCTGCCGCGTTTGTTCCGTTTGCTTGGTCTGCCCGGTGATGCCGGGCCGGGCGATCTGGCGGCGATGTGCAGCGATGATGCCTTTCCGGTCGAGGCGCTGCGCTGCTGCCTGTCAGCCTATTCGCAATGGAATGGCAAAAAGGGGCAGGAAGGCCGGGTGGTGATAGCCGACTGGCTTGCCGCCAGCGCCGCGCAGCGCACCGAGCGGCTGGATGATCTGCACAAGGTGCTGTTCACCCAGAAAGACACGGTGCGCGATGTTGGCAGCCTTGAAAAGTTCGAGGAAAGCTTCGGCCTCGCTGCCGAGGCGGTTCTGGCACAGATGCTGGCGCTGCGCGAACGGCGGGCAATGCTGGAACTGGCCGAATGGCTTGCCCCGGCGCTGGAACTGGGGCGCAAATTCGCGCTGGCCTGGGATGAGGCCAAGGCGCGCGCCGGGTTTATTGATTTCGACGACCAGATCCGCGCCGCTGCCGATCTGCTGGGCCGGTCGGAATTGTCCGAATGGATCCGCTACAAGCTGGATCGCCGCTTCGATCACATTCTGGTGGACGAAGCGCAAGATACCAATGCCGCGCAGTGGAGCATCATCAATGCGCTGACCGGCGATTTCTTTGGTGGTGAGAGCGCTCGCAGCGATCGGTTGCGGACGCTGTTCGTGGTGGGCGACTACAAGCAGGCGATCTTCCGTTTTCAGGGCACCAGCCCCGAGAATTTCGAAGCGGCCAAGCAGCGCGTGCGCAAAGAGCTGGATGGATTGTCGGCAGCGCCAGGCAGCACCGCGCGAGGCTTGCAGGATCTGGGCCTTGGCACCAGTTTCCGCACTGCGCAGCCGGTTCTGCAATTCGTGGATATGGCCATCGCCGGGATCGGCCACCAGAGCTTCGGCCTGCCAAATCCGCCCGATGCGCATGCAGGTGAGGAGCGGCCTGGTCTGGTAGCACTGTGGCGCGTGATCGGCGGCGAGACCGATGCCGATAACGACGGTTCTGAAAGCGATGACGGCGCGGGCGAGGAAGACAGCTGGTTCGCGCGCTCTGACCGTCAGCTGGCGGAGCGGATCGCGCAGCAAATCCGGCAGTGGATGGATCACGGTTTTCCGCTGGTCAAAGGCCGGAGCGCGGGGGAGCCGCCGCGCGCGGCGACGCCGGGTGACGTCATGGTGCTGGTCCGCAAGCGCAAGGAACTGGCCGGGCTGATCGTTGCGCGGCTGCACGCTGCCGGGGTTGCGGTGGCAGGTGTCGACCGGTTGCGTCTGGCGGCCCCGCTGGCAGTGCGCGATCTCATGGCGGCGCTGCGCTTTGCGGTGCAGCCGCTTGATGATCTCAATCTTGCCTGCCTGCTGGTTTCGCCGCTGATCGGCTGGTCGCAGGAACAATTGCTGGAACATGGTTACCGCCCTGATCGCGTGCGGTTGTGGGATCATCTGCGCGCCGCCCGAGCCCCGGAGACGGCACGCGTGGTCAGCCAGCTGATCGACCTGCTGGGGCAGGCCGATCGCGATTCTCCGCTCGCGCTGCTCCACTGGCTGCTGATCGGGCCGTGGCAGGGACGCAAGCGCCTGATCGCGCGGCTGGGGCGCGAGGCTGGCGATCCCATTGATGAGCTGCTCAATGCGGCCAGTGCCTTTGCGGCAGGGGAAACGCTCAGCCTTGCCGGCTTCATCCATTGGTTCGATGCCGGAGAGGGCGAGCTGAAGCGCGAGGCCGGACAGCGCCGCGATGAAGTGCGGGTGATGACCGTGCATGGATCAAAGGGCTTGCAGGCACCGATTGTCATTCTGGCCGATGCTGCCGCCAATCCCGATGGCAGCCGCGGTGGTGCGATCGATCTGAGCGAGGCTCCACCCGCCGAGGATAACGCGCCGGTGCCTTTGCCGCCGCTGCGTCAGGAAGAACGGCTGGGCCGGATTGCCGAGGCGGAAGCCAAGGTGAAGCTGGAAGAACGGCAGGAGCATTGGCGCTTGCTCTATGTCGCCATGACCCGCGCTGAAGAGGCGCTGTTTGTTGGCGGGGTGCTGGGGCGGCGCGAAAAAGAACCTGCCCCCGATAGCTGGTATGCCCGGCTGGCGGCGCTGTTTCAGGCAGAAGAATGGATCGAGGATCCGATCTGGGGTGCCCGGCTGGAACATGGCGAGCTGGCGGCGGGGCCTGCTGTGCGCGCAGACGCCCCGGCACCGGATCAGCTTGCCTTGCTGCCCCCCTGGCTGGACCGCCCGGCCCCTGCCGAACCACGCCCGCCGCGCCCGCTGGCACCTTCGGCCCTGGGGGATGACCAATCCGCCGATCCGCCATTCCCGCCCGGTGCCGGGCAGGCGGCAGCACGGCGGGGCATATTGCTGCACCGCCTGCTCGAACGTCTGCCGGAAGTGCCCGAAGCGGATCGCAAAGCTGCTGCTTCTGCCTGGCTGGCGAAAGCGGCCAGCGATCTTGATCGCGCCGGACGCGAGGAAATTGCCGCTGCGGCGCTGAAGGTGGTCGCACATCCGGAATGGGCCGATCTGTTTTCGCCCGCAGCTCTGGCCGAAGTGCCGATTGCCGCAACGGTGGGCGATCAGGTGGTGGCTGGCACGATTGACCGGCTGCTGCTGCTGCCGGATCGCATCCGCTTGATCGATTTCAAGACCGCGCGGCGCCCGCCCGCCAGTCTGGATGATGTGCCAGTGGCGATCCTGCGGCAGATGGCCGCCTATGCCGCCGCGCTGGAGGCCAGCTATCCCGGACGCAGGATCGAGGCGGCGCTGCTCTACACGCAGACGCCGCAATTGCTGGAAATCCCGTCCGAATTGCTGGCGCTGCACAAGCAGAGTTTGCTGGCGGCACAGCAAAACTGATACCGCAACCCATTGCCAAGCTGCCCGCGCATCCTAGATTGGATGCAAACGCAAACAGGAGATTCCCATGGCTACCAAAGCCGTTACCGATTCCAGCTTCGCCGCCGATGTGCTCGGCTCTGATAAGCCCGTGCTGGTCGATTTCTGGGCCGATTGGTGCGGCCCCTGCAAGATGATCGCCCCCGCGCTGGAGGAAA
>JBGAIR010000025.1:0-8401 GCA_044225335.1 Novosphingobium sp. | reverse complement strand
GAGGAAATCAGCGAGGAACTGGCCGATCAGGTGACCATCGCCAAGGTCGATATCATGGAAAACACCGATATCGCCGCGAAGTATGGCGTGCAGTCGATCCCGCTGATGGTGCTGTTCAAGAATGGCGAACCCGTCGCGCAAAAGCTGGGTGCCGCACCCAAGAGCCAGCTCAAGGGCTGGCTGGAAGGCGAACTTTAAAGCCCTGCAATCCGCGCGGCCAGCTCGTCCCACAGTGCCGGGCTGGCTGCGCCGATCAGGCCGGGTAGATGGGCCTCGTCCACGCGATAAGGACGGCCATCGGGCCGCGCCGCCTTGCCGCCCGCCTCATTGGTGAACAGCACTCCGGCGGCATGATCCCAGGAATGGGTCCGCTCAAAAAGCGCCAGATCATTTTCGCCCAGCACCAGCCGCGGATATTGCTCCGCCGCGCAGCGCGGGATGTCAACCAGGGTGTAATGCGGGGCGATCTGGGCCTTGATCCCGTCGCGCCGGGCCTGATCCATGAACACCACTGATATGGCGGCGATCGGCGGTTTGTTGCCGGTTGGCCGGGCCGTAACCCGATCCTCACCGATCCACGCGCCGTCGCCACGCGCGGCATGGCACAGCCGCCCGCTCAGCGGATCGAGAATCCAGCCGGCAATCGTCTCGCCCGCTTCGGCCAGCGCGACCATGATCCCGAACGGCGGCTTGCCCCGCGCGAAATTGTTGGTGCCGTCAAGCGGGTCGACCACCCAGCACAGCGCATCGCCGAGCCGGTCGAGCAGGGCAGGATCGGCATGGGCGGCTTCCTCGCCAACGATCGTGGCCTCGGGCAGCAGCTTCGACAGTCCCTCGTTCAGGATCGCCTCGGCTTCCTTGTCGGCAATGGTCACGACATCATCGGCTGCCTTGGCATCGATCTCGCTCGCATCCAGCGCCTGATAGCGCGGCAGAATGGCGCGAGATGCGGCCTGCTGCATCACTGCATGGACGGATCTGGTCAGCGCTGCAGCGGCGGCACTCATCAGCTGCGATAATCCGCGTTGATCGAGATGTAACCGTGTGTCAGATCGCAGGTCCACACCGTTGCCCGGCCACCCCCCATCCCAAGATCGACCTGGATGGTAATTTCCTGCCCTTTTAGATGGGCAGTAACCGGCGCTTCGTCATAATCCGCCAGCGGCAGTCCTTCGCGCGCGCACCACACACCGCCGAAACCGATCGACAGCCGGTCACGGTCGGCAGGCTCGCCAGCCTTGCCCACGGCCATGACGACCCGGCCCCAATTGGCATCCTCACCGGCAATGGCAGTCTTCACCAGCGGCGAATTGGCGATGGCCAGCCCGACGCGCCGGGCGCTTTCGTCGCTGACTGCGCCGCTCACTGTTACCGTGATGAACTTCTGCGCGCCTTCGCCATCGCACACCACCAGATGCGCGAGTTGCAGGCAGACATCATCCAGCGCGGCGGCAAAGGCATCCGCCCCGGCGCTGTCGAAGGAAGAGAGCGGCGCATTGCCCGCCGCGCCGCTGGCAAAGGCCAGCACGGTGTCGCTGGTGGAAGTATCGCTGTCCACGGTGATGCAGTTGAAGCTGCGATCCGCCGATTTGCTGAGAAGGGCTTGCAGAAAGGCAGGCTCCACCGCGGCATCGGTGAAGATATAGCCCAGCATGGTCGCCATATCGGGCGCGATCATGCCGCTGCCCTTGATGATCGCGGCCAGCGTTACCTTGCGGTCATCGACCATGGCCTGCGCGGTGGCGCCCTTGGCGAAAGTATCGGTGGTGCCGATGGTATCAGCCGCTTCCTGCCACGAACAGGGCGGTGCGCCCAGCGCGGCGGCCACACCTTCGCGCGCCTTGTCCTTTGGCAGCGGCACACCGATCACGCCGGTGGAGGAAACGAACACCTGCTCTTTGCCGCAGCCGAGATGATCCGCCACCTGCGCCATGATCTGCTCCACCGCCTCGCGCCCGCGATAGCCGGTGAAGGCGTTGGAATTTCCGGCATTGACCACCAGCGCCCGCGCCCGGCCTTGCGCCACATTCTGGCGCCCCAATTCCACTTCGGAGGAACAGCAGACATTGCGGGTGAACACGCCGGCCACCGCAGTGCCCTCGGCCATCTCCACATAGGTAAGATCGCAGCGCCCCCAATCCTTGTATCCCGCACGCGCCACGCGCGGCGTGATCCCCGCGATCTGCGGCATGGTGGGGAAGGGGCGGGCGAGGGGCGACTGAGTGTGGGACATGGCGGCGCTTTATGGCGCAGCGGTGGCGGGGGCAAGTTCGCACTACACCTTGCCTGCGCTGCGCGGTGCCAGACGGCCGTGGTGAGCGGGCAACTAATAACTAATAAAGGATGGGATCGGTTTGCTGGGGCATCCCGCAATGGTGATAGAGCCGAATCGCATATGGACGCGCCCGCCGCATAAGTCTGTCGCTATCCCCCCAGCCTTACCAACGCAGTTGGTGCGGCGGTGGTGCGTTGGGTGATACGCCATTCCAGTTTCCTGCCATTCGGGACGGAGGCGGAGCCTTCATCGGTGTTGTTGGCCAATATCTCGCCATCGCTGGTCAGCACCAGCGTGCCATCCAGCACCGGGAATTGGGGCATGTCTGAGTTCTCGCCACCATTCTTGCCGGCCATCGCGCCCATTGCGGCAAGCTGGGCAAAATTGCTCATGCCGCCGCCATTGCTGGCGGGGCCAAAGCCCGGCGCATCCATGCGCACCGAACCATCGGCGTGACGGTTCAGCACAACAAAGGCATTGGCCATGGGAAAGCGTTCGATGCTGGGGAAGGTGAAATCATGGTCGATCCGGCCTGAAATGGCGAAATCGACTTCGAACATCCCATCACCCTTGTAGGTGACGCTGCGCCATCCGGCCTGACGGCGCAGACGGGCGGCGAAATCCTCCGCTGCCTGCGGGCTGGTCGGATCGATCCCGCCCAGCATGGCCCTCATCACTTCGGCATCCTTCTGGCGCTTGCCAGCATTGGCATCCCATTTCGCCTTCTGCTGATCCAGCTCTGCCTGCGTGCAGGGGCGCTCCTTGAAATTGGTATCCTTGTAACAGGCAGCGGGTTTGAAGGTGTCGTCATCCTTCGCTCCCATTTCCGCCAGCTTGCTCAGCCCGAGCAGGTAGATTTCGCCCTTGTAGCTATAGCTGAAGCTGCCATCCTTGCGCAGGTCAAGCGCCGCTGTGAACTTGCCCGGCGAGACCAGGCAGGCGGCCAGGAGCAGGCTAAGCCCGGCGGCGATGGTAATGGCGGCGAAACGGCGTAGCTGCATGGATGGCATCCCCAAATTCAGCCGCGAGTCGCGATGGCATAAAGCGCGATGGCCGCAGCGTTGGAAACATTCAGGCTTTCGATGGCGCTGGAGATTGGCAGACGCGCCAGCGCATCGCAATGCTGCATGATGTTGTGGCGCATTCCTTCGCCTTCGGCGCCCAGCACCAGCGCCACCGGCCCGGCGGGCAGTGCTTCGCCTAGCGCCGCTGTGCCGTCGCCATCCAGCCCGATGCGCCAATATCCGGCCTCTGCCACCTCATCCAGCGCGCGGGCCAGATTGACCACCCGCACCCATGGCACCACTTCCAGCGCGCCCGACGCGCTTTTCGCCAGCGTGCCCGATTCGGGAGGAGCGTGCCGATCCTGGGTAACGATCGCACAGGCGTTGAACGCGGCAGCCGAGCGCAGGATCGCGCCGACATTGTGCGGATCGGTGACCGAATCGAGAATCACCAGCGGGCGCGCAGGATCGCCATCCAGCACGTCTTCCAGCCAGATTTCTTCCAGCGGATCGCAATCCAGCACCAGCCCCTGATGCGGCGCATCGCGCGTCACCAGTCGGGCCAGATCGGCTGCCTGCGCATATTCGACCGGGAAATTTGGCGGCAGTTCGCCATCGAGCGAAGCGATTCCTTCACGCGTGGCGGATAGCTTGCGATGATTGCGGGCCGGGTTCTTGAGCGCGGCTTCCACCGCGTGGCGGCCCCATAGCCGCACCGCGCCATGGCTGGCCCGGCCCGATCCGCGTCCACCCTGCATCCGCCCGGCTCGCCCGCGCAGCGCGCGCGATGGGCGGGTTTCGCCCTTTTTGGTCATGCTTGTGCTCCAATCTGCATGCCATGCCCCTGCCAGCGCAGCCTTTCGCAGGCAAGCATTCGTGAGTTCGCTTTCGTCCACAGGCCATTGACAGCCGCGCCGACCGAGGGCATTGGCGCGCTTCCCTCGGCCGGAGCGCCCCTTTCGGGGCTTTTTGGGCATCGCCCGATACCGGCAAGCTGGTGTGGACAGGTGGCCGAGTGGTTAATGGCAGCAGACTGTAAATCTGCCCGCGAGAGCGTACGCTGGTTCGAATCCAGCCCTGTCCACCACCGCCCTTTCTCATGCGGCTCCCGAAAATCCCTAGAAATCCTATGAAACCAAGGGTATTGTCCCTGAAAAGGGCTACCCTTGTCCGCTGCCGTCTGCCTGCACCCGGCAGCGAATGTGGGGAAGGTGTGGGGAAGGAATCGCTCTTCCCCACACTTCAATGCTCTAAAGTGGCCTGCGAAAGTGTGGGGAACGATAATGGGCAAACTCTCGGCGGTGGCAGTCAAGGCAGCCTTGGCGAATCCGGGCACCTATCAGGATGGCGATGGACTATTCCTGAAGGTCGGGAAAAGCGGCGCTGCTTCGTGGCTTGTGCGGCTTCAGCAAGATGGCAGGCGACGCGACATTGGGCTGGGTAGCGCAAAACTGCTGACGCTCGCGGAAGCGCGCGAGAAGGCGATGGACTTGCGCAAAGCCATAAAGGTGGAAAAGCGCGACGTGCTGGCTGAACGCAAAGATGAGGCCGCCGCAAAGGTGACTTTCCGCGGGGCAGCCCGTCAATATCACACCGAGAACGAGGCTGGATGGAAAAGCGCCGTCTATGCCCGCCAGTGGCTCGCCAGTCTGGAAAATTACGCATTCCCGAAGCTGGGCGACATTCCGACTGGCGGCATTACGGCTGCCGACATCATCTCGGTTCTAACGCCAATCTGGCAGGAGATTCCGGAAACAGCTCGCCAAGTACGGAATCGGATTTGCGCAGTGCTGGACTATGCACACGCCAAGGGATGGCGCTCGACCGAAGCGCCATCGAGCAATAGCAGTCTGAAAGCCGGGCGCGGGCTGCCGCGTCAGGTCAAGCAGCGGCAAAACCGCAAAGCCATGCCCTATGTCGCTGTTCCGCAGTTTATGACCGCATTACGGCGCAAACCGTCCTATGGGCGGCTGGCGTTGGAACTACTCATCCTCACCGGCACGCGGTCGCAGGAAGTCCGTCTGGCGACATGGCCCGAGTTTGACCTCGATGGCCGTTTGTGGACGATTCCCGCCGATCATATGAAGCGTGCCAAGTCACACATGGTTCCACTCTCTGACGCGGCTTTGGCGGTGTTGGCGAAGGCCGACGCCCTGCGACTGGAAGGAACCGACGTTGTTTTCCCCGGTGTGGCGGGCAACGCGATGTCCGATATGACGTTACTCAAGGTGCTGCGTGACATGAGCGAGCCGTTCCACGTTCACGGGTTCCGATCCGCCTTCACTGACTGGGCCGCGAATGAGGGCTTTGCCGACGCCGTGGTGGAGGCAGCACTGGCACATAAGACGCCCGACGCGGTGCAGGCAGCGTATCGCCGCACGACCTATCTTGGCGCACCGGGTCAGCCGGGCGCACGGGTAAAGCTGATGGAGGCTTGGAGTCGCTATTGCTCAGGCAAGGTTGGTTCGGACGGGTCTTGTGCTTCTTCCGGTTAGCGCTCCGCCCGAATCCTGACCGCGCAGCGGACGGGCTGTCGCGAAGTTGCGGCGGACTTCCTGCAAGCCTCAATAGCATCCCGGTTATCGCGCTGGATGTCGGCGGCATGAAGCAGCGCGTTCCATGCCTGTGGATCACCAGCCTGCATCAACCGTGCTCCCGCGTCCCATATCGAAGATGCGCCAACCATCCGGGTAGCGATGCGCTCCGGCCAGTTCCAGCTATCTGGCATGGCGCGGGCGATGGTGCCGGGAAGGAATGACCAGAGGAATATCCCGGCGAGCACACAGCCACCTGCCACCTGGAAGAGCTGCTGACGCTGCTCGCCTGCTGTTCGCGCCTGTGCGGTGAGAGAGCGCAAGTCCCGCGTCGCATGGTCCATGTCCGCCCGTGCCTGTTTGATTCTGTCGTGATCCGATCGCCGCGCCGATTCCGCCACGGCTTCAATGCGCGCCCCAAGGCTATCGGGCGTCAACTGCATAGCAGGGTGGTCGGCGATGGTGTTGATGCCGCGTGAGATTGCACCCAATCGCTTGGCCATGTCTGTCAGTGTCGTGCCGTAGTCGGGTATCACAATGTCCGCGCGCTCGGCGGCAAGGTGCTGCACGGCGCGGCGCATCAGGGCCAGTTCGCCTTCAAGGCGGGCGAACGCTTCGGCGGCGGGATCGCTTGCGGCCTCCGGGGCGGGAGGATCGGGTTCCGGCTCAAGGTCCAGTTCCAGTTCGACGTCATCGGCTTGCGCATTTTCCATTTCGTTTCTCCTACAGGCCCATGCCGATTGACCGGCTCCGCTCCATGGTCACGGAAGCGGCAAGGTCGCGGGCCAGATCGCGACCGAGTTCTGGTTTGACGCCAAGTTCGTGCGCACGTCCGCGCACCAGGGATTCGACTTGCGCGTCCCGCTCCAGGCCCTTCGTCATATCGACCATACGGCTGGAGACCTGGCGCGCTCCGTTCGTGTCGCCGCGCTGCTGCATCGTTTCCCGAAGCCGCCCCAGCCGCTGCCAGTCATTGACGAACCGGTCGGCGCGCTGCGCCGGATCGACGCGGATTTCGGCTTCAAGCTGCATGGCGCGCATTGCGCCCTGAGTGCGGCCATCGGCGGCCTCGCGCGCCAACTCCGGCTGGCGCTGCATTGCGCTGACAAGATCGGCGGCGGCATGGGGCCGGATTGTGTCGAGAGCCTTCCCGGCTTTCTCCAGCGCGTCGCGCTGGTGTGGCAGGATGGGTAAATTCTGCTCGCGCATCTGGCCAATGTCGGCGGCGGCACGGGCATAGCGTTCGATTGCTCGGCGCGGGTCAGACAGCCCGGTCTGTTCGGTCGGCAAGACTTCGAGCTTCTGCGCTTGCGGACGGAATCCGGCGAAGATCGACTTCGCCCGTTCCGGCAGTTGCCGGGCAATCTCGACAATGCGTTCGCGGAAGGTGATGCCGCGCCGTTCGGCAAACTGCTGCTCGGGCTTGTAGTCGCTCGCCATGTCCTTGCCGCGCTCGCGGCTGAGCGTGCGGACAAGCTTTGACTGATCGGCGAAGTCGTCACGGCCATAGTGCAATGCCAAGCCGTCGCGGTGGCGCGACATGCCAACGTAAGCTCCGTGGCTGTCCATACCCGGCGTGGCCAGCACATGGGCGCGGTCGACTGTCATGCCCTGCGCCTTGTGGATCGTGGCGGCATAGCCGTGATCGAGGTGCGCATAATCCTTGGTGTCGAAAGCGACACTGCGGCCATCATCGGTGCGCACGGCTATGCGTTGCGGTGTCACCTGCTCGACGGTGCCCAGCGTGCCGTTCTTGACGCCAATACTCCGCTCGTTGCGCAGGAACATGATACGGTCGCCGCTGGCGAACTGACGCTCGCCGCGCTCGGCGCGGATGGTCATGTCGTTGCCCAGGTCGCCACTTGCGCGCAGTCGTCCGCGCGCCGCCTCATTGAGCCCGCGCACTTCGTCATTGGTGTGGGTGAGAATGATCCGTGTATCGCCGGGGCTGGCCTGCCGGTCACGGTCCCAGCGCTCGATCAGCTCGCCGCGTGCCGCTTCCCTCGTTTCGGCGGCATGCACCATATCGCGCTCGCCATAGGCCTGAATGGCAAGTCCGGTGCGTCCGGTGGCAAGGTGCCGCGTGGCGTCCTGCTGCCAGCCGTCATGCTGGCGGCGCACCTCGCTGATTTCGACGCCGCCGTGCCGTTCGTGGATCACGCGGAAGGCGGCTCCCGCTTCGATGGCCTGGAGCTGCTGCGGGTCGCCAACCAGCACCACTTTCGCGCCCGCATCGGCGGCATGGGACAGCACGCGCTCCATCTGGCGCGTGCCGACCATGCCTGCTTCATCGATCACCAGCACGTCGCGCGACGTGAGCAATTCGCGGCCTTGGCCCCACTGATGCTCAAGGCTGGCGATGGTGTGCGAAGCGATGCCGGAACCATGCTCCAGCCCCTCGGCTGCAATGCCGGACAGGGCGGCACCGCGAACGGTATAGCCAGCGCTTTCCCAGGCCTCGCGCGCCACGCCCAGCATCGCGCTTTTGCCGGTCCCGGCATAGCCGACGACAACGCTGAGGCCGCGATTATCGGTCACATGCTCGAACGCTGCGCATTGCTCGCCGGATAGCGCCAGCCCGCGTTCCG
>JBGAIR010000090.1:0-4218 GCA_044225335.1 Novosphingobium sp. | reverse complement strand
GGACCTTTGGCGAATTGCCAAACGGGCTGCGCTATGCAGTGCGTCACAATGCGGTGCCGCCGGGGCAGGTTTCGATCCGGATCCGCATGGATGTGGGATCGCTTTATGAGCAAGACAGCGAACGCGGTTTCGCTCACTTGCTGGAACATCTGGTGTTCCGGGAATCGCGCTATCTGGCAGAGGGGCAGGCGATCCCGACCTGGCAAAAGCTGGGCGCAACCTTTGGCAGCGATACCAATGCCGAAACCTCTCCGGTCAGCACCACCTTCAAGCTCGATCTTCCCGATGCAACGCCGCAGGGGCTGGATCAGTCGTTCAAGCTGCTGTCCGGCATGATGATCGCGCCGACGCTGAGCGAGGCCAATATCCGTACCGAAGTGCCCATCGTGCTCGCAGAAAAGCGTGAGCGTGGCGGAACATCGGAACGGGTGTCGGATGCCACGCAGGCAACATTGTTTGCCGGGCAAAAGATGGCGGTGCGCCCGGTGATCGGCACGGTGCCGACATTGGAGGCTGCAAATCAGGCATCGGTCAGGGCGTTTCATACGCGGTGGTATCGCCCGGAAAACGCAGTGATCGTGGTGGCGGGCGATGCCAATCCGGACGCTCTGGTCGGGCTGATCCGCAAATATTTCAGCGATTGGCCCGCTGTGGGCAAGCCTGCCCCGGCTCCATCCTTTGGCGATCCGGTAGCGCCTGCTGGTGCCAATCCGGCCAATCCGGTTGGTGAAACCAGCGTGCTGGTGGAACCCGATCTGCCACACAGCCTGACCTGGGCGGTGATGCGGCCCTGGCGCAAGGTCAATGATACCATTGTCTATAATCAGGGGCTGATGGTGGATGCGCTGGCGCAGGCGATCATCAATCGCCGGCTGGAGGCTCGTGCCCGTGCGGGCGGCAGCTTCCTGCAGGCTTCGGTCAATCAGGAAAAGGTTGCGCGTTCCGCCGATGGCACCTTTGTTTCGGTCACTCCGCTGGGGGACGACTGGAAAAAGGCCGCTGCCGAGGTGCGCGGGGTGATCGCCGACGCCATGGCCACGCCGCCGACGGAGGATGAGATCGAACGCGAAGTGGCGGAAATGAACGTCGCTTTCGAAAGCTCGGTCGAGCAGCGCCGTTTGCTGCAAGGCGCAAAGCTGACCGAGGATATCGTCACCGCGCTGGATATTCGCGAAACAGTGGCTTCGCCGGAAACGGTGCTGGAGATATTCAATCGCTCGCGCCCGCTGTTCACACCGCAGGCGGTGCTGAGCCACACCAAGGCACTGTTCAAGGGCACGGTGACCCGCGCGGTCTATATCACGCCGAAGGCGGGCGAGGGCGATGCGAACAGTCTGAAACTGGCGCTGGCTGCTCCTGCAGTGCCGGATGCGACTGCGCGGCTGGCCAGCAAGCCGATCTCCTTTGCCGACCTGCCGCCGATCGGCAATCCCGGCACATTGGTCAGCGATGTCCCCACCGGCATTCTCGAGATCGAGCAGCTGCAACTGTCGAACGGGGTCAAGGTGCTGTTCTGGCCGACCAAGGACGATCCGGGCCGGGCAAATGTGAAAGTGCGCTTTGGCGCGGGCTATCGCGCCTTTTCGGCCAAGGATGCGCCCTATGTTACGCTGGGCGATCTGGCGCTGGTTGGCTCCGGCGTTGGCAGTCTCGGGCAGGAAGAGCTGGACCGGATTTCGACCGGGCGGAAAATGGGCTTCGATTTCAGCATCGATGATTCCGCATTTCAGTTTTCGGCTGATACGCGTGGTTCCGATCTCGCCGATCAGCTATATCTGTTCGCGGCCAAATTCGCCATGCCGCGCTGGGATGCGGCGCCTTTGGTGCGGGCCAAGGCGGCGGCCAAGCTGCAATATGAAAGCTATGTCGCATCGCCCCAGGGCGTGCTCAGCCGCGATCTCAAATATCTGCAGCGCGGCAAGGATCCGCGTTTCGCCACGCCGACCCCCGCGCAGATAGACAGCGTAACCCCCGAAGAATTCCGCCGCGTGTGGGAGCCTTTGCTGCAGGCAGGCCCGATCGAAGTGCAGCTGTTTGGCGATTTTGATCGCGATACGGCGCTGGCCGCGCTCAACAAGACCTTTGGGGCGCTGGCACCGCGCCAGCCGCTCCCCGCCAGCACCTTGCCACCGCGCGTAACCCCGCCCGCCGCTTCGCTGGCGCCAGTGGTGCTCTATCATCATGGCGACAAGGCGCAGGCTGCCGCCGTGGTCAGCTGGCCGACCGGTGGCGGCATGGCGGGCATTTCCGAATCGCGGCAGCTGGAAATTCTCAGCAATCTTTTCCAGAATCGCCTGCTCGATGCGATGCGGGAAAAGCTGGGGGCCAGTTATGCGCCGCAGGTTGCCAATGATTGGCCCACCGATCTGCAAAACGGTGGTTCGCTGATGGCCTTTGCGCAGCTGAAGCCCGATGCCGTGCCGGTGTTTTTCCAGACCGCAGATGAAATCGCCGCCAATCTGGCTGCCCGCCCACCCGCCGCAGACGAGCTGGAGCGCGTGATCGAGCCGCTGCGTCAGCAGCTCAGCCGGGCATCGACCAGCAGCGCTTTTTTCATGTATATGCTGGAAGGGGCGAGCGATGATCCGCGCAAATATGAAGCGATCCGCAGCCTGCTGGGTGATTACACCCGCACCACGCCCGAAGCCATGCAGGCATTGGCACGCAAATATCTGGTGCGCGACAAGAGCTGGCGACTGGCAGTGATCCCGCAGGGCGAAACACTGGCTGCCAGTGCTGCGCCGCAAAGCGAAGCTCCGGCCGCGCGTTGAGCGCTGCCGGGGCAACAAACTTGCGCGATTACTGTCAGCAGCTTTCCTGGTTTTGCATTTGTGCGGCGCTGCGGCTATGGCGCGCGCTCTTGAAGGAGCAGGAACGTGGCAAGCAACTGGAACCCCGATAGCTGGAAGGCACAGGAAGCGCGGCATTTGCCGAGCTATCCCGATGCCGATTCACTGGCCCGTGTGGAGCAGACGCTGGCCGGATTTCCGCCGCTGGTCTTTGCCGGTGAAGCGCGCGCGCTCAAGGCTGATCTGGCAGAAGTCGCCGCTGGCAAGGGTTTCCTGCTGCAAGGCGGCGATTGCGCCGAAAGCTTCGCCGAGTTTCATCCCAACAATATCCGCGATACCTTCCGCGTGCTGTTGCAGATGGCGGTGGTGATGACCTTCGCCAGCAAGCAGCCGGTGGTAAAGGTGGGCCGCATGGCGGGCCAGTTTGCCAAGCCGCGCAGTTCGCCAGTCGAAGTGCAGGGCGGGGTGGAATTGCCCAGCTATCTGGGCGACAATATCAACGGTATCGAATTCACGCCGGAGGCGCGGATTCCCGATCCGCAGCGGCTGCTGCAGGCCTACAGCCAGTCTGCCGCGACGCTGAACCTGCTGCGGGCCTTTTCGACCGGCGGCTATGCCAATCTGCGTCAGGTTCATCAGTGGACGCTGGATTTCATGGGCCGTTCGCCCTGGGCCGCGAAATTTGCCGAAACCGCCGATCGCATTGGCGAGGCGCTGGACTTCATGCAGGCTTGCGGCATCGATCCGCAGACTGTGCCGCAGCTGCAGGGCACCAGCTTCTACACCAGCCATGAAGCGCTGCATCTGTCGTTCGAGCAGGCGATGACGCGGCAGGATTCGCTGACGGGTGGTTGGTACGATACCAGCGCCCATATGCTGTGGATCGGCGATCGCACCCGCTTTGAAGGCTCTGCCCATGTCGAATTTCTGCGCGGGGTGAACAATCCGCTGGGCATGAAATGCGGCCCGTCGATGACACCCGATGAGCTGCTGCGCCAGCTTGATCTGCTCAATCCCGCTCGCGAGGCGGGTCGTATTACGCTGATCAGCCGTTTCGGCGATGAAAAGGTTGAGGCCGGTCTGGCCCCGCTGGTGCGCTCGGTGAAGCGCGAAGGGCACCCGGTGGTGTGGAGCTGCGATCCGATGCACGGCAATGTCATCAAGGCCGACAATGGCTACAAGACCCGGCCGTTTGATCGCATTCTGCGCGAAGTGCGTGGCTTCTTCGCGGTCCACCGCGCCGAAGGCACTCATGCCGGCGGCATCCATATCGAAATGACCGGGCAGGACGTTACCGAATGCGTCGGCGGCGCGGTGGCGATCAGCACCGATGCGCTGGCCGATCGTTATCACACCCATTGCGACCCCCGGCTGAATGCCGCGCAATCGCTGGAACTGGCCTTCATGCTTGCTGAAATGCTCAATCTGG
>JBGAIR010000024.1:0-37996 GCA_044225335.1 Novosphingobium sp. | reverse complement strand
TCAGCGGATGTATCTTCATGGTTCTTTTCTGTATGGACCCGTGCGGGTCCGCGGCTTGACAAAAGCACGGCCATCGCCTGTTAGCCGCCCCATTCACTGAATGATCCCTGCAACATTGCAGGCCGATTGGAAAGAGTTTCAATGCATCTTTATCGCAGCCATAATTGCGGAGCACTGGGTACCGCGCAGGTTGGGGAAACCGTTCGCCTTTCCGGCTGGGTGCATCGCAAGCGCGATCACGGCGGTGTGCTGTTCGTCGATCTGCGCGATCACTATGGGTTGACCCAGATCGTCGCCGACAGCGACAGCGAGGCGCTGGCCCTGCTCGACGGGCTGCGGGTGGAAAGCGTTGTCACCATCGATGGCGTGGTCAAGGCGCGCAGCGAAGCCACCGTCAATCCCAATCTTTCGACTGGCGCGATCGAAGTGTACGCGCGCAGCGCCACGGTGCTCAGCCGCGCGGAAGAACTGCCGCTGCCCGTGGCGGGTGAGCAGGAATATCCCGAGGATATCCGCCTGCGCTATCGCTTCCTCGATCTGCGGCGGGAAACGCTGCACGCCAATATCGTCAAGCGCACCCGGATCATTTCGGAAACCCGCCGCCGTATGGAGGCGATTGGCTTCACCGAATATTCCACACCGATCCTGACCGCCTCCAGCCCTGAGGGCGCGCGCGATTTTCTGGTTCCCAGCCGCATTCACGCGGGCAAGTTCTTCGCGCTGCCGCAGGCACCGCAGCAGTACAAGCAGCTGTTGATGGTTGCGGGTTTTGACCGCTATTTCCAGATCGCCCCCTGCTTCCGCGATGAAGACCCCCGCGCTGATCGCCTGCCGGGCGAGTTCTATCAGCTCGATCTGGAAATGAGCTTCGTCACCCAGGAAGAGGTCTGGGAAACGATGGAACCGGTCATGGCCGGGATTTTTGAAAGCTTTGCCGAGGGCAAGTCGGTTACGCCTGCCGGAAGTTTTCCGCGCATCCCCTATGCCCAGGCGATGCTGGACTATGGCACTGACAAGCCCGATCTGCGCAACCCGCTGATCATCCGCGATGTCACATCGGAATTCACCCAGTCCGGCTTTGGCCTGTTTGAAAAGATCGTCGGTTCGGGCGGGGTGGTTCGTCTGATCCCGGCACCGGGCACTGCCGAAAAGAGCCGCAAGTTCTTTGACGACATGAACGAATGGGCGCGCAGCGAAGGCCATGCCGGGCTTGGCTATGTTACCCGCAAGGGCGGCGTGTTTGGCGGTCCGATCGCCAAGAATCATGGTGAAGACCGGATGGCGGCACTGTTTGATTCGCTGGGGCTTGGTCCTGATGACGGGGCATTCTTTGCCGCGGGCAAGGAAGAACAGGCTGCCAAGCTGGCCGGTGCCGCCCGTTCGCGCGTGGGTGAGCAGCTTGAACTGATCGAACAGGATGCCTACCGGTTCTGCTGGATTGTCGATTTCCCATTCTACGAATGGGATGAGGACAACAAGAAGCTGGATTTCGCGCACAATCCGTTCTCGATGCCGCAGGGCGGGCTGGAAGCGCTGGAAACCCAGGATCCGCTGACCATCAAGGCCTATCAATATGACATGGTCTGCAACGGATATGAGCTGGCCTCCGGTTCGATCCGCAACCAGCACCCCGATCTGATGGTCAAGGCGTTTGAACTGGTCGGCCTGTCCAAGCAGGATGTGGAAGATCGCTTTGGCGGCATGTACCGCGCCTTCCAGTATGGCGCGCCGCCCCATGGCGGCATGGCTGCCGGGATCGACCGGATGGTGATGCTGCTGTGCGGCGCCCAGAACCTGCGCGAAATTACGCTGTTCCCGATGAACCAGCGCGCCGAAGACCTGCTGATGGGCGCACCATCAGCGCCGGAATTGAAGCAACTGCGCGAATTGCATATTCGCGTTGTTGAACCGCCAAAGGGGTAATTGACCGATCTGATTGACGGATAGGCCAGTCCTGCCAATATCTACTGACCGATTGCAAGTGGGCCAGGGGGCTAGATGTTCAAACGCGTCATTGCTGGATTGCTGGCTTTAGTCGCTGCTGCGCCGCTGCAAGCCGAGGTTCTGAGCTTTACGAGGCTTGAAGCTGCGGGAAGCGATGCCGCCGCAGCGCTTCATTCGATTGCGGTAAGCCCCTTCGGAGGGAAAGATGGCCCTGCATTGGGTTTCCGTGTCGAGGATGCTCTACGCTCAGCCCAGTTGGAAGGACGTGCCTATTTTCTAGTGCTTCCCGATAATTCTGCCACTCAGGAAAGCGGAATTCTGCGTGGGACAGCCGACTCCGAGCAGACGATCAACCACTATGTCGAGGATCATGAGCGCTGCGTAAAGGATAGCGCCGGCAAATGCACGGACGTGAAAGAGAAATATAAGGCCAAATGTCAGCGTCGGCGCATTGAACTGTCGGTGATGATCCGTTTGACCCGCAGCGATGGCGCGTTGCTGTGGTATAATGATGATCCGCAAGTCTATCAGGACAGCTATTGCGACGATTCGAACACGCAACCGCGTGGCAGGAATGATATTCTGCGCGAGTTGACAGGAAATGTTGCCAATCTGGTACGCGGAGCATTTGCGCCATCCGAGCGCCGGGAAACAATCAGGGTGAACGAAAGCCGCAAGGGTCTTGCTACTGTCAGCGCGGATCGCGTCAAGCAGGCGATCCGCCTGACCAAGACTGATGCGCGCGCGGCCTGCGCGATATGGGAAAGTCTGGCGATGAGTGACCCCGGCCATGTTCCGACACTGTACAACGCTGCACTGTGCCGGGAATCACAAGGGAATCGCGATCAAGCCGTGGCTGAATATAATCGCGTGCTGGAATTCGATTCGGGCAACCGCCCTGCTCGAGAAGGGCTGGTTCGGCTTGAAGTCGATCAATTGGCGCGAAACCAGATCAAAGTGCATGATCAGCGCTAGGACCCCAGGGCTGGCAGATGGTCCTATCCGCTTGTCTTTCGTGAAGTGAATGCACCCCTCTTGCCAGCCCGCCCGCCGTTCTCTAGGGCGACTACCAACACAGTTTAATCTGCCGTTCACGAAGGGAACTATCCATGAGCGACACCGCCGACCGGGTTAAGAAGATTGTCGTCGAGCATCTCGGCGTCGAAGCCGACAAGGTGACTGAAGACGCAAGCTTCATCGACGATCTGGGTGCTGACTCGCTTGACATTGTCGAGCTGGTCATGGCCTTTGAAGAAGAATTTGGCGTCGAAATCCCCGACGATGCGGCTGAAAAGATCAGCACCGTTGCCGACGCGATCAAGTTCATCGACGACAACAAGGGTTGATTGGCCGCAGCCATCCGGCGCTGCCCTTTGGGCTAGGCGCCGGGATTGGCGCCGCTTCACCAGCGATTTCGCGTTGACGGCGCCGCAGGGCTTGGACAGGCTCAGTCCGTAAGGGACTGGGCCTGTTGCTTTGGTGATTCTGGAGAATGCAATGCGTCGTGTCGTTGTAACCGGGCTGGGTCTTGTCACGCCCTTGGGCGCTGATGTCGAGACTGCGTGGAAGAACCTGATCGCTGGAAAGTCTGGAGCGGGGCCGATCACCCGTTTCGATACCACAGACCAGAAATGCCATATCGCCTGCGAAGTGAAGCCGGCCGATCACGAATACGGCTTTGATCCGGGCAAGCGCGTTGATCACAAGATTCAGCGTCAGGTCGATCCCTTCATCGTCTATGGCATTGATGCTGCGGGCCAGGCACTGGAAGACGCCGGGCTGGTCGATATGGACGATGATCTGAAGCAGCGCACCGGCTGCTCGATCGGTTCGGGCATCGGCGGCCTGCCGGGGATCGAAAGCGAATCGATTGTTCTGCACGAAAAAGGTCCGGGCCGCGTCAGCCCGCATTTCGTCCATGGCCGGTTGATCAATCTGATCTCCGGTCAGGTTTCGATCAAATATGGCCTGATGGGGCCGAATCATGCGGTGGTTACAGCCTGCTCCACCGGGGCGCATTCGATTGGCGATGCTGCCCGGATGATCAAGGATGGCGATGCCGATGTGATGCTGGCGGGCGGTGCGGAAAGCACCATCAATCCGCTGGGGGTTGCTGGCTTTGCCCAGGCCCGCGCGCTCAATTGCAGCTACAATGATCGCCCCGAACAAGCCAGTCGCCCCTATGACAAAGACCGCGATGGCTTCGTGATGGGCGAGGGCGCGGGCGTGGTGGTGCTTGAAGAATATGAGCATGCCAAGGCACGCGGCGCGAAGATCTATGCCGAAGTGGTGGGCTATGGCCTGTCGGGCGATGCCTATCACGTCACTGCTCCGCATCCCGAAGGCAAGGGTGCCGAAAATTCGATGCGGATGGCGCTCAAGAAGGCTGGAATGGGGCCGGGCGATATCGACTATGTCAATGCGCATGGCACCTCGACCATGGCCGATACGATCGAACTGGCAGCGGTGAAGCGCGTGCTGGGTGATGATCTGGGCGGCGCATCGATGAGCAGCACCAAGAGCGCCATTGGCCATCTGCTGGGCGGTGCAGGCGCGGTTGAAACCATCTTCTGCATTCTGGCGATCCGCGATCAGATCGTGCCGCCGACGCTGAACCTCGATAATCCCGATGAAGGCACCGAAGGCGTCGATCTGGTTCCGCACAAGGCCAAGCAGCGCCGGGTGCGCGCGGCGCTTAACAACAGCTTTGGCTTTGGTGGCACCAATGCCAGCCTGGTGGTGAAGGCGCTGGAAGACTGATGCGGGGGGAGGACTGATGCTGGGACGGCGCGGCTGCCTGACCGGCGCAATCGCGGCGCTGGCGCTGCTGATTGGCGTTGTCTGGTTTGTCGGCGGCTGGTTCAGCTCGGGTCCGCTGCAAAAGGATACGCCTTTCCTGGTTCCCGATGGTTCCAGCCTGGCCGGTGTCGCCGCCAAGCTGGAGCGGGAAGGGGCGATTTCCTCTGCATCGGCGTTCCGCTGGCGCGCCCGCATTTTCGGCGCGGGCGGGGCGATCAAGGCAGGCGAATTCATGCTGCCCAAGGGTGCCAGCCCGTCGCGCATTCTGGCGGTTATCCAGGGCGATGATGTGCTGCGCCGCTTTGTTACCGTGCCCGAAGGCATGCCTTCGATCATGGTCTATGAGCGGCTGATGGCCAATCCATCGCTCTCCGGCACGATCACGGTGCCCGCCGAAGGATCGGTGCTGCCCGATACCTATGAGATCGAGCGCGGTGAAAGCCGACAGGCGGTGCTGCTGCGCATGCAGGCAGCGATGCAGCGCACACTGGCCGAAGCCTGGGCCAAGCGTTCACCGACAACGGTTGCCAAGACCCCCGAAGAAGCACTGACGCTGGCCTCCATCGTCGAAAAGGAAACCGCCAAACCCAGCGAGCGCGGGGTAGTGGCCGGGCTTTATTCCAACCGCCTGCGGCAGGGGATCATGTTGCAGGCCGATCCGACGATCATCTATCCGATCACCCGCGGCAAACCGCTCGGGCGGCGCATCCGCCAGTCGGAAATCCAGGCGATCAACGATTACAACACCTATTCCATGGTCGGTCTGCCCAAGGGGCCGATTACCAATCCGGGCAAGGAATCGATCGAAGCGGCGCTGAACCCGGCGCAGACCGACGCGCTCTACATGGTGGCCGATGGCACCGGCGGACATCAGTTTGCGAGCACGCTGGAACAGCACAATATCAATGTGCAGCGCTGGTACACCATCCGCAAGGAGCGCGGCGACTTCTGACGTATTTTGCGCGGGACGCGCCGCACAGGGCGCGCCCCGCATCAGCTCTGCCTAGGGCTCGGCGATGTTGAAGCCGCTTGCCACCGGATCAAGCGCGGCCTGCAAGGCGGCAATCGCGGCAGGATCGCCTTCCACCTTGAGTCCGGCCATGGCCAGTTGCTCGACCGGCATTTTCAGGAACAGCAGCCCCAGCATCAACCTGCGCGAGCCAGTGAGCGTGACATTGGGGGTGCCGTTCGGCTGACCGACACGGGCGAACAGCACGGTCTTGTCTGCTTCGATGCCTACCGTTTCCTTGCGATCGGTGATGATCAGATTGACGGTAAGTCGCGAAGTTGAGAGCTTTGACGGATCGAACCGCGTGGCGACGGAATCCATCAGCAACTGGGTCGGCACGGCCGCGATCATATCGGTGCTGGCCGTGCTGGGACCGCCGGGCTTGTAACCTTCGCGAAGATCGCGCGCGGCGGAAAGGAACTGGTTGCGCCAGATGCCGCTTTCGGCCTGATAGGCCTGCTGTTCATAGCTATCGGCCAGGGCGGTGCGCGCGGCGCGATTGGCGGGGTCGGCAAATACCAGCTGGTTGAGCAGGTCTGACGACCAGCGATAATCGCCAGCGGCCATCGCCCGCCGTGCGAGCCCCAGCACCTTCGCTGCGCCGCCCATGGCCGCGACATATTTCTTTGCCCGGTCAACCGGGGGCAGCGGATTGAGATTGGCCGGCACCGCGTCATACCAGCCCAGATAGAACTGGTAGATCGCCTTGGAATTGTGGCTGTAGGTGCCGTAATAACCGTGGTTGAACCAGTCTTTGGCCAGCTCTGGCGGCTGCACCAGCGCTTCGGCGATTTCCGCCTGGGTTGCGCCCTGATTCATCAGCCGCACGGTCTGATCATGCAGATAGCGATAGTTGTCGCGCTGGCTGGCCAGCATTGAAGCCACTTCCTGCTGACCGAAGCGCGGCCAGCAATGGCTGGAAATCACCGCATCGCTGCGCCCGCCATAAAGCTGCAATGCTTCGTCCAGATATCCGGCCCAGGCGTGCGTATCACGCACCTTGGCTCCACGCGGGGTCAGGATATTGTGCAGCGAACAGGTCGACATTTCGGCTGAGAGAAACACCTTCTGCGGCGTGACATAGACATTGAGTTCCGAAGGTGCCTCGCTGCCGGAGACGATCTGGAATTCCATCGCCACACCATCAATGGTGCGCTTTTCCCCGGTGGCGGCAATGGTGTCGGTTGGTTCGATCAGGGTTATCTCGCCGCCGGATACGCCCATGCCGATGCCGCTGCCCATCTGCCCTTGCGCGCCAGGCGTCAGCCCGGCACCGAACTGGTAATTGGCCCGCCGCCCCATCGCCGGGCCGGCCATGACATTTTCCGATGCCGCTTCTTCGGTAAATTTGGCCGGGGCATAGATCTTGACCTTGCCCGCGTTGACATCCGCCTCGCTGACGATCCCGCGCACGCCGCCAAAGTGATCGGCATGGCTGTGGCTGTATATGACCGCGCTGACCGGACGCTGGCCCAGCTTCTGGTTGACCAGTTCCATCGCGGCAGCGGCGGTTTCGCGGGTGGTCAGCGGATCAACCACGATCCAGCCGTTTTGCCCGCGGATCACGGTCATGTTGGAAACGTCAAAGCCGCGAATCTGCCAGACCCCGTCGCTAACCTGAAACAGCCCGCTTTTGCCCAGCAGCGTCATTTCCCGCCACAGCGACGGATTGACCGTGGCCGGGGCCGGGCCCTTCACCCAGTCATAGGCTGCCGTGTTCCACACCGGTTTGCCGGCGGCGTTGCGGATCAGCGGATCGTCACGCTTGGCAATCAGGCCGCGCGTGGCAAAATCGGCATCGCGGCCATCTTCAGCGGGCAGGGCGGCCGCAACAGCCTTTTGCGCGGCGATGGTGGACGCACTGGCGGGTTTGGGCGAACTGTCCGCATTGGCCGCCGGGGCGGCATGCAGCGCGGTTCCGGCAAGCAGCAGCGACAGGGCCGTCAGGCGCGAAAGATGTGTGCGTTGCGAACGCGGCATTGTGATTTTCTCCTCTCCAGCGAGATGAGATTGCGCCGCCGAAGGGTGGTTGGCAAGGCGGTTCAACCGGATAATTAATCTATATTGCCGATTGAACTTTCCATATTTGATCGTTTTTCCTGTTGATTGGCTGGCGTTATCAAGGTTCGGCAACAAGGAGACAGCCATGTTTGGCAAGACGATACCCGCCGTGACCCTGAAAACCCGCGTTCGCGATGAAGCGATCGGCGGCTCCAATCCGTTCCGCTGGCAGGATCTGGATGTGCGTGATGAATTCGCAGGCAAGAAGGTGGTGGTGTTCTCGCTGCCCGGCGCTTTCACGCCGACCTGCAGCAACGAGCAGTGCCCCAATTACGAGCGCCTTTACGATGTGTTCCGCGCGGCCGGTGCGGATGATGTCTATTGCGTTTCGGTCAATGATGCCTTTGTGATGTATCAGTGGGGCAAGCAGCTCGGGCTGGAGAAGGTCAAGCTGCTGCCCGATGGTTCGGGCAATTTTACGCGGCGCATGGGCATGCTGATCAACAAGGATCATCTTGGTTTCGGCATGCGCAGCTGGCGCTACGCGATGATCGTCGACGACAATCGCATCACCCACTGGTTCGAAGAGCCGGGCATCAATGATGATGGCTCTGACAGCGATCCCTATGGCGAAACAGCCCCTGAAAAGCTGCTTGCGGCGCTGACCGACGAGCCGGCGTTGCTGAGCAGCGCGGCCTGAGGCCGCATGGCGCAGGACGGCGGTGATCGATCGATCCCCCCGGAGCGGTCTCCGCCGCCTGCGCCTTTTATCGTGACCGCTGAATTGCCGGGCGATATCTTCGCCTGGGCTGACGGGCTGCGGCGCGAACATTTTCCGCCGGAGCGCAACAAGCTCGCCGCGCATGTCACCCTGTTCCACAGTTTCGCGCCCTCGCTGCGTGAAGAACTGTCGCGGATGCTGGGCGGTGTTGCCGCGGCCTATGCACCGTCGCCCGCGCGGGTTGATGGCCTGATGAATTTGGGCACCGGCACTGCGCTGGCTATCGCCAGTCCGGGCATGGATTCAATACGCGAGGCGATCGCTGACCACTTTCACGGTTCGCTGACGAGGCAGGACGCGCAGCGGCTGCGCCTGCATATCACCATTCAGAACAAGGTATCGACGGAGGCGGCCAAAGCCCTGCAACGCGCGCTTGCAGCGCATTTCCGGCCGCGCGAATTCCGCTTTCGCGGGCTTGGCCTGCATATCTATCGCGGCACCCATTGGGATGCGCTTGCGCAATGGAGCTTTCGCGGTGCGAAGAATGCCGCCAAGGGTGGTTGACCAGCGCCGCGCCGCGCCCTATGTGCGCCGCCTGCCCAGACGCCGGACAGCGGTTTCGGCGCGAATGCGGGCCCTTCGGGGCGGAGTAGCTCAGCTGGTTAGAGCAGCGGAATCATAATCCGCGTGTCGGGGGTTCGAGTCCCTCCTCCGCTACCATTCAAGTGATTTATCTCTTTGCTTTCAAAGGATAAAATGACTTTTTCGGAAAGTTGAAACCACATTTGATCCCACATTTTATCTGGGATTGAGTGGGCAGTTATGCCCCTCTCTGGGATAGTCTTGCGAGCCCTTCCGGCGTTCTCGCTGAGCTTCGTTATCGGCTTCTGGCACGAATCTTGACCGTGCATCGCACTGGCTGCGGTGATCTTGAGGCTGATTTCCGGCAAGCGTCAATCGCATCTCGGTTATCGCGCAATAGGTCAGCGGCTTCCACCAGCGCACTCCATGCTTGCGGACTATCGGTCTGCATGAGGCGCGCGCCTGCATCCCAACGCGATGATTCGCCGGTCACCCTCGCCGCCATACGCTCGGGCCAATGCCAGCTCTCCGGCACGGTGCGTGCAATAGTGCCGGGCAGGAACGACCAGAGCAATATGCCTGCCAGCACGCCGCCGCCCATGCCCTGCCACAAACGAAGCTTTTGCTCGTCGGCGGTTCTCACCTGTGTAAGTGCTGCTCTTAAACCCTGCGTTGCTTGCGAAGAGTCTTTGTGGGCCTGTTCAATGCGTTCCTGATCGGCACGCCGCGCTGCCAAGGCGACAGCCTCGATTCGCGCCCCAAAGCTCTCTGGTGTCATCTGCATTGCGGGATGTTCCGTGATATCGCCAAGACTGGCTGATATCGCGTCAAGCCGCTTCACCATCCCGCCCAATGTCTTGCCATAGTCCGGGATGACGATATCCGCCCGCTCGGCGGCAAGATGCTGGACGGCGCGACGCATTAAGGCCATTTCGCCTTCAAGTCGTGCGAACGCCTCGGCAGCGGGATCGGCCTCAGCCTCAGCGTTGGCGGCTTGTTCGACCTTGGCAGGCTCGGGCTTGGGCTCGGGCTCCGCCCCCATGTCCAGTGTCACTTCTTCGGTATCGGCATTGTCCATTTTGCGTCTCCTTACAGGCTCATTCCAATCGAGCGGGTCCGCTCGAACGACACGGAGGCGGCAAGGTCGCGGGACAATTCTCGCGAGATGTCCTTGCCGATCCCGAGTTCACGCGTCCGGTTGCGCATGAGCGATTCCACCTGTGGGTCGCGCTCAAGGCCTTTCGCCATCCCGGCCATGCGGCTGGACGCCTGCGCTGCGCCCTTGGCATCACCCTCGCGCTGCATGGTCAGGCGAGCCTGCCCCAGCCGCTGCCAGTCGCTGACAAAGCGGTCGGCGCGCTGCGCGGGATCGATGCGGATTTCGGCTTCAAGCTGCATGGCGCGGATCGCGCCCTGGCTGCGACCATCAGCGGCCTCACGGGCCAGCGAGGGCTGGCGCTGCAAGGCGCTGGCGAGGTCGGCGGCGCCATATGGCCGGATCGCGTCGAGCGCCTTTCCGGCCTTCTCCAGTGCGTCGCGCTGGTGTGGCAGGACCGGCAATCCCTGTTCGCGCATCTGCCCGATGTCGGCGGCGGCGCGGGCATAACGTTCGACCGCCCGGCGCTGATCGGACAGGCCAGCCTGATCGCTTGGCAGCGCTTCGAGGCGGTTGGCCTGCGGGCGGAATCCGGCGAAGATCGACTTCGCACGCTCCGGCAACTGGCGGGCGATTTCGACAATGCGCTCGCGGAAGGTGATGCCGCGCCGTTCGGCGAATGCCCGCTCGTGCTTGTAGTCGCTCGCCATGTCCTTGCCGCGCTCGCGGCTGAGGGTGCGGACAAGTTTCAGCTGGTCTGCAAAGTCTGCACGGCCATAGTGAAGGTCCACGCTATCACGGTGGCGCGACAGCGCGACATAGGCCCCGTGGCTGTCCATACCTGGGGTGGCCAGTACGTGCGCCCGGTCCACCGTCATGCCCTGCGCCTTGTGGATCGTCGCGGCATAGCCATGATCGATGTGGGCATAATCCTTGGTGTCGAAAGCGACGCTGCGGCCATCGTCGGTGCGCACGGCCATGCGTTGCGGCGTCACCTGCTCGACGGTGCCGAGTGTGCCATTCTTGACGCCCAGGCCCCGCTCATTGCGGAGGAACATGATGCGGTCGCCGCTGGCGAACTGGCGCTCGCCACGCTCGGCGCGGATGGCTAGGTCATTGCCAAGTTCGCCGCTCGCACGCAGTCGCCCGCGTGCCGCGTCATTGAGTTCGCGCACCTCGTCATTGGTGTGGGTGAGAATGATCCGCGTTGCGCCGGGGCTGGCCTGCCGTTCTCGATCCCAACCCTCGATCAGCTCGCTGCGCGCTGCCTCACGCGTCTCGGCAACATGGACCATGCCCCGTTCGCCATAGGCCTGAATGGCAAGGCCGGTGCGCCCGGTCGCGAGATGCCGCGTGGCCTCCTGCTGCCAGCCGTCATGCTGGCGGCGCACTTCGGCGATTTCGACGCCGCCATAGCGTTCATGGATCGCACGGAAGGCAGCTCCGGCTTCGATAGCCTGTAGCTGCTGCGGGTCGCCAACCAGGACAACTTTCGCGCCGACATCGGCGGCGTGGGAGAGCACGCGCTCCATTTGGCGCGTGCCGACCATGCCTGCCTCATCGATCACCAGCACGTCACGGGACGTGAGCAATTCGCGGCCCTGACGCCACTGATGTTCAAGGCTTGCGATGGTGCGCGAGGCAATGCCCGAACCGTGCTCCAGTCCCTCGGCGGCAATGCCGGACAGCGCCGCACCGCGAACGGTATAGCCAGCGCTCTCCCATGCCTCGCGCGCTACGCCGAGCATCGCGCTCTTGCCGGTCCCGGCATAGCCGACAACGACGCTGAGACCGCGCCCATCGGTCACATGCTCAAACGCCGCGCGCTGCTCGCCGGATAGCACCAGCCCGCGCTCCGCAGCGCGCGCCAGCGCGCCTTCCCGGCCATGATCTTCGACCCGATGCCGTTCGCGCTCCGCCAGCAATTCCGTTGCGCGCCCGAGCCGCTGTTCGGTCTCGATCATCTGGCGTGATGTGAAGCGCTCTTCGCCGCGTCCGTCCTTGCCCAGCGCGATCAGGTCGGACGAACCGCGCACCGCGCTCATGGCCAGGTCGAACTGCTCTTTCCCATCGCTGTGCCGATGCACGAACATGGCAAGGTCGCGGGGCGTGAACGTCGCCTGTTGGTGCGTGATCGCGTCCAGTGCGACAGCCGGATTGGCAATGATCCGCTCGCCATTGCGCTGCGCGACCGCGCGATGTTCCTCGATCCGTTCGGCCTCCAGTCCGTGCACGCCCATTCGCGAAGCGGCGGGGCCGATCTTGTCCTGCGGCTCCAGCGCAATGCCCTGCGCTTCAAGGCTGCGGTGATCGATCCGCGCGTCGATATCGAGTTCGGCCAGGCGCTGATTGACGTGGTCGGCCCAGCGCTCGCGCCACTGCTCGACCAGTTCAGCCTTGTTCCAGTCGCGCACCTTCGCGCCGAACCCGTCTTTGCCGACCTCGCGCATGGTGAGCATGACATGGGCGTGGGGTTTGGGCTGGCCGTCCGCGCCGATATCCCAATGGACATTGAGGTCGGCAATCATGCCCTTTCCGACGAATTCGGCCTCGGCGAATTCGCGCGCCAGTTCGATGCCCTGTTCCTTGGTCAGCTCGCGCGGAATGGCGAATTCGACCTCACGGGAGAGCTGCGCGTCCTTACGCTTCTCGGCAGCCTCGACCGCGTTCCAGAGCTTTTCCCTGTCGGCGAATTCCTCCGGTGCGCCCTCGGGCAACAGCACTTCGGAATGGATGACCCCGTCCTTGTTGGTGAAGTCATGGTCGCGGTCGAGGCGCTCGTCGTGCAGCCTTTCGCCGCCGCGATAGGCTGCTGCGGCCACAGCGCTGCGCCCGCTCGACCGGCTGATGACTTTAACCGAGAGATGGAAGATCGCCATGACGGCCATCCATCTACGCCACTAACCGCACGTCGGCACGACGTATAAGCGCGCCCTCCCATGATAAAATCCTGCTCGGGACTAGGTGGTTCCAGACTGTCCCGACGACCCTGAAGCAAACGGCGCGGCGCGATATTATCATCGGCGCATCACCTCTCGATGGAGACACAAGATGCGCAAACCCCGCGATATCGATTCCGAACTGAAAGCGCTGGCCGACAAGGCGAAGCACCTCAAGGAACGCCGCGTTCTGCAACTCGGCGAGCTGGTCATCGCGACCGGGGCCGATGCCAGCGACGCCGAAACGCTGGCAGGCGCATTGCTCGATGTCGCCGGAAACGCTGACGCCGCGCGAAAGGAGAGCTGGCGCAAGCGCGGTGCCGCCTTCTTTCAAGGGACGGCGCGCAAACGCGGCAACGGAGTTGAGCGCCAACCGGACAGCGCTCGCGCGGCTGACGGCGGCGCGGCATCGGCTTGAGGCACGAAAGGCGCGAACCGATATGCGCGAATGGCAGGTCAAGCGACGTGAGCGCACGCGGCAACTGATCGAACTGGGCGGGCTGGTAGCAAAGGCCGGTCTGGTCGAGCTAACCGACGATGATCGTGCCACGCTCTACGGTGCGTTCCTGACTGTCGCCGTCAAGCTGCGCGGGGAAGATCGCGAGCAGGCACTTATGCTCTGGAAGCGTAAAGGGAAGCGCGCGTTTGAGTCGGAGAGCGAAACGTGACCGTTGCGACGGTCGCTGCATATTCAATGTCCTATCGTCATGCCTCCCGACTTCTTCGGGCGTGGGGCTAGCCAGATCAGGGCGGCGGCGATGAGAAGCATGGCGGAGGTTGCCCAGAAGACGTGAATGACTGCGAGCGTGGTCGCCTCCATTTCGACCATGTTGCTCAGCACTTGGCGGACCTGTTCGGGTGAGAACCCCATGCCAGACAACTGCGTTTGCACTGCTTCCGGCTGAAGCGCGCCGACAACATCGTTGCGCGCGGCGCGCTGGGTATCGCCCCAGTATGTCAGCGATACCGACGTGGCAAAAGCCGTGGCGATGGTTCGAACAAAGCTTTGGAGGCCAGCAGCGGAAGCGACCTCATGCTCTTCCACCGTGTTGAGCGTAAGGCCGATAAGCGGGATCATGAAAAAGGTCATGCCCAGTCCCTGCACGAATTGCGGGATGGTCAGTGTCCAGAAATCGGAATCGGTGGTCCAGAATGTCCGGGTGAGCGCCAGCGCCGCGAGCCAGACGATGCCGCCGGAGACAAGCAGACGCGGATCGAAGCGCGGAGCCAGCATCGCAACGAGGGGGGCCGTCAGCAAGGCGGCAATGGCGGTAAATGAGGAAGACATGCCGGCTTGCGTCGCGGTATAGCCAAGCCATGCCTGCTGCCACTGCGGGACGATAACGAACCCGGCGAAATAGGCGCCAAAGCTGATGCCGAGCGCAAGCAAGCTGACACTCAGACCGCGATGCCGCAATACGCGCAGATCGACGATCGGATGATCTTCGGTCAGCTCCCATATGACGAAAAACAGGAACGAAATAGCCGAGACGACCGTGAGCGCGACAATCATCGGATCGCCAAACCAGTCATGCGTCCGCCCTAGATCGAGAACAAGCTGGAGACAGCCGACCGCAAAGATGAGAAGCACAAGACCGATGACATCGACCGGAAGGATACTGCGCTCGGTTTCCAGCGGACGGACAAGCCGCCAGCAGGCAAAAAGGCACAGCAGCACGACAGGGATATTGATCAGGAATATCCAGTGCCAGCTGTAATTGTCGGTCAGATAGCCACCGAAGATCGGGCCTAGGGCCGGGGCCAGCAGCGTCGTGACGGCCCAAAGGCCCATCGCGTAATTCTGCTTGTCCGGCGGGAACACCTTGAGCAGCAGTGTTTGCGACAGGGGCATCATGAATGCACCGACGATCCCCTGGCCGATCCGGCAGATGACCAGCATTTCAAGCGATACCGAAATGCCGCAGAGGAAGGAGAAGGCACCGAAGCCTAGCATACTGGCCATGAAGGTTCGGACCGAACCGAACCGGCCTGCCATCCATCCCGTCAATGGCACACAAATGGCTTCGGCAACGGCATAGGAGGTGATGATCCAGGTGCCTTGCTCCAGCGTGATGCCAAGGCTGCTCGCGATATGCGGCACGGCGACATTGGCAATGGTCAGGTCGAGGATGACCATGAAATTGGCAAAGGCGAGTGCAATCGCCGCAATCAAGCGCTGCGACGGAGACATTCCGCTATAGGCGGCCGCCACCGCTGTCATCTTCCGTCACTTCCCCGAAACATCGATTTCGACTTCCATCGACAGCCCGACGCGCAACGGGTGTTGGCGCAGTTCGGCGGGATCGAGTTCGATCCGTACCGGCAAGCGCTGAACGGTCTTGATCCAGTTGCCCGTGGCGTTCTGTGCCGGGATCACCGCCATCGAGGAGCCGGTGCCGCCTGCCAGTCCGACGACTTTGCCGCGATAGACCACATCTCCGCCATAGAGGTCTGAGGTCAGCTCGACCGGCATACCGATGCGGACGCGGCCGAGCTGGCTTTCCTTGAAATTGGCATCGACATAGAGCCTTTCGAGCGGGACAATGGTCATGATCGTTTGGCCGGGATTGAGGCGTTGGCCAATCTGCACCTGCAGGCGGCTGACCACGCCCGAAATAGGAGCGCGGATTTCGGTGCGCTGAAGATCGAGCAATGCCGCATCGAGCCGCGCTCTGGCAGCGCGCACGGCAGGGTCGGTATCGACGCTCGAACCGCGCACGAGTGCGTCGTTGGCCGCAAGCTGGCCTTGCGCCACGCGGCGGGCCGAAGCGACTTCGGATATCCCGCCGCGCGCGGCTTCGAGCGCGGCGCTGGCTGTCGCAAAGGATTTACGCGCCTGCGTCAGTTCCTCGCCCGAAATGGCGCCGCTGGCCGCAACAGCCTCGCGGCGCCGCAAATCGATGCGCGCCTTATCGAACTCTGCCTGTGCTGTCCGCAGCTGCGCCTGGGCCTGAAGCAGACCGGCGCTGGAGCTGTCGACCTGCGCCGATAACGCGCTATTGGTCGCGACCGTTTGGCCGAACCGGCGGCGCGCGGCAGCAAGGTCGGCCTCGGCCTGGGCGACAGCAATCTTTGCATTCGCCTGATCGAGCCGGACCAGCACGTCGCCCGCCTTCACTTGCTGCGTGTCTTCAACCAGCACTGCAATAGCCGAACCGGCAACAAGCGGCGTGACCTGCGCCATCTGCGCGTTCACATAGGCATTGTCGGTGCTGACATGGGTGCGGGCGACCAGATAGTACCAGGCAGCCCAGCCGACGCCAACAATCGCCAGCATGACGACTAGCCGCCGCAGCCACTTCTTGCGCGTTGCTCTGCGGGAAGCGGAAACCTCCGGATCGACGGCGGGGACTGTGTCTGTTGCGTCGGTCATCGGTCGGCTTTTCCTGCTGGGGGGCGTTTTGGGGGCGTTTGACGCGCGTCGAACCCGCCGCCAAGCGCGCGGATCGTCGCCAACGTCGCGCCGCGTTCGTTGGTTTCAAGGGCGATGACAGCGAGGCGCAGTTCCTGCACCCCGCGCTCGCTCGCAAGAACATCGAGATAGCTCGCCAGCCCCGCTTCGTAACGCTGGCGCAGCAGCCCAAGCGCATCCTCGCTCGCCGCAAGGGCAGCGCGCGCGGCTTCCAACCGCTTGTCCGCTGCATCGCGCTGGGTCAAGGCATCGGCAACCTGCTGATAAGCGGCGATCACGGTCTGGTTATAGTTGGCAACCGCCTCGTCATAGGCGGCGGTCGCGCCGCGATATTGCGCCTTCAGCCCGCCGCCGTCGAAGATTGGCAAACTGATTGCAGGACCAACCGACCCGAAAACTGATTGCGAATCGATGAGATTGCCAATGCCCAGCGCCTGCAAGCCGATCAGCGCCCGCAGGTTGATCGAGGGGAAGAAGCCCGCACGCGCCTGCTCGATCTTTGCAGCCGCCGCTTCGACCCGTTCGCGCGCGGCGACAATATCGGGCCGCCTGCCTAGCAAATCGGTGGTCAGGCCTTCGGGAACCCCGGCGGGCGTTGAAGGCGAAAGCGGCGGACGGGTGATCGTCAGTCCGCGATCCGGCCCCGCGCCGACAAGCGCGACAAGCTGGTTGCGGCGAATGAGTATGGTTTCTTCGGCAGCAGCGAGCGTCTGCTCCGCGCTCGCGACTTCGACATCGGCGAGGCGCAGACTGGCGCGATTGTCGAGGCCGTTGCGCTCGCGCTGCGCCACCAGGTCGCGCGTCGCCCGTCGGTTGGTTAGCACCGCTTCTGCATTATCGCGTTCACGGTGGGCGCGGCCCAATTCGGCATAGGCGGCGGTTATCGCGACCGACAGCACCAGCCTTGCCTGTGCAGCATCGACCGTTGCTGCACGCAATTCCGATGTTGCAGCGGCAAACGCAGCCCGGTTGCGGCCCCACAGATCGAGATCATAGCCAAAGCTCAGCGAGGCCTGCCCGTAATCGGTCCAGCCACCGGGGAGGAACTGCGCTGGGATGCCAAAACTGCCGCTTTGGCGACGCGCCCCAGCTTCCGCCTCCGCGCCAATGTTAGGCAGTCGCACCGCGCCTATGCGTTGCGCTTCGGCTTCCGCTCTGCGGATGCGCGCGACGGCAACGGCAACCTGCGGCGCATTGATCAGCCCTTCTTCGATCAACGCGGTGAGTTGCGGATCGCCTGCCCGCCGCCACCATTGGTCCGGCGGCCAGAAACCAATGCCACGCGGCGCAAATGTCTGGCTGGCAGCAACCGTCTCGGCGGTCTGCATTGCCGGTCTGGCCCCGGTGTCGGGAACTGAAGCGCAAGCGGAGAGAGCAAGAAACGCCAGCGGAAAGCAGCTCCTAACCGACATAGGCGCCACGTCCACTCGCCAGCAGCCGACCCTCGGCATCCTCAACCCGCGTTTCCGCGACGCTGATCTGCCTGCCCAGCTTGACGACCCATCCAATCGCGCGGAGCGGCCCCGACGTTGCTGGACGATGGAAATCGACCCGCATGTCTGCGGTCGCCCGTGCCGAGCCGCCCAGCGCGTTGTTCGTGTAAAGTCCGGTCAAATCGATCAGCGCCGACAGGATGCCGCCATGCGCCGAGCCGATCATCGGGTTGGAAACGATCTCATCTCGCCATGGCATTTCGAGGATCAGCGCGTCTTCGGTGAGCGCGGCAATCTCCAGACCCAGCCATTGGTGGAAGGGCGCAATCAATAGCATTGCGCGCAGCTGCTCGATGTCCATAAGCGCCGCCTGCTCGCTCATGCCGCGATCCCTTTTCCGTGCATCCGCACCAGAAAATCTAGGATCGCATCGCCGAAGGCATCGTTCTGATCGCCGACCACCATGTGCGTCGCATCGGGGATGGCGCTATGCTCGGAGTGGCCGGTTAGTGAAGCATGGGGATTCGACATGCGCCCTTCATAATGTAATATATCTTACAGTGAAGTCTTTTGATGCATCGGCGTTACGGTTGGGGCGCAAAAAATGGCCAAACCACCATCCAACTCAGTCGGATCGTTCCCAAATGCGAATTGAGGAGCAGCCTTCAGCGACCGTTCTTGCAATCCAAAATTGACCATGCTCTCTGTTGATTGCCCCCGCTATCCAACGTCGATAACCGTCAGACCGCTTCCCGAAGTTTATCCTGCACTTCGAGAAAGTCGATGATCGCGCGGCTGAACACGTCATTATCGTCACCGACGACCATATGGCCTGCGCCTGAGACATCGGTGAAATGCGCTCCGGAGACGAAATTTATGAACCTCTCTGCCGCCTCGAGCGAAATGAGATCGCTGGCTCCGCCACGCACGAGATGGACGGGAAGTGAAAGATTGCCCGCAGCGGCTTTGGCCAAGGCATAGTCATGCTCGCGCCGATCGTTGATCCGACTGAGAAATCCGGGATCCCAATGCCAGCGATAGCGATTGTCTGGACCGAGGCGAAGATAGCTCTTGAGGCCCTCGCTGGCGCCGCGTTTGGGCCGGTTGGGTAGATAGTTTCCAATCGCCTCGGCCGCCTCCTCAAGCGACGCAAAGCCGGATTCGATATGCGCGCTCATGAAACCGACTATCCGTGAGACACCGTCGGGGGCCATCTCAGGGGTCACATCTACCAGCGTCAAGGACGCGAAGCTGCCGGGTCGCAGCGCACCTTCGGCCACCAAAGCCGCCAGGCCACCGAGGGACGCGCCGATCACATGCGGTCGTTCATCCAGCGTGTCGCAGACGGCGAGAATATCTTTGCCGAAATCGGCAAAGCGGTATTGGTCGGGGGGCGCCCATTCGCTTTCGCCATGACCGCGCATGTCGATTGCGATCGAGCAGAAACCTTGCTGCTCAAGCATGTGCATGGTTTTGCGCCAGGTCCGCTTGGTCTGCCCGCCGCCGTGTGCGAGGATGACCGGTCCGCGTCGGCTATCTTCGCCGATCCGGCTTGCCGCGATGGCAATACCACCGCTATCTACAAACATCGTTTTCACACATTTGCCTTCAGTGTTGCAGTTCCGGCAAGTGCAGGATCAGTCCGTCCAGCTCGGTAGCCATGGGAATCTGGCAGGCGAGCCGGCTCGTGGCGGTTGTCCCCTCGGCAAACTGGATCAGATCGCTCTCCATGCTGCCTTCTTCGGGCAGGCCAACGCGCTCAATCCAGGCATCATCGACATGCACATGGCAGGTGGCGCAAGCGCAAACCCCGCCGCAATCGCCATCGATCCCGGGAACGCTGTTGAACAGCGCGGCCTCACGGGCGCTCAGGCCTTCGTCAGCTTCAACCGTACGCCGAACACCATCGGCCGAAACAAAGGTCACCTTGATCATCTTGAAATTCCGTCTTTCCTGCGACGTCGAGAAAGTCAGTGCGCGTGAAGCTTCACCGGAAGCCGGGTGATCCCTCGCACCAGATTGGACAACAGCCGTTCCGGTTCGCCGACCATTTCAACAAAGCTGAAGCGCTTGAGGATTTCCTCCCAAACGATCCGCAGCTGCAATTCAGCCAGCCGATTGCCCATGCAACGGTGAATCCCGAACCCGAATGACAGATGGTGACGCGGGTTTTCCCGATCGATAATGAACTCGTCGGCGCGATCGATCACGGTATCGTCGCGGTTGCCCGATAGATACCACATCACCACCTTGTCCCCCTTCATGATCTGCTTCCCGCCGATTATCGCATCCTCCAGCGCAGTGCGACGCATGTGGGTGAGCGGCGTCTGCCAGCGGATGATTTCGGGGATCATGCTCGAAACGAGCGCCGGGTTTTCGCGCAGCTTGCGATATTCCTCCGGATTCTGATTGAGCGCCATCACCCCTCCGCTAATTGAATTTCGGGTGGTGTCGTTGCCGCCCACAATCAGCAGCAGCAGATTTCCTAAGAATTCAAGAAAGGGCATGTCCCTGGTCGCGGGCGAATGCGCCATCATCGAGATCAAGTCATTTCCACCGGGGTTGTTGACCCGCTGATCCCACAGTCCTTTGAAATACATGGCGCACTGGATGAGCTCTTCCCGACGCTGTTCAAAGGATTCAACAATGCCAGTTTCAGGCGAGGCAGTCGTAACGTCCGACCAGCGGGTCAACTTGGCGCGCTCTTCCCAGGGAAAATCGAAAATCGTCGCCAGGGTCATCGTGGTCAGCTCGACCGAGACCAGCTTGACCCAGTCGATTTCCTCCCCGACCGGCAGCTCATCAAGGATAGCACCGGCCCGTTCGCGGATGATCGGTTCGAGCAACAGCAGATTCGAAGGTGCGACCACCGGGCTTACGGCCTTGCGCTGCTGATCATGCTTGGGCTGGTCCATGGCAATGAACATTTCCAGCTCGAGCGCACCTTCAACGCCGTGCATGTCTTGAACCGCGATCCCACCCAGCTTGGCCTCTGACGAAAAAACCTTGTGGTTGGTATCGACCGCTATGATGTCGTTGAATTTAGTCACCGACCAATAGGGGCCAAAGCGGCTTTCGCGGCAAAAATGGACCGGATCCTCACGCCGCAGGCGCGCAAAATATTCGCCTACGGTGTCATTCTGGAAGAGATACGGATTCGCGACGTTGATTTCATCAAGCGGGATGGTGTCGATATTTTCAAACTGGGCTGCTGCGGTTGCCATTCGTCCCACCTTTCCTAAGTTCGCTGAAAATAACGGTTCAAGGCATAAATGTCAACAATCATTATCAGCTTTATGCCGAAATCGTTGCGAGGCTAGCGAGCAGAGCAAGATGGCGAGGTGCACGAAGGTCGATATTCCGGCATTCCTACTCGCCCTTCTCCAGCGACGAAATTATGACTAGACTCAGGTTGAGATTATTGCTTATACGCATTTATGACCTCCACTGCTCAGCAACCCGTGACGGCTTTTGCAGCCGCACCGACCAAGGCAAAACGCGCACTTCAAGTTGCTCAAGCGATCGTATCTGATATCCAGATGAATGCCCGCGAAGCCGGTGATCGGCTCCCGCAGGAAGAGGATATGCTTGCCCGCTATGAAGTGGCGAGGGCAACTTTGCGCGAAGCGCTGAGATTTCTAGAGCTTCAAGGGGTCATCCACCTTCAGCTAGGTCGGGGTGGTGGCCCGGTCGTGTCGCGGCCGCAAACCCGTGATTTCGCCAGTTCGCTTTCCTTGATCCTGCAGTTCATGGATACCGATCTGCGGGCTCTCCTCGAACTGCGCGAAGCGATAGCACCGGACACCGCCGCAAGAGCGGCAGAGCGGGCAACTAATGCCGATTTGGCCGCGCTGACCGATTGCTATGCCCAACTCGAGCGCGATAGGGAAAGCGCCTCGTTTGAAGAGACCAACCGGCGCTTTCATGACCTGCTTGGCTGGGCAAGTGGCAATCCCGGGTTCGGGTTGCTGACCTCCGCCTTGCACCTGCTTACCCGCGATCTCGCCATGGAACTGGGCTATTCTGCTCAGGAACGGTCAAACCAGTTACGCTGCCTGTTCCGCGTACTGAGCGCCGTGCGCCTGCGCGATGCTGAAAATGCGCGTCGCCACATGGAACGGTTGGTCAAGGGTTCCTCGGAGTATCTTGCGAACCGCAGTCCCGATCTCGTGTCACAAAAAATTTCATGGGGAGACCCATGCTAGGCCTTTGAAGCCGACAAAATGGAGAGAGTGATGGCGCTGAACAGCCGCATTTGCGAAATGCTCAAGATTGAATATCCGATAGTCTTGGCCGGTATGGGCGGCGCGAGTGTGCCGGCACTGGCCGCTGCGGTTTCAAACGCAGGTGGCCTTGGAGTCCTCGGCGCGGCGGCCTGCTCGCCTGAGCGACTGCGCAGCTGGATTCGCGAAACCCGTGCGCTCACCGACAAGCCGTTTGGGGTGGATACCTTGCTGCCAGCATCGGTGCGCCAGGGCAAGGCGCCGCAAACCGGGGCGGCTCCCACCGATCCGATGTCGGTATTCGGCGAATATCAGCAGTTCGCCAAAGACTTCATGTCTCGTGAAGGTCTGGGTGAAGTGGACGCAGCGGCGGCGATGCGCGCGGCGGCAGGCGCGGAAAGCGAAGGCGGGCCTCCGCTTTTTTCGAAAGAATTCTTCGAAGCCCAGATGGAAGTTGTGATCGAGGAGAAGGTTCCGGTCTATGCTGCGGGCCTAGGCAACCCCGGTCCGTGGATGGACCGACTGCATGCCAACGGAACGATTGTCATGGCAGTGGTCGGCAAGGTCAAGCACGCGCTGCAGGTGGCCGATTCCGGGATCGACGTGATTGTCGCCCAGGGCCATGACGGCGGCGGTCACAATTCACCGATCGGCACCATTTCGCTGATCCCGCAAGTAGTCGATGCCGTGGGGGACCGGGTTCCGGTGCTGGGCGCTGGCGGGATCACCGATGGCCGGGGTGTGGCTGCGACCTTCATGCTCGGAGCCGATGGCGCTTGGGTAGGAACGGCCTTTCTGGCGACCGAAGAGGCCGGGATCGAGGATTTCCAGAAGCAGGCAATCGCCGAGGGCGGCGATGGGGACACGGTGGTGAGCCGCTCGATAACCGGCAAGCCTGCCCGGATGATCGTCAACAAGTGGGCAAACGCTTGGATCGATGCTGGCAAGGAACCGCTGCCGATGCCTTACCAGTCGATGATCGCGGGTCCGGTGATGGCTGCAGCGATCCGCGACAAGCGGATGGACGTCCTACCCGGTTTTGCTGGCCAGGGGATCGGGTTGATCAAGTCGGTTCGTCCTGCCGCCGATGTCATGCGCGATCTGGTGTCGGGTGCCGAAAAAGCACTGGCTCGTGCGAAACGGTTTGGCTGATGCCGACTGGGCCGGTCGCGAAGGGAGGCATCCATGAAGGGACTTGAACTGAAACGGAGCATTCGCCTGCGCGAAGCCTTCGCTGCGATGAAAACACTCCTGAAGGACAAGGAGGATACCGCTCAGGTCTTCCGGATTGTCGATGCACTCGCCGGAAACAGCTATTTCCGGCAATTCAAGCGGTTTGCCAGTTCGGAAGGCGGGAAGCGCATTCTGGCCAGCCGCAGCAGTCTGCTCGAGCACCTGCGCGACCGTGAGCGCCTGGCCCGGTGTCCGCCAGGAAGCCTTGGCCGACGCTACCTGGAATTTGTCTATGACGAAGGGTTGAGCGCGGACGGGCTGGTCTCTGCCAGCGAACAAGGCGGACTGCGCGCCTTCACCGATCCCGACGTCGCGCTGTTCCGCAACCGGATGCGCGATTCTCACGACCTCTATCATGTCGTCACCGGCTACGGCCGAGATGGCCTTGGCGAGTTGTGTGTGCTGACTCTGGGCAACGCGCAAGCGCATAGCCACGGGATAGCATTCTTGACCTTGCTCGGCCTGGCCAAATCTAGGCGAGAGGCTCCCGAGATGCCCGTTTTGGGGCCGATGATCGAAGCGTGGCGGCGTGGGCGCGCAGCGCGACGCTTGTCCGAGACATATTGGGAGGAACTTCTCGATCGCCCGCTTGATGAGGTCCACGCCCTGCTGAGGCTGCCACAAGCACCCCGTTATCGCGCGGCCGAACCGATCGCCAAACGGATCGAAGTCGAATTCCAGGTTCGGCGCGAGCTTTCCCTATCACTGCAGAAGGACGCAGCGTCCGCATGACTTTTTCCGACAAGACAGCGATCACCGGCGTTGGCGAAACTGATTTCGTCAAGGGAACTGAACGCACCGCCGTTGACATGATGCTGGAGGCATCGCGCAAGGCGATTGCCGATGCCGGGTTGAAACCTTCCGACATCGACGGAATGGTGCCGCCGCCGATCTATACGACCAGTGAGGAGCTGGCCGCAAATCTGGGGATCGACGTGCTGCGCTATGCCGCCACGGTGCATATGGGCGGTGCCAGTCCGACCACCGCCTTGCAAAACGCGGCAATGGCGATCTCTGCGGGGCTGTGCAATCACGTGCTCGTGACACTGGGGTGGAACGGCTTTTCGGCGTTACGGCCCAAGGCGGGAGCGCCGCCGACCCGGTCGATGAACATGAATACCCTGACGAACACCATCCAGGGCTATTACATCCCTTATGGCGTTTTCCTTCCGGTCCAGATGTATGCCTGGCTGGCAATGCGCCATTCCCGGCTCTACGGGGTCGGCCCGGAAGCGATGGGTGCCGTCGCAATGGCCTGCCGCAAGCATGCCCAGCTCAATCCCAAGGCGTTTACCTATGGCAGGCTGCTGGATTGGGAGACCTACCATTCGGCGCGCTGGATTTCCGAACCATTCAAGCTCTACGACTGCTGCCTGGAGACCGACGGTGCCTGCGCAGTGGTGGTATCGCGGGTCGATCGTGCCCGCGACATGCCGCATGTTCCGGTAACGATCGCCGGTGCGGCCGAAGGGCATCCCTATCCGGCGGACGATATCCCGTCCCGCCCTGATCCATTCAAGATCGGCCTGTCCTATGCCGCGCCGAAGGCGTTTGAGATGGCCGGGGTATCGCGCGCAGACATGGATTTCCTTCAGGTCTATGATTGCTTCACCTATGTCGTCCTGCTGCAACTCGAAGCCATGGGCTATTGCGAGCCAGGCGGCGCGCACGATTTCGTCAAGGATGGCCAGATCGAGCTGGGCGGCAGGTTTCCCCTCAACACACACGGCGGCCTGCTCAGCGAGGCGCATGTCTGGGGTCTCAATCATGTTGTCGAAGCCGTCCGGCAGTTGCGGCACGATTGCGGAGCCCGGCAGGTCGAAGGTGCCAGGACCGGGCTTGTCACCGGCTGGGGCGACCTGGGTGACGGCAGCATCGCGATCTTGCGGAGATTTGACTAGATGGACGACAATCTGCCACCGAAGCTGCGCGCCCAAGCCGCCGCTCCGCCCAAACCCCGGCCGCGACCGCAGGACCCGGTCGAACAGGAATTCTGGTCCCGTTGCCAGGACGGACATCTCCATTTCCAGAAGTGCCGGGAATGCGGCACCTGGCGTCATCTTCCCCGTTACATGTGCGCCCGCTGCGGCTCACCGGACTTTTCATGGGAACAGAGCTCTGGCCAAGGCGTGGTATTCTCCTGGACGGTCGTGCATCAGGCGCTCCATCCGGCCTTTGCTTCAGACATTCCTTATGTCGCGGCCGTAGTCGAGCTTGAAGAAGGTGTCCGGATGGCGACGCGGCTGATCGATTGTCCGGCCGGCGATGTCCGGCTCGACCTTCCGGTAACTCTCGATTTCGAGGATTTTTCGGACGGTTTCCGCCTCCCCGTGTTCCGGCCGGTCTGAAAGGGCACTGCGCGATGGATCTGAGCTATAATCCGGAATACGAGAGCTTTCGCGATGAGGTTCGCGGCTTCATCACCGCGAACCGCCATCTGGCTCCGAAGGGCGCAGGACGCGCTTCTCGCCCATCACCGGAAAGCGTGGTCTGGCAGAAGCTGCTGATCCGGCACGGCTATACCGCGCGCACCATCCCGCGCGAATATGGTGGCTTCGGGGCCGATCCCGACATCCTCAAGTCCCGGATCATCGCCGAAGAGTTCGCCCATGCCGGGGTGCCGGGAGGCCTAGCCAATCAGGGCATTTCGATGCTCGTTCCGACCCTGCTCGAACTCGGTACCGAGGAGCAGAAGCGGCGCTGGATCGAACCGACGCTGGCCGGCGATGTGGTTTGGTGCCAGGGTTATTCCGAGCCGGGGGCCGGGTCGGACCTCGCCAGCCTGAAGACCAGCGCCCGGATCGAAAATGGCGAGTTCGTGATCAACGGACAGAAGATCTGGACGAGCACCGCCAAGGAAGCGGATATGATCTTCTGTCTGGTGCGGACCGAAGGCGATGCCGCCAAGCATCGCGGGATCAGCTATCTGATCTTCTCGATGCAGACCCCGGGAATCGAGGTCCGTCCGCTCAAGACGATGACCGGCAACGCCGAATTTAACGAAATCTTTTTCACCGATGTCCGCGTGCCCATAGATCAGATTGTCGGGCAACGCGGGCAAGGCTGGTTCGTGGCCAATGCCACCCTTGGCCACGAACGCGGAATGCTCGGCGATCCTGATGCGCTTGAGAACCGGCTTTTGGCCCTTATCGACCTGATGCGGCAAGAACAGGTCGATGGACATCGGGTGATCGACTTGCCCGCGTTCCGGGACCGACTTGGCTCGCTGCAAGCAGAAGTTGCGGCGATGAAATACAACGGGATGCGGGTCCTCTCGAGCCAGATCAAGGGCGAACCGGGGGGTATGGCCAAGTTGATCGTCAAGCTTCAGGCCTGCGAGCTGGCGCACCAGATTTCGGCGCTGGCGATCGATGCGCTGGGTGAACTCGGCCTGCTCTATCACGGCAGCCCCCACGAACGCGCGCACGGAAGCTGGCAATGGAACTACATGTTCCAGCTCGGCCTGATTATCGGCGGGGGTACTGCCCAGATCCAGAAAAACATCATTTCGGAACGCGGCCTGAACATGCCGCGCGAACCGCGTCTGGCTTCGCAGGGAGAGCGGTAATGGATTTCGGACTTTCCCAGGAACAGCAAATGCTGGCCGAGAGCGTAGCCCGGCTGCTGCGCGAACTGTGCCCTCTGAATCACGTCAGAAATGTCGTCGAAAGCGAAAGCGCGGTTAGTGCACAAGCGGAGGCAGCACTTGCGGAATTGGGGCTGAACGGCCTTGTCGTGCCCGAAGCCTATGGCGGCCTGGGCCTTGGGATGCTGGATGCCGCCGTGGTTGCAACCGCACTTGGCGAAGCGGTGGCCCCTGTCCCCTTCGCTGGCCGCAAGGTCCTGGCCCCGCTCGCGCTGATCGAGGCGGGCTCCGACGCGCAAAAAGCGAATTGGCTCCCGCGCATCGCATCGGGTGGCGTGTGCTTCGGCGTTGGCTTGCAGGGCCTAGTGACGCGCCGCGATGGTTCGGGCGTGTCCTGCGCCGATGGCAGACTGACCGGATTGGCACTGTTCGTTCTTGATTGCGAGGAGGCCGATCACTTCCTTGTCGCCGACGACAACGGACAGCTTTACATCATCCTGGCGCAGTCCGAGGGCGTGGAGCAGATTGCCCTAAGGACCATTGACGCGACCCGCTCGATTTGCGGACTGCGGCTGTCATCGGTTCCAGCCGAAGCCTTGCGCGATGACGGCGGCAAGGCGGCCCAGCGGATCATCGCGGCGGGCCGGATCCTGCTGGCGGCGGACAGCCTCGGCGCGGCAGATGCGATGATCGCCCAGGCTGTGGCCTATGCAGGGCAGCGCGAACAATTCGGACGGGTGATCGGCAGCTTTCAGGCCGTCAAGCACATGTGCGCCGAAATGGCGGCGCGCAACGAGCCATGCCGGTCGCTGGTATGGTATGCTGCCCATGCCTTCGATGCGGTACCGGAAGAGGCGCCCCTGATGGCGTGCCACGCCAAGTCTCACCTCGGCGAGACCGGGCGGTTCATCGCCCGCACCGCAACCGAAGTACATGGCGGCATGGGCTTCACCGACCTGCTGGGGCTGCATTACTGGTTCAAGCGGATCGGTTTCGACCGGCAGATCCTGGGAGGGCCCGAGACTGTCAGGGAAGAGGCGGCACTTCTGCAAGGCTGGATTGCAAGAGCAGCGTGACTGTTCGCGAGAGGAGAGTTCGAATGGCGCAATGGAATCTGGGCGACATTCTCGATGCGATCGAGTCGGTTCTGCCCGCGACTGCCCCAGCCCTGATCCACGGCACACGCATGATTACTTGGGCGCAAATGGGCGCCCGATCGAACAACATTGTCCGAGCCCTTGCTGCTCAAGGACTTGCACCGGGGACCAAGGTGGCGTTTTACATGCGCAACCGGCCAGAATACGGCGAACTGATGGCCGCCTGTTTCAAGGGTCGTTTCACTCATGTGAACATCAACTATCGCTATCGCCCGGATGAGGTGTTCTACATTTTCGACGATTCCGACAGCGAAGTCGTTTTCTACAGCTCCGAATTCCGCGATTGCATTGTCGAACTCAAAGACCGGCTGCAAAAGGTGCGGTTGTTCGTCGAAATCGGCGAGGAAGCGGCGAAAGCTCCGTTTGCGATTGCCTATGAACAGCTTGCCCAAACGGGCGACGGCTTGCCGCTGGGAATCGAACGGTCGCCGCATGACGAGCTGTTCATCTACACCGGCGGAACGACCGGCATGCCCAAGGGCGTAATCTGGCGCCACACCGATATGCGCGAGGCCCAACTCGATGCGCAACGTCTGCTCGGTCCGACGCCGGACAGTATTGAGGCGGCGCTCGCTCTGATCCGCGCCGACGGGCCTGGACGGATGACCTTGCCTGCCTGTCCCTTGATGCACGGAACTGGCTTCATCACCGCGATCGGGACTCTTGCTTCTGGCGGGTGTATCGTAACGCTGGACAATGCTTCGCTGGACGCGGACGAATTGTGGCAAGCGGTTGAGCGGAACAAGGTGCAGTCGATTGCGATCGTCGGCGATGCCTTCGCCAAACCAATGCTCAAGGCCCTGGACGCCGCACCGGGCAAATTCGATACGTCGAGCCTGATAACCATCGTTTCGTCTGGCGTGATGTGGAGCAAAGAGGTCAAACAGGGCCTGATCCGCCACATTCCGCAAGTGGCCCTGATGGACAGCTTCGGAGCCTCCGAGGGACTCGGTTTTGGTCGTTCGGTGACGACCGCTGCCGGCAGCACGGAAACCGCAAAGTTCACCATCGGCGGAATGTGCGATGTGTTCGATGAAAAGGACCAACCCGTCCCACCCGGCAGCGGCGTGCCGGGCTTCATCGCCCTCAAGGGACCGATCCCGCTGGCCTACTACAAGGATCCCGAGAAATCTGCGCGGACGTTCAAGACCATCAATGGGGTTCGTTATTCGATTCCGGGCGACTGGTGCACGGTCGAAAAAGATGGCAGCCTGACCTTGCTAGGCCGGGGCAGCGTGTGCATCAATACGGCGGGCGAAAAGGTCTTTCCCGAAGAAGTGGAGGAAGTGCTCAAGACCCATCCGGCGATCGAGGATGCTCTGGTTGTCGGCGTACCCGATGACAAGTGGGGTCAGGCGGTCACCGCCGTGGTTCATCTCCGCGCAGGAGCAACGCTGGATGAGCAGGCGCTCAAGGATCATGTCCGGGGCAAGCTGGCCGGCTACAAGACCCCAAAGGCGGTTTTCGCAACCGATAGCGCGCTGCGCGCGCCCAATGGCAAGGCCGACTATAAGGGCGCGGCCGAACTTGCAGTCGCATTGAGCAACGCCCGATGAGTGACAAGAACGCAGAACTCGATGCACTCATCATCGGTGCCGGTTTCAGCGGAATCTATCTGCTGCACCGCCTGCGTCAGGCCGGGTTCCGCGTGAAACTGATTGATGCTGCGGAGCAGCCCGGCGGCATCTGGTACTGGAACTGCTATCCCGGTGCCCGAGTCGATTCCCACGTCCCGATCTATGAATTTTCGCTGCCCGAGCTTTGGCAGGGTTGGACGTGGAGCGAGCGATTTCCGTCTGGCGCCGAATTGCGCGCCTATTTTCAGTACGTCTGCGACAAGCTCGACCTGTGGCCTGACATGACCATGGGAACCCGCGTGTCGGGCGCGCGGTTCGATGCTGAAAGCAATCAATGGCATGTCGAAACCGCAAACGGAGAGGAACTGCGCACGCGCTTCCTGTTCCCCTGCGCCGGTTTTGCCGCCAAATCCTATACCCCTGACATTGCGGGCAAAGAGACCTTCGAGGGCGAACAGCATCACACCGCGCACTGGCCCCAAGGTGGTCTTTCCTTTGCCGGAAAACGGGTTGCAATCATTGGCACTGGCGCGAGCGGCGTTCAGGTCGCACAGGAAGCGGCACGCGAGGCCGCCCAGCTGACCCTGTTCCAGCGCACGCCGATCCTTGCCCTGCCGATGCAGCAGCAATGCCTGACAACTGAGCAACAGGTGCAGGAAAAACCCGGCTATCCCGCCATCTTCGATGCACGACGCCACACGAGCGGCGGGTTTGATGCCAATCGTCTGGACGCAAACACGCTCGATGTTGACGCAGCCGAGCGCGAAGCGAGCTATGAGCGTTTGTGGCGAGCCGGTGGCCTTCGGTTCTGGTTCAACAATTTCGCCGACCTGCTGACCGACGAACGGGCCAATCGCTTCGCATATGATTTCTGGCGCGACAAGGTCCGCGCGAGGATCACCGATCCATCGTTGCACGAGGTTCTGGCACCCACCGAACCACCGCACCCCTTCGGCACCAAGCGCCCGTCGCTCGAACAGAATTATTATGAAATTTTCGCGCAGGACAATGTCTCCCTGGTCGATCTCAAGCAGGATCCGATCACGCGCATCGCCCCTGAGGGCATTCAAACCGCGGCCGGATTGGTCGCATGCGATATCATCGTCTTTGCCACCGGGTTCGATGCGGGCAGCGGCGGACTAATCGACATGGACATTCGCGGCCTGCAGGGCCTCAGTCTTGGAGAGGCCTGGACCGATGGTGTCCGTGCCTATCTTGGCAACTCGGTCTGCGGGTTCCCGAACATGATCTTTCATTATGGCCCGTTGAGCCCATCCGGCTTTTCGAATGGCCCGACCTCGGCCGAGCAGCAGGGTGACTGGACAACCGGATTTCTTGTTTATCTGAGAGAAAATGGGTTTTCGCGCTTTGAGCCGGATGCGGAGGCGGAACGCGAATGGACCGGAATGGTCGAACAAATCGGCGCTATGACTCTCTTCCCCAAGGCCAAGTCCTGGTACATGGGCGACAACGTTCCGGGCAAGAAGCGCCAGCTCATCAACTTTCCGAGCGTCGCCGCCTATTCCCAGATCTGCGACGAGGTTGCCGCGAACGGCTATCGCGGATTTGTTTTTACCCCTTGATGATTTCGATTGGAAGAATTCTTGCCCACTGATGCGATCAACGGCCTTGGCGATATCGACCCGACCTGGGCGGGCGATCAGAACAGTTTGCCGAAGTGGTTTGTCGATGCCCTGGCGGTTCCTCGCGAAGAAGGATTTGTCGAGGTTGATGACACCTCCATGCACTATTTCCGGTGGGGTCAACGCGGGAAACCTCCGGTGCTGATGACCCACGGCTTTCTTGCCCACGCACGCTGCTTCGCCTTCATCGCGCCATTTCTGGCCGAAGATTTCGACGTTGTTGCCTACGATCTTTCCGCGATGGGCGACAGCGGCGTGCGCGCGAACTGCGATATGACAGCGCGCGGTGGCGAGATGATCGGGGTGGCACGAGCGCTTGGCTTGCTCGACAATGGGCGCAAGCCGTTTATCGTCGCTCACAGTTTCGGGGCCAGCGTCGCGCTGGAGGCGCTCGAGCAAGCGCCAGGGCTTTTCGCCGGAGCAGCCATCTGCGACATGATGACCTTGCGTCCAGCGATGCTCGAGGCATTCTGGGCGGGCGGTCACACCAGCCCCGGCTCTGGCGATCCCGACAAGCCGCTCCGTATCTACCCCGATTTCGCTGCGGCCCGCGACCGCTTCAGGCTTTCGCCCCCCCAGCGAGTCGGGCAACCCTTCTTAATGGACTATATGGCCTATCATTCGTTGCGTCGGGTGGAGCAAGGCTGGACCTGGAAGTTCTCACCCGACGTTTTCAAGCGCGACAATGCGCGAGCCGACTGGTTGAGCATTGGCCCAAAACTGGTCAATGCCCCAGGGCGAAAAGCGATCATTCACGGGGAGGAAAGCCTGTTGTTCACGTCCGATTCCCGGAATTTTGTTCGGGAGCTAGGGGGATCGGACATTCCAATGATTGCGATCCCCGGCGCACGGCACCATCTGATGCTAGATCAGCCCTTGGCATTTGTTACAGCAATCCGATCCATTCTGGCGTTGTGGTTTTGAAACACGCTTGATCAGTGACAAAACGTCATCCAGTATCTGATGATAAGAGAAAGAAAAGTTGGAGGATATATATATGCGGAGATTGCGAAATTTTCATCTGATCGCCCTGTCGGGTTCGTGCAGCCTGATGGCCTTGGCCAGTCCGGCATCGGCCCAGCAGGCCACAGATGCAGGAGATGTGATCGAACAGGTCAATGGCGAAGCGGCAGGCCAAGAAATCGTGGTCACGGCAACCCGGCGATCCGAAGCCCTGTCCAAGGTTCCGCTGGCGGTTACCGCCGTGAACGCACAATCGATGCAGAATTCCGGTGCGAGCGACATTCGCCAACTGGGCCAGCTTGCTCCCTCGCTGATGGTTTCTTCAACGGGAACCGAGGCCAATGGATCGGCGCGCGTGCGCGGCGTGGGCACGGTCGGCGACAATCCCGGACTTGAAAGCTCGGTCGCGGTGTTCATCGATGGTGTCTACCGCTCGCGGTCGGGCGTGGCCTTGTCGGAACTGGGCGAGGTCGAACGGGTCGAGGTGCTACGCGGCCCACAAGGCACCCTGTTCGGTCGGAATGCTTCGGCTGGCCTGATCCATGTCATCAGCAAGAAGCCGTCGTTTACCTTCGGCGCCAACGCAGAAGCCAGCTATGGCAACTACGACTATTGGCGCCTTGCCGGGTCGATCACCGGCCCGCTGACCGATACGATCGCCGCCAAGATCGAAGGTTCCTATGCCAAGCGCGACGGGTTCTACAATGACGTCAACACAGGAGACAGGGTCAACAACCGCGATCGCTATTTTACGCGCGCCCAATTGCTGTTCGAGCCGACGGATGCCACCAGCATCCGCCTGATCGGCGATTATACGCACCGCAAAGAAGCATGCTGCGGTGCGGCTTATATCGACGCCGACTTCAATCCGCAGATCGGCGGCCTCAACGATCCGGCCCAGAACAATATAGTCAAGGTTCTGATCGACCTGGGCCAGCAGCCCCAGGCCTTCAGCGATCCGTTCAGTCGCAACATCTGGACCTCTGCCGCCCATCCGATGGGCGGAACTATCAACGATGGCGGTGTGTCGCTTGAGGTCAACCACGATTTTGGCGTGGCGAAGCTTACATCCATCACGGGTTACAGAGAATTCAAGAGCGAGCAGGAAGGCGACAGCGACTATTCGACAGTTGACCTGCTCTACCGGGCACCTGGTTCGTTCCGGCAGTTCAAGACCTTTACCCAGGAACTGCGACTGCAAGGTTCCGCTTTTGCAGACAAACTGGATTGGCTTGTCGGCGGCTATTTTGCGGACGAAAAGCTGAATGTCGACGATGCGCTGCGCTTTGGCAGCCAGTACGGGCGCTTCGCCGCCTGCCGGATCGTTTCGGGCGGAGGTCTGGCGGGTTTTTACAGTCCTTCGGGCACTGGTTGCCTGAGTGCAACCGGCCGCACCGTCGTTAGTGGCTTCGGCGCTGACATCATCAGTGGCTTCGATAGCCTCGATTCGATCCGCAACGTCGGAACGACGATGGATTCGTATCACCAGCATTCAAAGAACTATGCGGTGTTCACGCACAACATCTTCACCCTGACCGATGGTTTGAAGCTGACGCTTGGTGCCCGCTACACCTGGGAAGACAAGAGCCTCGACGCAACTTTCGGCAACAATAACACAGTTTGTCCGGCGTTACAGGGAAGCCTGATCGATGATCTCTCCAGCCCGAATGCCACCGTCCGCGCCCTAGCTGGATCGCTCCTCGCGCTGGGCTGCCAAGGGAACTCGACATCCGAAGTAAATGGCGTCTCGATCAACGGCAAACGGAGTGAGAGCGAATTTACTTATACGGCGGGCTTGTCGTATCAGATGAACCCAGAGCTAATGATCTATGCCAACTATTCAAAAGGGTACAAAGCTGGCGGGTTCAACCTTGATCGCTCTGCCCTGAAATCGCCAATCTTTCCGTTTTCGGCGGGCGGCGGCGCGCAGGCCTATGTCGGCAACCTGATGTTCGATCCGGAATATGTCAAAGCCTATGAAGTGGGCGTGAAGTACAGCTCTCGCGAATTCAGCCTGTCCTTAACTGGTTTCCGACAGGAATTCAGCAACTTCCAGTTGAATACCTTCGCTGGCGCGGTCTACATCGTTCAAACTGTCAACGGCTGCGGTTCAAGCCTGGCCGGTGCGGATACCGATGACAGTGCGGCCACGGGCGCATGTGCTTCCGGGGATGTCGGCTATGGGGTGCTGAGCCAGGGCGTGGAGATCGAGGGCTCCCTTCGCCCCGCTCGCGATCTGACCTTCAATCTGGGCGTGACCTATGCCAGCACCAAGTATCGCGACAGTCTTGTCGGCAACAGTCAGGGTGCTCCGCTTGACCCCGCGTTGCGGATGCTGCCTGGCAAGCAAATCTCTAATTCCGCACCGTGGGTGGTCACCAGTTCGGCCTCATGGAGTCCCGAGATTTCCGCTTCGGGATTGCGCGCGCTCTTCTATGTCGATGCGCGGCTCAGTTCGGACTACAATACCGGTTCGGACCTCTATCCGCAAAAGCGTCAGGACAGCTTTGTGTTGGTCAACGGACGCATCGGGCTGCGTGGATCGGACGAGCATTGGGGGATCGACTTCTGGGTCCAGAATCTCTTCAACCAAGACTACACCCAGGTCACCTTCAACACGCCTTACCAAGCCGGCGGGAGCTCCGCCAGCTACGTCTATCCTCAGTTCCCGGGCGGACGGCAGCTGTTCTCGTCATTCCTGGCCGAACCGCGGACCTACGGCATCACTGTGCGCGGCAAGTTTTGAATAACGTTCAACCCCGAGACGCTCCTTCACGTCTCGGGGTTACTTTCTTGCTATGTGACAGCTGTAACTTGCCTCAAAGAAGCGAATGTTATCCGACAACTTCAACCACAGGACCATAACCGGCGTTGTTGGGTATGACCAGGACACGCTGGCCGTCCCGCTCTTCTAGCTTGGGAAGCACTGTAACCAGCGGCCGTTCTTCTGCGCGCCGCATGCAATCCGCTGAATCGCACGCTTCGGCCAGCAATTGCACATTCATCCGGGTCGGGAAAATAACAGTGCGTTCCCCGCTCTCAGCCAGACGCAAAACCTCTTTCGGCGCGATCCATTCTGCATCGACAGTTTCGTGTCCATCGCAGGCTGCGAGCTGGTTTGCGGGGGCGCGAACAACATAGAAAAAAGTGTCGAACCGCTTGGGCATGATTGGCGGAGTGATCCAACGGGCAAAAATACCAAGCGAATCGAGCTGCAGCTGCACATTCAAGTCACGTACTACCTCGATGAACTCAAGCTCTCCCCGATCGACCTTTGCGCGAATATCCAGGTCGCAGACCGTCTCGAACGGTCTTCCATTGCAATGGTGCGCCAGCAGAATTCCGGCCTCTTCGAACACTTCGCGGATTGCGGCGATGCGCAGCTTTCGCTGGACATCGTCGAACAGATCCCAACCGCTGGCATGGTCTGCCCAGGCAGGGTCGGCATCCCCCTGGTGCAGCTTGCCGCCCGGAAAAACCAGGGCGCCTGACGCGAAATCGATCTGCTGGTGCCGCTTGACCATAAGGACCTGAAACTCTGGGTCATCTCGGAGCAGGAGGATCGTGGCAGCCGGGCGGGCCTCAGGGACAGTTGTGTTGGTCTGCATTATTTTCTCCAATTGACATAAGTTTGAGATTGTCATGCGTTACCTCGATTAGATGGCGCACATGCTAACCGACATAGGCGCCACGTCCGCTCGCAAGCAGCCTGCCATCAGCGTCCTCGATCCGAGTTTCCGCGATGCTAATCTGCTTTCCCAGTTTCACCACACGCCCAATCGCGCGCAGCGGACCCGATGTCGCCGGACGGTGGAAATCAACCCGCATATCGGCGGTTGCCCGCGCCGATCCGCCCAGCGCGTTGATCGCGTACAGGCCGGTCAGGTCGATCAGCGCCGAAAGGATGCCGCCATGCGCCGACCCGATTACCGGATTGGAGACGATCTCATCCCGCCACGGCATTTCGAGGATAAGTTCCTTATCGGCGAGTTCAGCGATATCCAGCCCGAGCCAGCGATGGAACGGTGCAATCAGCAACTTGGCGCGGAGTTGTTCGATATCCATTCCTGCTGCCTGCTCGCTCATGCCGCAATCCCATTCCCATGAGCGCGTCTCAGGAAATCGAGGATCGCATCGCCAAAGGCGTCATTCCGATCGCCGACCACCAAATGCGTTGCATCGGCTATGTCGCCATATTCAGCGTGGCGTACTAACTCGCGGCCGTGCACAACCACTTCAGGCGAAACGAGGTCGTTGGATCCTCCGCAGATTAAATGGGCCAGCGTCGCCGAGAGGCGCTTCCACGCCCGCTTGGTTTGACCACCGCCATGAGCGAGCAAAAGAGGCATACCGCACTCGGCCCCTTCGATCAGCGCGGCAATGGCGTGATCGGAGTGTCCAAAATGGGTAACGGGTAAACTCGACATGCGCTTATCATAAAGTAAGATCGATTACAGTAAAGTCTGTTCACTTGCGTCAATTGCGTATAGGATGCGCGCAATGCCTCACCAGTTCGACCCGCTCAGTTATGTGACCGATGCCGACGAGCTAGTGTTCCTCGTCGAGGAAGTGCCGCGCAAGCTCCGCCGCTTGTTCGACGCCTCGACCGCCAGGTTCGGTCTGACCCGCACCCAATGGCGCGCGCTTGCCTACATCTTTCGAACGCCGGGTCTTACCCAGACCGAGCTTGCGAAGTGTCTCGAACTGGAACGCGCTAGCGTAGGCCATGTCATCGACCAGCTCGAAAGGGCGGAGTATGTCGAGCGCCGCGCCGTTGAAGGCAATCGCCGGGTGTGGACGCTGCACCTGCTGCCCAAGGCAGTGAGCATACTCCCTTCGTTGCGCGAAGAGGCGGACGCCATTTACGAACGATTGCTCGCAGGCTTTTCAATAGAAGAGATTGCAACCGTGCGGCTTCTGCTAAGCACAATGACCGCAAATCTGGATCCCTAGTCTTAATTGGTAAGGACATCTCGCTGTAGCATCGCGGCCTCAACACGAACCGTCTGCCTTCTGCCGATTCGCGCGCAAACGTCGCTCGGTGTGACGCAAATATCCGCCGCTTGTGCGCAGATTTCCCAACTTAACACCGCGTCGGCTCCGATCACCTCACAGAAACTCGGCCTGAAGGCACCCGATGCTTGCGTCCGTTGTCTTCTCTGCTCTTCCGTATCCGTTTCTATCCTTCCGCAAGTTATTCTATCCGCTCTTGCGATGGCCATACCAGAGACGGTGAATTTTGTTGCGCTTGATGCCTTCTGGCGAAATTCTTGGGTCAGGGGGCACCAGTAACTGCCAACGAATGGAAGCAAGTCCCATGTCCAACTCTGACAAGATCATCCGCCTGAAGACCGTCCTCGCTCGAACCGGGCTGTCCCGATCCACCATGTATCGCAAGATCGCCGAGGGAACTTTCCCGTCCCAAGTGAAGATCAGCGTGCACGGCGCGGGCTGGCGGGAATCCGCCGTCAATTGCTGGATCGATGATCCGGCCTCATATCGGAATGAGGGTGCGACACAGTGAAACCGCCGCCCCCGGTCGAGCCGATCTGCGTTAAGGTCAATGACGCAGCCCGCATGATCGGCGTCGGTCGCACCAAGCTCTACGAACTGATTGCGTCGGGCGAGATCGAGGCCATCAAGCTTGGCAAGTCGACCCGCATCATGACTGTCAGTCT
>JBGAIR010000023.1:0-38088 GCA_044225335.1 Novosphingobium sp. | reverse complement strand
ATGCAGCTGAAGCTGCTGCGCGACATTTTCGAATTCACGCCCGGCGTGCGCAAGCGGCTGGCGGCTGCCGCGCTGGCGGATATTCCGCCGGACATCGCCGTCGATGAAGGCTGGAAACTCTTGTCCAACGAACGGCCGGTGCGGTTCAAGGAAATGGAATATCACCTGCCGATCGAGCGGCAGGTAGAGGCACTGCGCGAAATCATCGCCCGGATCGAGCGCGAAGCCACCGATGTGTTCTTTCCCATCGAAGCGCGGATCATTGCCGCCGATGATGCCTGGCTTTCGCCATTCCATGGCCGCGAAAGCGGTTCCATCGCGGTGCATGCCTATTACAAGGAAGCGCATGACTGGATGGCGCGGCTGATTGAGCCGGTGCTGCGCGAAGCGGGCGGCAGGCCGCATTGGGGCAAGCTGCATTCGCTGGGTGCCAGCGAACTGTCGGCGCTCTATCCGATGTTTGGTGAAGCCAATGCCGTGCGCCGTTCGGTCGATCCGCAGGGCCGGATGCTCAACCCCTTCCTGCGAAAGATCTTCGGATGAAGCGGCGCGGGCTTCTGATCGGTGGCGGGGCGCTGGCGCTGGCCGGCATCGGCACGCTGGCGCTGCGTCCGGCGGAAGGAGGCGGTATGCATGATCCCTATTTTCGTGACTTGTCCGCCGCGCTGAAGCGGGCCGGATTGATGCATCCGGTGCTGGTGGTGGATCGCCAGCGCCTGTCCGCCAATATCGCCGCGATCCGCAGCCGGGTGCAGGCCGGGCGCCTGCCGCTGCGCGTCGTTGCCAAATCGCTGCCGGTACCGGATCTGCTCGCCAGCGTGATGGCCGGCATGGCGACCGAGCGACTGATGGTGTTCAGCGCCGAAATGCTGCTGCAACTCATGCCGCTGCATCCGCGCGCCGACTATCTGATGGGCAAGCCCTTGCCCGCTGCCGAATTTGCCCGCTTCATCGATAAGGGCGGGGCGGAAGCGGCGGGGCGCGTGCAATGGCTGATCGACACGCCGCAGCGGCTGGCGGCCTATGGCCAGGTCGCGCGGAGCCGCAATCTCGCGTGGCGGGCAAGTCTGGAAATCGACGTTGGCCTGCATCGCGGCGGCTTTGCCGATCCGGCCCAGCTGAAGGCGGTGGCAACGGCGGCTGCCGGGCATGGGGCAAGCGTGGCGGGTTTGATGGGCTATGATCCGCAGGTGCCCAAGATGCCCAGCCCGGACAAGGCCTTTGCGGCTGCGCAAGAGATATATCGGAGCATGATCGCTGCGCTGAAAGAGGCTGGCGTTGCCGATCCGGCAGCGCTGACGCTCAACACGGCGGGTAGCCCCACCTTCAGCCGTCATTGCCACGGCACCGTCGCCAATGAGGTTTCGGTTGGCTCGGCCTTCGTCAAGCCGGGGGATTTCGATTATGATGATCTCGCCGCGCTGAAGGCGGCGGCGTTTATCGCCACGCCCGTGATCAAGCGCAGCGATGATCAGAAATTGCCCGGTGTAGAGGCGTTGTCTGGTGCAATGCACTGGTTCGATCGCAACAGCCAGCGCGGCTTTTTCATTCATGGCGGGCATTGGCTGGCCAAGCCGGTTTCGCCGCCGGGGCTGGAATATTCCAAGCTGTTCGGCCGCTCATCCAATCAGGAATTGCTGACCGGATCGAACAAGATCGATCTGGTGGTGGACGATCACATCTTCCTGCGCCCGGATCAGAGCGAGGCCCTGTTCCTGCAGTTTGGTGATGTCGCCGTGTATGATGGCGAAGAGATCGCCGCCATGTGGCCGACCTTGCCGATCAGCGCCTGAACCCTCAACGCGAAACGGGCGGGATCGGCTGAAACCAGCCCATCCCGCCCGCGCTCGGAAATCGACGATATCAGGCGGGCAGGCCGCTGATCGACTTGACCTCCATGAAGTCCTTCAGGCCGAACAGTCCGCCTTCGCGGCCATTGCCTGATTGCTTGTAACCGCCAAACGGGGCGCCCGGTGCCGGACCCCAATTGTTGATCGCCACCATGCCGGCGCGCAGCTTTGGAGCGACAGCGGCAGCCTTGGCCGGATCGCCGGAAATCACCGCAGACAGGCCATAGGCGGTATCATTGGCAATCTCGATTGCCTGATCGAGGCTGTCATAGGCCATCACCGTGGCGACCGGGCCAAAGATTTCTTCCTGCGCAATCCGCATGTCGGGGGTCACGCCAGAGAAGACGGTCGGCTGGATATAGTAACCGCGGTTGACGCCAGCGGGCAGATCGGTGCCGCCGGCTTCCAGCTTGGCCCCTTCGTCGATAGCCGACTGGATCAGGCCGCGGATCTTTTCATACTGCGCCTTGTTGACCACCGGGCCAAGGTGGCCGCCTTCCTGCATCGGATCGCCCACCGGGGTGGCCGAATACATCGCCGAAAGGAATTGTGCGGCCTCTGCCTCACGCTCACGCGGGACGAGGATGCGCGTAGGCGAAATGCAGCTCTGTCCGGTGTTGACCAGCGGCCCCATCGCGGTGGGGGCCAGATGCGCGGCAAAATCGGCATCGGGCAGCACCACATTGGGCGATTTGCCGCCCAGTTCCTGATGCACGCGCTTCACCGTATCGGCAGCGGCCTTGGCCACCATGATCCCGGCGCGGGTCGAGCCGGTGAAGCTGACCATATCGATATCGGGGTGCGATGAGATCGCGGTGCCAACCCCCGGCCCGTCACCCTGCACCAGATTGAACACGCCCGGCGGCACACCGGCCGCGTCAAGGATTTCGGCAAAGATCGCCGCGTTGGTCGGGCATTCTTCGGACGGCTTGAGCACCATGGTGTTGCCAGCGGCCAGTGCCGGGGCGACCTTGAGCGCGATCTGGTTGAGCGGCCAGTTCCAGGGGGTGATCATTCCGACAACGCCGATCGGTTCATAAACCACCGTGGCGGCACCAGCCTGTTCGGTGAAGCTGAAATTCTTCAGCGCATCAATCGTGCCCAGAAAACCGCCGATCCCGGCGCCAACCTGTGCGGTTCCGGCAAAGCTGACCGGCGCGCCCATTTCCTCGGCCATGGCAACGGCCAGATCGGCCCCACGCTTCTTGTATTCGGCAACGATGCGCTCCAGCAGCGCGATGCGTTCTTCGCGGGTGGTCTGGCTGAAGCTGGCGAAAGCGCGGCGGGCGGCGGCCACGGCCTTGTCAACATCGGCCTGGGTGCCCAGCGTGATCGCGCAGCAGGCTTCTTCCGTGGCAGGGTTGATCACTTCGTGGCGCTTGCCGCCCTCGCTGTCGACCCACTTGCCGTCGATGTAATGTTGCAGACGTTCACGCATATCCAAGCTCCCGGCTTTTTGAGTCTCTGTCGCGAACACTCGTCGGCATTGCGCGGCGAAATTTCAAGGTGGAATCACCCTAATCGGGTCGCGAATCGAAACTTTTTATCGCCTCACTTCGCATAGAGCGCCGCTTCGTCGCCGCGCCTGCGCACCAGACCGTTCAGCCGGCGTCCGCCGGCATGCACCCATTTGCCGAATTCAGCTGCGGCACCCGCATAATCGCCAGCCTTGTGCAGGCGCGTCAGCGTCGCCTTGAAGATCGCGCCGGTGTTGTAATGAAAACTGACCAGCGCATCGAACTGGTTGTCGGTTGCTGAGGCATGGCCCAGCGCACGCACGACATCATCGGCAAAACGGCACAGATCCTGTTCCAGCCGGGCATCGCATTGCGCCTGTGTCCAGACCAGACCGGGGACGATGTCCTTGCCGGTTGCACCCCAGCCGATCGTCCAGGGATCGCCGCCGGTGCCGGGGTCTGGATAGGCTTCGAAGCGCCCGTCGCTGCGGCGCTGCGCGCAGCCTTCCCAGCGCTGGATCAGGGCAATGCCGGGCGCGCCGATACGGCGTGGATGGTTCGGGACAGCGGTCATGGGGAAAGCCTCGCGAAATGGCGGAGGCAGGGTAAGTAAACCGAATCGCGGTGTGTAGGAAAATGCTTTTTCTCAGTCCGTGTTCAGCGCGTTGATTGCGGCATGAACGCGGGCTTCGATCTCTTCGCGGGGCAGGCCGGGCGGGATCGGTTCGGAAAAGCGCAGGGTGATCACGCCCGGGCGCTTCCACCAGCGGTGATAGAGCGGCCCGCTATCCAGCGCGACCGCCACCACCGGCAAGGCCAGCAGCTTGTACATCGCGGCAAAGCCCGATTGCAGCGGCGGGCGCTGGCCATGCAGCACCCGGGTTCCTTCGGGGAAAATTGCCAGCGGGCGGCCATCGGCAGTGAGTTTCCGCGCCGATGCCAGCATCCGGCGCAGCGCCTTTGCCCCCTGATCGCGCTCTACCTCGATCAGCCCATAGCGTTCCGCCGCCATGCCCCACAGCGGAATGCGCATCAGTTCCGCCTTGGCGAAAACCACCGGGTGTTTGAGGATATTGGGCAGATCGATCGCTTCGAAAAAGCTTTCATGCTTCAGCGCCACCAGCACCGGGCCTTGCGGCTGCGGCCCTTCGACGCGAATGGTCATTCCCAGCAGAATGCGCGCGCAAAGCCGCTGCCAGCGTGCCCAGCTTTCCACCGCATGGCGAAACAGCAGGCGCGAGCCGAGCAGCAACAGCACTGCCGAAGTCACGACGATCACCGCCGATCCCAGGTAGAACGCCAGATAATAGGCGATGCTGCGCAGCGCCCGCCACAGGCCGATCATCTCACCCCCCCAGCAGGCGGGCGATCTGCCGCGCCAGCATCTTGTGATATTCCAGAAACAGGATGCGCAGGCTGGGCTCGCTGGGAACCGCGTCTTCGACCATGGTTACATCGGCGGGCAGCATCCGCCGCAGTTCATAGGCCGCCCGGCGCATGTGCCAGTCGCTGGTCACCAGCCGGAACGATCGGATTTTTTCCCGCGCCAGCCAGCGGGCGGTTTCGCTGGCGTTGGATCTGGTATCGACCGATTCAAATCCCAGATCGACGCAGCAGGCCATGGTTGCGGCGGGAACCTTGTATTGCAGCGCGAATTCGTGCGGCTTCACATCGCGGTCAACGCCGGACACCAGCATCCGCCGCGCCCAGCCATGGTCCAGCACCTCAAGCCCGCGAGCGATGCGGCCTTCGCCGCCGGTCAGCACCACCACCCCATCGGTGCGCTGCTTGTCCGCCGCGCGCGGCAGGGCGACCGCATACCACAGAAACCCCAGCGCCCAGGCGAGCAGGATCAGCGAGGTGATTCTCCGGATCATCGCCCCGCCTTACAGCATCCGGCGCAGCGCGTGGATAACGGTATAACGCGCTGTCACCACGGCCAGCACCACTCCGGCCAGCGGCACCAGCGCCAGCAGCAGCCAGTCGACCAGCCCCAGCGCGCCGCCATCGACCAGTCCGGCCCCCAACCCCGCAAAGCGTTGACCAAGGAACAGGATCACCACCAGCCCGACCGCCAGCCCGACCGCGCCGCCGCCTGCCGCATCGATGCCGATCGAGCGTTGAAAGGTGCGGGCGATCTGGCTGTCGGTTCCGCCCAGCAGATGCACGATCTCAATGGTTTCGCGATTGGCCCCCAGCGCCGATCGCACCGCCAGCAGCACGGCGGCGGCGGCGGCCATGGAAAGCAGCGCCACCAGCGCCAGCGCCAGCCAGCGCAGCGAATCGATTGCCCCGAACACCGGCTTCAGCCAGCTGGATTGCGCGTCAACGCGGGCGCGCGGAGCGACTTCACGAACCGCGCGCCGCAGCGATCCCAGCGTTTCACCGGTCACCGTATCGCGCAACCGCGCATCGACCAGCGCCGGAACCGGAATCGCCTCATCCCCGGCACCATGCGTGCCCAGCCAGGGTTCAATCAGCCGTTCGACCTGATCCTGCGGCACCACATGCGCTTCCACAACGCCGGGCGTTTCCGTCAGCCGCCGTGCGGCAGCGCCTGCCTGCCGGTCACGCTCCGCGGGATTGGCCTCGATGATCTGAACGGTGACCCCGCCAGACAATTCGTCAGACGCGTTGCGGGCGACATTGCTGAGCGCCAGCCCGGATGCAGACGCGATCACGGTCAGCGCCACCATGATCGCAATCACCCAGGGCATCGGGCCCGACAAACGCCCCTGCGGCACAAGTTCGTTGTCGCCGGTGGCTGACAGTGATCGCCAACCCCGCACGAAGGCAAAGGCACCGCCAGTCACGCTCAATGAGCGCCCGGTCATGCTGTGCTCCTCGCTCATGCTCTGTTCTTCGCTCATGCCGCCCCCGTGCTGCCGCTGGGGCGGGGGGGATAGCGCAGCGCACCGGTGGGATCGGAAAGTCTGCCCTTGTCGAGCCGCATGATCAGCGATTCCGGCACCTTGCGCAGCAAATGGACATCGTGGGTGGCAACAACCACCGTCGTCCCCAGGCGGTTGAGGCCTTCGAACAGGCGCAGCAGCTTGATTGCCATATCAGGATCGACGTTGCCGGTCGGCTCGTCAGCCACCAGCATATCCGGCCGGCCGATCACGGCGCGGGCAATGGCGACCCGCTGTTGCTCACCGCCGGAAAGAGTGGCCGGCTTGGCGTTGATCCGGTCCGCCAGCCCGACCCATTCCAGCATGTCGGCCACGGGCTTTGCCAGTTCGCGTTCGGAAACCCCGGCCACGCGCAGCGGCAGCGCCACATTGTCAAAAGCCGAAAGATGCGAAACCAGGCGAAAATCCTGAAACACCACCCCCAGTCGACGCCGCAATGCGGGCAGATGATCGCGCGGCAAAGTGATCGCATCCTTGCCAAACATGCGGATCGCGCCGCGCGAAGGGCGCTGGGCCAGATAGAGCAGGCGCAGCAGTGATGATTTGCCCGCGCCGCTGGCCCCGGTCAGGAAATAGAAACTGCCGGGATGCAGGGTGAAGGAAATGTCGCTCAACACTTCGCGATCCGCGCCATAGCGCAGCCCGACATTGTCGAATTGCACGATATCGCCGGCGGCATGCTTACTCATCGAAGCTGGATTCACTTCACTGCAAAACGCCGCTCCGATGGGGCGACTGGGAAAACAATTGGCGGGGCACGCCGCGAGCGGGGCTATAACGACCAATCCATGTGGAAAAAAGAGCCTCGGCGCAAGTCAGCTGCACACAGGCGCTTGCTCTGGCGGCGGGCAACATGCTTAACGGCGCTGCGATGATCATTTCCTGCCCAGCCTGCTCAACCCGCTATGTCGTGCCCGATGGCGCGATCGGCGTGGATGGCCGCACGGTGCGCTGCGCCAAATGCCGCCACAGCTGGTTCCAGGACGGACCGGTGCTGGATCTGTCGGCGCAATCCGGGGCTGCACATCCTCAGGCGGCACCACCGCCGGTTTCGCCGCCCGCAGCGCCCCCAACCCAGCCGCAGCCCGAACCGGCAGCTCCGGTCGCTGAGGCGGAAGGCAATACGGCACAACCCGTCAGCGCGGCTGCCCCGGTGGACGATACGCCGCCGCTCGGCAGTATTGACGATGTACGCGCGCCGCCGGTCTATCCCGACCCGACCCCGCGCGATGATGGCGATGATCCCTATTCCAGCTTTGCGCATGAGCCGCCGTTTCGGGCGCGGCGCAATCCGGCCAGGATGTGGTCGCTGGCCGCTGCGATCTTTGCGCTGGTTGCGATGGGCGCAATCGCGGCAACCGCCTGGTACGGGCTGCCATCTTGGATGCCCTTCGCCAGCCCGACCTTTGCCGAGGAACAGCCCGGGCTGAAGCTGGATTTCCCTGGCAAGCGGCAGGATCGCCATCGCCTGCCCAATGGCACCTGGTATTTCGGCGCCAGCGGATCGATCACCAATATCTCCGATACGTCGCGCAGCGTGCCCTCGGTGCTGATCGTGCTGCGGGATGGGCGCGGACGGATCGTCTATAGTGCAGAGGTAATGCCGCCCAAACGCGTGCTCGCCCCGGGTGAGAGCGTTTCCATCAACGAAGCGCTGATTGATGTGCCCAAATCCGCAACCCGGGCGGAATTCGGCTGGAAACCGGCCTGAGCTATTGGAATTCCACCGCCAGCGCACCATCCCGCTGGCGGCGAAGCTGGCGCTGCAATCCCTGCGGTGAATTTTGCGGCGTTGCTGTTTCCGCCCGAAGCACTTCGGCCACCGCCAGCGCCTNTGGCAGCGAGATGTTCGCGATCGGGGGCCAGGTGCACAACCCGACCAGCCGCCGCCAGACGTCGCCCGATATCCGCGCCGAACTGAAGGACGCGCAGAACCGCGTCGTGTTCAGCTGGACCTTCCAGCTCGAGGAGCGCTCGATCGCCCCCGGCGCGACGGTCAATTTCTCGAGCGGCAAGCTCGACGTCCCGCCCAGTTCGAAGCAAGTCAATCTGAGCTTCGTCACCGCGCCCCCGGGCAGCTGACGCGCAGCTGATCCGCTCCGAACAATCATCGGTTGCGTACCCCCATAGCCTTTGCTAGGGGCGCCCTCCTGCCAGCCAGCGGTCCGTCCGCCGGCATCTTTCACGTGCGGCCGTGGCGGAACTGGTAGACGCGCAACGTTGAGGTCGTTGTGGGCGAAAGCCCGTGGAAGTTCGAGTCTTCTCGACCGCACCAGACAGTTTCTCAGGCAAACCAGAACCAGCCCCTCGGGGGCCGGCGACGGCGGAATGGCGCGGTTCCGCGGGGTTCAGGCCCCATGGAAGAACAGCGTCTATTCGCGCCTGACGCGCGCGACGGCTTTGCTTTCATCGCCGTGCAACGCTGAACGTCGGGAATGTTCCATGGACCCGCCTTACCGCAGCGCTGCAGCCGACGTGAATGTATGGCCGGTTTCGATGCCCCGCACACGGGCGCTGAATGTCCGGAATGTCGGCGATGACCGACAATCCTTCGGCTAGCTTGGTCGCCCCATCCATGGTCGGAAAAGCGCGTCTGGATCATATTGAGCGCGCAGGCCGTCCAACCTTGCCAGATTCTCGTCCTTCATGAATCGCGCCGGTCGCTTGCCGAGATTTTCGTCGGCAAGCTGGATCCCGACGGCGTGCTCCTGCATCGCCGACATCCGTTCGGTTGCCCAGCTCTCGAAGCGATGGTTGTCTTCGGCGCGCTTCCATTCGCCATAGACGGCTAGATAGCGCTTGGCCTCGAGCGAAAAGGCCATGGCAGGCCGTTCCTTCGGCGGATGCCAATTGAGCCATAGGCTGTGACTCGGCGACGGCGGCATCGTTTCGGCGATGCTTCTCAAGCCCGGCAGCAGATCGTCGATCGGTGCGTTCGTCCAAATATTGTCGGCGCACCAGTGCATGTTAGCCGGGAAGTGTGTCAGATTGGCGATCTGGGACATGAAACCCGTGCTCAAAGGCACGAGCGGAGTTGTGAAACTGGCAAGATGCCTGATGGGACTGGCGTCGATGAACTTGACGGCATCCTTCGCGTCCTTCCAGCTGCCGGCAAGCACCGGTGCGAAGACTTCGATGCCCGGCTTGAAGATGCCCATGGCTCTGGGGGTGATCAGGAGCTGGAATTCCACCGAGCGGGCGACGCTGCTGCCGACCGCGTCAGCCCATCGAAAGACCTCGTCGAGATGGGTCTGGCGGAAAACCTGCACCTTCATTCCCACCACTTTGTGCCGCGGATGAAGCTTGAGATGATAGCGCAGGACTACCGCAAAGAAGCCTGGCCCCGATCCGCGCGCGGCCCAGAACAGGTCGAAATTTTCGGTTGCGCTCGCATGGACCTGCCGACCGTCAGCCAGGATCATGTCGATCCCGATCAGACTCTCGGTCGCCAGCCCCAGTTCGCGGCTGCCCCAGCCGAACCCGCCTTGCAGCAGAAAGCCCCCCATCGCGACATCGGGCGCGTGCGCGATCGGAACGAACAGCCCATGCTTCTTCAGCGCGCGATCGAGATCTATTCCCCAGCACCCGGGACCGACCCGCGCGACCCGGGCCGCCGCATCGACTTCGATCGTGTTAAAGCGTGCCATGCTCAGGAGCATGCCGCCCTGCCGGATGTGATTCTGTGCCCAGCTATGCCCGCCCGAGACGATGTTGACCCGCCAGCCATTGTCCCGCGCCAGTTGCAACGCCTCACGCACGTCGTCGATATCGTTTGCCTCCACCAGCATGTCGGGGCGGCAGCCAGGATCGCGGGCGCTGAAGCTCGTCGCAAGGACTGCAGCGTCGAATCCCTTGTCTCCGCGCCGCCATACGCGCCCCCGGCCCACCGGGCGCTTCATGGCTGCTTCTCCCGGTAGTTGGCACCGAACTGGTCAAACAGTTGCGGCAGGAATCCCGCCAGGTGAGCCATCTCCTGCGCATTATGGACAAGCAGGTCCGTTGGCGCAGGAAGCAGCTTGCTTGCAAACGGACGCAAGGCCCTGGCCAGTCCAGTCAGGAACGGCCCCGGTTTGTCTCCAATTGCCATGTTCTCGCCCCCCATCCACATCCGTGAGCGCATTTCGCTGCCCCCATCGACGGGGCGCAATTGATGCAACAGCCACCCGCCCTTCAGCGGAGAACTCGGGATGCCGACCCGGGCGCAGATGACCACCTCGCCCTGCCGAGCCAGGCGGTCCTCATCGAAACCCATGCTGCTGGGGCGAACGAACGAAATCCCGCCCTTGGCAAGGCGCGGACCGAGGTATTCCGTGATCAGCGAGGTCCGCCCCACATAGGATTCGTCGGTGCGGCCATCTGCCCACCGTGCGTTGACGTGGGCCTTGGGGTGCCAAAGCTTGTAGCGCAGCGCTTCGCAGCCGTGCCAGCCAAACCACCAGTCCCACATTTTTGGCGTCACGTCGGGCATTTGCGTGAGGCAGAATACCCTGATCGATCCGTCGGGCGGGCAAGCATAGCCGGTTTCCACAGGCCAATATCCCGGTTCAATCATTGAGGCCGATGCATCGACCGCTGGGAGCAGTTCGTGCGCTTGCGGCCCAATCAGCAGCGCTTCGGCAACCTGAGGCTGAAGCGGCTCGAGCGTGGGGTTGTAGAAATGGGCATAGGGGCTGTGGGCAAGGTCCTGATCCGAATATCCGAGAAGCCTTGGTGTCATTGGTTCAGCCTTTCGGTTCGCACGCTTCGCTATAGGCGGCTTCGAACAGGGGGCGGGAAGCTGCGTTACAGTGGTTGAGCAGCACCGCGAACCAGCCACGGCGAACCTGCGAGATGCTCTCTTGGTTGGAGAACAGCCCCGATCCCCACATCCCGAGGATTGCCAACAACTGGATCGCAAGATTCCGTCCGAGCGACTGCACATCGGTGTCCTGCTGCAACTCACCACTGGCCACGGCTTGGCCGATCAGCGCCTGCGCTGCCTCGACCGTGTGGTCCATGCCGGTCTGCCGCGCGTCAGGGTGATCCGAGGTCATGATACCTTCGTAGATGTGACGGTAATAGTCCTCGTCGCTTGCGAAGAAACACTCGATCCCGTCGAGAGCGGACTGCAGGTGTTCGATCAGGAGACGGCTACTTGGCCCGGAAATTGACGGGAATAGTTGAAATCCCACCTCCCCAAGCAGGGCAATGAGCACGTCTGTTTTCGATCCGAACAGATTATAGGGCGTGCGCAGGCTTACGCCGGCCTGTTCGGCCAAACGGCGCATGGTCAGGCTGTCGATCCCTTCCGTCCGGATGAGTTCCGCTGCAGCGCTGCGAATCCGTGCACGGTTGAATTCCTTTGCCTCTTCGCGCCTCGCCATAACCGAGACATGCATTGCTTTATAACATGTGTCAAATATATACGCATGATTGGATCGAGCGGTTGCTGTTGCTGCGAGGCCAGTACCGGTCAGATGAATGATCGGCAGTTAACCAAGCGCATGATTCCACGGGAGAATGGCAGCTCTGTCATCGCAAACCGACCGTCCGCTCACTTACGAAAATCACGAAAAGTTGCAGTCATGAACTTCCGGCCTTGAGAAAATGAAGCCAATCCCAAATAGTGGTTCGTTCGGCCTCGCGCCGCCATTTGGGAGATCGAATGGACCTATCCCTCTTCCAACGCCCAAGCCGCCTCGGTTCCACACTGATAATACGGTGCCAATATTACGGTGCCAGTTTACTGAATGCACCAATGACCCCATCCTCCGTCAATGGCCCGTCTCCCCCGTCTGGTTCTTCTCGGCATTCCCTATCACCTAACCCAGCGTGATAACCGGCGTGCCAGACCTTTTACGAGGCGGGCGACTATGCACTTTACCGCGATCTGCTGGCGCAGGCCGCCGCGAGGGCAGGGGCGCAAGTCTGGGCCTATTGCCTGATGCGCGGGCCAGGTTCACGTGATTGTGGTGCCGTCCGATCCTGACGGGCTGCGCCGGATCATCCAGTATGCGTTGGAGACCACGTGAGCTTGACGTTGCAAAATTCGCGCAGGCCGAAATGGGATAGTTCACGGCCATAGCCGCTTTTGCCTATTCCGCCGATCGGAACGCGCGGATCGGAGGCGGCGATCTTGTTTATGAAAATGCCGCCAGTCCTGATCTTTCGGGCGAGCCTTTCGCCTGCTGCAATGTCGCTTGTCCAGATCGAACCGCACAGGCCAAACTCGGAAAGGTTGGCAAGTGCGGCAGCATGATCCGCATCAGTGGCAACGACAATGGGAGCAACCGGCCCAAATATTTCCTCGCGAAACACCGGCATATCCGGCGTTATCCCCGTAAGCACGGTTGGCTGCAGGAAGGCTCCGTTGCCCGGTGGTGTGCTGCCGCCGAGCAGCAGCCTTGCCCCCAGCGCTTTGCTGCGCTCGATCTGCCCGATGAGCTCGTCACGCTGCCGCAGCCGCGCCAAGGGACCAAGCTGCGTATCCAGGGCCAAGGGATCGCCGAGTTTCAGCTTGGCTGTCGCGGCCACAAATCGATCGATGAAGGTGTCAGCAAGCGCATCCTCTATAATGAAGCGCTTGGCCGCAATGCACACCTGTCCGCAATTCTGAAAGCGCGCCTCAATCGCTGCTGGCACTACTTTTTCCAGATCGGCGTCGGCCAGAACAATGAATGGATCAGATCCCCCCAGTTCCAGCACCGATCGCTTCAGATTTCGGCCTGCCTCTGCCGCAATCGCTGCCCCGGCGGCAGTGCCGGCAGTAACCGAAACGCCGACAATCCGGGCATCTGCAATGAGACGCGGCAGATCTGAATGGTGGATGTGCAGATTACCGAACAAGCCAGCGGGAGCATCGGTTTCGGCAATGACCTTGACCAGAGCAAGGGCGCAGCCCTGGACATTATCGGCATGCTTCAGCAGAAACCCGTTGCCTGCAGCCAGAACCGGCACAGCCGCTCGCAACACCTGCCACAGCGGGAAGTTCCAGGGCATCACGCCCAACACCACGCCCAGCGGCTCGTAACTGATCCGGGCGCTGCCATCCTTGCCAAGTTCAGGATACTCATCGGCCAGCAGCCGCTCGGTGTTGGTTGCATACCAATCGCACAGCACCGCGCATTTCTCGACTTCGGCCAGTGCCTGCGTCAATGGCTTGCCCATTTCCAGCGCAATCAGCCTTGCCAGACTGCCTGCCCGATGTCGAAGCGCATGGGCGAGTTGGGCCAGAACTTCGCATCGCTGCGAAACCGACGTCCTCCGCCATGTCGCAAAGGCACAATCAGCCAATGCGATGCAGGCATCAACTTCGGCTTCGGCTTGCCAGGCATAGAATGCGATGTCCTCCCCGGTGTAGGGATTGACCGACTGCGAACCAGACATGAAAGCTCCCGGTAACGGTGAAGGGCGTCAGTAAACGCTGCCTTGGGTCGAGGCGGTGTCGCAGACGCTCCCGCCGTCGGCGTGAAAGCGCGCTGCCAGCGCCTCCGCACCGCGTGCAAGAATGGTGACATCGGTTCCCACGGCGACAAAACTTGCCCCAAGCGCAAGATAGCGGCGCGCCAGCGCCTCGTCCGCGATCAACATGCCCACCGGCTTACCGACCGCGCGAACCGCCGCGATCCCTGCTTCAATCGCTGCCTGAACCTCCGGATGCCCGGGATTGCCAAGATGGCCAAGGTCGGCGGCCAGATCAGACGGTCCGATGAATATGCCATCGATGCCTTCGACTGCAGCGATCTCGGCAATGGAATCCAAAGCCTTGCGCGATTCAACCTGTACCAGCAGGCAGATATCGCCAGCCGCACGCCCCAGATAATGTGCCGCACGGTTCCAGCGGCTGGCACGGCCAATCGCTGATCCAACACCGCGAATACCATGCGGGGGATAGCGCGTTGCGGCCACCATATGCGCAGCTGTGGCGGCATCATCCACCATCGGGATCAGCAACGACCTTGCGCCAATGTCGAGATATTGTTTGACGAGCACGGCATCGCCGATCGGCAGCCGCACGGCAGGTTCGACCGGATAGGGCGCGGCAGCCTGCAACTGGGCCAGCACCAGCGGAATGGTGTTGGGCGCGTGCTCGGCATCAATCAGTATCCAGTCAAAGCCGGCGCCTGCGCAGATTTCGCAGGTATAGGGTGATGCGAGCGCTTGCCACAACCCGATCTGAGGCTTGCCCTGCGCAATGCTTTGCTTGAACGCGTTCATGACCTTGTCTCGCTCGCTCAGAGAAAATGGCACTCGACCCTGCCCCAACGGCCAAAGTCTCCGCAGATGCGGCTGTCATGGGTGGCTTCGATCGGGCGAATGAAGGACCCCGAAAGCACGATCTGGCCCTTCCGGATCTGTTGGTCGTAGGCTCCCAGCCGCTTGACCAGCCAGGCCATCGAAACCAGCGGATTGCCGAGCACGCCTGCGCCAAGCCCCGTCTCCTCGATCTCGCCATTGCGCGAAACAGCTGCACCCGCCCAGCCGAGATCGGATTCGGTCGGGTTATACACCGGATCACCCAGCACGATGCCGCCATTGGCTGCATTGTCGGAAATAGTATCGAATACCGTCCGCAACCGCCCGGAGACTGGATCCTTGCGGAAAATCCTTGTGTCGAGAATTTCAAGCGCAGGAACGACATATTCGGTTGCGGCAAGTATCTGCGCGGGCGTTGCATCCGCCGCAACATCCGCACCCATCATGAAGGCGACCTCTGCCTCGATCCTTGGCTGGATGAACCGATCTGCACTTATCGTCGTGCCATTTGCAAAGGCCATACTCTCCAGCAAGACGCCGGAATCGGGAACATCGATCGACAGCGCTGCCTGCATCGCCTTGGATGTCAGCCCGATTTTCCAGCCGATCACCGGATCGCCCTCAGCGACCTTCATATCCACCCAGGCCGCCTGAATAGCATAGGCATCAGCCATGTTCATCGTCGGATGGGTGTCGGTCAGCAGCCTGATCTGCGTGCGAGCGCGCTCAGCCAATTGCAATGCCTTGGCCGCCGCGCAAATGGCGTCACCCGAAAGAGTGACGCCTGCAGCTTCCGCCGCGCCAGAATGAGCAAGGCTGGGCACTATGCCGCCGATTTGCGATTGGTGTCGAAGCCCATTTGCGCGCCTAGCAATGCTGGCGGCTCTTTCAGATTTTCCTGCCACAGCAAACATTCGGTGGCGATGGTCAGCGGCTGGTTCTGAATTGTCAGCTCATACACATAGTCATCGTAGGATGCGTGGTTATGCACGGCCCAGCCCGGCGCGGACAGCATCAGATCGCCGGCCTTCCATTCATAGACATTGCCCGCCACGGTGCTTCGGCCGGAACCTCGGAAGTAATAGTTGATCGAATCCGAAACATGGCGATGCGGCCGATCGACAATCTTTGGTGGCCGGATCGTGATTGTCGCAAAGAAGTTCGGCGTGGTGCCGTTGGTGCGCCCGGTCACCGGATTGTAGAGCAGATAAAGCCGCCGGCCGACATAGTCCTGACCTAGATCCTGCAGCTTCTTGAGTTCGGCCTCAACCCGTTCCCACGGCCAGTGCAGCGCATTGGATTCAACCGTGGGCGGGTTGATCAGCTTCTCATAGGGCATCAGCATCGCCCCATCATCGCCGATCTGGAACGTGCCATAGGGGCTGTTGCGGCGGGGGTTGATCGCCTCCTCTTCTTCGGGAACCGCTTCAACCAGTGCGGGATTTGCTTCCCAGTGATGGACCTGCATGAACTGCAGCATTCCGGCATTGGTGTAGGTCAGGAACACCTGCAGATCGGTGCCGGTATTTTCACGCCAATAAGGCACCCATGCCGGGGTGTTGTAGACATCATATTGCCGAAACGGGATGCGGCGACCGCCGATGACCGCCAGCCCCTCGCCACGGATACAGAAGTTCACTTCCGTGGCGTTGTGACGAAATGCCTGAGTGCGTTCGCCCGGCTTCAGAACGTTGAGCGTCACCTGCGTTGTCGGGGCAAGGCCGGGCATACGAAGATCCGCGCGGGGATGAACGATCAAGGCGCTCCGGCGGCCATTCTCCGGCAGCGGGATCGAGGCAAGACGTTCGATTTCCTCGTCGATCTGCTCTTTGGTGATGATCGCGGGGGCCCATGGATCGTTGAGCGGGTAATTGGCACCGCTGATGTCGACGAAACGACCAACGGTATCGGCAAAATCAGTGCGGAAATCGTTCATGATATCCTCCTTCTCGAAGGTTGAAGTTAGTTTGCCTTCAGGCGGGGGGGCGCCCGGACGATGTCGGGGAGCGGGCGACCGAGGCCGGCGGCGCGCGCGCGCTTCAAGAGCTCGATGCCCAGCGAAAGGTCCGAAATGCCCATTCCCATCGCCTTGAACAGGGTGAGGTCGGCATCGGCAGGCCGCGCGTTGCCTGCACCGACAAGACTGCATAACGGTAGGAGTCTGTGCCAGGCCGTGTCGTCCTCTCCGAATGCCTCGATGAACTCGCGGCTGAGCTTGCGCACCTGCGGAACGCTATCCGCTGCCAAAAGACTGGTTCGTTGCAGCAGCGATGTTTCAAATTCCGCGCGCTCTGGCGTGATCGCACCAACGGCATTGATGTGGACGCCGCCGGGGAGGTCGCTGTGCATCAGGAAAGGCGCGCGCGCACGCGTCGCCAGGGTGACGATATCGGCACCATCGAATGCTTCGTCCAGGGTGCTGGTTGCTATTGCCTCGATCAGCAAGGTTGCTTCGACTTTTGCGGCCAGTGCTTCGCGGTTTGCAGGGGTCGGGCTCCAGACCGTTACCCGATCGAGGCGGCGCACCGCAGCCACGGCCGCAATCTGGGCCAGGCTTTGTTTCCCGGCACCGATCATCGCCATCCGGCACGCTTCGGCGCGTGCCATCAGGTCGGTTGCCAAGCCGCTGATGCCGCCAGTTCGCATTTGCCCAAGCGCGAATGCCTCAATGATCGCGACTACCGCGCCGTTGGCCGCATCGATCAGGATCAGCAGAGGCATGGCGCCACCCACCGTATGGGCCCAGGTCTTGGTGCCGACGACGCCCCAGCCTTCAAACACGGCGCCAATTGCGTGCAGGGTGGCGCCATTGTCCCAGGTTGCGTGGGTCTTGACCATGTTGCTGGCGCGGCCAGCAGCTTCTTCCTTCAATCCATCGCGCAGCGCATCAATGGCTTCGGGAAGCGACATCAGCGAAACCACTTCGGCTTCGGAAATCCAGATGGGGCCGCTCATGCCGGCTGCTCTTCGAAGATCGAGGGGACCGGCGGCGCAAGCTCCAGCCCGTTCACGATCAGCGCATGGGTAATATAGCGACCGACCAGGAACATCACCGCGATTGTTGCGTCAGAACCGATCTGGTCGATACAGGCATCAAGCTCGTTCTGGATCGACTTGCCGCGGCGTTCGATCATCGCGATCACCAGCCGTTGCACCGCGCGTTCCTGTTCGGACATTTCGGGTGCAGTGTCCGGCGACATTTGTTCGATGGCGGTGATCCATGCCTCACCAAAGCCCAGCCTGCGCGATAGCCGCTCATGCTGGTTGCGTTCATACTGGTTACCCATAAGCGTCGCGACCGTCAGCGCACCGGTTTCGGTAAGCCGATCGGGAAGAGCCTTTTTGAGCGCTTCAGTCATTTCCATGAACGGAGCGAGAATATCCGGCTGAACGCCAGAGCATTTGAAAAACTCGCCAAGATAGCCCAGCCGGGCAACGCGCGCCTGCAACACTTCCTGCAGGCGTGGCGTCAGCTCGTTGAATTCCAGACGTGCCATCCTGTTGCTCATCGACCGACTCCAATGCGTGGATGGCAGCCTCAATCGCGCGAAGTTGGCTAGATCGGAAATACATTGTAAGACCATCTGCAATACTCAGGAGGTATTACAATGTATCTGCGTCAGCTGCGCTATCTGGTGGCCTTGGCCGAAGAGCTGAACTTCACCCGCGCTGCGGCGCGTTGCCACGTTTCGCAGCCACCTTTCAGCCGGGCTATTCGCGATCTTGAGCTGCAAATCGGCGCCCGCCTGTTTGACCGCGACAAGCACAGAGTGGCGCTGACCCCGGCGGGTGCGAGCATGGTTGAAGACGCGCGCAAATCGCTTGCGCTGCTTGACGAAGGCGCGCGCAGGGCGCAGCGGACTGCCGCCGGCTACAGTGGCACGCTGACCTTCGGATTCGGCGGATCGACGGTCTATTCGCTACTCCCCGCACTGGTCGCCAGCTTTCGCGAGATCGCACCCGATGTATTGATCGCTTTCAAGGCGATGCCAGTGCTGAGCCAGATCGAGGCATTGCGCGATGGGATAATCGATGTCGGGATTTTGCGTCTGCCGGTGTTCGACGAGATGGTCTCAACGCAATTTGTCTATGCTGAACCGCTGGTTGTCGCGCTACCCAGCGGCCATGCCTTGCTCGGCAGCAGCGCTGCCGTCACCATCGATCAATTGGCGGCATCGCCCTTTGTCACATATGAACCGACGCGTGGCTTCAATTTTCATGCCGATCTGCTCGCCCTTTGCAGCCTGGCAAATTTCGCTCCGAACATCGTGCATCTTGCGCCGACGACCGAGGCTGTGGTCGGCATCGTAGCCTGCGGCGAAGGCGTGGCGATACTTCCTGCATCGGCGGAAAGGCTCCGGATGCGAGGGGTTGCGTTCCGGCCGCTCGATGTTGTCAGCGCACCAGCCAACCTGGGCGTGGTGCGCTTTGGTCTTGCGTGGCGACGCGATTTCGACACTGCCATCCTGCGCCGATTTCTGGAGCACGCCGCCAACGGCCCGCAGCCGCGCGGCACAGGTGTGATCGCTCAGGAGCCCGCAACCTCTTCACCACTGCCACTATGATTGCTGCGCACATGGGTAATCCGTGTAACCCTTCTCTTCGCCTTGATAGAAGGTGCCCTGGTCCGGCGCGGCAAGCGGCAGGCCGCTGGCAAAACGCGCAACCAGATCGGGGTTGGCGATGAAGGGGCTGCCGAATGCAATCGCATCGGCGTGGCCCGATTTGATCGCATCTTCGGCGCGCTGCGCAGAATATCCGCCGTTGCCGATAAACGCCCCCTGATAGCACTTGCGGAAAGACGCAAAGTCGAACTCCTGTGCTCCAAGTTCGATCACATGCAGATAGGCCAGCTTCATTGCGCTCAACCGTTTGGCATAATAGTCAAAACTTCCCTGCGGATCGCTGTCGGCCATCGAATAGGTTGAAAACACCGGGGAAAGGCGCACACCCATCCGCCCCGGGCCAACTTCGGCTTCGACTGCATCGACAACCTCTCCCAGAAACCGAAAACGATTTTCGTGCGAGCCGCCATATTGGTCCGTGCGCTGATTGGTGCCGTCGCGCAGAAATTGATCGATCAAGTAGCCATTGGCGGCATGAATTTCGACGCCATCAAATCCGGCATCCATTGCTCTACCAGCCGCTGCGGCGAAATCCTGAACCACGCCCGGTATTTCGGAAGTGTCGAGCGCGCGCGGGGTCTCAAAATCCTGTAGCCCGGCACCGGTGTAAATCTGTCCTTCGCAGCGAAGCGCCGATGGCGCGACGGGAAGGCCGCAACCGGGCTGGATGCTGGAATGCGACAGGCGGCCAACATGCCAAAGTTGCAGCAACATCAGACCGCCTTCGGCATGGACGGCATCCGTCACCCTGCGCCATCCAGCGACCTGTTCTGCCGAGAATATCCCTGGTGTTCTCGGGTACCCCTTGCCTTGCGGGGATATCTGAGATGCCTCGGAAATGATCAGCCCGGCACTTGCCCGCTGGCGATAATAGCTGGCAACAAGCTCTGTTGCAGCGTCGCCCACACCCGCCCGGCTTCGCGTCATCGGCGCCATGATTATTCGATTGCGCAGTTGCAAGGAGCCCAGCGTCAGCGGTGAAAAAAGCCTGTTCAGCGTGGTTGTCATCGTTGGATCTCCCCTAACCGCGATCTTGGCGAATGCATGATCTGGCTCACGGTCATAGCTGACTTTACTTTTATATAAAAGGATAATATTGGCCTATGCGTCGCCGCGAACCGCAGTTGGCAATAGGCGGCTTCTACACAGCGCAACATTGGGAGAGAGCGATGAAGCGAGCGCTTGAGGGCAAGATCATCCTGGTAACGGGGGCAGGCCGCGGCATTGGCCGGGCCAGCGCCAAACGCTTTGCAGCGGCGGGGGCGAAGGTAGTTGTAAACGATATCAATCATGAGCAAGGCGAGGCCGTAGTTGCTGAAATTCATGACGAAGGCGGCGGCGCCAGTTTCATCAAGGCCGACGTCGGGGTGGAAAGCGAAGTTGCCGGATTGATCGATTCCATTGTCGCCACCCATGGTCGCATCGACGGTGCCTTCAACAATGCCGGTATCGTGCAGACCGGCAAGCTGCTGCACGATCTGACCACGGAAGAATGGGATCGAGCCATCCGTGTCGACCTGAGCGGTGTGTTCTGGTGCATCAAATATGAAGTGCGCGCGATGCTGCAATCGGGCGGGGGCAAGATCGTGAACACGGCATCTTCGCTGGGGCAGGTCGCAATTGCCAATGCTTCGGAATACATCGCCGCAAAGCACGGCGTCATGGGCCTGACCCGCGCTGCTGCGGCAGACTATGGGGCAAGCGGAATTCGCGTGAACGCCATTCTGCCCGGCATCATCCAAACCCCGGTGATCGATGCCTTGTCACAGAATCCCGACTTCAAGGCTTTTCTGGTCAAGTTGCGCGATCGCCATCCGATTGGCAGGTTCGGCAAGCCTGAAGAAATCGGCGATGCCGCTGTCTGGCTGCTTTCAGATAGTTCAACCTTCGTCAACGGTGCCGGGGTTCCGGTCGACGGTGGATATCTGGCAGTCTGATCCGAAAAAAATGGGCCGGAAGCGATGCTTCCGGCCCACAAGGGTGGAAAAGATATCGATCGAACTCTCTACCAGGCGGTTGTCCCGCCATCGACGCGCAGATCAGTACCGGTAATGAAGCTGCTTTCGTCTGACGCCAGGAATAGCGCCGCAGCCGCTATTTCTTCAGGCTTGCCGGGCCGGCCCAGCATTATCTGATCGATCATCTGCAGGGATGTTTCCGGATCGCCCAGCACATCCACGGTCTGATGCGTGGCGATCAGCCCCGGCGAAATCGAATTGGCCCGGATGCCATACGGCGCGCCTTCCATTGCCAACTGCCTTGTCATCGCAAGAATGGCGCCCTTCGCGGCCATATGCGACACGCCCGGCAACGGTTTGTAGGCTTGATGCGCAGAAATCGAGGCGGTGTTGACGATGACACCCGATGATTTGACCAGCTCAGCCCATGCCGCCCGCACCAGATAGTAAACAAGGTGCAATTCCTCGTTGATCGTGCGGTGCCAGTCTTCGATCGACAGATTCGGGACGGGCCCAAAATAGGCCATGGCGGCGTTGTTGAACAGTACGTCGATCCCACCAAAGGTGCTGACTGCAAGCTCCACCAGCGCGGCACAATTGCCCGGATCGGTAAGATCGCAGGGATGAAGCGAAACGATCTGCCCACCGGCAGCCTTAACCGCATCCTCTGTTTGCTGCGCGCGTTCTACATTCACATCGCATCCGACGATCATCGCGCCCTCGCGCGCGAATGAAAGTGCCGCAGCACGGCCCATGCTGCCGCCGGTTCCGGTGATCAGGCAGACTCTCTTTTCCAGCCGTCCCATCAGCTTGCCTCCTGCAGATCCGCTGCGGCTTCCACTGCGGAGGGAGGAAGGAACAGGAAGTGATTGTCGACAAAGATGCGAACTTCCTTGAGCCCGCCATCCTTGAGCAAAAACAGATCGCAACCGGGGCAATCGAACGAGCGGCCATGCACATCGCCGTAGAACACGCGCGTTTCTGCCGTAACGCATTCACCGGCATCCCAGATGCCGACAATCTCATGCCGCATCGACTTCAGAATCTGCACCACCTGCTCATACTGAGTACGCACTTCGGCGATGCCGCTGGCCGTTGGGAAATTGGCGAATCGCCAGATGATGTCTTCCGGAAGGTTTGCGCAGAACCGTTCGACGTCGAGCGAGTCTGCAGCTGCAAAAAAATCACTAACCCATTGATAAGACATATCACATCCTCTCCTATTCGCTCGTTGGCGATGGCCTGCCGGCTGACTGTTGCCCTGTTCGGGGTTGACCGATATATTACTTTTATATAAAGGTGTTTCAACTGTCAATTCCCCATCTCAAAACGACGGATATCTAGAGAGGAACAACCATGAATCAGATCACTCCACTTCCACTGTGGGAAGCTGCCAGGCTTGAAATGGAAGAATACCAGTTTGTCTCATCGGCGGATGTTCAGCCGAAATGGACGGTGCCGGAAAGCATCGCGATCAATGTCGCGGTGTCTGGCCGCTTTACCGAAGGCGCTTCTGCCAATGCCGCGAATCCCACCTCGCTTGAAGACTATGTCGATGAAGCATCGCGGGTGATCGAAGCGGGTGCTTGTGGCGTCCATATCGACTTTACCTGGGTTACCGACAGGCATGGTCGGCGTCTGGACCGCGATCTGCCACCGGTCGAGGCCTATTCGGCAGTGATTGAACCTCTACGTGCCCGGTTCGGCAATGCGTTCATTCCAAATCTGAACGTGCTCAATGGCAAGACATTTGATGAATGCCTGAGCCCTGCCCGAGCCGGGTTGGCAGAGGCATGCCCATGCGCGCCCGGACACCCTGATGCTTTCATGATTCCCGCCGTCAGCGCGATGGAAGAGCTGGGCATCAAGCCGGAACTTGCGGTTCATCATAGCGGCGAAATCGAACTGGCCCGGCGCAAGCTGATTGAAACCGGCATCCTGAAGAAGCCCTACAACTGGCTGATCCTGTATGGCCTGCCCTTCAATGTCGGGCGGTCACTGGCCTCGGGGACTTCGGTCGGCGACGCGCAGGAAATGGCGCAGCATCTGTTTCTGATGGTCGATCAGATCCGCAAGATCGATCCCGACAGCGTCATCTCGGTTTGCGCCGCCGGGCGCGCGACGCTGTATATGACGACGCTGGCAACCATGATGGGCCTGCATATCCGTGTCGGGGTTGAGGATACGCTTTGGAAATATCCCAATCAGGATGTCGAACTGCAAACCAATCTTGAAATGTTCAACATGGCCAAGGACATTGCCGGTCTGCTTGGCCGCAAGCCGGGCGATGCCAACTATTACCGCAGCCTGGTCGGCCTGCCGCAAAAGTGAGGAAATGGCTGGCGGTGCCAACAGGTGCCGCCAGCCCGCCTTGCGCTATTCGAATTCGCCAAAGGCTTTTTCAAGATTGGTGGCAATCTTGCTCGCCACCTTGATGAAGGCCCGGATTTCGGCGGCTTCGACCCCCTGTGTCGCGATTGCGTTCAGCTGTGCCGCATGCGGCAGCAGCAAGGGCTCAAGCGATCGTCCGTAAGAGGTCAGAGTCACAAGGATTTTTCGCTTGTCGTCGGTGTCACGTACGCGTTCGATCAAGCCTTCGTCTTCCATGCCTTTCAGCAAGGCGACGGTGGTGGTTTCGGTGACCCGCGTGGCATCACTGAGATCGCGCTGGGTGATGCGATCCTTTATCCACAGCGCGCGGAGATAATTGTAGTATCCGGCCTTTATGCCATGCTTCGCCAGCCGCATGCTGAGCAGGCGATCAAATGCCAGATGGGCCCGTCGGATCTGGAAGGCGACACTTCTCTCCGGCGGCAACGCTGCCCTGCTTTGCACCCTCTTGGTTTCCTCCTGCTCGGCGGAACTGGCATTGCTATCGATCGTCATTCGGTGTCCTGTATTGAAATCCATGGAGTACGGTGCGGTTTCCATTTCAGAGATCAGTTATCCAATAGGCTGGTTTCTGCAAAGCTGCCACCAAGGCGATCATATGAATGTTGACGTGCGAACGGCACTTCAATATACTTTTATATAAAATTATTATGTGAGAGGCAACGACCATGTCAGACGATAGCCACCGCGACCATTCAGCTGCAGCGCCGACGCCCAATCTGTGGAGCCGGGACGGCTTCGTTGGCACCAACGCCATCGCCCTGCGAAACGATTACACCCCGGATTATCGGTCAGTCAGCGGGCCGCACGCCCCGCATCGCTTCAATATCCTGAAGATCGAAACCGAGGACCGGACCGATCCAGAAGCCATGCCGACACCCGTGATGACCGGTCGTGACGGCGTTGAGCTGGCCGTGTCGCGGCGCAGCGCGCCCATGGCCTTTGCGGTCCGCAATACCGAAGGCGATGAGCTGCATCTGATCCAGAGCGGCAGTGCCCGCTTTGTCACGGATTTCGGCACCATTGAAGCGGCGTGCCTCGATTTCGTCCTGATCCCCCGCTCGATCACCTATCGGATCGAGCCGACTTCGCCCGACTACGCGTCGCTGGTTTTGACGAGCCCTAATCCGTTGCGTTTCGATACCCCGGCACCGTTCGGAATGATCAATTTCGGCCGATCAGTTCGCAAGCCGACCATCGAGCCCGCTGCGACGGACGGGGCAACGCGCCTCAAGTTGAGGACGTTTGACGGGATCACCGAATTCGACATGGTGCATGATCCGATCCGGGCGCTTGCGCAAGTCGGCGGCGCAGCGCCGGTATGGGCGCTCAATCTTCGTGACATTGTGCCGGTTTCCTACGGTGAAAAGGGCGGACCGCCCGCCCAATTCCTTTCAACCGCCGATACCGGAGTCATGTCGTTTACGCTGAGCGCCCGTCCGGGGCCGCGCCCTCCGGTACATGTCAATGCGGATTATGACGAAATCATCCTGTTTGCCGAAGGGCCTGGCGCCTGGGGTCAGATCAGCGAGCCGGGAACGATCACTTGGGTGCCCAAGGGAGTAACCCATCACGGCCCGGTGGAAGCTGTGCCTGAGGGCTATCAGGCATGGCTGCTGGAAGTGCGCACGACCATGCGGCTTACGCCCGCCGCCCAGGCTGTGGCCGGGCTGATCGAAACGAGTGAGTATGGATTCCACCGCTGAGATTCGTCGCAGGCTGCGGTTTCGAACGATCTGTTGACGCGTACCATCGCCTTCGCGGTGCGAGAGAATATTGGAGAGTGACATGCTGAAACTGGCGATCCTGGTTAAGCGCAACCCTGCGCTAAGCCATGCTGAATTCAAGGCCCATCTGTCTGGGCATCATGCCACGCTGGTGAGAGCATGCCCCGCCAGCACAACATATGTTCGCCGCTATGTTCAAAGTTTCGTGCAGCCAGATGAGCACAAATCACATGATGGCGCCGCGGTTGGTTACGACGCACTTGTCGAGCTGTGGTTTGACGATCTGCAGCAGATGCAGCTCTTTTATGACGATCCTGACTATGTCGCCAATGTGAAACCGGACGAACCAAATTTTGCCGATATCGCCAACTCGACCTTCATGATCACTGAGGAAAATCTGGTCATCTGACCGTGGCGGTTTGCGCGAACCGTCCTCGTTACCAGCTGCGGAAGTAAAAAAACTCAATTTTCCCAAATATATAATGCGGCATCTTCCAGTCAGCCCGAGGGTCCATATTACTTTGATATAAAAGATATTGCACATCCCAAAACACCTTTATATAAAGGTAGTGCAGATGCAGGCTGAAGCTGCTCCCGGCGCGATTCGGGGTGTCTTTGGCCTGGTCGCCCGCAGGAGAGGGAAAGCCATTCCCCCGGCGGAAACCAGCAAGGGAGGATGCAATGGCTTCTCGAAAGATTTCCGCGCTTGTGGCGAGCGCGATGGCGCTTGCGATTCACGGCACAGCCTCGGCACAGGCCGATGCTCCGGCACCACAAGAGGCCGGTGCTTCGGGCATTGGCGAAATCGTGGTGACGGCGGAAAAACGCTCCACCAGCGCGCAGAAGACTGCCGCAGCGGTTACCGCGGTATCCGGCGAAGTTCTGGTGCGAACCGGTGTGGCGGATTTGCGTGCGGTTCAGGCTATCGTGCCCGGGGCCCGCTTTCAGCAAGAGGGTAACTCAACCCAGGTTTTCCTTCGCGGGGTGGGATCGAACGCTGACTTTGCCAATATCGAGCAAGGCGTGTCGTTCAACTTCAACGGGCTGTACATTCCGCGTGAGGCAACCAGCGTCCCGCTTTATGACATTGCCCAGCTCGAGGCTTTGCCGGGCCCGCAAGGCACACTGTACGGCCGTTCGGCCATCGGCGGCACGGTAAACGTTGCTTTCAAGCGTCCTACCCAGGATCTGTCGACCAATCTGATTGTCGAAGCTGGCAATTATTCGCTGGTCCACGCAACGGTCGTTCAGAACCTGCCGGTATCGGCTGACCTCGCAGTGCGGGCGGCGGTCGACTATACCTACCGCGACGGCGTGATGAAATCCGGTGCGGATTCCAAGGACGATCTGGGTGCGCGGCTGAGCCTGCTTTACAAGCCAAGCTCCAATCTGAGCATCTATGTCTGGGGCTATACCGCGCAGAAGAACGGCCATACCCCGAACCTTGTGAACAAGGGCTTTGATCCTGCTACCGGAACCTACAGCGAGAACAAGTTCCTCACATCAAACCCCTGGGATGACCGACGCCAAGGCGCACTTTCCGCGCTTGCGCCGTTCGGTCAGGCCGTCGCTCCGGATCAGACCTTCAACAACTGGGCTAGCGGCGCGCAAATCGATATCGGCATGGGCGATGGCATCACGCTGAGCTACATTCCGGGCTATCTCTATCTTAAGTCCGACATTCGCAACTATTGGCTGGGGGCTTTGCCGGCACGCCAATCGGCGAAATATGACGAAGTGACGCAGGAACTGCGGCTGTCCGGATCGTCAGACAAGCTGAAATGGCTGGTTGGTCTCTATGGCTATCGCACGGTCAATTCAGGCTCCGCCGTGTTTCTGTATGGCAATCCCGGTGCATTCTTCATCAGCAATGTTCAGCGCAACCGCCTGAAGGGCGCAGCGGTTTTTGGTCAGGCAACCTACAGCCTCACCGATGCGTTCCGCGTAACCCTGGGCGGCCGCTACGGCGGCGATAATCGCGAAGGGCGCGGCATCACGCCGCTTGATCAGGTCAGCACCTATAGCTTCGCGAAGAAGTACAGCCGCTTCGATTACAAGATCGGGATGGAATATGATCTTGGCGCATCGGCCATGGCCTATGTGACCTATCAGACCGGTTATCAGCCGGGCACCTATAATGAATATCAATCAACCCCGACCAACAGCGCAGAGGTCAAGCCGGCGACGCTCAAGGCGATCACCGCAGGGATCAAGACCCGCCTGCTCGACAACACGTTGCAGATAAACAACGAATTCTTCTACTATGATTATCGCAACCTGCAGCTTCAGGCGATCAATGTCAGCGCGATCCTGAACCCGATTTTCAATGCCGCGCAGGTCACGATCCCCGGCAATCAGTTGGATATCCTCTACCAGCCGGACAATGACAATCGTTTCAACCTGTCAGTCAGCTATGTGCATGCCCGCAACAAGAAGTTCGTCACACCGTTGGCGACCAGCTATAACGGACTCAATCCACCCTATGCCGCCGATTGGACGATCAGCGGCGGGATGAGCCATGATTTCCATCTGAAGTCCGGCTATATCCGCGCTCAGGCAGACGCCCGCTATGAAAGCGAATGGTGGGCTGATTATGCGCACAGCCCCGGCGTGCGGCAGAAGTCGCATGTGAAGGCAAACGCCACGCTGACCTACTATGCCGACAATGAGCGGTGGAGCGCGGGTCTGTGGATCAAGAACATTGGCAATACTCCGGTGATCGCGGCATCGGCAGCAGCCGGCATTCCGGGGCCCGGCACGGCCTATCTGGAAGAGCCGCGCACTTTCGGCCTGCGCGTGACGACCAACTTCTAACTCCGGTCGATCCAACCCGTGCTGGATGATCCGGCATAACAAGAAGGCCGTCCGGAATTCGGTTCCGGGCGGCCTTTTTTGCGGTGCAGCGCCGCCAGCAAACAGGAGAGAAACATGCTCACCCAATCGCCGCGCTATGACTATCTGCCGATCACTCAGCGCAAGTCCATCCCGTTTCCCGGCGGGCAGCGACTTGCGGTGCTGCTTTACGTCAATCTGGAACATGTTCCGTTTCTTGCATCGGCACCCGGACACGCAATCTATCCCGGCACGACCCATCTTGTGCCCGATATTCTGAATCATGCCTGGCGCGACTATGGGCATCGTGTCGGGATCTGGCGGCTGATGGCGGCAATGGATCGGAACGGCTTTCGGGCTACCGCGCATCTCAACGCCGATGTTTGCCGCGAATATCCGGAGGTGATTGAGGCGGGCAATGCCCGCGGCTGGGAATGGCTGGGCCTTGGCGATCACAATCAGGGATTGATGATCGACATGTCCCCGGATCAGCAACGGGCATTCGTGCGGACAACGCTTGCACGCATCGAAGATGCCACCGGCCAGCGACCCAAGGGCTGGATAAGCTGGTGCATGACTGAAAGCGAGGAAACGCCCGATATTCTGGCAAGCGAGGGCATCGAATATGTCTCGAACTATGCCCATGACGAATTGCCCGTGCCGATGCGGGTAACAAACGGCACCTTGCTTACACTGCCCTATACCGTCGAAGTGAATGACGTGCCAACGATCTTGGGCAAAGGCGAATCGCCTGCGGGTTTCGGGCGTATCATCCGCGATCAGTTCGACCAGCTGTATAAAGAAGCAGCGGAGCTGCCGAAGATAATGTCGATATCACTGCATCCGCCGGTATCAGGCCACCCGTTTCGGATGAAGCATATCGAAGAGGCGTTGGCATATATTGCCGGTCATTCCGAGGTGTGGCTTGCCACGGGTGGCGAAATCAACAGCTGGTACAGAGCGGCCGAAGCGGAGACCGACGGCAAGGGACATTCCGTACGGAGAACATAACTCGCGCTATCAGCCCGGATGACTGCAGCCGCTGACATTGCGGTCATCTGCAGCCAGAATTGCGACCACAAATAGCTGCTATTCAATATTGAAGTGATGCCGATCCGAAATGGCAGTCCGGGTCGGTAGGATTTCAAATTCAGTACACTCGGACAAGGTAAGCGCGTCGTCAGCGACGCCACCCATATATCACGCGGCTTGAAGGGTCGCCGTTCGTGAATGGTGGGATCAAGGTCCGAATGTCCCATCGCATCTCTCCTTTTGACCAACCTACCCGAAGGAGAGATGCGTGACTTGCCTCAGACTTTACGCGAATTTTACGCAAATCGCAGTCTTTCACCGCGCAGCTTAACTGTCTGCCCGGCTATCCTCTTGCGCAACAGGAGGTGACACCATGTCATTCGAGCTTTGGGCCGGTGCGATCGTCGCAGGCCTCATTCTTGTCTATCTGATCGCCGTGCTTGCGCGGCCCGAGCGGTATTGAGGTGGCCGGCATGACAATCGCTGGCTGGACGCTCATTGCGCTCTTCATCGCCCTGATCGTTTCACTCGCCAGGCCGGCAGGCATGGCGATGTATCGGCTGTACCACACCCCCCTGCTACCTGGTGAAGCCGCCTGGCGGCGCTGGATCGGTACAACGGCAACGCGCGAACAGACCTGGCTCGGTTATGCCGTGGCGCTGATGGTATTCAACCTGCTCGGCATCGTCATCTTGTTCGCCATCCTCATGTTACTGGGCGTGTTGCCGCTGAACCCGCAGCATTTCGGCGGGGTGGAGAACTGGCTGGCATTCAACACCGCGGTCAGCTTCGTGACCAACACCAACTGGCAGAACTATGGCGGCGAGACCACGCTGTCGCATTTCAGCCAGATGGCAGGGCTGACGGTGCAGAATTTCCTTTCCGCAGCAACCGGCATTGCCGTCGCCTTCGCCTTTATTCGTGGCTTCGCCCGGGCGAGCACGCAGACGATCGGCAATTTCTGGGTCGATGTGACCAGGGTGGCGGTTTATCTGCTGCTGCCCGCCTGCGTGGTGCTGACGCTGTTCTATGTCGCAACTGGCGTGCCGCAGACGCTGGCGGCCGCCGTCCAGGCGACGACGCTGGAGGGTGCACGCCAGACCATTGCGCTTGGACCGGTCGCTTCGCAGCTCGCGATCAAGATGCTCGGCACTAATGGCGGCGGCTTTTTCAACGTCAATTCCGCACATCCCTTCGAGAACCCCACTGCACTGGCGAACTTCGTTCAGATGCTTTCGATCTTCGTGCTTGGCGCCGGTCTGGCGTTGACCTTTGGCAAAGCGGTCGGCCGCGAGCGGCAAGGATGGGCGCTACTGGCGGCGATGATGGTGCTGTTCCTCATCGGCGTTACGCTGGCCTATTGGGCCGAAGCTGCCGGCAATCCGCTGCATCACGGGCTCGGCCTTGCTGGCGGGAATATGGAAGGCAAGGAGGTGCGCTTCGGAATTGCCGCCACGGCCTTGTTCGCGGTGGTGACGACTGCCGCCTCGTGTGGCGCGGTGATCGGAATGCACGACAGCTTCATGCCGCTGGGCGGGCTGGTTGCCCTGTTCAATATGCAGCTGGGCGAGATCGTGGTCGGCGGCGTCGGCGCGGGATTCTATGGGATACTGATCTACGCGATACTCGCGGTGTTCATCGCCGGGCTGATGGTCGGCCGCACGCCCGAATACATCGGCAAGAAGATCGAGGCGCGCGAGATGAAGCTGGCGGTGATCGCCATTGCTATCCTGCCGCTGATGATCCTTGGGCTGACTGCGCTGGCCAGCGTGACCGGCGCTGGACTGGCGGGGCCCCTCGCCAAGGGACCACACGGCTATTCGGAGATTCTCTATGCCTTCACCAGCGCGGTGGCCAACAATGGCTCGGCCTTCGGCGGGCTCACTGGCAACACGCCTTTCTACAACCTGACGCTCGCCATCGGCATGTTCGTTGGCCGGTTCGGGGTAATCCTGCCAGCGCTGGCCATCGCGGGCAGTCTGGCAAGCAAGAAGCGGCTGGCCGAAGGGCCGGGTTCATTCCCGACCACCGGCCTGCTGTGGATCGGCCTGCTGGTCGCAATCATCCTAATCGTCGGCGGCCTCACTTTCCTTCCCAGCCTTGCGCTGGGCCCGATCGCCGACCAGTTCCAGGTCGCGGCCGGCACCCTCAACTGAGGATCAAGTTTCATGGCACAGGCACAATCCATTTTCTCCGGCCCGCTCGTGCGCGAAGCGGTGCTGCAATCTTTCATCAAGTTCGATCCGCGCACGTTGATCCGCAATCCGGTGATGTTTGTTACTGCACTGGTTGCCGCACTCTCGACCGTTCTGTTCATGCGCAGCCTGATTGGCATTGGCGGAGACCCGATCTTCGAAGGCCAGTTGGTGTTCTGGCTGTGGCTGACGGTGTTGTTCGGTAATTTTGCGGAGGCGCTGGCCGAAGGGCGCGGCAAGGCCCAGGCGGCATCGCTGCGCGCGGCCAAGTCAGAACTCAAGGCCAAACGGCTCACCAATGGGGACGAGAACGCATGGCGGATCGTCGGAGCCAGTCTGCTCGAAGTGGGGGACGTGGTGCTGGTGGAGGCTGGCGATCTCATCCCTTCCGACGGGGAAGTGACCGAGGGTGTTGCCAGCGTCAACGAAGCGGCGATTACCGGCGAAAGCGCTCCGGTCATCCGCGAAGCCGGAGGTGACCGCTCGGCCGTGACGGCGGGCACGCGGGTGATGGAAGGTACGATCAAGGTTCGCGTTACGGTTGAAGCCGGGCATGGTTTCCTTGATCGGATGATTGCCCTAGTCGAAGGCGCGCAGCGACAGAAGACTCCGAACGAGATCGCACTGACTATCCTGCTCGCCGGTCTGACGCTGATCTTCCTGATAGCAGTCGCAACATTGCCAGCCTTCGCCGCCTATGCGCATGGCAATATTGCGGTTCCCGTGCTGGTGGCACTGTTCGTCACGCTGATTCCAACGACGATTTCGGCGCTGCTGTCCGCCATCGGGATTGCCGGCATGGACCGGCTGGTGCGCTTCAACGTGCTGGCTAAGTCCGGCCGAGCGGTAGAGGCTGCGGGCGATATCGACACGTTGCTGCTCGACAAGACCGGAACCATTACGATTGGCGACCGCCAGGCAACCGAGTTCAGGCCGCTGCCGGGCATCAATCCGGCCGAACTCGTCGCAGCAGCCCGTCTTGCCAGTCTGGCCGATGAGACACCGGAAGGCCGTTCGATTGTAGTGCTCGCTGGAGAAGGTGAACCGATGCCGCAAGGCGCCACCCCAATCGCCTTCACGGCGCAGACCCGTGTATCGGGACTTGTACTCGGCAGGCGGGAGGTGATCAAGGGAGCGGTCGATGCCGTGCTGAAGCGTTATCCGGGCGCGGTTTATTCAAGCGAGCTGACGGTAATCTCCGAAGAGATTGCCCGCTCCGGCGGCACTCCGCTGGCGGTTGCCGGCGATGGGCGATTGCTCGGCGTGATTCAGCTCAAGGATATCGTCAAAGCCGGTATCCGCGAACGGTTCGGCGAATTGCGCCGGATGGGCATCCGCACGGTCATGATCACCGGCGACAATCCGCTCACCGCTGCAAGCATTGCGGCGGAAAGCGGGGTCGACGATTTCCTCGCCGAGGCCACGCCTGAAGACAAACTGGCGCTGATCCGCAGGGAACAGGAAGGTGGCAAGCTGGTGGCGATGTGCGGCGATGGCACCAACGATGCGCCCGCGCTCGCTCAGTCGGACGTTGGCGTGGCGATGAACACCGGCACCCAGGCCGCGCGTGAGGCGGGCAACATGGTCGATCTCGACAGCGACCCGACCAAGTTGATCGAGATTGTCGGTCTCGGCAAGCAATTGCTGATGACCCGCGGGGCGCTCACCACCTTTTCGATCGCCAACGATGTCGCGAAGTATTTCGCGATCCTTCCGGCGATCTTCGTCGTGCTCTATCCTGAGCTCGGTGCGCTCAACGTCATGGGGCTGGGTAGCCCCAAGAGCGCGATCCTCTCTGCGATCGTGTTCAACGCGCTGATCATTCCCTGCCTCGTTCCGCTGGCGTTGAAAGGCGTGAAATACCGCCCGGCCAGCGCGGGGACTCTGCTCGCCCGTAATCTCGCAATCTATGGGGCAGGCGGGATCGTCGCCCCGTTCATCGGGATCAAGCTCGTCGATCTGGCCGTCACCGGCCTTCACCTTGCCTGACGGAGAACAATCATGTTTGCCGAACTCCGCTCCTCGTTTCGTCCCGCCGTGGTCGTACTGCTGGCCTTGACCCTGCTGACGGGCATTGTCTATCCGCTGGCCATGACCGGCGCGGCCCAACTCGTGCTGCCCGATCAGGCGGGCGGCAGCCTGATCCGTGAATCCGGCCGGGTGGTCGGCTCCGAATTGATCGGTCAGACTTTCGCCAGCGACCGCTATTTTCACGGTCGCCCTTCCGCTGCCGGCAAGGACGGCTATGACGCGTCTGCCTCCGCTGCCACCAATCTTGCGCCAGGATCGAAGGATCTGCGCGATGCGATTGACGGCCGCATAGCCGATTTGCGTGCCCAGGGATTGACGGGTCCTGTCCCACCTGACCTCGTCACCACTTCCGCCTCGGGGCTCGATCCCCATATCAGCCCCGAGGCGGCTCTGTTCCAGACCTCGCGCATCGCGGTGGCTCGCAAGATTGATGTCGCAAAGCTGCGGACGCTGGTCGAACGCCAGACGGAGCATCCGCTGGTGGGTTTCCTGGGTGAGCCGCGCGTCAATGTGCTAGTGCTCAATCTTGAGCTCGACCGCTTGGGAGCGAAGCAGAAGCAGTGAAGGAAGGCTTTCGCCCTGATCCTGACGAATTGCTGAAGGCGGCCCGGCGCGAAGCGCGGGGCCGCCTCAAGATCATTCTCGGCGCCGCGCCGGGTGTCGGCAAGACCTATGAGATGCTGAGCGAAGGCGCAGCCCTTCTGCGTCAGGGCCGCGACGTGGTAGTGGGTGTGGTCGAGACTCACGGCCGCGCCGAGACCGCAGCGCTGCTGGCACCTTTCGAGGTCCTGCCAAGGAAGCAAACCGAGCATGGCACCCACAGGCTTGACGAGTTCGATATCGACGCCATGCTGGGGAGAAAGCCCCAGATCGCGCTGATCGACGAGTTCGCGCATACCAATGCTCCCGGCAGCCGCCACCCAAAGCGCTGGCAGGATGTCGAGGAATTGCGCGATGCCGGGATCGATGTGATCACCACGCTCAACATCCAGCATATCGAGAGCCTCAACGATGTGGTTGCCGGATTTACCCGCGTTCGGGTGCGCGAAACCGTGCCCGACGCCTGTATTGAAGATGCCGAAATCGAACTGGTCGACCTGCCTCCCGACGAACTCATCGAGCGGCTGAAGGATGGTAAGGTTTATGTTCCTGGCGAAGCTGCGAGGGCGCTGAGCCATTTCTTCTCAAAGGCAAACCTGTCCGCCCTGCGCGAGCTCGCCATGCGCCGGGCGGCGCAAACCATCGATCGGCAAATGCTCGAACATGTCCGCCTCACGGGTGAAGCGGGCAAATGGGCAGTGGGCGAAAGGCTCGTAGTTGCCGTGGGCGACCAGCCCGGCGGCGAAGCCCTGGTGCGTCAGGGCAAGCGGCTTGCCGACGCGCAGGGTGCCTCGTGGACTGTGGTGTCGATCGAAACCCCGCGCAGTGCCTCGCTACCGCGCGCGACTCAGGAGGGGCTTGCTGCGGCGATGCAACTTGCCGCCACACTTGGGGCGACACTTGTGACAATTCCCTCGGCTTCGGTGGTAGCCGGCCTCAAGAGCTATATCGCGGAAAGCCATGCTACCGCGTTGCTGATTGGCAAAGTCAGGCGCTCTTGGTGGTTTGAATTGCGTCATCGCTCGATTGTCGATCAGCTGGTTCGCGATCTCGATGACGTAGCCATCCATGTGCTGCCCTTGGGTAATGCGGTTACGGCGAGGGAGCGCGGCAGCGAAGAAACACGGCTGCGCGATTATGGCGCGACGCTGGTTCTGGTGGGACTGACGACCCTGTTCAACGTCTGGCTGGCCAGTTTGATCGGTCCATACACGATCAGCCTGATCTACCTGCTGCCTGTAGTGACGACATCGACCTTCTTCGGCCTCAGGCCCTCGCTGCTAGCCTCGTTCGCTGCTGCACTGGCCTACAATTTCTTCTTCCTGCCGCCGCTCTACACCTTCACGATCGCCGATCCGCAAAATGTCGTTACCTTTCTTGTGCTGATTGGCGTTGGCATAGCGACCAGCCAACTTTCTGCCCGTCTTCGCCGCGAGGCCACGGTGGGCGTGCGCACTGCCAATGAAAATGCCGCAATCGCCGCCTTTGGCCAGAAGCTCGCCGCTGTCGGTGAAGAAATCCCGACTGCCGAAATCGTCTGCCGTGAAATCGGCATCCTGCTCGATTGCCGCACGGTGCTGCTGTTGCGGAAGGATGGTCAAAACAGTGCGATAGCTGCCTTTCCCGGCAATGCGGAAATCGGGCCGATCGACACCGCCGCAATCGACTGGTGCTTCGACAAAGCCGAGCCGACTGGTCGCAGGACGGGAACCCTATCGGCCAGCGACTGGCAATTCCACCCACTCAAGACCTCGCTGGGCACTTTGGCGGTGCTGGGAATCGAATCATCGTCGCGCGGCGATCCGGTGCCAGCGGATCGTCGCACGCTGTTTGTCACGCTGGTCGGACAGGCCGCGCTGGCGCACGAGAGACTGCGGCTTGAGGATGAAGCCCGCCAGATTGCGGGGCTGCGCCAACGTGACGCCCTGCGCGCAACCCTCCTTGCCTCGATCGGCCATGATCTGAAGACTCCACTCACCAGTGTGGTTGCGGCGGCCGATGCCTTGGCGGGCGAGCGCAAGCACTCATCGGTGGCCGCCACGCTCCAGGTCGAAGCGCGCAAATTGCGGCGAGTGTTCGACGATCTTATCGAGATGACCCGGATTGAGGAAGGCGCGCTCAAGGTCCGGTCAGAAACCATCGACCTGACCGACGCGGTTGCCGCAGCTGTGCACGACCTGCGCTCAGAGCTGTCAGGGCGCTGCATCGATCTCGCAGTGCCACCCTCGCTGCCCATGGTCGAGGCGGACTCGCGCATGTTGCATCGCATCCTGGTCAACCTCTTGTCGAACGCCGCTCGCCATGCCCCTGCAGGCACACCGATCCGCATCGAAGGAGCGCACCGGCGCGATCGGCTGACCCTTGCGCTACTCGATCAGGGCTCTGGCATCCCCGTCGGGCAGGAACGCGCGATCTTCGACCGCTTTGTGAAGGTTGAGGGCACTGACCAGACTGGAGGGGCCGGGCTTGGACTTGCCATCGTCCGCGGCTTCGCTGATGCGATGGGTATCGATGTCGAGGCACGCAACCGCGAGGACAGCAGTGGCGCTGTGTTCGAGTTGGCCTGGCCTAAGACAATGATCTGCAAGGAAATGCCGCTGGAGGATGGCGAATGATCGCGCCCATTCTGGTCGTCGACGACGAGCCGGCGATCCGCCGCCTGGTGCGCGCCGCAATCGAGCGCACCGGGCAGCAGGTCGATGAGGCGGCTAGTGCCGGTCAGGCTTTGGCGGCGGTGGGCCACGCAGGGCGGGAATTGGTGCTGTTAGATCTCGGCTTGCCAGATCGGGACGGGTTGGAATTGATCCCGGCGCTCAAAGCCAAAGGACTCGCCATCATCGTCCTTACCGCCCGCGATGCAACGGAAGAGAAGGTTGCCGCGCTCGACCTCGGTGCCGACGACTACGTCACCAAACCATTTGACACTGATGAACTGCTCGCCCGCATTCGCGTTGCGCTCCGCCATCGTACGCTCGGTAGCGGCGATCCGGTTCGGCACTTTGGCACAATCATGATCGATCCCGCAGCGAGAGAGGTTTGCCGTGATGGCGAAGCTGTTCCCCTCACACGCAAGGAATTTGCATTGCTCTCAGAACTGGCAAGGTTCCCCGGCCGTGTTCTCACGCATGAGTCCCTGCTAGTTGCGGTTTGGGGTGAGGCTCACCGTCACGATACTGAGTATCTCCGCATCTGCGTGCGCGGCTTGCGCCGAAAGCTGGAGGACGATCCGGCCGCACCCAAGCTCATCGTTAACGATCCGGGGGTGGGTTATCGATTGGTGGTTCAGGGATAGTCGGCGATCCTGTTCGCCTGCCGTTGACATAGCTGAAGTGTTCCCCGTCAGCACCAATGGCACAGATTTGAGGCGTGATTTAAGGAGGATTGGAGCTTCGTCGCAGAGACGAAGGAGCGAAGATGAAGCCCCAGGGAACGGATCGATTTCTATTGTGATCCTTGGCGTTGATCTGGGCAGGGATGCCTGCAGTTTGGTGGGCGTGGATGCGGCAGGGGATTCCATCGTACGCAGGTCGATGCGCCGCCAACCGAGGGCTTAACACTCAGTACGTCGACGCCAGGTCCTCGAGGTCATCGAGCCACGCAGGAGCCTCAAGATCAATGTCTCCGGGCCAGTCACGATCCCGGTCGCTGTCACAGATATCGATCAATTCGGGCATGGCCAGAATGGGCGAGGGATGCTCGTATCGCCTTGCCCAGATCAAGAGCTGGGTCAGGGCATCAACCAGGTCGTCGTGCTTGCCATTGGGAAACGCGAGAAGTTCGGAAGTGAACGCACCAAGCCAGGCGCCGGTGCCGGGCAGGACTAGCCGCCCGGCTTCGATCATGTCGCTCGCTGCCATTATCCGCGAGATCTTGTCTCCTTCGGGCCGGCGCGGAATCGGGACCGGAATACCCGGCGGCGCTTCAGCCCAAAGAGTTTGCAGCAGCTGCTGGCCAGAGGCGGCATCCTCAATCAGCATCACATCGGCGCGCCAATCGCGGGCGAGCGATATCGCCCGCGCCTTGAGCTTGGGAAAGGGAAGGCGTTCGCGTTGGACATCGAGCACCATGACCTGCTTGCCCCTGACTCGAGTGTTCACACAAACCGACCAGTCGGACCAGGGATTGTCCTTGCTTGCAGTATCCCACGATTGGACGATCGTGCCACCGCTGCCACCTTCGTCATCAGCAAAACGCAGCCAGTCGCGCTGGACGATGTTGCCATGGATCGGGACCGGTGACTGTT
>JBGAIR010000022.1:15383-38147 GCA_044225335.1 Novosphingobium sp. | reverse complement strand
GCATGTTTTCGTCGGGGTGGCGGAAAAGATTCCGGGTGCGAACCGCATCCACTATTTCGTGGTGCGATAGGTGGCCGGCCCTCGCTATCAGCCGCTGATGCGCCCGGGCGTCGATCCCCATACTGCCCCCAACAAACCACCTCTGCCGCCGCCAGACCATGATAGCCGCCGCGAACGCGGATTGGTGATCGAGCGCAACTGCCGCATCACCCTGCGCGATGGCGTCGAGATATTTTGCGATATCTACCGACCTGAAGATGCGCTGTCCGGCGTACCGGTGCTGCTCGCCTGGGGGCCTTATGGCAAGCATGCGCTGACCAACAAGGTGTTCTGGCCGCGATCCGGCGTCGATCCATCCTGGCTGTCCGATCTAACCGCGTTCGAGGCACCCGATCCCGTGTTCTGGGGGCAGCATGGCTATGCCGTGGCGGTGGTCGATCCGCGCGGGGCATGGCTGTCAGGCGGCGATTTTCATCACAACGGTATCCAGGAAGCCGAAGATTGTGCCGACGCGATCGAATGGCTGGCGGCCCGGCCATGGTGCAACGGGCGGGTAGGGATGACCGGCGTTTCCTATCTCGCTGCGATCCAGTATCTGGTGGCACCGCTGCGCCCGCCTGCACTGGCCGCTCTCAATCCATGGGAGGGATTCTCTGACTGGTACCGCGAATTTGCCTATCACGGCGGCATTCCCGAAACCGGCTTTGTCCCCCGCGCGTCCGACAATATCCGCTTCTCGCTGGGCCAGACCGAAGACACCTGGGCCAATGTGCAGGCCCATCCGCTGATCGACGAATACTGGCAATCCAAGGCGCTGAATCTCGAAGCGATTACCCAGCCCGCCTATGTGGTGGCCAGCTGGTCCGATCAGGGGCTGCATCTGCGTGGCACCATCGAGGCCTGGCGGCGCATGTCCTCGCCGCAAAAATGGCTGGACGTACACGGGCAAAAGAAATGGGCACATTACTACCGCCCAGAAAGCCGGGCGCGCCAGCTGTGCTTCTTCGATCACTACCTGCGGGATCAGCCAACGGCATTACCGGCATGGCCACCGGTCCGGATCGAGGTGCGCGACAGGCATGGCCAGCAGGTTGAGCGGGCCGAAACCGAATTTCCGCCCGCAGGCACCACGATCCAGCCGTTCTATCTGACGGCAGCAGGGCTGGCACCCACACCGGGCGATGCGGCAGAATTTCGCTATGCCGCAGGCGATGGTTCGATCAGCTTCGATCATCGCTTTGCCGAAGATACCGAAATAACCGGCCATGCCAGCCTGCGACTCTGGGTTGAAGCCGATGGCAGCGATGACATGGATCTGTTCGTCGCGCTGCAAAAGCTGGATGGCGACGGCAATCCGGTCGGGCTGACCTTTTATGCCTTTTACGAATATGGTCCGGTCGCACTGGGTTGGCAGCGCGTCAGCCACCGTGCGCTGGATCCCGAACGGTCGAGCCCGGAACGCCCGGTCCATCTGCATACCGCCGAGCAGCCGCTGAAACCGGGCGAATGCGTGCCGGTGGAAATAGAGCTCTGGCCCAGTTCGACGCGCTTTGCCGCAGGCGAAACTTTGCGGCTGGTGGTGGCCGGTGCCGATATCTATCGCCGCGAGGAAGGCGCGATGCTGCCCTTCCCGATGCATGAACAGACCCGCAATCAGGGCACCCACATCATCCGCATCGGCGGCGCGCATGATTCCATGCTGCGGCTGCCGATTGTTCCACCGCGCGCATAGCGCCCCTTCGCGAGTGCCTCCCATGATCGCCAGTCCTGCCGATTGCCGCCTTGAACATGTCTTCGATGTCGAGGTGCTGTTTGGCGCAGACCGCGTAATCTTCGGGCCGCTGCCCGGCGGCGCGGAGCAAGGCTATACCCCGGCGATTGGCGGCACCATCACCGGGCCGCGCCTCCATGGCACCGTGGTGCCGCACAGCGGCGCAGACTATGCCACGGTGCGCAGCGACGGCACGATCGAACTGAATGCGCATTATCTGTTCAAGGCTGATGATGGCACTCTGATCTATATCCAGAATCGCGGCTATCTGGTGCGCCCCGCGCCGGGATCGGCGCAGCCGTCCTATTTCCGGCTGACGCCCTATTTCCGCGTTCCCGAAGGCCCGCATGACTGGCTGACCCGCACCGTAATCGTGGGCGGGGGCGAACGGCGCACCGGGCCTGACCGCACCCTGTTCCGCTATTACGCGCTGGTCTGATCGGCGGCCTGCGCTGCCGCGGCACGGAGGCCCGGCGCCGCCATCATGAAGCAGAGGCTGGCGGCGAAGAACACCAGCACCGCCAGCGCCAGCGCCCATTGCAGCCCCCCAGCCGAGGCCGCAGCGCAAGCCGCCGCCTGCGCTGCATCGGCGCCTGGTGCGGGCAAGCCCTTGGGGCAGGACAGGGCATAGTCACCGATGAAGGAACGGGCGGCAAAACGGTCGCTCATCGCGCCGACAAATACCGGCCCCAGTCCCGAACCGATCAGCGTGTAAAGCAAGGTATAAAGCGCGACACCGCTGCCCCGCATCTGCGGTGGCAGCAAGTTCTGGATCATGCCGGTTGTCGGCCCATAGAACATCAGCAGCAGCGCCCCGGCCGCGAGCAGCAACGCGAAAGCGATATGCAGGCTGGGGGCATAGAATGCCGCCCAATAGAGCGGCGGCGCGCAGGCGAGGCCGATTGCCGCACCCCAGGCTGGCCAGCGAGCTTCGCGGCGGGCGAGATAATCGGTGCCAAAGCTGCCGACGATCAGACCAAGGCTGATCGAAAGGCCCGAAATCAGCCCGAATGACGTTGCCGCCTCACGAACGTTGAGGTGGTGAGTCCGCGCCAGAAACATTGCCATGAATTGCGAGATTGCCGTCATGCCAAAACCCGCGAGACTGCCCCCCGCGATCACCCACATCAGCGGAGGTGAGCGGCGGACCGTGGCCAGAAATTCCCCAAATGGCGGCGGCTTGGCCGCAGAGGCTGCGGCGGGATCGGTTTGCCCGCGCAGCGGCTCGGGAACCAGCGCCAGCAAGAGCAGGGCGACGATGAAGCCGGGGATCGCGAACGTCATGAAGGCGGTTCGCCAGCCCCAATGCGCGGCGATATGTCCAGCCAGGATCGCGCCGGCCAATGTCCCGGCCGGCGTTCCCAGCATCACCAGCGCCATGTTCGACGCGCGCCTTTCACGCGGGGCGACATCGGAAACCAGCGAGGCCGATGGCGGAACGAAACCCGCCTCACCCAATCCAACCGTCAATCGCGCCATGGCAAGATGGATGAAACTGTTGGCAAAACCGGTGGCCGCGGTGGCCGCCGACCAGATCATGGTCGCCACAGCGATGATGCGCTTGCGCGGCATCCGGTCGGCCAACCAGCCCAGCGGCAGACCTGCTGCGGCATAGAGCAGCGCAAACACCAATCCCTGCAAAAGGCCCAGCTGCAAATCGGTCAGTTGCAGATCGGCCTTGATGGTCTGGGCCAGCGCCGAGAACACCGCCCGGTCGGCAAAGTTCAGCGTGCAGGTAAGGAAAAGCATGAAGATCAAAAGCCTGCGGCTGGCGCGTGCATTGCCTGTCGCCCCAGTCAGATAGCTGCCGGTCATTCACTCTCTCCCTTGCGCAGGATATTGCGCTTTATTGTGGTGGCGTTGATCCGCCTGAACTTCCCGCCTTCAAGCTCGTACAGCGCCATGCTTTCGATTTCGACGCGGTCACCGGCCGCGAGCATGTCGCCGGAAAAATCCACGCCGTCTTCCAGCGCAGTGAAGCAGGAAGCAAGCGAGGCAGCGATGCAATCGTGGCCTTCGATCACCGCCTGAATGCGCATCACGCGTGCCACGGATGCACGCAGGGCGGAATAGAACGCCAGAATCTCGGCCGGCCCGCTCAGCACCATGCCGCGGCCATTGCGCAGCGTCACATCCGGCGCATAAAACGCACCATAGGCAGCCGTATCACCACGATTGAACGCGTCGACATAGCTGGCAAGCATTTTTGCCTTTGACACTCCGCCGCCCCTCTCCATCCGTCCGGCCTTGCTGACAAGCATTCGCTGTTTAAGTTGATAGATCAACTAAAATCATGCAAGCCGCCGAGCGCGCCGGAATGGCGATGCTGAACATGAGCGATATTTCCACCCTGCGACATTCAGGATAGGGTTGCGAAATCGCCGATGGCAAAGAAAGCGAGCGGAGGGTGACCGAGGTACCAAGGGGAGCGGCAGACAGGCTTGCCTACCTGCTCAAGCTGGTGGCGACCGCCCCATCGCGCTTTTCGTTGAGCGAGATCGCCGCCCGCGCTCAATTGCCGCAAAGCTCGGTCCATCGCCTGCTGCAGGTTCTGGTCCGCGCCGGACTGGTCGAACGCAGTGCCGGGCAGACCTATCGTGCCGGCCGCGAATTGCACCGACTGGCCTCGCAACTGGTTGCACGCTTTGATCTGACACGAAGCGCAAGGCCCTTGCTGGAAGATCTGGTAGCCAATTTTCACGAAACGGCGGTTCTATGCGTCTATAGCCCGCTGCAACACCGCGCGGTGATCGCTGACGTGGCGCTGACCCCGCACGCTTTGCGCTTTGCCGTGGAGCGCGGGGTGGAAATCGAATTGCCCTGGGGCTCGCTGGGCCGGGCCATTCTGGCCTTTCTGACCCCGGGTGAGATCGAGATGGTGATCCGCGAGGCGCGCAATGGCCCGCTCACTGGCAGGCCGCGTTTGCCCCGCCCGGAACTCGAAAGCGATCTCGCGCAGATTCGGACCAACGGCTTCTCCCGCTATTTTGATCCGCATATCGAAATTGCGGGAATCGCAGGCCCGATCTTTGGGGCCGATGGCGAAGTGCTGGGCTGTATCGGCGTGACAATGCCCTCAAAGCGCTACCAGCTCCATCTGGAAGACAATCTGGTGCTGGCAGTGCGCGAAGCAGCTCAAAAGCTTAGCGAACAGGCCGCAATCGCGCATAGCTGAGCGGCCAATTTGAATTCCAGCATACGGAATTGTTATTTCATATAACGGAACCAGCTTGACAGTTGATTGATCAACATCTTCACTTGCGACACCTGCTGGACACAATGCAGGAGCCCGATGGGAGAGAGGCAAATGACTTTCAGCAAATCTTGGATCCGTTCCGGTGTATCCACCATGGCGCTTGCTGGCTTGATCGCCGCTGCGACGCCGGCCTTCGCGCAGGCCGCCAGCGATGATGCCAAGTCCGAGAAGAACGATGGCACCGCTGAAATCGTGGTCACCGCGCAATTCCGCAACCAGAAGCTTCAGGATGTTCCCATCGCGATCACCGCGATGAATGCCGATATGCTGGAACAGCGCGGCACCGTGACGCTGGCAGATATCGGCGGCACCGCCCCCAACGTCACCCTGCGGCAATCCGCCGCAACCTTCGGCCCGGCTGTGACGGCCTATATCCGCGGCGTTGGCCAGCGCGATACCAACTTTGCGCTGGAACCCGGTGTCGGCGTCTATGTTGACGATGTCTATCTGCCGACGCTGCATGGCTCGATGCTCAGCCTGGTCGATCTGGACCGCGTGGAAATCCTGCGCGGCCCGCAGGGCACGCTGGCCGGACAGAACTCGATCGGCGGCGCAATCAAGCTGTATTCGAAAAAGCCGGATGGCTCGAACGACGGTTATCTGTCGGCCACCTATGGTAGCTACAACCGGCTGGAAATGCGCGGCGCGGCCAATTTCACCCTTGTGCCCGATCAGCTGTTTGCCCGGCTTTCCGGCGCGGGCGTGCACAAGGATGGCTATGTCACGCGCTATGATTACACCTGCACCCATCCGGGCAGCACCATTCCCACCGCCACCACCCAGCGCGATTGCAAGCTGGGCACCGAAGGCGGCAAGGATTATCTGGCTGGCCGCCTGGCCTTGCGCTGGACTCCGGCTTCCAACATCACGGCTGACATCGTCGCCGATGTCACCCGCGACAACAGCGAAGCCTCGCCTTCAACGCTGCTCTATGTCGGCCGCTCGGCCAATCCGGGCGCAACGCTGACCGGCGTCGCCACACCCGCAGCGGCTGCCTATGTGCTTAACGGCAATGTCTACGGCACGGCGACGGGATCGCCCTTCATCAGCTATTCGCCTTATGGGGCCTATGCTCAGGATACCTTCAGCAACAGCCCTTACATCAACTATGAAAACTATACCGACACGGCCCCGCGCGATGGCTCGGCACCGTGGCAGGCTCCGCCCAAGGCCGAGCTGAACAGCTGGGGGATTTCCGGCACGCTCAATGTCGATCTGAGCGAGAATGTGAAAGCCACCTCGATCACCGCCTATCGCGAATATGACGGGCATTATTCGACCGGTGACGGTTCACCCTTCAATCCCAGCCTTCAGGCCAACAACGTCTACAACAAGCAATTCAGCCAGGAACTGCGCGTTTCCGCCAAGCTGGCTGATATTGCCAATGTGACCGTTGGCGGCTTCTATTTCCACAAGCGCAGCCGCTATGCCGCCAAGATCGAGCTGACCACGCTGAACTTCATCGAAGAAGACGTGATCCCGGCAACCACCAAGGCGGTGTTCGGCAATGTCGATCTTACCCCGGTGGAGAACCTGACGCTGCTGGGCGGGCTGCGCTATACCAAGCAATCGAAGAGCTTCACCTATGGCCGCTTCGGTGTTCCCGGATCGTCCAGCGGCGGCGCTGTGCCAGCTTCGCTGGCACCGCTCAACGGGCTGGTCGGGCGTTATTCCGGCAGCCGCGTGGATTATCGCTTGGGCGCGCAATATCGCTTCTCGCCCGACGTAATGGCCTATGCGCAGTTTTCGACCGGCTTCCGCGGCGGCGGCATCAACCCCCGTCCGTTCTTCCCGCAGCAGGCCTTGCCGCATGATCCGGAAAAGCTGAAAGCCTATGAAATCGGGCTCAAGACCGATCTTCTGGACCGCAAGCTGCGCTTCAACGCATCGGGCTTCATCAACAAATATACCGACATTCTGGTGACGGTATCGAGCTGCCCGATCACCGGCGCACCCTCCACCCCGTGCTCATTGCCGCTCAATGCCGGCAATGCCACCATCAAGGGCTTTGAGGCAGAGCTTTCGCTGCGGCCGGTGCCGGGGCTGTCGATCGATGGTTCGCTTGCCTATCTGCACTTCCGCTATGATTCGATCAGCGCGGCGGCAGCAACCTCAGGGATCGGCCGCGAAGACAACGGCCCCTATATCTCGCCCTGGCAGTGGAGCATTTCGGCGCAGTATGAAGCCGATCTGGGCAATGCCGGCACGATCACGCCGCGCATCGATGTGACACACACCGATACTTTCAATCGCAACACCAACAATGTCGATGCAACCACCGGGCTGAAGGATATCTTCGGTCAGGTAAAGGGAGCAACTTTGGTCAACGCGCGGTTGGCCTATGCCACCAAGGACCGCGATTGGGAGCTGGCTGTCGAGGTCCGCAACCTGACCGACAAGCTCTATTACACCGACGTTTTCGACAACCGCGGTTCGACCAACTCGATCCAGGGTACCCCGGCTGAGCCGCGGACCTGGGCAGTCAGCGTCAAGCGCCGCTTCTGACGAGGTACCCTAGGGGAGGGGCGGGAAACTGCCTCTCCCCACCCAGCCCCGTCCCCAATTTTCATTCCGATTTGACAAGGAAATCCCGTGGCAACGCAGTTGAGCAATCCCGTTCTGGATCCGCAAGCCCATGTGCCGATCGTTTCGGGGCTGCCGATGCCGCAGTTCCGCCGGATCGGCGTGGAGCCGATCAGCGGTGCCTGTGGCTGCGAAATTTCGGGTGTCGATCTGCGCCAGCCGCTTGATGCGGAAACGCTTGATGAAATCATGCTGGCCTTCCGGCAGTTTCTGGTGATCGTTTTCCGCGATCAGGATCTTACTCCTGAACAGCACAAGGCTTTTTCCCATCATTTTGGCGAACTGACCGAACTGCCGCAGGCGCCGACCTATGGCGATCACCGCGATATGCAGGAAGTGCGGCGCGAAGCGCATGAGCCTGTCAACGTGGTGCCATCCTTCGAGCATTTCCACACCGACAGCCCGTTCTTGCCCCAGCCCCCCAAATGCATCGTCATGCGCGCGCTGGAAGTGCCGCAATGGGGCGGCGATACTGCCTTTTCCAACGCCTATCTGGTCTATGAGCACCTCTCTGACGGGATGAAGGCACTGCTCGACAGCCTGCAGGTTGTCTATTCGGGTAAGGACATCTGGTCGAAGAACGAAAAGCTGGCACCGGAAAAGCGGCTGCGCCTGCGCGAAAGCCATGATTTCACCGAGGACCAGCTGGAAAGCATCCACCCCGCGGTGCGCGTCCACCCCGAAACCGGACGCAAGGCGCTGTTCGCCACATCCGCCTATTTCAAGCGCTTCGTTGGCTGGAGCGAGGATGAAAGCCGGGCGCTGCTGAACTATCTGCAAAGTCTGGCGCAGCACCTGCATTATCACTGCCGCGTGAAGTGGAAGAAGGACACCCTGATCGTCTGGGATAACCGTTTCACCCTGCATCGCGGTGTGCATGATTTCAAATATGAACGGCGTCACCTGATCCGCACCACGGTGATTGGCGAACGTCCGATGAGCGCCGCCGATTTCGCCAGCCAGCGCTGAACCAGCGGGCCAGACATGAAGGTCAGCACGGCCATTGCCGAGATTCTGAAGCGCGAAGGCGTCGATGTTCTGTTCGGCTATCCCCGCAACGCGGTGCTGGAACAGGCTGCCGCGCTGGGCATTCGCACCGTTATCGTCCGGCAGGAACGCACCGGCGTGCACATGGCCGATGCGCTTTCCCGGCTGACCGCCGGGCGGCGCATGGGTGCCTTTGCCATGCAGCATGGCCCCGGCACGGAAAACGCCTATGGCGGCGTGGCCCAGGCCTATTCCGAAAGCGTGCCAGTGTTGGTTCTGCCGCAAGGCTATGCCCGGCGGATCGCGCATGTGCCGGATAATTACAACGCCGCACGGTCCATGCGCGATATCACCAAGACTGCCGAGCCGATCCTGCGCGCAGAGGATACCTCGGCCGTGCTGCGCCGCGCGTTTTCGGCGCTGCGCAACGGGCGGCTTCGCCCTGCGCTGGTGGAATTGCCCTGGGACGTGCTGGGTGAAGAACTGCCGGGCGAGCTGGATTATACCCCGGTGGTCGCAACCCGTTACGGCCCCGATCCGCAAGCGGTGGATCGCGTCGCAAAGCGGCTGGTGGCAACAAGGCGACTGGTGATCCATGCCGGACAAGGCATTCACTGGTCCGGCGCGTATGCCGAGCTGCGCGCGCTGGCCGAGCTTCTGGCCGCGCCGGTTTCGACCAGCCTTGAGGGCAAGAGCGCCTTTGACGAAACCCACCCCCTCGCGCTGGGTTCTGGCGGTGCCGCGATTCCCGGGCAGCTGCGCCATTTCCTTGATAACGCCGATCTGATTTTCGGCATCGGTTGCAGCTTTTCGGAAACCGCATTCGGTGTGGCGATGCCCGGCAATGTGCCGATCATCCATTCGACGCTGGACCCCGCCGATCTCAACAAGGGCGTGATTTGCGAAGACGCGCTGGTGGGCGACGCCCGGCTGACGCTGGGCATGTTGATCGACGCCTGTGCCCGGCTGATCGACCAGCCGCGCGATGCCGCACCGGTGGCAGAAGAAATCCGCAAGATTGAAGGCGAATGGCTGGCGCAATGGCTGCCGCTGCTGGAAAGCGACGATGCGCCGCTCAGCCCCTATCGCGTGCTGTGGGAACTGCAACGCACGGTGGATGTCGCCAACACCATCATCACCCATGATGCCGGTTCGCCGCGCGATCAGCTGACCCCTTACTGGAAATCGATCACCCCGCTCAGCTACATCGGCTGGGGCAAATCGACCCAGCTGGGCTATGGGCTGGGGCTGGCGATGGGGGCCAAGCTGGCTTGCCCGGACAAGCTGTGCATCAATGTCTGGGGCGATGCCGCCATCGGCTTTACAGGCATGGATTTTGAAACCGCCGCGCGCGAAAAGCTGCCAATCCTTTCGATCCTGCTCAACAATTCGGCCATGGCGATCGAGCTTGATCAGATGCCGATCGCAACCGAGCGGTTCCGCTCCACCGATATTTCCGGCAATTATGCCGAACTGGCCCGGGCATTGGGCGGCTATGGTGAACGCGTGACCGATCCGGGCGAGATCGTGGCGGCAATCAAGCGCGGCATTGCCGCGACCGAGGCGGGCCAGCCCGCCCTGCTGGAATTCATTACCTGCACCGAAACAAGGGCATCGCGGCTGTGACGGCGGACAAGGTGATCCTCCCCCGGCGCGCCTTGTCCGTAACCGAGCTGGAGGCGTTGCAGAGCGGGGCGCAGGCCGAGCTGGCAGAGTTGCGCAACGACGACTTGCAGAGCGAGTATCGCGATGGCGCGCGGGCAGTGCATCTGCAAGGCCTTGATCCCGCGATCCTCGGTGAAGATGGCATGGCTGCGGCTCTGTTGCGGATTGGCGGCTGGCTGGGCAAGCCTTCGATCCAGTCTCCGGCTGGTGAAACTGTCGCCCGGGTTGAACATCTGCATGGCGATCCGCAGGCGCGCGGCACCCATTCCGATGGCGAACTGCGCGCGCACAGCGATCTGCATGACATTCTGGCGCTGGCATCTGTCCGCGCGGCTGAACAAGGCGGGGAAAGCTTCCTGATCCCGGCAGAGCTTCTGCATCAGCATTTGCGGCGCACCGCACCGCACCATCTGCCTGCGCTTTACGAAGGCTATTATTGGGGCACCAATCCGGTTTTGCGTTCGGATCATCCCGTCAGCGCCCGGAAGATTCCGATCATTCTGCGCTGGTCTGGCAGAACCCATATTTGCTGCAATCCCTATTTCCTGCGCATGGCCGCGCAGGCGCGGGGCGAAGAATTGCCGCAACCACTGGTGCAAGCCCTGTCCGCATTGCAGGACGCAGCCGAACTGATCGCCCGGCAAAACAGCTTTGTGCTTCAGCCAGGCGAAGCAATCTTCTGGCACAATTGGTCATGGCTGCACGGCCGCCGCGCTTTTTCCGGCGCGACTCCGCGTTTGTTGCTGCGGCTATGGCTGCGCTCCGATCTTGCCGGACCGGTTGATCCGCTGCTTGCCCAGCGCGGCGAATGGATTGATGAAGACCACCAGCTTACCGGGCAATTGGGATTGAGGGCGGCATGACACAGCAACCATCCCCTGCATCGCCCGCTTCATCTGGCACACAGGAAGGCTCGGCATGGCCATGGGGCGCGACATGGCCACTGGCGCTGCTGACGCTGATTTCGGTGTTCAACTATCTTGATCGCGCCTTGCTGGGGCTGGCGCTGCCGCTGATCAAGCGCGAATTTGCTGTCTCCGATACGGTGCTGGGGCTGGTATCGGGGCTGACCTTCATTCTGCTCTATTCGCTGCTGGGGCTGCCAATCGCCTGGCTGGCTGATCGCTACAACCGCCGCAACATCGTCGCCATCGGGCTGACGTTCTGGAGCCTGATGACGGTCCTTACCGGCTATGTCTCGTCGATCTGGCAACTGGCGATGGCGCGTTTTCTGATGGGGGCAGGCGAGGCTTGCGGGCTGGCTCCGTCAAACTCGATCATCGCCGACCTGTTCCATGCGCGCAGACGGCCGCTGGCCATGTCCATTTTCGGCACCGCCAATTCGCTGGCGTTCATCGTGTTCTTCCCCATCGCGGGCTGGGTGGCGCAGCACCACGGCTGGCGCGCGATGTTCGTGGCGATGGGCCTGCCCGGTCTGGTGATCGCGGCCTTGTTCGTGCTGACGGTAAAGGAACCCGTCCGGCGCAGCCCTGCCCCCTCGCGGGACGCCGTGTCGCTGCGGATCATGACGGCAGACATTGCCGCGCTGTTCGCCAATCGCTGCTTCGCCTGGATATTTGTGGGCGTGACGCTGATGGGCGCAAACGTCTGGGCAGCCGGAGCATGGACCCCGACCTTCTTTGCACGCGTGCATCACATGGGGCTGACGGAAGTGGCCGGAACGGTGGGGCCGGTCAGGGGTGTCATCGGTGCAGTTGGTGTGCTGGCCGGCGGGGTGCTGATCGATCGCTTGGCACCGCAGCATCTTGCCTGGCGCATCCTGCTCCCTGCCTTTGCCTGCATGATGGTCGGACCAGCCGAAGCAATGTTCCTGCTGGGTGATGATCGTCTGATCTGGCTTACCGGCTTTGTGCTCGCCAGCTTCTTTACCCTGATCCATCAGGGGCCGATCTATGCCGCCACCGTCAATCTGGTGCCGGAAAACCGCCGGGCGCTGGCAATTGCCGTGATCCTGTTTGGTGCCAGCTTTATCGGCAATGTGGTTGGGCCAAGCGCGGTCGGCATCATCAACGATCTGCTTGCGCCCAGCATGGGCGATGGCGCGGTGCGCTATTCGATGCTGTTGATCGCCATCACCCCGATGCTTGCCGGGCTGTGCTTCATCAAGGCTGCACCGCTCTATCGCGCCCAGCTGGCGAGCGATGCGTGATGCCTTGGCGGATCACCGATCTGATTGACGATCAGCCGGATCAGGGCATCTTTCGCGTCAACCGTGCCTTGTTCGATGATCCGGCGCTGTTCGAACTGGAGATGAAGCACATCTTCGAAAGCGGCTGGGTGTTTCTGGGCCTCGCTTCGCAGGCACCTGCCCCGCATGATTTCTTCACCACCACGATAGGGCGCGTGCCAGTGGTAGTGATGCGCGACGGCGATGGGCAGCTGGGCGGCTTCATCAACTCCTGTCCGCACAAGGGCGCGCGCGTTGCGCAAACGCAGTCCGGCAATGCCCGTTTGCACATCTGCCCCTATCACAGCTGGAGCTTTGACAGCGCCGGGCGCAATTGCCGAGCATAATGGGTTCCTTTTTGGCAGTGTCACCACCGATGTTCCACCGCTGCTGGATTGGCTGGGCGGTGCAGCGCGCTTTCTTGATCTGGTTGCCGATCAGAGCGAGGAAGGGCCAGAGCTGGTGCCAGGCGCGGTTGGTTTCACCTATGATGCCAACTGGAAGCTGCAGCTGGAAAATTGCTCGGACGCCTATCATTTCACCTCTGCCCACCCATCCTATATCGGCATCATCGAGCGGAGGCAGGCGGCGGGAGCCGGGGCGGCGGTGCGATCGGTGTGGGACAATGAACAATCCTGGCGACAGGATGCCGAGGGCGTGGCCGGTGGCAGTGTCAGCTTTGCCAATGGCCATGTCCTAAACTGGGGCCGGATCGGCGTAACCGAAACCCATCCGCTGTTTGATCAGGCAGAGGCATTGGCCCAGCGACACGGCGAGGCGCGGCGGGACTGGATGTTCAACATGCGCAACCTCACCATCTTTCCCAATCTTCAGATCGCGGAAAATGCATCGAGCCAGCTGCGCGTGATCCAGCCACTGGCACCGGGAAAAACGCTGATGCGGACCTGGTGCATCGCCCCGCGCGGTGAAAGCGGCGAAGCCCGCCGCCAGCGCATTCGGCAATATGAGGACTTCTTCAACCCATCCGGCATGGCAACGCCCGATGACACGGTTTGCTATGAAAATTGCCAGAGCGGGTTTGCGGCAAAGCGCGATCCATGGCTGCAAGGCTATGGTCGGGGCATGCTGGCCAGCCAGACCGGCGGCAGCCCCATGACCGAGGCTATCGACGCCAGGGCGGAACGGCATGTCACCGGCAATTCGCAGCTGTGCGATGAAACGCTGTATCACGCCTATTACCGGGAATGGGCGCGACGGATCGGCCCGGTTCTGGAAACTGCGGCATGACCGCCCCGCCGTCCGTGCAGCAGGCCGCCGAACTGCTGTTTCACGAGGCAGCGCTGCTTGACAGCGGCGCCTGGCGCGAATGGCTGCAGCTCTACACCGAGGATGCCGTCTATTGGATGCCCGCGTGGAAGGATGAGCTGACCCAGACCAGCGACCCGGATCGGGAACTGTCGCTGATCTATTACGCGGGCCGGGCCGCTCTGGAAGACCGTGTGCAGCGCGCCAGCGGCGGACAATCCATTGCCTCAAGCCCGCGCCCGCGCTGTTTGCACATGATCAGCAACGTCCGCGTGCTGGGGCAGGACACGCAATCAGCAGCGGTTGAATCCGCCTTCTGCGTGCATCTGCATGATGTCCGGCTGAACCGCACGCACAGCTTTTTCGGTCGCTATCAACACCGGCTGGTGCCGCAGAGCGGACAATGGCTGATCGCCGCCAAGACGATCTTTCTTCTGAACGACCAGATCCCCACCGTGGTCGATTTCTATTCCATCTAGGATCGGTGATGGCGGCACAAAGCTTCAGCATTGTGATGGTCGGCGCCGGGGCGATGGGATCGCTGTTCGCGGCGCGGCTGGCCGAGGCAGGCGCGCGGGTAGCGGTGGTCGATAATTCGGCGGCGGTGGTGGACGCGGTTACCGAGGGCGGGATCACGCTGGCCGATGATCGCGGGGCGCGCCGCGTTGCAGTCACCGCCACCCGCGATGCGCGGACGCTGCAGAGGGCCGATCTGGTGATCGTTTTTGTCAAGGGAATGCACACCGCAGGGGCGGCCGCTTCGGTGGCGCATCTTGCCGATGGCCAATGCCATGCGCTGACCCTGCAGAACGGCCTCGGCCATGATGATTGTCTTGCCCAATGCTTCGGCAAGGAACGGACCCTGCTGGGGGTAACCGACCAGCCCGCCGATCTGGTTGCGCCGGGCGAGGTTCATGCACCGGGCGTGGGCAGCGTGCGGCTGGGCGGTTTGCATCCTGATGCCGCGAACGGAGCACAGGCTGCGGCCGACTGGCTTAGCCGTGCCGGCTTCACCTGCGAACTGCTTGCCGACCCGCTGATCGCAGTTTGGGAAAAGGCCGCATTCAATGCGGCGCTGAATGCACTGGCCGCGGTCGCCGGGCTGACCGTGGGCGAAATGAACTGCGATGAAGGCCGACGCATCGCCGGTGCAATCGCCGCAGAGGCGGCGACGGTGGCCAATGGCGCGGGCATTGCCGCCAGCCTCGAAAGGATCAATCACCATATCGATTTTGCACTGCGCAATCATGGTGGCCACCGTGCTTCGATGCTGCAGGATATCGAGGCGGGTCGCCCTACCGAAATCGAGACCATCAATGGCGCCATCGCGCGGCAGGCAGCGGCTCTGGGCATCGCAGCACCTGTTAACGCCACCCTGCTCGATCTGGTGCGACTGGTAGAGCGAAAGGCAACTGCCGCATGACCCGGCTGGGCGGCACACCCGATCAGATCGCGGCATTCCGCGACTATGTGGCGGCATTTTCCGAAGCCGATTTTGATCGCTTCACCGCCTATTACACCGATGACGTAACGCTGATTTTGAACGACACCATGCCGCCGATCATCGGCCCGGACGCTATCGCCGCATTCTATCGCCCGATCTTCGCCCGATTGCGGGAGCGGCTGGCGGTGCAGGCGATCCGTGCCGATAACGAACGGATAGAGCTGGACGCCACCATGCGCTTTACCGCGCTGGCCGACGCGCCGGATTTCATGCTCGGGCCGTTGCAGGCCGGTGAGTTCCTGGAAGCACCGGTAACGGTGACCTATCAGCTGCGCGATGGCTTGATCGCGCATATTTCCGTGGCTCGCCACTCTGCCTTTGTGCGCGGATGGCTGGCCGGTTCCCCGTCATCCTGATGATTTCCGATTGAGGAGAGTTGCCGTGGCCCATTTCCCGCAAACCCCCAGCTTCACCGGCTTCAACACCCCGTCGCGGGTCGAGGCGGATATTGCCGATCTGGATTGCGTGGGTGAAATCCCGCGCGAGCTGAACGGTGCGTTCTACCGGGTGCAGCCCGATCCGCAGTTTCCGCCACGGCTTGGCGATGACATTGCGTTTAACGGCGATGGCATGATCACGCGGTTCCATATTCACGATGGACAATGCGATTTCCGCCAGCGCTGGGCGCGCACCGACAAGTGGAAGCTGGAAAACGAAGCAGGCAAGGCGCTGTTCGGGGCCTATCGCAATCCCCTGACCGATGATGATAGCGTCAAGGGCCGGATCCGCTCTACCGCCAACACCAACGCATTCATCTTCGCTGGCAAACTCTGGGCGATGAAGGAAGACAGCCCCGCGCTGCTGATGGATCCGGCCAGCATGGAAAGTTTCGGTTTCGAGAAGTTCGGCGGAAGGATGAGCGGCGAAACCTTCACCGCCCATCCCAAGATCGATCCGAAAACCGGCAACATGGTTGCCATCGGCTATGCCGCCAGCGGTCTGTGCAGCGACGATGTGACCTATATGGAAGTTGCGCCATCGGGCGACCTGGTGCGCGAAGTGTGGTTCAAGGTGCCCTATTACTGCATGATGCATGATTTCGGCATCACCCAGGATTATCTGGTGCTGCATGTGGTGCCCTGCATCGGCAGCTGGGATCGGCTGGAAAAAGGCATGCCGCATTTCGGCTTTGATACCACCCTGCCCGTCTATCTGGGGATCATCCCGCGCCGCGATGGCGTGACCGATGCCGATATCCGTTGGTTCCGGCGAGACAATTGCTTCGCCAGCCATGTCTTCAATGCCTATCAGGAAGGCACGAAGGTGCATTTCGATGTGCCTGAAGCGACAAACAATATGTTCCCCTTCTTCCCGGATGTGCATGGCGCGCCGTTCGATCCGGTGGCCGGTGCCAGCCGCCCGACGCGCTGGACGGTGGATATGGCTTCCAATGGCGACAGCTTTGACAGCATCACCCGCCTGAGCGAGGCGGTGGGCGAGTTTCCGCGCATCGATGATCGCTTCACCGGCCAGCCCTATCGCTATGGCTGGATGCTGGAGATCGATCAGAGCAAGCCGGTTGATACCATGGTCCGCAGCATTTCCGGTATGCTGCTTAACAGCCTGTGCCTGATCGACTTTCACAGCGGCAGTGAACAGCGCTGGTGGTGCGGCGCTGACAGCACCTTGCAGGAACCCTGCTTTGTGCCGCGCAGCGCCGATGCCGCCGAAGGCGATGGCTGGATCGTGCAAATCTGCAACCGCATTGCCGAGCAGCGCAGCGATCTGCTGATTTTCGATGCGCTGGATATCGCCAAGGGGCCGATTGCCACTATCCGCGTGCCGATCCGCCTGCGCTTCGGCTTGCATGGCAACTGGGCCAATGCCGATCAGATCGGGCTGGCGGCATGATCCGCCCCGATCTTGAATTCGTCTATGAAGCAGGCGGCGATCTGGGAGAAATGGTGCCGATCGGCGCGACCTATGATGGCAGCCGGCGGATCATCCCGATCTTTGCCGGAGGCCGCGTCGAAGGTCCGCTGATCAAGGGCAGGCTGATGGGCAATGCTGCCGATTTTCAGCTGACCCGGCCTGATGGGGTGACGGTGGCCGATGCCACCTATGCACTGGAAACCGATGATGGGGTGATCATCCAGATCCGCAACCGCGGACTGCGGCATGGGCCGCCAGAGGTGATGGCGCGGCTGGTTGCGGGCGAAGAGGTCGATCCGGCAGAGTATTATTTCCGTACCGTGCCTGAATTCATCGCCCCTGCCGGCAAGTATGACTGGCTCAACCGCTCGATCTTCATCTGCGCAGGCGCACGCTATCCCGCCGGGATCAAGCTGTGGGTGTGGCGGGTGATGTGATCAATCGAGCATCAGCTCGATCAGCGTCGGGCCGCTGCTGGCAAAGCTCCATGCCAGCGCCGCGTCCAGCTCATCCATTGCGTTAACGCGGCGGCCAGACATGCCCTGACTCGCTGCCAGCCCGACAAAATCGAGCCCGCCGATATCGGTGCCGGGCATGTGGTTCATCCCGAAGATCGTGGCGAAATGTTCCAGCGCGGCATAACGGCGGTTGTTGAGTATCAGGAAGCTGACATTGGCACCCTGCGCGGCCGCGCTCCACAATCCCTGAATGCAATACATCGCCGATCCATCGCCCAGCAGCGCCAGCACCTTGCAATCCGGCCGGGCGCGCGCGGCACCAATCGCAGCCGGCAAGGCATAGCCCAATCCGCCGCTGGCCGTGGTCATGAAGGTGCAGGGTGCGGTAACAGGCAGATGATCGTGCATCGGCCCGCGCGCGGTCGGTGCTTCCTCAACCAGTATCGACTGCGCCGGACGCAGCGCTGCGATCCGTGACAGCACATGGGCGGTGTTCATACCCGCTTCCGGAGCGGCCGCCCGCTTGCATGCTGGGCGCGGCGGCTTCTGCGTGACACGCTCGGCCAGACTGGCGAGGCCGCTTCCCACATCCCCCAGCACTCCCAGCCCGCCCGGCAGGAACGAAAGATGCTGCGGATCATGCGACAGCGCGGCCAGTTGCGCCTGTTCAGGCCAGTAAGGCCCGCCCCCTTCGGCGTGGTAAGTGAACACCGGTGCGCCGATCACCACGATCGCATCATAGGGGGAGAGCAGGCCAACGATCTGTTCGCGAAAGGCGGGCAGAAACCCGGCGAAGCGCGGATGATCCTCGGGAAACGTCTCTCGCGCGGCAAAGGGTGCGGTCCAGACATCCGCCGCGCATATCTCTGCCAACCTGATCGCGGCGTCCCAGCCGCCGCATTGCGCCGCGCCGCTGCCCAGCACCAGTGCCGGCCGGTCGGCACCATCCAGCAAGGCTGCCAGCCGCACGATCCCTGCCGGATCGGCCAGCGTGCGCAGCGACAGTTCGGGCAGCACCGGCATTGCGCATTCGCGGTCCCAGTCATCGACCGGCACCGATACAAACACCGGCCCCATCGGCGGTGTCAGAGCGATATGAAAGGCGCGGGCCAGTGCTGCGGGAACATCCTCCGCGCGCAAGGGTTCCGCCGCCCATTTGACATAGGGACGCGGAAACTCCGTGGCGCGCTCTGCCCCCAGAAACGGATCATGCAGCAACATCGAACGCGCCTGTTGCCCGGCGGTGACCACCAGCGGAGTGCCATTGCGAAAGCTGGTGTAGAGATTGCCCAGCGCATTGCCGGTGCCCGCCGCCGAATGCAGGTTGACCAGCGCCGGGCGTCCGCTGGCCTGCGCATAGCCATCGGCCATCGCCACGACCACTGCCTCGTTAAGCCCCAGCACATAGTCAAAGCCTTGCGGCATGGCGCGCAGCATCGGCAGCTCGGTGGAACCGGGATTGCCGAACAGCGCATCGACGCCAAAATGGCGAAACACGGCAAAGGCTGCCTCGCGGACGCTGGGCATCAGCTGCGGCTCACAGCTTGAACCAGCGCTCGGCGTTGCTCTGGAAGAACTTCTTTTTGAGCGCAGGCGACATATCCATCCCGTCCATCGCCCGCACTTCATCGGCGACATATTGATAGGGATAATCCATCGCGTACATCACGCGATCTTCGCCCACCACCTGCTGGCAGAACTTGATCGCCGGTTCCCAGGCGACCCCGGAATTGGTGATCAGCACATTGCTGCGCATATATTCGGCGATGGTCTTTTTCAGCGGCTTCATCCGCTCATAGCGCTTTGATCGCACCCCGGCCTGATGCATGAAATCAAGCCGATAGAGCCAATAGGGCAATGCCTCGCCCATATGGCCGACCATGATCTGCAGATCGGGATAGCGATCGAAAATGCCGATGGTGATCAGCCGCAGCAGATGCATTCCGGTTTCGACGCCAAAACCAAAGATCGCTCCATCCAGCCCGCTTTCCAGCATCGGCGTGATCATGCTGTCCGGCGGGGTAGAGGGATGGATGTACAGCGGCTGCCCTTCTTCCACCAGCGCGCGGAAGATCGGATCATATTTGGGATCGTCGAGATATTCGCCCTGGGTGTGGCTGTTGATCTGCACGCCCTTGAAGCCCAGCTCACGCGCGCCGCGATGCACTTCGCGGGCCGACCATTCCGGATCCTGCGTTGCCAAGGTTCCCATGCCGATGAAACGATCAGGATATTTCTGACAGGCATCCGCCAGCGTGTTGTTGGCGCGGGTGGCGATGCCCTTTGCCTCATCCAGATCGAGCATCGGCTGCACGCCGGGGGAAGTCAGCGCCAGAATGGCCTTGTCGATCCCGGTGGCGTCCATATCGGCGATGCGCTGTTCCCCCAGATCAAGCAGGCGGTGCAGAATCTGCGTTGCCCGTTCCGATGGGCTTTGCGCATAGAAACCCCACAGCGAAACCATGCCCTTGTCCGCGGTCCCTTCGCGGATCATGCGCAGAAAGACATCGATCTGCTCCTGCGTGGCAAAGGCTTCCTCGGTGGCGATCCGCAGATAGCCCTGCCCGCCGCCAGTCTTGAGTTCCTGGGTCATCGTTCTCTCCCTTGCTTGCCCGGCCCCCGGCATCGCCAGCGCCGCCAGCCCGGCAGCCAGACCAGCGTTGGCCGCACGCCGTTGCATCAGCCTTCGTGAATCGCCTTGGTGACCATGCAGGCCAGCAGCCCTTCGGGGCCATCCTCGCTGCCATGGCCGGACCATTTCACCCCGCCAAACGGCGTATCGGCACCGCCGATCATATTGGTGTTGATCCCCACCATTCCGGCCTCGATCTCACGCCCGATCCGCGCCTGCCGTTTGGCGTCGCTGGTCCAGACATAGGCGGCAAGGCCATAGGGCAGGCGGTTCGCCTCCGCGATCATTGCCGCTTCATCGGCATAGGGATTGATGATCGCCACCGGGCCGAATGGTTCCTCGTTCATCAGTTCTGCGCTCAGCGGCGCTTCCGCCACCACCGAGGGTGCATAGAAGAACCCCCGGTTGCCCAATCGCTCGCCGCCACAGAGCAGCTTGCCGCCCTGCGCGCGCGCGTCGGCGATCAGTCGCTCCATGGCATCGGGACGGCGCGGGTTGGCCATCGGGCCCATCTGGCTGTCAGCTTCCAGCCCATTGCCGACTTTCAGTGCCCTGGCGCGCTCGGCAAAGCCATCGCGGAAACGAGCGAATACATCCTGCTGAACGATGAAACGGGTGGGGCTGACGCACACCTGCCCGGCATTGCGATATTTCGCGCCGACCATCACCTCCAGTGCGCGGTCGATATCGGCATCGTCAAAGATCAGCACCGGGCCATGCCCGCCCAGTTCCATGGTGGTGCGCTGCATATTTTCAGTCGCCAATCGCGCCAGATGCTTGCCAACCACGGTCGAGCCAGTGAAACTGAGCTTGCGAACGATGGGCGAACCCAGCAGATGGCGGCTGACTTCATCGGGGACGCCAAACACCGCCTGCGCCGCTTCCCTGGGCAGCCCGGCATCAAGCAGGCATTGCAGCACGGCCAGTGCGGAACCCGGTGCTTCCTCTGCCGATTTGAGGATGACCGAACAGCCCGCAGCGATCGGCGCGCCCAGCTTGCGTCCGGGATTACCGATCGGGAAATTCCACGGGGCGAATGCGGCGACCACGCCCACCGGTTCATGCACCACGGTGGAGCGGGTGCCAGCGGGGCGCACCAGGCTGCGCCCATAGAGCCGGAAACATTCCCCCGCATAGAAATTGAACAGGCCGACCACCATCATCACTTCGATGCGGGCTTCAGCCAGCGTCTTGCCCTGCTCCAGCGTAGCGGTGCGGGCAATCTCCTCTTGCCGCTCAAGCAGCAGCCGCGCCGCGCCCTGGAGCACGGCGGCGCGCTGCTGCGCGGGAGCATCCCGCCAGATCGCAAAGCCGCGCCGCGCGGTTTCCAATGCCCGATCAAGGTCAGCAGGTTCGGCCAGTGGCAGTTCGCCCAGCGTCTCGCCAGTGGCGGGATTGATCACGCGATGCGTGCGCCGCCCACCGCCGGAAACGCGCTCACCATCGATGATCATATGCAGGGAGGGATAGGCTGTCATGGTTTCAGTCTGCCTGTGTTTGGGCCGCGGCGCGGGCTGCTGCTTCGCGGTCAATATCACCCTGCCAGCGCTCCGCGACAATCGGTTTGCCGGTGATCGGATGGTTCATGTGAAAAGGCACCACCTTATGCGTCGGCCACAGCCAGCTATCCGGGATCAACGCGTCTGGGCCGGTCGGGTCTTCGGGAAAGGTGGCGTCGGGAAACGGCACATAGCCGGGCCGGGTGTGGGCCCACCCCGTCTCGAAATCGGCATGCCATTGCGGCATATAGTTCAGCACATGGATGCGCCATTTGCCGTCCACCTTGCGATAGGTGTTTTCATAGATGCCGCCTTCCCACCACTGGCGCACACCCAGCATCGGATTGGCCGGATCTGCATGGGCTTGGTGGCGACCTGCCTGCATCATCGATCGGGCACGGCACAGCGCGGTGACGCCATCGGGCTGAATATCGACAATGTCCTGCATCTGCGGATGTTCCAGCAGAAAGCCATCGATCGGCCCATTGTTGCCATGGGTGAAGCGGCTCTGGAATCGTTCGACATAAAGCCGCCGGACCCCGGCCTTTCCGCGCCAGACCCCGCCGAAAAAGCGCACCTCGCCATCATCGGTGAACAGATCGACGGTCTCGTTATAAAGGCATTTGTCGATCAGATAGCCATAGAGGTACTGCAGCTTGCGGATATCCAGCTCGTCCTCGCGGATGGCAAGGCGCTGTTCGATTTCGCCCAGCCTGGCTTCCAGCGCGGCGATGCGATCATCGGCCATTTCCACTCTCCCGCTGCTTTGTATGTTGTGCATACGAAGTGCGAGGCAAGGTAGCGCTTGTCAATCGGTCTGCATGGATTCGCCGCAAGGATTCCGGTATGCGGAATTTGGCGACTACGGACCGCTGATGCATCACTTTTCAGCCGCATCCACCCGCGATGCATGTTTCGGCAAAAGCGCGATCCACATGCCCATCCGCGCAGAATCTCCATTTAGGCCGCAGCGAGCAACTTCCTATCGACAATTGTCGCCGCTAGAGCTCCGCCCATCCGGCTCTGATTGAGTCACGACACCTGCTTGGCTTTGAGGCCTGCAATTGGAGCAACCACATGACC
>JBGAIR010000022.1:0-15375 GCA_044225335.1 Novosphingobium sp. | reverse complement strand
GATGTCGGTGACCGAAGTTTTCCTGATCGCGATGTTGCTGATATTCTCGGTGCCGTTCCTTGTTTGGCGGCTGGGGCGTACCGACTATTTTGCGCCGCTGGTGGTTGTGCAGATCATCTGCGGAATATTGCTGGGGCCGGGCATTCTGGGCACGGCGTTTCCAGGCTATTACACCTTCGTCTTTCGCCCGGATGTCATTGCGAATCTAAGCGGTATTGCCACCTGGGCGGTGATGATCTTCGTCTGGATTGCCGGGATCGAACTCAACCTGTCGGATGTCTGGAAGCACCGCGGCGAATCCGCAATCACCGCTGGCTGTGCGCTCTGCTTCCCGCTGATCGCCGGCAGCGCGGCGGCAGCGCTCTTGCTGCATATGAACAATGGCTGGACCGGAGCCAAAGGGCAGAACTGGCAGGTCATCCTCGGCATCGGCATGGCCTGCGCGGTGACCGCACTGCCAATCCTGGTTCTTTTCATGGAAAAGCTGGCCATACTTCGCCAGCCCATCGGGCAGCGCATCATGCGTTATGCCAGCATAGATGACATCGCGATCTGGGGTGTTCTGGCCTTTATCCTGCTCGACTGGGAACGGATTGGCCGCCAGGCAGTGTTCCTCGTCCTGTTCGGTCTGGCCGCCTGGCTCATGCGCCAACTGATGCGGCGACTGGGTGAAGCAGACCGCTGGTATGCCGGGATCATTTGGCTGGCTTTGATCGGATTTGCGGCTGACTGGGCCGGACTGCATTACATGGTCGGCGCGTTTCTTGCGGGCGCAGCCATGGAATCCTCATGGTTTGACCAGCACCGCATGGACGCATTCCGCAACCATATTCTGCTGGCAGTGATGCCGGTGTTCTTTCTTTCGACCGGCCTCAAAACCCAGTGGAGCATGGGAGGAACAACCGTGTTTGCCGCCGCCGGGTTGCTGCTGATGGCATCGGTCAGCGGCAAGCTTGCCGGGATACACATGGCGGGTCATGTTCTGAAGTGGCGAAAGGGTGAGGCATCAGTGATCGGCTGGCTGCTGCAGACCAAGGCCCTGATCATGATCATCTTCGCCAATATCCTGCTCGACAAGCAGATCATTTCAAGCAGTACCTTCACCGCCCTGCTGCTGATGGCAGTGGGAAGCACCATGCTCACCATTCCCATGGTCAAGCCAAAGCTGAAAGCATTGAACGACCGCGGGCCGCATTCCGATTGAGCCCGATTTTCGTATATTGAATGCAGGGCGGATGAGAATGTTGGCCTTAAGCGACTTGTCATTCGGCGCTTGCCCTTGACCGCTGCATGACTAATGCGCCGACAGGCGGCTCGCACAGGCGTGCTCGCCAAGTGGGAGAAGTTGGTCATATGGGACCAAACGCATCTAATCCGGCTCAGAATGCGCGAGCCGATCATGAAGCTGGCTTGTTGCACGACTTTCTAAGGCCGGTTGCCACCCACTTTCGAGACACGCTCGCAATCGATGTTCCGCCCGCAGCAGGCCGCCCCCAGCGGCAGGTGATGACCTATGGCGAGCTGGACGAGTTGAGCTACCGGCTCGCCCGGCACCTGCAACCGATGGTGCAGGGCGAAACCATCCTTGTCCTCATGATCCCACGGACAACGCCGCTGCTTTACGCCGCGCAGCTCGCCGCGCTGAAAGCTGGCGGGGCATTTACATGCATCGACCCCGGCTTTCCGGACGAACGGATTGTGGAGATAGTCGACGACGCCCAACCGGGAGCAATCCTGGCAATCGGCGATGAATTGGCCAGATTGAAGCAACTTTGCCCAGGTTCGGCAACGCTGATTGATGTCGGGGCGTTGGCAGTGCAGACGCCTCCACCCGCGCCACTCTCTGCGGATATTGGCCCGGACCATCTTGCCTATGTGATCTATACATCGGGAACCACCGGCAAGCCCAAGGGCGTGCAGATCGAACATCGCAACATTGCCAATCTGATCGGCTCGGACATTGCCGAATTTGGGCTCGGCCCATCGGACCGTGTCGTCCAGGGCTCCTCAAGCGCCTATGATTCGTCGCTTGAGGAAACCTGGCTGGCCCTGGCGACCGGTGCGACACTGGTTGTCATGGACGATGCCACCGCGCGGCTCGGGCCAGATCTTGTCGACTGGCTGCAGGCGGAACGGGTTACGGTGTTCTGTCCGCCGCCCACCTTGCTGCGCAGTTCGGGCTGCGCGGATCCCGCACATGCCCTGCCTGAGCTACGTCTGCTCTATGTCGGTGGCGAAGCACTACCGGTCGATATTGCCGAGCGCTGGTCCAGGGGCCGCCGGATGGTCAATGGCTACGGCCCCACCGAATGCGCCGTCACCTGCATGCGCGGCGATGTGATTGCCGGGCAGGAAGTCGGCATTGGTCGCGCCGTTCCGGGCATGACCGCTTGGGTACTCGACGAACAACTCGATGATTGCCCGATAGGGCAGCGCGGCGAGCTGTGCATCGGCGGCGCTGGCGTGGCCCGCGGCTATCGCAATGCCCCTGAACTGACCGCACAAAAGTTCATCGATCACCCGCTGCATGGCCGCCTCTATCGGACCGGTGATCTGGTCCACCGGAACGAAGAAGGTGATTTCTTCTACCACGGCCGGATCGACGCCCAGGTCAAAATTCGTGGTTACCGCGTGGAGCTCGGCGAAATCGATGCCAGACTGGCGGCGCTGAACGGTGTTCGTGCCGGAGCCTGCAAATTACAGCAGGTTGGCGCGGGCAGCGAGCTGGTCGGTTACGCAGTCGCTTCCGATCCCCTGTCGCCGCCAGACCCCGAACAACTTCGCGCAGAGCTGCGCAAGGTGCTGCCGGCCTATATGGTACCGGTCCGCATCGGTATCGTCTCTGATCTGCCAACCACTGTAGGCGGCAAGCTGGACCGCGCGAAATTGCCGGATATGCCGCTATCGGCTGGTGAAGCAGATGCGCCGCAGATCGCCCCCGCAAACGAGCTGGAGGCGTTCCTGGCCGAGGCCATTGCCGACATTCTGCATCGCCCCGATGGCGTATCGGTCGAAGCGGACTTCTTTGCCGATCTCGGCGGGGATTCGCTCAGCGCGGCGCTGCTGGTCACGCTGCTGCGCGAAGATCCGCGCGGGCAGTGGGTGACTGTCAGCGACATCTATGAAGCACGCACTGTCCGCGAACTTGCGGGAATGGCACATGCGCTTGTAGAGGGCGACACCGAAACGCCCGCAGAACTGGCGCTTGCGCGAACCGGCACAGCGCGGCCAATGCTGGCAAACCTGGTCCAGCTTGGCTGGCTCAGCTGCGAGCTGTTTGCCGCGGCCTGGCTTGGTTGGCTGATGGCATTCAAGGTCTTTCCGATGCTGTTCGCCGATCTGGGGCTGACCGGTTTCGTCCTGCTCATGCCATTGTTCACGATAGCTTCGATTGCGCTTTATGTGCCTGCGTCGGTTGTCCTGGCTGTTTCGATCAAGCGACTTGCAATTGGCACCTATCGTCCGATCAGAACCCCGGTCTGGAGCGGGCTGTTCTTGCGCCACTGGATCACTGTGCAGGCCTGCCGATTGATCCCGTGGCCGCTGTTGCAGGGAACGATGCTGCAGCAATCGATCCTGCGTGCGCTCGGGGCCCGGATCGGCCGCGGCGTGCATATCCATCGCGGCGTGGACCTTTCGCGCGGCGGCTGGGATCTGCTCGATCTCGGCGACGGCGTCAGCCTTGGTCAGGATGCAGAGCTTGGCCTGGTCGAACTCGACCGGGGTGACATCGTGGTTGCGCCGGTTGTCCTTGAGGCGGGTGTTACGCTCGAAACCCGCGCCGGAGTGGGCGGCTGGTGCCGGATGGGGCAGAACAGCGTATTGACGGCACTATCCGCGCTCAATCCGGGAGCAGAGGTGCCTGCCCGGGAAATCTGGGACGGAGTTCCCGCGCGCAAGGCCGGCCTTGCCTTGCCAGCGCCGCAACCGAATGTCGCCAGCCGGGAGATCGCGCCCTGGCAGTTCGATCTTGCCGCATCTCTGGCCGAAGGCGCGCTCGGTTTCGCGGCCGCTGTACCCGGCATGCTGCTTGCGATCCTGGCCTGCCGGGCAACGGGCACCGGAATCGAGGAAATCTGGCGCTGGACCTATCATCCGAGTTTCACGACCCGCGCCGGATTGCTGGTGCTGGCACTGACCGTCATTTCCGTGCCGCTGACTCTGCTCTGGAGCGCTGTGCTGATGCGCGCCATGGGGCCGGTCATGGCGGGAATCTATCCGCGCTGGAGCCTGGGCTACCTGCGCGCCTGGCTCAAGGCCGGCGTCCTCCGTCTGGCAGGAGAGTGGCTGACGGGAACAATTCTCTGGCCCCACTGGCTGCGGCTCGCCGGAATGCGGATTGGCCCCAAGTGTGAGATCAGCACAATCATCGATGTGGTGCCGGAACTGGTCGAAATCGGCGGCGAAACCTTTTTTGCTGACGGGATATACCTCGGCGGTGCCGATGTGCGGCACGGCACGGCTCGGCTCGGACTGACCCGGCTCGGTCGGGGTACCTTCCTTGGTAATCACGTTGTCGTACCGACAGGCGAGCAACTGCCCGACAATATCCTGATCGGCATCGCAACGCGCGCCGATGCCAGCGAAATCGCCAGCGGCGAAGCCCGCTTCGGCCACCCCAGTTTCGACCTTCCTCGCCGTGAGGTGATCAATGTCGATCGCAGCCTCACGCACGATCCCAGCGCGATACGATACTGGAACCGCATGTTCTGGGAATTGTTGCGTTTTGCTCTGCCCATCCTGCCCATGGTGCTGACCGCGCTTTGGTACATGATCCTGGTGGATGAAGAGGCCAGTGTTTCACCGCTGGACTATGATCTGCTCGTTATTCCATCCGCGGCATTGCTGCCGCTGGTGGTGCTTTGCGCTGGCGTGCTGATCCTGAAATGGATGCTGATCGGCAGGGTAAAGCCGGGCCAGCATGCCCTTTGGTCTTGCTGGTGCAGCCGGTGGGATTTCGTCTATGTCGCCTGGGCGCGCTGGGCGACCAAGATCCTGCGCCGTCTCGACGGGACCTTTGCGCTGCCGGTCTATCTTCGTGCAATGGGGCTTAAGATCGGCAAACGGGCCGTGCTGGGCCCGCAGTTTGCACAGGTGGTCGATCCCGACATGATCGAGATCGGCGACGGCGCGACGGTATCGTCGATGTTCCAGGCCCACACTTTTGAAGACCGGGTTCTCAAGGTCGGCAAGGTGAGGATTGGCGCTGGCGCCACTCTGGGAAGGGCTACGGTTCCGCTTTATGGCGCGGTTATCGCGGAGCGCGCGCACGTCGGCCCGCACAGTGTCATCATGAAGCAGGAACACCTGTTGCCCGGCCTGCGCTACCAAGGAGTTCCAACCCGCGTCCTGGGCGCGGAAACTGGCGCTGAGAGCCAAAGGTCATCGGTTTAGACCGGTGGATACTGCAATGGCTGATAATTGCGTAGCGCCTGATGCCCTCCGACCGAAGGCAATGGGCGCCATCGACATCGACGCCAAGGCAGCTGACCGAAAACGCGCGCTTTAGTGGCCTCCTCCCATGCGAATCTCCTTGGGCAGCGGTGCCAGCCAGACACAGGCCGCAGCTACAACGAAGACAAGGCCGGCGGTAAGGAATGTATTGAGCGCACCGACTGTGGCAGCCTGCACATCAACCTGGCGTTCGATAGCAGCGCGAGCTTGATCGATTGTCAGGCCAACACGTTCCAATGCCGACATCGCGCCAGCTGGATCGTTGAGTGCCGAGGCCAGTTCCGAGCGTGATGTTCGGGTCGCGCTATCCCATACGGTGGTCGCGGTTGCAGTGCCGATCGCGCCGCTCAGGGTGCGCATGAAATTCGACAGACCCGCCGCAGAAGTCGCGTCCTTCGCATCAACGGAGCTAAGCGTCAGTGTAGTAAGGCCGACAAAGAAGAAGGGCATGCCCATACCCTGCAGGATATGAGGGAGCGAAAGAGTCCAGTAGCCCGAGTCCGCCGTCCACTGCGCGCGCATAAGTGACATCAAGGCCATCCAGATCAATCCCGCAAAGATCGTGATCCGCAGGTCTACCCTGGTGGTCAGCTGCGCCGCGACAGGCGACAGCAAAACCGCGAAACACCCGATCCAGGCAACGATATAGCCCGTCTCTGTTGCGGTGTATCCGACATATTGCTGCAACCACAGCGGGGTGAGGACGACTTGCGAAAAGAACGCACCGAAGCCCAGCGAGATCGCCGCCGTGCCAAAGGCGAAGCCACGGCTCTTGAATATCCTGATGTCCACCACAGGGTGATCGTCGGTGAGTTCCCAGATGATGAACGATGCAAAGCCGAGCGCCGAAACGATGGCAAGGCCGACGATCCAGGCCGAACCGAACCAGTCATTGTCGTGACCGGTATCGAGCATGATCTGGAATGAGCCCACCGCGATCACCAGCAGCGCCAGGCCGATCGCGTCAATTGGACTCTTCAGCCGCTCGGTTTCGAAAGGGGTGAGCAAGCGCCAGACCCCAGCGGCGCAGAGAGCAACAACCGGCAGATTGATGAAAAATATCCACGGCCAGTGCCAGTTATCGCTGATCAGCCCGCCCAGGATAGGGCCGATGATCGGCGCTGTGGTCGTAGTCATCGCCCAGATCGCGATGCCGATTGACGCGCGCGCCGGAGGGAATATGCGCAGCAACAGGATTTGGGAAAGTGACATCAGCGGCCCACCGGACAAGCCTTGCAGCACCCGGAACACCACCAGCATGCTGAGGCTTTGTGATATCCCGCACAGGAAGGAAAACAGCCCGAAGCCGGTTATCGCGATCAAAAACCAGCGCACCGTGCCAAACCGCGCGGCCAACCATCCGGTCAGCGGCACACTGATTGCGTCTGCAACCGAATAGCTGGTGATTGCCCAGGTCCCCTGCGTGGGCGACACCGCCAAGCCGCCCGCGATATGCGGGATCGACACATTGGCGATAGTCATGTCGAGCACCACCACGAAGTTGGCAAGCGCCAGCGCGAAGGCCCCAGCGATAAGCGCCCCGCCGTTTAGCGGTTGCGGCGATGCTCCAGTGGCGGCGCTGGTCACTTCAGCGTGTCCTTGTATCAATCGTCGCTTCCATGGTCAGGCCAACCCGCAGCGGATGGTCACGCAGTTCCTTGGGATCGAGGGCGATCCGCACCGGAAGACGCTGCACCACTTTCACCCAGTTGCCGGTCGCGTTCTGTGCAGGGATGAGCGAAAATGCGGCACCGGTACCCCCGGCAATTCCGGCCACTCGGCCATGGTAGACAACGTCGCTGCCATAGAAATCCGAAGTCAGCTCCACCGGTTGGCCGATGCGGATCTTGCTGAACTGGCTTTCCTTGAAGTTGGCGTCGACAAAGGCCGTGGCGACCGGAACCAGGATCATGATCGGGGCACCAGCCGCGATCCGCTGGCCGACCTGGACCTGCCGGTTGGTCACCACGCCGTCGATCGGGGCGCGGATCACGGTCCGGGCAAGATCGAGCATCGCCATGTCGAGCCGGGCGCGGGCTGCGACCACATCCGGGGCCGTATCAGGCGTAGAGCCACGGACAAGTGCCGCGCTGGCAGCAGCATCACCGCTGGTCGAAGCGCGGTTCGCTTGCGCGGCCGCAACCGCCGCAGCGGCGAGATCGCGCGCGGCGACGGAGTTTTCCAAGTTGGCGCGCGCGGTGGTCAGTTCTTCGCCGGCAACCGCACCGGTGCCAGCGATTGATTGACGCCGCGCAAGTTCGGTTCGCGCCTTTTCGACATTCGCACTGGCGCTGCGCAATTGCGCTTGCGCCTGGTTGATCGACGCGTTGCTCGCGCCGATGCGTGCCTGCGCCGCTTCCACATTGGCGGATTGCTGGGCAAAGCGCTGCTGCGCCTGGCGCAGCGCCGCTTGGGCACTGGCGACCTCAAGCCGCGCATCGGCATCATCGAGGACGACGAGAATGTCGCCCTTGCGCACCATCTGGGTGCCGCCGGCACGGACATCGATGACTGTGCCTGCAACCTGGGCCGTAACCTGCGCCGAATCCGCGCCGACATAGGCATTGTCGGTTGATACCCGGCCAGCGTCGAAAATAAAGTACCACGCTGCCCACAATGCCGCGGCGATGGCGAAGCCTGCCCCCAGCCGTTTGAACAGATGCTTCCGGCGCGCGCCATTGGTACCCGCTGCCTCGGCTTCGGGAGCGATTACTTCGGACATTATCGATCTCCTTGGGGCGTAGCCTGATAGCCGCCACCCAATGCGCGAATCAGCATGATTTCCTGAGCGAGGCGCTGACCCTCGATCTGTGCGATTGAGCGCTGCAGCGCAGCTGCAGTATCCTCTGCGGCCAATTGCGTCAGCTTGGTGGTGAGTCCGCCAGTGTACCGCAGCCCGGCCAGCCGCGAAGCCTCATCGGCATCAATCAGCGCGCTGCGCAATTGCAGCAGCTGCTTGTCCAGCGCAGTGCGCGCAGCGAGCGCATCGGCAACTTCGCGCAGCGCCGCGATCAACGTCTGGTCATAGCGCGCGACTGCTTCGTCATAGGCCGCCCGGGCTCCGCGGTAACGCCCTGCGATGCGACCGCCATCGAAGACCGGCAAGCTGATTGCAGCAGTTGCATTCCCGTATTCGGAGCCTGCCGAAATCAGCTTGCCAAGCCCAAGCGATTGCAGCCCGACAAGCGCAGTCAGGTTGATGTTTGGATAGAAGTCTGCATGCGCCACTTTGATCCGTTGGGCCGCAGCCTCCACCCTGAGCCGCGCCGCAACGATGTCTGGTCGGCGCCCAACCAGATCGATACCGGCTTGTGCCGGAATTTGATTTTCCCTTGGCGCCATGCGTGGCCGCGCAATAGTCAGCCCGCGATCTGGGCCGCTGCCGACAAGCGCCGCGAGCCGGTTTCGAGTCAGGGCGATCGCCTGGTCGAGCGCGCTGACTTCGGCCTGGGCTGCAGGTACTCGCGATTTCGCAGCGCGCTCGCTCGCAAGGTTGTCAAGGCCTGCGCCGACGCGTTTCGCGGTCAGATCGGCGCTCTCGCCGCGCAGCTCGACGGTACGGGCTGCCGCATCTCGCGCCGCATAATAACCTGAAAGATCAGCATAGGCTGTGGCGATTGCGGTGCTTAGCACCAGCCGCGCCTGCGCCTGATCAACGTTTGCCGCTTCAGCCTCGGATGTCGCCGAGGCCAGAGCGGCGCGATTCTTGCCCCAGAGGTCCAGATCGAAGCCAAAATTTGCAGCGAGGTGCCCCGTGTCCTTGATTCCATCGGGCACGAATTGCGGGGGAATGCCCAGATTCTTGCTCTGCTGCACTCCGCCGACGCTGCCCTCTACGCCGAAACCAGGAAGAAGCGCGGAATTGGCCTGCCGCGCCAGTGCCTCTGCAGCGCGAACGCGCGCTGCGGCGACAGCTATGTCAGGCGAAGATCTAAGGCCTTCCTCAATCAAGGCATTGAGTTGCAAATCGCCGAAACTGCGCCACCAGCCTTCGATCGGCCATGCGCCTTGCTGCGCTCCAGCCAGACTGGTGCCAGATTGGAGCGAACTTGCCGGACGGAGCTGGGGGCGCTCGCCCAGATCTGGCACAGCGCATCCGCCGATCGAAGCCAGAAGCGCAAACAAGGGGATGATTTTTCGCAAAGCTGGCCTTTAATGATACCGAGTGGTATCATGGCCATTAGAGTGGAAAATTAAGTTGTCAATTGCAATGATACTACCTGGTACAGATTCCTTGGACGATGCCTCGGCGGCACGCCGCAAGGCTTTCGTGGACGCAGCACGCGAAGCCTTTTTCGCCAACGGTTATGCCGGAACCACCATGTCGTCGATCTCCAGCACGGTTGGCGGTTCAAAAACCACGCTTTGGACTTACTTTCCGTCCAAGGAGGCGCTCTTTGCCGCAGTCGTTGACGACATCGTAGAGCACTACGGCCGCGTCCAGGATGTCGACCTGCCAGATTCCGATGACCTGCGCGGCGTATTATTGGCGTTCGTCCACGCCTTGATGAATACTATATTGTCGGAGCCGATAATCGCCCTGCACCGCCTGGTTTTGGCAGAAGCCAATCGCTTTCCGCACCTGGCCGAAACCTTTTACGAGCGAGGCCCGCGGCGCGGCAAGGCGCGGCTAAGCGAGTTCATCGGCCGGGCGATGGTACGCGGGCAAATTCGTTCCGGCGACCCTATGTCAGCGACGCTGCAATTGGCAGGAATGTGCCAAGCCGGTTGCTTCCAATCCGCTCTATTCAATCTTGACGAGCCACGCGGACAGGCAGTTCTCGAAAGCGAAGTGGCCGACGCGGTCGATAGCTTTTTGCGCGCCTGGTCCACCTCCGCGCATCCTGATGTTTGAGGTAGTTGCGGTAACATAGTAAACTTCAGATCGTTATGTTGCCTTCATTCCAGATGTTCAGGGGCTTTGGTTGCTGGGTTGGACAGGCGGGACCACAATGGCTGTCCTTAAGGGCAACGAATGGAAAACCATCGATCTTGAATCGTGGATAGCCTAGGTTATCTCGAACCTATGGCTAATGGCGCTAACGTAGCTGTCGTTTGGCTGTCTCAGCGAGATAATTACAAGCGGATACCCGGATTACGATCAGGCCCCGAATAGTCAGTCGGCTGCCTGGACAAGTAGACACATGGCCTTCGCCTCGCTGACAGGCGGAAAACCTTACAAGTCCACTTCGGAAAGGCACTGATCATCCTCAAACAGCGCGAGAGGATCAAGCGATAGACCATCGAGCAGCGCGCTTGCAACACCGCAAGCTCACAGCCTAACATCAACCCCCAGACGAGGCCCGTTCTCCGCTAATCTACGCCGCGACCTGTGCCAAATGTTCTGCCGGCGGACAGGCAACCCTGATGCTGATGGTGACCCGCAGCGCCATACTGACCATCCCTATGGTCAAGGCCAATGCTTAAGGCGCTGGGCAATACGGGATGAGGTGTTGCATCGCAGTGTTTCACGCCGCCGCTCGCCCCCTTGCCGCACACAATCGGAACAGCTAGCAAAGGTCATGTAACCGGTTACAAGATCGGGATCTGAGTCTGGGAGGTTGGAATGCTGTCGATCCGGTGGCTGGCCGCTGCGCTGTTGTTTGCTTGTCTTGCCACAAACCCTGCGCAAGCTGACGATCTCACCGTCAACGCCAACAAGCTGAGCGTAACAGTCTCCGCGCTTGGCGAAGCCACGCTGCGGGTCCGGATTGCCCCCCAGGGCAATCTTCCCGAAGATGCCAGCTGGGCTGTCCCCGCTGCTGCGCGAGCAGCGCGTGCCAAGGCCAGCATCAGCGCCACATCACTTACGACTGCGCGCCTCCGCGCAGTCGTGGATCCAGCAACGCTGGCGCTGCGCGTCGAAGATCTGGCCGGTCATGCCATCCTGTCCGACGCCGCACTGCCATTCCAGCGCGATGGAACGCAGTTCACTTTGCGCAAGGCACTGGCACTGGGTGAACATATCTATGGGCTGGGCGACAAGACCGGCGGGCTGGACCGGCGCGGCAAGGCCTATGTGGGCTGGAACACAGACAGCTATGGCTTCAAATCGCACGACGATCCGATCTACAAGACCATCCCCTTCTTCATCTCCAGCGGAGGCGATGGCGGGGCCTATGGGGTATTGCTGGACAACAGCTTTCGGTCCTGGTTCGATTTTGGCCAGCGGCAGGATGATGTAATTGCCTTTGGCGCCGAAGATGGCCCGATCGATTACTATATCATCGCCGGGCCTACGCTGCCCGATGTGGTGCGACGCTATACCGACCTTACCGGCAAGGCACCGCTGCCACCGCGCTGGGCGCTGGGTTACCAGCAATCACGCTGGTCCTATATGAGCGAGACCGAGGTACGCGATCTGGCCACACGTCTGCGCGGGGAAGCCGTGCCAACCGATGTAATCTGGCTGGACATCGACTTTCAGGACCGCAATCGTCCTTTCACCATCGATAGAAAGGCCTTCCCGCATTTTCGCGAGATGGTGCACGATCTTGATGCACAGGGGATCAAGACCGTAACCATCACCGATCTGCACATCGCCGTAGCGCCGGATCAGGGCTACAAGCCCTATGACGAGGGGATGAAGACCGGCATGTTCCTCAAGAACGCCGATGGCTCAACATATGTTGCCCCGGTCTGGCCCGGTCCTTCGGTGTTCCCTGATTTTACCCGCGAACCGGTACGCAAATGGTGGGGCGGCCTGTTCGCCAATCTGCTCGACGACGGAGTCGCCGGTATCTGGAACGATATGAACGAGCCAGCCATCTTCCTGAGCCCGACCAAGACCATGCCCCTGACGGTTCAGCACCGCATCGCCAGCGATGATTTCACGCCGCGCACCGCCTCGCATCGCGAACTGCACAATGTCTATGGCATGGAAAATACCCGCGCGACCTATGAAGGACTGCGCGCGCTGCGGCCAGAAGAGCGTGCCTTTGTCATGACACGCGCCAGCTATGCCGGCGGACAACGCTATGCCGTGACCTGGACCGGCGACAATACATCCAGCTGGGACCATTTGAAGCTGGCCGTGGCGCAGACTCTCAATCTCGGCCTGTCAGGCTTTTCATGGACCGGCGCGGATGTTGGCGGCTTCACCGGCGGCCCCAGCCCGGAATTGCTGACGCGCTGGTTCCAGTATGCCGCTTTCGCGCCGATCTTTCGCGACCATTCCCAAAAGGACGTTCCGCGAGCCGAACCATGGGTGCACGGCCCAGAACAGCTGGCGATCCGCCGCCGCTATGTGGAGGAGCGCTATCGCCTGCTTCCGTTTCTCTATTCACTAGCCGAGAGCAACGCACGCAATGGGGATCCCATGATGCGCCCGATCCTCTATGATTATCCAGACATCGCCAAGGTGGACTGCGATACTTCGATGCAGTTCACGCTGGGCGGCGTGTTGTTGATCGCAGGGGCACCAAAGCCGGAATCACCTGCCAGCTACAAGGGCTGTCTTCCGGTGGGGGGCTGGTATGACTATTGGACGGGCAAGCGTGTTTCAGGGCAGATTGCCGAGGGAGGACGCATGGAGCTGATCGAGCTGACACCCAGGCTGGAGGAATTACCTGTCTTCGTCCGCGCCGGCGCGGTGATTCCCCGTCAGCCGCTGGTCCAGTCAACCAGCCAGCACCCTGATGGCCCACTGGAACTGCACATATACCCCGGCGCAGGATGCAATGGCGAAGTCTATGACGATGACGGCCATTCGATGGCCTATGCACGTGGCGATTTCTTGCGACAGCGCATCAGTTGTGTTGCCTCTGCCAAGGGGCTTTCCAGCATCTCAATCAGCCCACGCGAGGGCAATCGCGAACCTTGGTGGAAGACTGTCCGCGTCGTCATTCATGGCGTGCTGCGCTATTCTGTCAGCCTCAATGGGAAGATGCTGAAGAGCGTGGCCAGCGATGATGGCACCCGTTTCGAACTTGCACACGATCCGCGCGGGCAGACCGTGCAGCTGCAGATTGAGATGACGGCCGCCAGCACACCCATTGCCCGCTGGCGGCTGTTGCTGTTTGCCAGCGGCGATCTGGCGTTCAATCTCTATTGGCAGAGCGTGATGCTATATCTGCTATATTACTACACCGAAGCAATTCATCTTTCGCTCAAAACAGCAGCCTTGTGTTACGCGCTGGCATCGGTGTGGGATGGGATCATCAATCTGGCCGTGGGCATTCTCGCGCATCGCTATGCCCAGCCAGACCAGTTTCGCCGCGCTCTGCTCTGGGGGGCGTTGCCACTGGGTGCCAGCTTCTGCCTTGCCTATGCCCCGCCCCCGGTCTTGTCGGGCTGGATAGTGCTGGCCTGGGTTCTGGGCGGTCATCTGCTGTTCAGGACGCTCTATGCCCTGGTCAATATTCCTTATCTGGCGATGTCGGCGCGGATCAGCCTGGACACGGCAGACCGCGCATTGGTGGCAGGCGGAAGGATGGTGTGTGGCACCGTGGCGGCGGTGATCATTGCCCTGGGCACGATTCCATTCGGAAGCTGGCTGAGCGGCAGCAACGGGCCGCAGGCCTATGCCGGAGCAGCAGTCGGCTTCGCCTTGAGCGCAAGCATCATCCTGATGCTGGTTGGCCTGACCTATCGCGATGCTGCCTTGCCTGCACCTCGCGAGCAAGGCGCGATCTGGCCGGCAATTGTGGATGCAGTTCGCAACCGTGCTTTTGTTACCATTTGCGGCGCAGTGCTGGCAATGATGGCTGCAGTGACCGTTTTCGATAAATCGGTGCTCTATTACTTCAAATACGCATTGGGTGATGAGCAAGCCGGGCAATTGACGCTGGGCTGGATGATGGGAATCAGCGGCATCGCCATTCCGCTATGGGTAATGGCGGCGCGGCGGATCGGCGCGCGTGGGGTCTGGTTCGCGGCAACATTCGTCTGCCTGGGTTGTCTGACCTGTTTCATCCTTGCCCGGCTGGTGCAGCCGCTGGCCGTGCAGATCTTTCTTGTGGCTATTCAGACTGCGATTGTTGGCTTGCATTTCGCTTTTTGGGCACTGTTGCCCGATACGGTCGAATATGGGCAACAGAGCAGCGGGCAACGCGCCGAAGCCGTGCTCTATGGGCTGGCCGCATTGACACAACGGCTGGCGATCGGTCTGGGCACGCTGCTGGTTGGTTTCGGGCTGGGCGGCGATGGCCTGCATCACGCCGCCGTGGATGATGGGATCTACAGGTTGGTGTTGGCGGGAGCGCCAATGCTGCTGTTCGCAGTTGCTGGGGTGATCATGCTGGCCAATCCACTCCGCCGCGGCAGCCATGCCCGCATTGTCGCAGAACTGGCCGAAACCGATCGCGCCATCAACGCGTCAGATTGATCGTTCCCCTTGCGCCCTCTGCTTGCGCAGATGGTGCGATCCACAAATCAAACTCACCTGGTTCCACGATCAGCTGGTTGTCCAGCCCATAGAATTCCAGATCGCTGCGCTTCAGCGTGAAGCGCACCACCTGCGTTTCACCGGGGCCAAGTGCCAGCTTGCGAAATGCCACCATTTGCCGCACCGGGCGCGTAACGCTGGCAACGCGGTCGTGTATATAGAACTGCGCCACCTCTTCGATCGCGCGGCTGCCCGAATTGGTAATCCGGGCGGATACCTCCACCGTGCCGTTCCATGGCAGGTTGGCGTTGCTGACCTTTAAATCAGCATATTCGACCCTTCCAAATGTCAGGCCATGGCCGAAGGGGAACAGCGCCTGATTGGGCACTTCGCGGAACTGCGCCTTGTAATCTTGACGCGGTCCGTCCGGCTGCGGGCGCCCGGTAGTTTTGCGGTCGTAATGATAAGGCTCCTGACCGCTGTCATAGGGAAAGCTGACAGGCAGGCGCCCGGACGGGCTATGGTTGCCATAGAGGATATCCGCGATGGCATTACCGCTTTCAGAGCCGAGATACCATGTCACGAGAATCGCTGCG
>JBGAIR010000021.1:0-39398 GCA_044225335.1 Novosphingobium sp. | reverse complement strand
ATGTCGCGCACGCACTGCGCATTGGTGTTGAGTCGAGGCATCCCCGCGCCACTCATGGAGCCGGTCTGTCGGTTCTCGCACGGTGTGTCAGTTGGTTCTGGATTTTCCAAACTACGTGCCGAGGGACCTTGCCACCATTGTCGGTCAGCATAATCCTGTAAAATATGGAATATTCATTATAATCGTCTCGGCGCAGGCAAGGTTTGGCTGGTCAGTCGTGCATGAAGTTTTAATGAGAAAATTGCATTGTCCGCTCTTCATCGCTATCTGGTGAGCGAAGGAGCGAGCAGTGTCGGCATTGGCGGAACTCAAGCGGCGATTGCGTCCGGGGCAGGTCTACCGGCGTAAGGACCTTGCGCGCTGGTCGACGGCTGTTGACCGGCATTTGCGCCAGCTTGTCATGGAAGGCCGCCTCGAGAAGGTGGCGAACGGCTTGTACATGGTGCCGCGCCAGACCCGCTTTGGCACTGCTCCGGCCAAGCCGGAGAAACTCGTGCAGACGTTCCTCGGGGATGATCGTTTTCTCATGGTGTCGCCCAATGCCTACAATGGCCTTGGTGTCGGGACCACACAGCTTCATAACGTGCCGGTTGTCTACAATCACAAGCGGCATGGGCGCTTCAAGCTCGACGGGCGCGAATATGATTTCCGGATGCGGTCGACGGTCCCGTCGCACCTGACCCAGGAGGTCTTGCTGGTCGATCTTCTGCATAATCTTGAGCGGCTGCCTGAAGATGCATCCGGCGTTTTGCCTAAAGCTCTGGAGCGCGCGCGCGGAATGGATCGCAAGCGACTGGCCCGGGCCGTCCGGGACTTTGGCTCGGCTCGCGCCGAGCGACTGTTGTCGTCCGTGCTCCATAGCGCATGACGCTGCTCCACGACCTGCCGGATTTCGGTGACCTGATCGAGGTGACTGCCCGCAGTCACGCAATCGATCCTGGCCTCGTCGAGAAAGACTACTGGATCATGCATGGCCTCTGGGGGCTGCAGCAATTGGGTTTCCGTTTCGAGCTCAAGGGCGGAACGTCACTGTCCAAAGGCTTCCGCCTTATTCACCGCTTCTCTGAAGACATCGATATTCTCATTCATCCGGATGGAGAACTGCCCACGGGCAGGAATCAGAATAAGCCCGCTCATGTCGAGGCGCGGCGTGAATTCTATGACGGACTTCCGGCGCGATTGAGCATTCCTGGTTTTGGGGCGGTGGAACGCGATCGCAATTTCGACGACGACCGAATGCGGAGTGCCGGCATCCGCCTGCTCTATCCTGCACTCAGTCCGCTTCCGGAGGGCGTGAAGGCGGGTATCCTGCTTGAGGCGGGGTTCGATCAAGTCGCCCCCAATCGCCCGTGCCTGATCTCCTCGTGGGCTTACGATACGGCAATCGCAAGCGGTCTGATGAACGTGACGGACAACCGTGCGGCTGATGTCGCCTGCTATGAACCCGGTTACACCTTTGTGGAGAAACTCCAGACGATTTCCACCAAGTTTCGTCGGCACCTGGAAACCGGTGAGATGCCGGCAAACTTCTTGCGCCACTACTACGATGTTTACTGCCTGCTGGAGGATTCCGGCGTGCAGGCATTCATCGGCAGCGAGGCCTATGTCGCGCACAAGGAGACACGGTTTCCCGCTGCCGACGAACAGGTGATCGAGCGCAACGAAGCATTCCTGATCTCCGATCCCAAAACGCGTTCGAGCTTCGAGGCTGCGTATCGCGCGACCAGCGCGCTTTACTATCGGGAGCAGCCGACTTTGACAGTTATCCTGGAGCGCTTCTCGGCATACCTTCATCGACTTTGATGGCATCCTGCAATGTGTCGCGATCCGTTCGAGGCGAGATCATTCTGCTGTCAGGGCGGGGGTGATTCGGGCAAAATTCGATGCAGGATAAAGGTCAAATTGCATCGCCAATTGAAGCTGGGAATCGGCTCGTCGGGTCCCTGAATCGGTTCGTCGAAAAGTCCTGATTTGGGGGTATCGATGGGGGTATTTGGGGGTATCGTTTCTGAATTTAACCTTGATATCAGATAGTTAGATTGGATCGGTTGATCCCTCCTCCGCTACCAAATTTCCTATAATTTACATGCATATATTACCTTAGTCGCTTTTGGCGATCAGAGCATTTTACACATGCCCTGTAAAATATTGGCGGATGGCGAAGGCTGATCATCTGGGTCTTCGATGATCTCGTTTGGCTGCACGCAAACGCCATCACAATTTCCGAACGGACGTTTTCCGATTGGGCGAAAGGTATATCGCATATTGTGATAGCCTGAGCACCTCCGGGCGGGATGGACCGTCTTGCTCGCGGCTGCCGCAGCAAAAGCTGCGCGGCGAGCAACTGTAAATTGACAATTTGTCTAAAATAGACAAATCATTCCCCCAATGAATGATATACAGTCTGCGGGGAGTGTGAAATGGCTGCAAATGGGCTGATTTCTGGCGTTTCTGCCGGATCGATCGCGTTGTTGATGCTGGGTGCCGCAGCATCCGTTCATGCGCAGACGGTGGTGCCGGCGGATGGCATGCCGATCTACCAGATCAGCGATGCGGAAAGCCGGTCGATCAGTCCGGAAAATCCGACCGGTGCAAAGGCGGGTGGTTCTCGTGCCACGCTCGACAAGGGCTCTGCCGGGAAAGAGGCTTCGGAGCTGGGAGCAGGCTGGAAGGTCAATCCTTTCATCGCGCTGGCTCCGGGGGAGCGGGTGGTGCTGGGCGAGGCGGTCGGGCCGGGGGTGATCAATCACATCTGGCTGACCGTTGGCGGCAAGGTAACCTACCGTTCGCTGATCCTGCGGATTTATTGGGATGATGAAAAAACGCCCTCGGTCGAAACGCCGCTGGGCGATTTCTTTGCGTCCGCCTTTGGCAAGGACAATACCGCGCTGATCAATTCGGCAATGGTTACGGTCAATCCCGAAAGCGGGCTGAACAGCAACTGGCCGATGCCCTTCCGGCGCAAGTTCCGTATCGAGCTGGAGAACCGTTCGCAGGCCGCTGGCGAGCTTTATTACCAGATCGATTATGCATTGCAGAAAGTGCCGGCAAGCGCGGCCTATTTCCACGCGCAGTTTCGCATGGTCGATCGGCTGCGGCCGAAAGAGCTGTTCACCATTCTGGATGGGGTCAAGGGCCGTGGGCACTATGTCGGCACATATCTGACGCACTCAGCCTTCAGCCCCGGTTGGTGGGGGGAAGGGGAATTCAAGTTCTATCTGGATGGCGATCGCGAATATCCGACGATCAACTACACCGGCGAAGAGGACTATTTTCTGGGATCATATGGCTATCGCCACCGCGATGATCAGGGGAAACTGCAGGAAACACCCTACAGTAGCCTTTATGCAGGTTTCCATACCTACAATCGCACTGATCTGGCCACCCAATACTACCTGCCGGGCAGGGAACGCCGGATTGGCGAATATCGCTGGCATATTTCCGATCCGATCCGCTTCCGCTCTGATCTGCGGGTAACGCTGCAATCGCTTGGCTGGAAATCGGTGGACCGATATCGTGTGCTGGAAGATGGCTATTCATCGGTTGCCTATTGGTATCAGCAGGAACCGCATGCCGCCTTCCCGGTGCTGCCCGATGATGCGGCGCTTGCGTTCAAGCCCTTGCAGGAACCAGCACCGGCGACGGGCGATGGGCAATCCGGGCTGACCCTCGATAGTCCGATCGCCGTGATCATGGCCTATCCGGAAGGCAAGGCGCTGCTAGATCGCGTCATTCCCGCGCTGGCGCCGCATCCTGCCTACGAACAGTTCAAATCCATGTCGCTGCGGCAATTGCAGCCGGTTTCGGAAGGGGCAATCAGCGATGCCATGCTGGCAGAGGTTTCCGCAGGCCTTGCCAAGCTGGGCAAGCGGCAATGACCGGACCGGCCACGACGCCTGATTGGTCTGCAGTCAACGGCGAGGCGCGGCAAAGCGGCTACAGCTATTTTGTCGTCGGCTTCCTGGCGCTGGTTTATACGTTCAACTTCATCGACCGTCAGATCATCGCCATATTGCAAGAGCCGATCCGCCACGAAATGGGGCTGACGGATTCGCAGCTTGGCCTGCTGACCGGGCTTAGCTTTGCGCTGTTCTACACCACTTGCGGCCTTCCCGTGGCGTGGCTGGCGGATCGCTATCGCCGGGTATGGATCATCTGCGCTGCCTGCGGGATCTGGAGCCTGTTCACCATGGCTTGCGGTCAAGCCCGGTCGTTTGCACAGCTTGCCCTGTTCCGTGTGGCGGTCGGTGCGGGTGAAGCCGGTGGCGCACCGCCTTCGTACAGCCTGATCTCGGACTATTTCCCGCCGCAAAAACGCGCCGGTGCGCTGGGGCTGTTCTCGCTGGGCGTGCCCGTCGGTTCGGCGTTGGGCGCTGCTCTGGGGGGCTGGATCGCCGCGCACTATGGCTGGCGCATGGCCTTTGTTGCAGTGGGTGCGCCGGGCCTGCTGCTGGCCGTGTTACTGCCCCTGCTGGTGCGTGAGCCTGCGCGCGGGCGCTTTGATCCGCCAACAGCGGCGCCCGCCGTGCAACCGCCGCTGTTTTCCGCGATTGTTGCATTCTTTCGCGAAAAGACGCTGGTTCTGACGGCGCTGGCATCCGGGCTCTCGGCGTTTGTCAGCTATGCCATGCTCAACTGGAACCCATCGCTGCTGGAGCGCGTGATGGGAATGAGCATGACGCAGATTGCGGCATATTACAGCCTTGTGCTGGGGGTGGCCGGGGTGATCGGCACTTTTGGCGCTGGCTGGCTGGCGGATCGGCTGGCCGCGCATGACCGGCGCTGGTACGGTTGGATCCCGGCGTTTGCCTATACGGCGACCTTGTGGTCGCTGGCAGGGATAGTGCTTGCGCCAAGCTGGCCGGTGGCGCTGGCCTGCATTGCGGTGCCGCTGCTGTGCAACAATATGTATCTCGCCCCGGCATTGGCCATCGCGCAAAATTCCGCACCACCAGAACGGCGCACCCTGGCCGGTGCGACCTTGCTATTCGTGCTTAACCTCATCGGGATCGGGGGCGGCCCGGTCTATATGGGCTGGGTCAGCGATCTGCTGCGACCGTTGCTGGGTGAGCGCTCGCTGCTGGGAGCCTATGCGGCGCTGGCGCCGGTGGTGGTCTTGACGATCTGGCTGCATCTGCTCGTAGCGCGCACGCTTGGCCGTCAGGCGATGGCGGAGCCGGTGATGACCGCGCCAGCACCGGCGGCGACCTGAAGCGCGCCAATCCGCCGAAAGGCTTGGCAAACAGCATCTTGCAATCAGTCAGGGAGCGGTTCCGGCGGACTATGCAGATTTGTCACCATATATTGACAAAACGTCTAAATTAGACAAAATAGAATTATATTGATGAGGGAGGATTCTATGCAACTTGATCGTCGCAAACGGATGGAATTGGCGCTCGGGCTGGTGTCAGTGCTGGCCATGGCTGGCCCTGCCCAGGCGCAGGAAGCAAACGATGCTGCTGCCGACAAGCCGAACGAAATCATCGTTACCGCGCAAAAGCGCTCGGAAAGCCTGCAAAAAGTCCCCTTCAGCATCCAGGCGCTGAGTGCGGAGAAGATCGAGCGGCTGAACGCCAAGGATTTTGTCGATGTTGCCCGGCAACTGCCCAGCGTTTCGCTGCGCCATATCGTGCCGGGTATCGGCAACATCTTCATGCGCGGCATTTCCAGCGGCCCCGATGGCGGCGCTTCTGGTTCCCTGCCCAGCGTGGGTGTCTATCTGGACGAACAGCCCGTCACCACCATTCAGGGCACGTTGGATATCAACATGTACGACATCCAGCGCGTGGAAGCGCTGGCCGGGCCGCAAGGCACACTTTATGGTGCCAGCTCGCAATCGGGCACGCTGCGCATCATCACCAACAAGCCGGAACCGGGCGTGTTCAAGGGCCGGGTCGATCTGAATGGCAATGTGGTGGCGCATGGCAGCATGGGCTATTCGCTGGCGGGCATGGTCAATGTTCCGTTGTCTGACAATGTCACGCTGCGCGCGGTGGCATGGCGTCGGCACGATGCCGGGTATATCGACAACATCTTTGCCACACGCTCTTATCCCACATCAGGCGCAACCCGCACCAACGCGGCGCTGGTGAAGAATGATTTCAACGATGTTGACGTTGCCGGTGGCCGTGCCGCGCTGCGCGTTGACCTGTCTGACAGCTGGACGGTAACCGCCGGATTGATGGGGCAGGAAACCACCGGGCATGGCGTGCCCTATCAGGTGGCCGCCGATGGCCCGCTGAAGGTTGATCGCTATTTCGAGGATCTGCGCAAGGACCGCTATTGGCAGGCTGCGCTGACCATCGAAGGCAAGATCGGCAATTTCGACCTCACCTATGCTGGTGCCTATCTTGATCGCAAGCTGGACAGCCATTTCGATTATTCGGATTACTCGCTGTTCTATGACACGCTGTTTGGCGCAGGCGTCTATTGGGTCGACAGCAGCGGAACCCCGATCGATCCTTCGCAGCACACCCACGCGCTGACCAGCTTCAAGAAGACCAGCCATGAACTGCGCATCAGCTCGCCTTCGGACAAGCCGCTGCACGCCACGCTGGGCGCATTCTTCCAGTTCCAGCAGGACAATTTGAACAGCCAGTATCAAATCGATGGGCTGGCCTCGTTCGCATCGGTGCGCAACTTCCCCGGTGTGTTCTGGCTGACCGATCAGCGCCGCCGTGACCGCGATCTCGCCGCATTTGGCGAGGTGACATATGATCTGACCCCGCATTTCTCGATCACTGGCGGTGGCCGCCTGTACAAGGCCACGCAAGGGCTGGTGGGCTGGTTCGGCATCCGCACCTATGAAGCCTTCTGCACCGGCCCGACCAAATACGGCAACGGGCCGTGCACCAATGTTGATGCTCACGCCTCCAACCATGGCTTCACCGGCAAGGTCAATGCAACCTGGAAGATCGATTCCGCGCGGATGATCTACGCCACCTATTCGCGTGGCTTCCGCTCGGGTGGTTTCAACCGTGATCCACGGGCCGCGCCCTATGATCCGGATTATCTGAACAACTATGAGCTTGGCTGGAAAACCACCTGGGCCGATGGCCGGATCCGCTTCAACGGTGCGGTTTTCAACGATGACTGGAACGGGTTCCAGATCGCCGTGCAGGCCGCCAATGGCAGCGCCCAGATCCGCAACGTCGGCCGCGGCCGCGTGCGCGGTGCCGAGCTGGAATTCGGCGCGGTTCTGCCGGGTGGCTTCTCGATCAACAGCTCGGCTTCGATCCTCGATGCCAAGCTGATGGAGAACTATTGCGGGCTGCTCGACACCAATGGCAAGCCGATCACCAATTGCGCAACGCCGATCGCTCCCAAGGGCGCGCGTCTGCCATATTCGTCCAGCTTCAAGGGCACGCTTTCGCTGCGCTATGACTGGACGATGGGCAGTTCCGATTTCTTCGTGGAAGCGGCAGCAGCCTATCAAAGCGGCATCTGGCCCAGCCTGCGCACCGTTGACCGGGTGAGCGTGGGCGAGATTCCGGCATTTGGCACCGTCGATCTCAGCGCCGGGGTGAACTTCGACAAGTGGCGGACTGCATTTTATATCCGCAACCTGTTCGACAGCCGTGGTGAGCTGACCAGGCTGACCTCGTGCAATCCTTCGATCTGCACAAAGGTCTATCAGGTGCCGACACAGCCGCTGAACTTCGGCATCAAGATCGGCCGCGACTTCTAGGCTGAAAATGATCATCGGGGGTGCTTCGTCACCCCCGGCGAGTGGAACGAAAGGCACCCGCGTCAATCGCTGACGCGGGTGCCTTTATTGTCTGTTGCCGGATGAAAGTGCCGCGCGCAGACAGGCACCATGCGGCGTAACCAGCAATGTAGGGCGGGGCCAGCTCGCGCCGGTGAGGCAGCCGCGATCAGGCAGCCGCGATCAGTCTGGGCCAGGCGAGTTCGGCAATCGCGGCGTCCTGAACGCCTATGCCTGTCAGATCGGCAATCGCCACCGCTTCTGCCGGAAGAACGGGCATCTGATCCGGCTCAAGCGCCGCCGATTTCGCGCAGCCGCGCGGATCGCTGATCCCCTTCGCATTCGCCATATTGCAGGCACTGCTGACGGGAACCCAGCACCATATCGGCGGCATCGATCAGATCACGCGCCAATTCGCGTTTGCCCTGTGCATCCGCGCCAACGGCAACGATCCGCAATCCCGGACGCAGGTGGCGCGGTTCGATCAGCGCGATGGGGTGGTGGTAGCGATGATATCGGAATGCTGGCACAGCTTGGCCAGATCGTCGACAAAGCTGGCGTCGAAGCCATCTGCGGCCAGTTCCCGCGCCAGTTCGGCCCCGCGATCAGAATTGCGCGCCCAGATGCGGATATCGTTGATCCCCAGCACTTGCGCAATCCAGCGTGCTTGCAGTCGCGCCTGGGTGCCTGCGCCAACCACGCCCAGTACCTGCGGAGCCGTTGGTGCGATCAGCCGCGCGGCGATTGCCCCGGCGGCGGCAGTGCGTAAATCGGTAAGCGCCCCTTCATCCAGCAGCGCGCCCAGCGGATTGCCGGTGTTGGCATCGAACACCAGCATCATGCCGTTGCTGGATGGAAGGCCGATTGCCGGATTATCAAAGAAGTTGCTGGCCATCTTGATGGTGAACAGCGGCCGGCCATCAATATGCGCGCCCTTGACGTGGAAATCGCCGGGGGGACGATCAAACCGCAAATGCCCGACCGCGATCGATTGCACATTCCCGCGCGAATGATTGCGAAAGGCCTGTTCTATCGCTGCCAGCGCCTGCTGGTCATCGATGGCCGCCAGAATTGCGGCTTTATCGAACCACTTCACGCCTGGGTGCTGTCTTGCCGAAGAGCGGAAAGCTCATTGTAAACGGTGGCGCGGCTGACCCCGAGAATGCGCGCAACATAGGCCGGTGCCCGCCGTGCTTCGAAGGCGCCGATGCCCTGCAGGGCACCGATCAATTCGCGCCGGGCAGTGCGATCAATTGCCGAAATCGGCATGTTATGATCGGCGCACCAATCGGTGATGAAGCGATTGATCCGCTCGTGCCAGTCATGCACGAACAACGCTCGGACATTCTCGTCCTGCGGCGGTGCGCCCAGAAAACCATCCAGCGCCCTGCGGATCTGGTCAAAGGCGGAAACATCGGTGTTGATGCACAGCAGGCCAACCGCATTTTCGCCGTCACGCAGAACGATGGAGACGCATTTCATGCGCCGCCCGTCCCAATTGGTTTTCTCATAGGGGCCAATCACGCGCTGGCCGGGCGCGAAATGCACATCATCCAGCTGCGATGGATCGCCAGGCACCCGGCGCGATTGCGGATTGGCGATATAGGCGATCGATTCTGTTGCCAGATCATGGATCACCACCTCGACATAAGGCGCAAACAGCGCGGCAATGCCATCGGCCACGGCAAAGCTGGGTTCCAGCGCCGGGGTCCAGGGTTCAGAGTCGGGCAGGTCTCGCATGGGGTCTCCCAGTTCGAACGCGAATTGACAATAGTTCTATTTTGGAAATAGCATACGAATCACGGCCCGGCAATGGGAGTGATTAGGTGGCAAGGGGCCAAGACGATGTATGACGATCACGCCGCGGCAGCGCAACTGATCCCGAAGCTTGCCCTGGCTTCGCAGGACGCCGCTGCGCGGCTGCGCAAGATTGTCGCGCCCAGCCCGATGTTTCCCAGCCATTGGCTGTCAAAACGGTTCGGCTGCAATGTGCTGCTGAAATGCGAACATCTGATGCCCACCGGCTCGTTCAAGTTTCGCGGTGCCTATAACCGTGTTGCATTGCTGTCTGACGTGGAACGCCAGGCCGGGGTAGTTGCCGCTTCTTCCGGCAATCACGGGCTCGGTCTGGCGGTGGCGGCGCGGCGGCATGGCATTCCGGTGGAAGTTCATACGCCGGCAGGAGCCTCGCCCGCCAAACTTGAGGCCATTCGCGCGCAAGGCGCGCGGCTGGTGATGCATGATGGTGATTGTCTGGTTGCCGAACGCGCGGCCCGCGCCGCCGCGAAGCAGAGCGGCGCGAGCTATGTCTCGCCCTATAATGATCCCCATGTCATCGCCGGGCAGGGCGGCATGGCGATCGAGATGCTGCGTCAGGCACCGGAACTGGATGCGGTGGTGCTGTCAGTTGGTGGCGGCGGGCTGATGTCTGGCGTTGGGGCGGTGCTGGCACATTTCAATCCGCAAACCGAACTGATCGGGGCATGGCCAGCCAATGCCACCAGCCTGCTGCGTTCGATAGAGGCGGGGCGGGCAGTGCCGGTGGTGGAATTGCCTACCATATCTGATGCCACTGCTGGTGAAGTTGAGCCCGAATCCATCACTATCGGGCTGGGCATGGCGCTGAAACCCAGCATGGTGGAAGTTTCGGAAGCGCGGATAACGGCGGCGATGCGGATGCTGGCAGAGGATGAGCACTGGATCGTCGAGGGCGCAGCGGGCCTGGCACTGGCCGGATTGGAAGCCTGCGCCGAACGTCTGGCCGGAAAAACCGTGGCCGTCGTGATTTGTGGCAGAAACATAGCCTTTGACCGGTTTTTGGCCGCTGTGGCCTGACCGTATCGCTGCTGGGAGAGAATACATTGCGCGCATCATTTAATCGCCGGGCTGCCCGGTCTGGCTGGTTGCTTGGCCTTGCCGCGCTGACCGGCCTCTCCGCCCCGCTTGTCGCCAATCCATTGCCCGCTGATCTGGCCGCTTCCGCACAGCGTCTGGGAGCGAGCGATGTTACCACCAGCAGCACTGCGAACGGGGGTACTCTGCTGGGCGGGAAACTGGCGGGAAGGCAGTTCGCAGTGGCCTTCCCGCCCGATTGGAACGGCGAGGCGGTGGTCTATGCCCATGGCTATACCTTGCCCGGCATGTCGGTGGCTGTAGCGGCTGATCCGACCAGCGCCGCTGCACCAACGGTACTGCAGGTTGCTTATGACGAACATTTCGCGGCCGGGCATATCGCCTATGACAAAAGCGGCATGGCGGTGAAGAGTGCTGCAAACAACACCATGATGCTGCGCGATTTTCTGGCCGGACTGCATGCCGCACGGATCTATGCCAGCGGTTATTCGATGGGCGGCAACATCGTGATGACATTGCTGGAGCAGCATCCAGGTGCATTTGCCGGGGGCTTTGCCGGTTGCGGCGCGACCGATGGCTGGGAAAGCCAGATGGGGCATCTGTTCGATATGCGGGCGGCCTACAATGTTCTGACCGCCGGCACGCCATATGCGCTGCCGGGCAACCAGGATGTCACGGTATCCGCCTTGCCAATGGACAAGCCGGCGTCGTTTCCCGGAACAGCGGATCAGTTTGCCCTGCAGCAATCAGCCATATTGGTCACCCCGGCGCTGGCGCTGCTCAAAGCTGCGGCGGCGAATCCTTCTGGAAAAGAAGCGAAGATTGTTCGGTATCTCGCTGAAATTGGAGGATTTCCCGCTGATCCTGCATCCTTTGCCTATCCGCTGACCGTGATTGGCTTGGGCGCGGACGATTTGCGCGCAAGCCTTGGCGGGCAGATCTATGGCAATCGGGGCAAGGTCTATCGCGCCGCCGGAATGTCTGCTGCAGAAGTGGCTGAACTCAATCGCAAGATCCAGCGCTTCTCGGCCGATCCCGCCGCCGTGGCAGAGGCGCGGCGCTGGCATCAGGTGCGCGGCACGTTCCGCGACCCGCTGATCACGCTGCACAGCAGGCTGGATCCACTGGTGCCCTATTCGCAGGCTGAGGCGCTGGGTGCGATTGCGCGCCGCTCTGGCGCGGCATCACGCCTGCTGCAGAACGTTGCGCCCGACACGCGCGAACCGCTGCCGCTGGGCGGGATGGATGGCTATGTTCATTGCGGTTTCAGCAAGCCGCAGGTCAGCGCGATGTTGAAATCGCTGCAGGGCTGGGTGCATTCCGGCAAGCGCCCTGCCGCGCCCGTGGTGAAATAGCCATGGCAATGCGTCCCATGATCACCGCCTGGCGTGCGACTCTGGCCGCGACGGGGGCAGCCTTCGCCCTGGCGGTAACTTCGCTGGCAGGGGCCAATGATGGCGCTGCGGTGGATGCCGATGCTGCGCAGCGCTGCGTCGACCTCGCACAATTGCCGGTGCCGCAGGGCAAGGTGCTGTCCGCTGCGGTGACTCGCGATGGTGAAACTTTTGACAGCGGGCTGGGGATGTTTCCCGGATTGGAGCGGTTGCCCTTTCCGGGGCCGCTGTGCCGCATCGAATTGCGCCTTTCCGCAGCGGAAGGATCGGACACCCGCGCCGAAGTGTGGCTGCCGCTGGGAATGCGCTGGAACGGCAAGCTGGTGGAAGCGGGCAATGGCGGCTTTGGCGGATCGCTCACCGATCCGATGGTGACCATGCGCCATGCCGTGCTTCGCGGTTTTGCCGCCGCAGGCAATGATATGGGCCACCGCGAGACGGATATGGGCTGGCTGCTGCGCAAGGAAGCGGTCACCGATTACGAATGGCGAGCCGATCGCATGACGTCATTGGCAGCGCGGGCCTTGGTAAATGCGTTCTATGGCCAGCCCGCGCGGTTGAAATATTACGAGGGTTGTTCCAGCGGCGGGCGGCAGGCGATGATGGCCGCAAAGCGTTTCCCGCTCGATTATGACGGGATCGTCGCAGGAGCCCCGGCGGCACGCTATAGCGATTTGTTGGCATCAGGCGCGTGGATGCAGCAGCAACTGCTGGCGCCCGGTGCGCGGCCGGATGCGGCAGATATGCAGCTTGTTGGCGCTGCCGCTATCGCCCGGTGCGATGCATCGGACGGGCTGAAGGACGGCTTGATCAGCGATCCGGCCAGCTGCCGTTTCGATCCCGGCGTTCTCGCCTGCAAGCCCGGGCAAAGCGCTGGCTGCCTCAGCCCGGCAAAGGTGACGTTTTTCCGCCATGCCTACGCCGGACCACGCGACCGGGCAGGGCGGCAGATTCTGCCGGGAATGCCCGCTGGAGGAGAGGCTATCCCCGGCGGCTGGTATCACTGGATCACCATGCCCAATTCACGCCATGCCTTTTTCGCGCGTGGTGCGATTGGAGGAATGTTGCTGCATGACCCGGCGTGGAAGATCGAATCCTTTGCGCTGATGCGCGATCTGCCAATGATGCGGCGCGGCTTTGCCGAGATGAATGCCGATCCGGCCGATCTTGAAGCGTTTCGGCAGCACGGCGGACGCATGATCATGTTCCACGGCTGGGCCGATGCGGGGATCAACCCCTGGTTTTCCGTGCAGATCAGGGACCGTATTGTCGCAAGCATGGGCCGTGCCCGGGCGGATGAAACGCTGGCGCTGTTCATGGTTCCCGGCCTTTCACACTGTGCGGGCGGGGCTGGGCCAGACAATTTCCAGATGCTTGAGGCGCTGGATAGCTGGCGTGATCGCGGCAAGGTGCCAGACCGGATCATGGGCCAGTGGCACGAAGGATCGCCGCTGGCAGCCTTGCTGGATCTGCCGACCGGCGCGGTCAAGGCCGAGCGGCCGTTGTGCCGCTATCCCAAGCGTGCGCGCTGGAATGGCAAGGGCGATCCGGCCCGCGCCGACAGCTTTACCTGCGAATGATCATGCCGCCGTCGCGCGGCAAAAACGGGATGGAACCGATGCCTGATGTAACCGAGCTGCTGAATGCGGATTTTGGCACGCTGTCCGATCTGATTGCCACCCATGCGCGCCAGCAGGGTGAGCGGCTGGCCTTGATTCAGGACGATACAAGGCTGACCTATGCTCAGCTGGACGCAGCGTTGAATCGCGTGGCCAGCGGCTTGCACCGCGACGGGGTAAAGCCGGGGCAGGCGGTGGCGATTGTCGCCATTTCCTGGCTAAGCAATGCCCTGGTGTTTCTGGGGGCCTTGCGTGCAGGCTGCGTTCCCGCGCCGATTGCACCATCCGGAACACCGGAACAGATAGCGGCAATGATCCGCGATTGCGCTGCTCCGCTCACCTTTGCTGACAGCGCATCGATGGCAGACGCGTTGGGCGGCGGAGTGCCGGTGATTGCGCTGGAGCAGCTGGATGCATGGCTGCCGCAGGGCGATGTCACACCGCATCAACCAGCAGTGGAACCCGGCGATCCGTTCAACATGATCTACTCATCCGGCACCACCGGTATGCCAAAGGGGATTGTGCAAAGCCACGCGATGCGCTGGCAGCATTTCACCCGGCTGGGTGAAGTGGGATATGGCACCGCGGTTACCCTGATCGCCACGCCGCTTTATTCGAACACCACATTGGTCAGCTTTCTGCCGACGCTGGCCTGGGGCGGCACTGTGGTGCTGATGAAGAAATTCGATGCCCGCGCCTATCTCGATCTCGCGCAGCAGCACCGGGCCACACACACCATGCTGGTGCCGGTGCAATATCAGCGGATCATGGCAATGCCGGATTTCGACCGTTATGACCTATCCTCGTTCCTCTGCAAATTCTGCACCAGTGCTCCCTTCGCGGCGGAACTGAAGGGCGATGTTGTTCGGCGCTGGCCGGGGGCATTGATCGAGTTCTACGGGATGACCGAGGGCGGAGGAACCTGTCGGCTCAACGCCACCCAGCACCCGGACAAGCTGCATACCGTCGGACGACCCGCGCCGGGATCGGAAATCCTGCTGATCGACGATCAGGGCCGCGTCGTGCCCAATGGCGAAATCGGTGAGGTGGTTGGACGATCCGCCGCAATGATGAATGGCTATCACGGCCGGCCAGAGGCAACGCGCGAGGCGGAATGGCACGATGCCGATGGCAATCGCTACATCCGCCACGGCGATATTGGCCGCTTCGATCAGGATGGTTTCCTGACCTTGCTGGGCCGGGCCAAGGATATGATCATCAGTGGCGGTTTCAATATCTATCCCGCCGATATCGAGGAGGTGCTCAATCAGCACCCTCAAGTCGCGGAAAGCGCGGTGATCGGCGTTGAGTCTGAACGCTGGGGCGAAACGCCGGTCGGTATTGTCGTCGCCAGTGGCGAGGCACCGCGGCCGGACGAACTGCTGGAATGGGCCAATGCCCGGTTGGGCAAGGTGCAGCGTCTGTCTGACATCATCCTGATCGATGAACTGCCGCGCAGCGCCATTGGCAAGATCCTGAAGCGCGAACTGCGCGACAGCTTCGAGGTACGGCGCGCATCGGGCGAGCCCATCGCCGCAAACGTCAACTGAGTGAAGGGAATGGCCATGCGCCTGCTGTTTGGTTTGAGCCTGACCGCGCTGATGACGGTGCAATCCGCCTGGGCTGCGCCCGCGCTGCGGCCTGATCAGCAGGCATTCCGGGAAACCTACAAGGAACTGGTGGAAACCAACACCACGCTGTCCGCAGGCGATTGCACGCTGGCGGCATCGCGAATGGCGGCCCGATTGCGTGATGCCGGGGTTCCGGATGGGGCGATCACACCGTTTGCTGTTCCTGATCATCCCAAGGAAGGCGGGCTGGTTGCGGCGTGGTCGGGGAGCGATGCGAAGCTTAAGCCGATACTGCTGCTGGCACATATCGATGTGGTGGAAGCAAAGCGTGAGGATTGGACGCGCGATCCCTTCACCCTGATCGAAGAGAACGGCTATTTCTATGCGCGCGGTTCTTATGATGACAAGGCGCAGGCGGCGATCTGGGTTGATACCATGGTCCGTTTTGCCCGCGCCGGATATCACCCCCGGCGCGGGATCAAGCTGGCGCTGACCTGCGGTGAGGAAACCACCTGGGCATTCAACGGCGCGGAATGGCTGGCTGCCAATCGCCGTGATCTGATCGACGCCGAATTCGCGCTGAACGAAGGTGGCGGCGGGCGCACCGACGGCAAGGGGTTGGCTGAAGGGGGGAAGCTGATCGCGCAGACGGTGCAGGTCGGGGAAAAGGCAGTCCAGAACTATCGCCTGGAGGTAACCAGTCCAGGTGGTCACAGCTCCATGCCAGGGCCGGACAATGCCATCTACAAGCTGGCACACGGCCTGATCCGCTTGCAGGAACTGGAATTCCCGGTGGAGATCAACGAAACCACGCGCGCCTTTTTCCAGATGGCGGGCAAGGCGACGGGTGGCGATCAAGGCGCGGCGATGCTGGCAATTGCAGCCAATCCTCATGATCACGCTGCCGAAGCGGTGCTGAACAAGGACAGGATCTTTCATGCGATGCTGCGCACGACCTGCGTGGCCACGCTGCTGGATGGCGGTCATGCCAACAATGCGCTGGCGCAGCGGGCCGGCGCGAACGTCAATTGCCGCATTTTCCCCGGTCACGACCCGGAAGAGGTTCGTGCCGATCTGGCCAAGGCGCTAACGGGTACCGGTGTGACAGTTACCACTGTGCCGCCGGTCTGGCCTGCCGGAAAATCGCCACCGCTCGATCCCCGCATCATTGGCCCGGCGACGCGGCTGGGCGCGCGCTATTTTCCCGGTGTGCCGGTGTTGCCCGCAATGACGATCGGCGCAACCGATGCGATCTTCCTCAATGCGGTTGGCATTCCAACCTATGGCGTGCCCGGGCTCTGGGGCAATCCCGATGGCAATGGCACCCATGGCCTGAATGAAAAGATCGAAGTACGCGCGCTCTATACTGGCCGCGATTATTTGTTCGATCTGATCAAGCTGCTGGCAAATCAGTAGCGGCTAAGCAGGCCAAACCCTAGGTGGGGTGAACCTGCATAGCGGCCATTTCATGCGCATAATCTGCACGCGCCAGCATCATCGATCCGGCGCAAAGCAGGCAAGGCAGTGGCATCAGCAGCAGCGCATCAAGCAGCCCGATCCGGTCGGACAGCCAGCCAATCACCAGCGGCCCCAGCGCCAGGCCCAGCAGATTGTTGGCCAGCGCCAGCACCGCCATCGCGGTGCTGTGAACCGAAGGCGGGGTCATGTTCGCGGCCATGGCTCCGGCCACGCCGGCAACGCCTGCCACCGGCAGCATCGCTCCCGCCAGCAGCGCCAGTTGCACCGCGCCGGGCGACAGCATGAAGGCTCCGGCAAACAATGCTGCTGTAACCAGTGAATAGATCATCGCGATGCGCGGCTTGATGGCAGGATTGTTGCGCGCCATGCGGTCACTGAGCATCCCGCAGGCCACCATGCCAACCGCGCAGATCAGCAGGAACAATGCGTTGGTTTTTCCGGCCTGTGCCAGTGTCATGCCATAATGGCGGGTTAGCAGCAGCGGCATGAACACCGCCAAAGTGCCGGTGCAGAACAGCTGGATGCCGCTGGAAAAATAGGCGCAGAGCAGAACACGCTTGCCAAACAGCTGTTGGCCCAGCCTGCGCCAGACCAGCTTTTCACGCGGCGGCTGGCTGCCAATCCGATCTTCGCGCACCACCAGCCAGTATGCCAGTGCCAGCACCAGGCCGATCAGGCCGATGGCATTGAAGGCATGACGCCAGCCATAGCTGGCCGCGATCTGTCCGCCTACTGCAACGCCGACCATCTGCCCGACCACCGAGCCAGCCAGAAATGATGCGGACAGCGTCGAGCGCAGGCTGACCGGAAACACCGCAAGCACCACGGCGATGCCGACGCTGCCATAGGCCGCCTCGCCCACGCCGACCAGAAAGCGGGCGGCGAGCATTTGCGGATAGCTTTGCGCCAGCGCCCCGGCCAGTGTGGCGAGGCTCCACAGCGTTGCCATGGCAACCAGGCTGCGCACCCGCCCGAACCGGTCTGCCGCGAGCGACAAGGGCAGCGTCAGCACGCCCACCGCCGCGGCGACAATGCTGGATAGCGATGCCAGTTCCAGATTGGACAGCTGCCATTCTGCCTTGATCACCGGGCTCACCGCATTGAGCACCTGCCGCGCCATGTGGTCTGACATCAGCAAGCCAAAGCTGAGCGCAAATATCGCCCAGCCATAGGGCGTGGCCCTGTCCGGTCCCGGCTGATCGGAAACCACAACAGCATGCGCCATTCAGAACATTCCCCCGTTGGGGCTGATGATCTGCCCGGCGAGATAGTGCTTGTCTCCCGCCAGATAGGCCGCCAGTCCAGCGTATTCGTCCATCGTGCCCAGCCGCCCGGCAGGCACAAACTGGAACATGCGGTTTCGCGCGTCTTCGTCAAGCCGGGCGAGATAATCATCGAACATCGGCGTCGCCACGCCGCCCGGCGCGATCGCGTTGATGAAGATGTTGGCGCCCGCCACTTCCGCCGCCACCGCCCGCGTGAAGGCGATGACTGCCCCCTTGGTGGCGGAATAATGCGGACTGTGCGCACTGTAGGCAGACAGTCCGGCGATCGATGCGATGTTGACGATCCGTCCATAGCCGCGCGGTTCCATCTGGCGCAGCGCTGCGCGGGTGCAGAAGAACACGCCATGCACGTTGACGCCCCAGTATCGCAGCCATTCGGCATCGCTTATCGCGCTGGTGAAGCCCAGCGTGCCGCGCGGAACGGGGGTGGTGATATAGGCATAGTGCTTGCTGCGCCGCGCCTCGTCATCCGCTTCGCCCGGCACCAGCGCCGCATTGTTTATCAGCACTTCGACGGGGCCAAGTGTTTGCTCCACCCTCGCAAAGAAGGCATCGACAGCTGCGCTGTCGCTGACATCGCAAAGATCGGCAAAAACCTCGGCACCCTGCGCGCGGCAACGTCTGAAGGCCTACAAGTTCGCCTGGAGAAGCCACATCGCAAATGGCAAGCGGCGCGCCTGCAGCCAATGCTGCGGCGGACGGCCCCAATCCGCGTGCTGCGCCGGTTACGACGCAGACGCGCGATTCCACTCCGCTCACGCGTAGGCCCACATCGGGATGCCGCGCTGGCCTGCCGAACGGTTTGGCGCCATGCCCAGCTTGCGCAGGGTTTCATCGGTCGATTGGTACCATGTGCCGATCTGATAGATTTCCTTGGCTTCCTGACCGCTGGCGACATCGCGGCCGATCTCGTCGGCGATCCGCACCATCTGCTCGATCTGCTGGACCGAAGTCATGCGCTCACCCTTGCGCCGCCAGATGTTGTCCTCGATCCCGACGCGAACGTGCAGGCCCAGGGCAATGGCGATGGTGTTGAACGGGATGACGTTGCGCATGATCGATTCGATGGTCAGCACCGCGCCATCGGGAACCCGGCGGGTGAATTCGATCAGATCAGCCGGATGTGTGCCCGAAGCGCCGCCGCCGATGGCGACATAGTTCAGCACCAGCGGCCCGCAATAATCGCCGCGCCGGATCAGCCGTTCCACCGTTTCCAGCTGAGTGATATTGCCCAGCATGAAATGCGGCTGGATCCGCGCATCACTGAGCCGCTTGAGGTGTTCGGTGACAAAGGTCGGCCCGGATTCAAAGAACATGTCGCGATAGGCGGCATAGTATTCGGGCTTTGCCAGGATGGTTCCGTCAACATCGCCGTCCATCATCAATTCCGTGATGTTCATCTGGCTGGTGTTGATGGCGATGGTAACCTGATCGGGTTTCGGCGTCAGATCGGCCAGCATGTGGCGGGTGTCGTCAGACAGCCATTTGGCCTCTGCCCCTTCGCCTTCAGGTGCGAAGCTGATTGAACCGCCAACCTGAATCAGCATTTCCGGGCAGGCAGTGCGGATGCGATCGATCATTTCGTTGAACATCGACAATCGCTTTGAGCCCTGACCATCGGCCTCGCGGCAATGCAGATGCAGCACGGTGGCACCGGCGTTGTAGCAATCCACCGCCTTTTGCACCTGATCGGCCATGGAAACGGGGATATCCTCGGGGAAATCGCCCGGCAGCCACTGTGGGCCATAGGGGGCGACCTGAATCACCAGCTTTTGCTGATTTTCGGGGAGCAGGCTGTCATCAAGGAAATGCATGTCAGGCTTCCTTCGCATTGGGCAGGGCAATGCCCCGCGCGGTCATTTCTTCAACAAGCATCGGGGTGCCCAGCGCCACCGAATGAATGCCCAGCACCGCCACGCATTCCAGCACCGCCATGATCTCATCCGGGGTCACCCCCAGATCGAGTGCCTTGGCAATGTGGCGGCGCACACCGGGCGCGTACATATGGGTGCAGGACGCATCGACCGCGATGGCGATCAGTTCATAGGTCTTGGGATCGAGCACGCCCTTGCGCATCGGCAGCGTACCCATGTCGAGGAATTTTTCCATCCACTCGGCATCCAGCGCGGCGGCCTGATCCCAGGCCTTGTTCCAACCGCCGCTGGCGCGGGCGGCATCGCTGATCGGCGTCTGGCTCATCCTTCTCCCCTTTGCTTGTTGATCTGGGAATAGCGCCCGCCACGCTTGATTTCTTTATTATTTGCGCCATAAACTTTTCAATATGAGCCAAGCCTCTCGCCTGACCGTGCGCGCCGCCGCATTGACCGGCCTGGCGGCGCTGTGCCGCAGCTATCGCGTCGATGCGGCGCGTTTGCTGCGTGAGGCAGGGCTGGAGCCGGGGCTGGAAAACGATCCCGATCGCCGCGTGCCGGTCGAAGCAGTCAATCAGGCTTTTGAGCTGGCCGCGCGCGCCTGCGAAATCGATGATTTCGGGCTGCGTCTTTCGGAGCTGCGCGGCTTTGCCAACCTTGGCCCGATCAGCCTGATTGCGCGTGACGAGCCAACCATCGGCGCGGCACTGGCGGCAATCGAGGCCTATCTGCCGCTGCACAATGATGCGCTGGTCGTCACCCGCCAGCGATTTGGCGATATCGTTGTGCTGCGCTCTGAAATTCTGGGGCCGGGCGCAAAGACTCAAGCGCGCGATATTGCCATCGCCATGCAGCATCGCATCCTCAAACAGCTGGCGGGCAGCAGCTGGCAGGCGGAGGAAATCTGCCTGTCGCGCCCGCGGCCTGCCGATGCTGTTCGGTTCCGTCAGGTGCTGGGGACAAGACTGCGCTTCAATGCCGAATTTGATGGTATCGTGGTGCGGGCCGATCTGTTGGAACGGCCCAATCCCATGGCAGAGGCCGGGCTGCGATCCTATGCCGGGCAATTGCTGCGCATTGCCGATCCGGGGCAAGCACAAACCACGGCTGACAAGGTAAGGCGGGTGCTTTCGCTGTTGCTGTCCAGCGGACGCTGCACAGCCGGCTACGTCGCCACGCAGCTTGGCCTGTCGCGCCGCACCTTGACGCGGGCACTGGCGGATGAAGGCACGCGGTTTCTGGCCTTGCAGGACGAAGCGCGGCGTGATGTGGCCGAGCGCCATCTTGGGGCCGGAGCCCGATCACTTGCCGAGGTGGCTGATTTGCTGGGCTTTTCCAGCCCATCCGCATTCAGCACCTGGTTTCGCGGCCAATATGGCATGACGCCGCGAGACTGGCGGCAAAAGCACCGCTAGCGCGAGTTACCGCCGCTGGATCGCCGGATGAAATCCGCCACATTGCTGTGCAACTCATACAGCGAGGGCAAGTGCGCGTAGACCATGTGGCCGGATTGGTAATAGCGATACTCGATGTTCTGCCGCAGATCGGCTGGGACCGGCAGATGGCGCAGTTCATACATGCCCGCGAAATAGGGCGTTGAAACATCGAAATAGCCGCCATTGACCATCAGCTTCATGGATGGATTCTGTTTCATGGCTATGGCAAGATCAGGCAATACATTGGGTAGTGCAATCAATGGCTTGCTGGCACCCGGCGGCTGATGGCGATAGTCCCAACTGCCATAGATATCGATGCCGGATTTGAATTCCTTATCTGCGCCATAGCGCAGGGTTGTCCGCGCATAGTGGTTGAATGCGCCGACATAGGCCGCCTCGATTGCGGCGCTTTGCGGATCGTAATCGGCAACCTTGCCCAGCGGATCAATCGTTGCCCCGGTAAAGCGCGTATCGAGCGTGCCGGTGGTAACGTCTTGTTCGGCCAGAAGTTCCTTCTGGAACGCACCATATTCGATCCGCAGATCGGTCTTGAGCAGATAGGGCTGTGGCAAACCGGTGTAGGCAGAAAGTTTCGCGGCGATGCGCTGGCGCTCCGCATCGGGCAGAGTGCGCCCCTTCATCAGCGCCTGCGCATATTCCCCGGTGGCAAAGTCTTCCACCTCGGCCAGAAAGGCGCGCAGGTCTAATGGCCGGTTGGCGATGCGGTTATGATACCAGGCGGTCGCGGCGTAGGTCGGCAGCGAAACGACATAGGGCAGATCGACGGATGGATTCATCTGCGGATCGTCAGGCACCAGATCCCAGCTGAGAATATCGGAAAGCAGGATAACACCGTTCAGATCGACCGACTTGCGTTGCAGCGCCAGCGAAAGCCCCGCAGCCCGCATCGTGCCGTAACTTTCCCCGAACAGATATTTGGGCGAGTTCCAGCGATTGTATTTCGACAGAAAGCTGGTGATGAAGCCAGTGAATGCGTGAATATCCTGATCGACGCCATAAAATGCCTTGTCCTTGTCAGGACCGGCGATGCGGCTGAATCCGGTGCCCGGCGCATCGATGAACACCAGATCGCTGGCATCCAGCAGGCTCGCATCGTTGCTGACCAGCGCATAGGGCGCGGCTGTGTGGCCGGGATCGCGGGTAACAACGCGCACTGGCCCGAAGGCACCCATATGCAGCCACACGGTTGATGATCCCGGGCCGCCGTTGAACAGGAAGGTGATCGGGCGGTTGGCGGCCGGGGCACCTTCCTTGAAATAGGCGGTGTAGAACATGGCCGCTTCGGGTTTGGGCTTGGGCTTTTCACCGGCGGCTCGGGCGTCGATTGCCGCCGTGTCATCCCAATCACTGGCGTGAACAACCAAAGTACCAGCCACTGCCTGATAGGAAATCCGGGTGCCGCCGATGCTGACCGATCCGGTGCTTTTCACCTCGTCGGGTTGAAACAGCGGTTCACTGCTTTCGATGGCAGTTTTACTGGCACCGGTATCAGCCAGGGCCGGGCTGGTTGCCAGCAGTGATGACAGGATGCAGGCGATGGCTGGCTTCACAGATGTTCCCCTGGGATTTCGCAGAACCGGCAGAGCCAGAATTTCGTTCCGGCCAATTTGCTATAGAAAAGCCTTTACCTCGGCCATGAAGCGATCGAACTGATCGTGATGCAGCCAATGGCCGGCATCCTCGAATTCGACCACGCGGTGATCGCGGAACACTTGGGCGCGGCCGTCCTTTTCGGGATTGGAGGCCCAGCTGTTTGCACCATAGAGCAGCAGTACCGGGCAGGTTATCGCGCTCCACAGCTCGTTCGTACGATCATCCGGCACATCCTCGAACGGCCAGACATTCAGATATGGATCGAATTTCCAGCTCCAGGTGCCGTCTTCGTTGCGGCTGGCACCGTGGATGGTGAGGTGGCGAGCCTGTTCGTCGGTTAGGAAGCTGTTTTCCTCTTTCATCCGCGCAAAGGCCGCCTCGATGGTGGGATAGCGGCGCGGCACCCGGCCGGATGCGGCGCGGCGCTTGTCGATCCAGTCACGGAACCGCTTGGCGTAGCCCTCCGCCTCGCGCTCGGCGCGCACCTTGGGGGAGGGGCCAAGCCCTTCGATATTGACCAGCCGCCGCACCTTTTCAGTATAGAGCCCGACAAACCGTGTCGCGATATTGCCGCCCAGCGAATGCGCGACGATCGTCACCTCGTCATGGCCCAGCGTGTGCACCAGCTGCGCGAAATCATAGACGAAAGCGTTCATCTCATAATTGCCGTCAGGCGCCCAGGCGCTGTCGCCATGGCCGCGCAGGTCCGGGGCGATCACATGCCAGTCCCTGGCCAGCTCCTCTGCCACCCAATCCCAGCTGCGGGCATGATCGCGCCCGCCATGTTGCAGGATCAGTGGCGGGGCATCGGGATTGCCCCAGTCGACATAGTGCAGCTTCAGACGCTGCGAGATGAAGCTGTTGGAGGTGGGGCCTTGCAAGTGAGTAGTGCCAGTCATGCGTTGCGATCTGCAACGAAGCGCCGCGCCCGTCAACTTGTGGGGAACGGCGCGAAGTGATTTGCGATGGCGGCTGGCTGTTCCTACATGCCATTCACTCGATCAACAGGGATTCCCTTCATGACCACCCACACCACCCGAATGCTGATCATCGGTTCCGGCCCGGCCGGGCTTTCTGCCGCGATTTACGGCGCGCGGGCAGGGATGCAGCCGATCGTGGTGCAGGGCTTGCAGCCGGGCGGGCAGCTGACCATCACCACCGATGTCGAAAATTATCCCGGCTTTCGCGATGTGATTCAGGGGCCGTGGCTGATGCAGGAAATGCAGGCGCAGGCCGAACATGTCGGCACGCGGATGCTGTGGGATACGATTACCGAAGTTGATCTTTCCGGATCGCCGTTCCGTGCAGTGGGGGATAGCGGCGATGAATATGTCGGCGATGTGCTGGTGATCGCCACCGGGGCGCAGGCCAAATGGCTGGGCGTTCCGGGCGAGCAGGAGCTTTCGGGCAAGGGTGTATCCGCCTGCGCCACCTGTGACGGGTTCTTCTATCGCGGCAAGAAGGTGGTGGTTATCGGTGGCGGCAATACCGCCGTGGAAGAGGCGCTCTATCTCACCAACCATTCGCAGGATGTGACGCTGATCCACCGCCGCGATTCATTGCGTGCGGAAAAGATCCTGCGGGACCGGCTGCTGGCGCATCCCAATATCAAGGTGCTGTGGAACAAGGGTGTTGAGCGCTTTGTCGGCGACGAAACCGGGCTGACCGGGGTGGAGCTGAAAGATACGGTGACGGGCGAAGTGATGATTGAGCCGACCCAGGGCGCTTTCGTCGCCATCGGCCATGCCCCGGCCACCGAACTGTTCAAGGGTAAGGTGGAACTGGACAGCAGCGGTTATGTGGTGGTGCAGGCCGGAACGCCGAAAACGGCCATTCCCGGCGTGTTTGCCTGCGGCGATGTGATGGATCACACCTATCGTCAGGCCGTGACGGCGGCGGGTACCGGCTGCATGGCGGCGCTGGATGCCGAGCGTTTTCTGGCCGAGCGTGATTTTCACGCAGGCGCCTGAACGCCTCAGTCAAGATTGCGCAGCATTTCCAGTATCTGCTCCAGCAGCCATTCGCGCGCTTCGGGTTCAACGAAGCTGTGGCTTGCGGATGGACAATGGCGCAGGCGTGGATCGGCCTTGTTCCATTGCGTCAGAAATGTCTGGCCGGTGCGATCCCGCCCGGCGACAAGCAGAAACGCAGGCCCGTTGAAACCGGCCAACCCGGCGCTGATCGTTTCAAACAGTGAGCTGCGCGGTGCCGCTGGCGCGGCTGCCTTGCGCAGGCTGGCAAACAGCTGGCCAAACCCGACCTTGCCGGAAAACAGCCGGATCAGCGCCGCCGGGTCGGTCAATCGCCGGGCATAATGGGCGCGCAGCAGGGCTGGCGGCATCGCTGGTTGCAGATCGGCTTGCCCGGTCTGCTCATCCTGCGGTTGTTCCTCCGCATCGAAGGTCCAGGGATTGGCCAGCACCAGCCCGGCGCAGCCTGCCCCCGCAGTCAGCATCAGCGCGCTGGCCCCGTCGCAATTGCCGAAACCGATGATGCGCTCCACCTGCGGCATGTGTTCGCGAAACGCGGCGAGCGCGGCGGCGATATCATCGGCGCTTTCGTGAAATCCCCGGTTCTCGCCTTCGCTGTCACCGCAGCCACGGCGATCAAAACGCAACACCGGGAAGCCGGCAGCGGCGATCTGCGCCGCGATCCGTGCCTGACTGCCCCATGGGCCGCAGCGTTGCTCGTTCCCGCCGCTGACGATCAGCAGGCCGGTGCTGCCCGGTGCCGTATCTAGCGAGGCAGCCAGATCGTTACCTGCGCAGGGAAAGATGAAATGGCGCCGCATCAGGCCAGCGCCCCCAGTGCCACCGTTGCTGCCAGCCCGTCGGCCTGAATCGCATCATCGGATGGCTCAGTGCGCAGCCACAGCGGAGTGCCGCCGACGGTGGATTGATCGATCTGCCGGATCCCCGGATGGGTTTCCGGTGCCATCCGATGCAACTGGCGCAGCATTTCCGGCGACAGCTGATATCCCGCGAGTTCCAGCCCTTGTACCAAACCGGCTGCCAGCAGATCGTCAACGCTTTCTTCGCGCCCGGCTTCGCGCGCGCCAAGCACCCGGGCGCGCAGCATGGTGCGCAGCAGGCTGGCTCCTTTGACCGGACCATAGTGCCATCCGCCCAATCCGCTGGGGATCACCAGTCCGCCGCCCCGGATCGCCAGCACGCGCGTTGCCGCAAAATGACGTGCCGCAGCATCCAGCGCCAGAACCCAGTCATCGGGTTCGATATGGGCGAGGCTTTGCAAACTTTCGTTGCAGCCGGGCAGATCGGGAAGGAAGCAATCGATCCCAGATCCGTCCAGCCGCCGCATCACCTCCACGGTAAAGCGGCGCAGCTTGTTGCCTTCATCGAACAGCGCCGGGATGATCAGTATGCGATGCTTGCGCCCCTGCTCGAAAGCCAGCGCAAGCTCTTCCACCTCACCACCTCCCGGCAGCGCGCAAGGGTAACCCAGCTGTTTCACGCTTCGCCGCGTTTGGCCTTGGCAAATGCCAGCAGCGAACCATAGCTTTCCAGCAGTTCGCCATCGAGCTCGGATTCGTCGATGATGATATCCAGGCGGTCTTCCATCTCGGTCAGCAGCCCGGCCACCGCCATGGAATCAAGCTCGGGCAGATGGCCGAACAGGCCGGTTTCCGCGGTGAAGCTGTCAACCTGCGCAGGGCTAAGCCCCAGCACATCCGCCAGAATCGCGCGCAGCAGCTTGTCTGTATCGAAAGGCATTGTATTTCCTAAATAATATCAGTTTTATTGCGACGCAATCCACGCTTTATCAAATGTGGCCAGGATTGGGGAGCAGCCGCGTTCAGGCAATCGACCCGGAAACGCATCCGTGCTGTTTCCATCCAGTCACGCTTATAGCCATCGTCGCCCGTACCGAAATCGACCAGAGCAACACGATCACGGTCGATCACCTGTTCAAACAGTGCCGCAGACAGGGTGGTGCCGGGTGAAAGCGGCTTGGAATCTTCGGTATGGGCCAGCTTGTGAATGAAGGCGGTGCTGCCTTCTACCGTCCAGAACTGGGCGGCGATGGCGCGGCCATCCTGCCGGGCAATGGCCATGCGTAGCCGTCCGGCAGCGCCTTCCTGCTCGGCAAAGGCACGCAGAAAAGCCGGAGAACCTTCCTGCGGCTTCCAGCTTTGCGCATAGATCGCTTCATACTCCGCCCAGATGGCCGGATCGAAGCGGGCCAGCAGCTCTACCGAAACCTTGCCTGCCTTGCGTTTCAGCGTGGTGCGCAAGGCACCGGGCCGGGCGGCAAGATATTCGGCATAGCTGCGCCCGTTCACCGGCAGAATGTGATTGATGTCACAGGGTTCGCGCTGCACGCGCCAACCCGCCGCGGCAAATGCCTCTTCCAGCAGGCTGGCTGAGCCGTCCTCATCGGGCAGCGGTGCCAGTGTCACTCGCCAGGCATGTTTGCGCAGATCCCGCGCCAGTGCTGTCAGCAGGCGCGGCTTGTCAGCGTCGTCGCCAAGCAATGGCCGATACCGAAAGCTGTACCAGTTTGCCAGGGCATGCAAATGCCCCGGCTTGCCCTTGCTGAGCGGGAGCAGCGCCCGCGCGTCGCCATCGGCAGCAGAAACAAGCAGCGGGGCAATTCCGCAATGCTCGGCCAGCCCGGCAAACCATTCGCCGCGATCAAATGGGGCGGCAGCGGCTTCGCGCAGCAATGCCCCCAGTGCGGCATCGCCTTGCACTTCGTTAACACCGTCGTGATATGCGATGGCGATCAACTGCCCTTAATCCCTTGCCGGAGCCCGATTTGTCTCTGTTCACAGCCCCAGAAACCGGAGCAAAGCCGCTCGATCATCTGGCGATGATCGGCGCGGACGAAGCCCCTGCGCTGGTGCTGCGCGAAGGCGTTCTTAGCTACAAGGACTTAAGGATGCGTGTCTCTCGCCTGGCTGGCTGGCTGCGGGCGCAGCTGCCGCAGCCGGGCGAACGCATCGCCAGCTGGGCCACCAAGGGTGAGCTGACCTGCCTGTTGCCATTGGCGGCGGCGCGCGCCGGGCTGGTGCATGTGCCGATCAATCCGCTGCTGAAACGCGCGCAGGTGGCGCATATTCTGGCCGATAGCGGCGCAGCGCTGTTGCTGGGCACACCGGCACGGCTGCAATCGCTTGAAGCGGATGACGTTCCCAAATCCTGCCGCATTGTGGGTGAGGGGGAGGCGTTGCAAGCCTGTGCCGCGGCCACACCGTTGCCAGCTTCGGATGCCGATCCGGATTCGCTGGCGGCAATTCTTTACACCAGCGGCTCCACCGGGCGCCCCAAGGGGGTGATGCTCAGCCACGCCAATATGTGGCTGGGGGCAGAAAGCGTTGCCAGCTATCTGGGCCTGGCAGCGGATGATTGCGCGCTGGCCGTGCTGCCGCTGTCGTTCGATTACGGGCAGAACCAGCTGCTATCCAGCTGGTATGCCGGGGGCAGCGCGGTGCCGCTGGATTATCTGGCTCCGCGCGATGTGGTGAAAGCGATTGCGCGCCATCCGGTAACCACGCTGGCTGCAGTGCCGCCGCTATGGGTGCAACTCGCCGAGCAGGATTGGCCGGCAGATGTTGCCGCAAAGCTGCGCCGCCTGACCAACAGCGGCGGGGCATTGACCCCGGATCTGGTCCGCCGGCTGCGAGGCCTGTTCCCGCAGGCGCAGCTATTCGCAATGTATGGGCTGACCGAAGCCTTCCGCTCCACCTTCCTCGATCCCGCGCTGATTGACAGCAAGCCCACATCCATGGGTAAAGCCATTCCCCATGCCGAAGTGCTGGTGGTGGGCGATGACGGCGCAATTGCCGCCGATGGTGCGGAAGGGGAACTGGTGCATTGCGGACCGTTGGTGGCGCAGGGTTACTGGCAGGACCCTGTCCGTACCGCCGAACGGTTCAAGCCCGCACCAGCCTGCTCCAGCTATGGCGGCATGGCAGTGTGGTCGGGCGATCGGGTCCGGCGCGATGTTGACGGGCTGCTCTATTTCGCCGGTCGCCGCGACGCGATGATCAAAAGCGCGGGCAATCGCATCAGTCCGCAGGAGATCGAGGACGCCGCATTGGCCAGCGGATTGGTGGCAGAAGCAGTGGCGCTGGGCGTTCCCGATGAGCGTCTGGGGCAGACGGTGCATCTGATTGTCCGCGCTGCACCGGGGATGATCGGGGCAGAAGAACAATTGCCGCGCGTGCTGGCGCAACAATTGCCCAATTTCATGCAGCCCCGGCAGATCCACTGGCGCGCGGCGATGCCGATTTCGCCCAATGGCAAGATTGATCGGGCCGGGCTTTATACCGAGCTGGCCGCATGAAGCCGCTAGGGCCTATTCCCGCCGGATTTGCCGTGATTGACGGTGAACTGGCGATTGCCGGGCGCAAGGTGAGCGCGCTGGTTGCAGAAGCTGACGGGCAGACCCCGTTGTTTGTCTATTCGGCGGAGCATATTCGCCAGCGGCTGGCCGCGCTGCGCGCGGCGATGCCGCCGCAGCTGGCGCTGCATTATGCGATGAAAGCCAATCCCTTCGATCCGCTGCTGCGCCTGATGGCGGAGCTGGTTGATGGTTTCGATATTGCATCGGGTGGGGAATTGCGGCTGGCGCAGGCTGCCGGGCTGGACCCTGCACGGGTCAGCTTCGCCGGGCCGGGCAAGCGCGATGCGGAACTGGAGGCGGCAATCGCTGCCGGGGTTACGATCAATCTGGAATCGGAAGGTGAAGCGGAGCGAGCGCTGCGGATCAGCGATGCGCTGGGCCACACGCCGCGCCTTGCCATTCGCGTCAATCCCGATTTCGATCTCAAGGGATCGGGGATGAAGATGGGCGGCGGGGCCAAGCCGTTCGGTGTGGACGCCGAGCGCGTGCCGGAACTGGCGCGGCGGATCATTGCCAGCGGCGCGGAATGGCGCGGCTTTCATATCTTTGCCGGCAGCCAGGCATTGGATGCGGCTGCGATCATCGAAACCCAGCGCCAGACGCTGGAGCTGGCGGCACGGCTGGCAGAGGAGAGCGGAGCCGCGCTGCCGCATTGCAATCTGGGCGGGGGCTTCGGCATTCCCTATTTTCCGGGCGATATGCCACTGGATATCAATGCAATCGGCGATGCCCTGATGCAGCGGTTGACCGCGCTGCCGGATGTGCTGAAGGAAACCGCCTTTTGCCTTGAGTTGGGGCGGTATCTTGTTGGTGAATCAGGGGTTTATCTGACCCGGATTATTGATCGCAAATCCAGTCATGACGAGGTTTTTCTGGTGGTTGATGGCGGGTTGCATCACCAGCTGGCCGCATCCGGCAATTTCGGCACGGTGGTGCGCCGCAACTATCCGGTGGCCAACGCAACGCGTTTTGCACAACCGGTGGCGGAAGAAGCCAATGTGGTCGGCTGCCTGTGTACGCCGCTTGACCGGCTGGCCGACAAGGCGGGTTTTCCGGTTTCGCAGCCCGGCGATCTGATCGCGGTGTTCTGCGCCGGGGCCTATGGTGCCAGCGCCAGTCCGGCGGCCTTTCTGGGGCAAGGGCCAGCGCGCGAACTGCTGGTTTAACCAGTTGATAAGCCTCTGTCCCGGAACGGGACTGGCGCGCAGAAAGTTAGGCTTGCTGCGGAATGTCCGGGCAAGGCTAACGCATTATTCACCCTTTTTCCCGATAGATGTTCCGGAATAGCCGGGCCTTCGTGTGGGAAGGGCATGCCCATGGGGTGGCACGGCGCATTTGAAGGATATGCCCGATGCCGATTACCCGTCTGTCCCGCCTGCTTGCCAGCAGCGCACCGGTCAGCATTCTGGTTGGAGCCAGCCTGGTCTTGACCGGCTGTGCCAGCGGCGGCGGTCCACAGCTTCCCTCGGCATCCTTTGTCGCGACGCAGGATGGCCCGGGTGAGGAATATATCATCGGTCCGCTGGATGAGCTGACCATCTTCGTCTGGCGCAACCCCGAACTGGGAGCCAGCGTGCAGGTGCGCCCCGATGGCCGCATCACCACGCCGCTGATCACCGATATGCCGGCAGTGGGCAAAACCCCTTCGATGCTGGCGCAGGATATCAAGCTCCAGCTTTCGCAATATATTCAGGAACCGCTGGTTTCGGTGATCGTCAACAAGTTTGCCGGCACCTTTGGCCAGCAGGTTCGCGTCATCGGTGCGACCGGTAAGCCGGCTTCGCTGCCTTATCGCGCCAACATGACCCTGCTTGACGCGATGATCGCCGTGGGCGGGCTTTCGGAATTCGCGGCCGGCAACCGCGCCAAGCTGATCCGTTTCGACAAGGAAACCGGCAGCCAGCGTGAATTCGCGCTCCGGCTGGGTGATCTGCTGCGCAAGGGCGATAGCCGGGCCAATGTGATGCTGATGCCGGGTGACGTGATCATCATCCCCGAAAGCACGTTTTGAGCGAGCTGGGGGCAGGATAACAGATGAACGCCAATATCTTCGATGAATTGCGCGCCGCGCTGCATTCCATCTGGCACCGCCGGATGGTGGCGCTGGGGGTTGCCTGGGCGGTTTGTCTGCTCGGCTGGGTCGCCGTTGCGATGGTGCCGAACAGCTATGAATCGCGTGCCCGCATGCTGGTGCAGACCGATGACGTGCTGTCCGACAAGATGGGGCTGGCAGTCAGCGACCGCAAACAGGACGTTGAACGCATTCAGCAAACGCTGACCAGCGCGGTCAATCTGGAAAAAGTTATCCGCGCCACGCGCCTGGGTGAAGGCATCAATTCGCCCAAGGATATGGAATCCGAAGTGCTGTGGCTGGGCAAACGCATCAAGGTGGTCAGCCCGCAGGACAATCTGTTTGAAATCACCGCCGGGCTTAACAGTGGCAATTACTCCGACGCGGAGAATGCCCGTCTGGCGCAGGAAGTGGTGCAGAAGCTGATCGACCGCTTCAAGGAAACCAGCCTTGCCGGGAACCGCGGCGAGATGAATCAGTCGCTCGATTTCATGAACCAGCAGCTCAATGATCGTCAGAAAGAGCTTCAGGCGATCGAACAGAAAAAGCTGGCGCTGGAATCGCAGAATCCCGCGCTGGCCGCTGGCGGTGTAGGGGCGATGCAGCGGGTTGAGGCAGCGCGTGCCGAAATGCGCGGGATCGATGCCGATCTGGCCGCTGCGCAAAGCGCGCTTGCCGCGATCAACGGCCAGCTTGCCGGGACGCCGCAATCGCTGCCCGGCGCTGGTCCAACTGGGGGTGCGCGTTCGGCGCTGGCGCAGGCGCAGGGTGAGCTCGCCTCGATGCGCGCGCGCGGCCTGACCGATAATCATCCCGATGTGATCGCCGCCAAGAATCAGGTTGCTGCATTGCGTGCGGCGGCGGCCTCGGATGTGGGCGGCGGCGGGATGCCCAATCCGGCCTATAGCTCGCTGCAATCGATCAAGGCCGAACGCCAGGCCAATGTTCAGGCGCTGACCGCGCGCCGTGCCGCCGTGCAGAACGATCTGGCGCAGGCGACGGCGCAGCAGTTTTCCGATCCTAATATGGCTTCCGAATATCAGAACGTGCTGCGCGATTATTCGGTGCTCAAGGATCAGTACGACAAGCTGCTGCAAGACCGGGAAAAGCTGAAGCTGGGTACGGTGGTGGAAACCGAACGCAGTGGCTTCAAGATCAATGTAATCGATCCGCCGACCAGCCCGCGTGCACCGGTTGCCCCGAACCGTCCGGTTCTGCTGGCTGGTGTGTTGTTCCTGGGCATTCTGCTGGGCGCGGCGGTGGCTTTTGCGGTGGGGCATCTGCGCTCTACCTTCGCCACCACGGCCAAGCTGGAACGGGCGATCGGTCTGCCGGTGCTGGGTGCGATTACCCGGACTGTAACCGATCAGGGCCGCGCGATCCGCGCGAAACATCTGAAATATTTCTACGCCGGATGCGCCGGACTGGGCGGGCTGTTCATGCTGCTGCTGGTCGCCGAATTCATCCAGCGCGGCATGGTGGCGTGAGGACAGGGCAATGAGCAAGCACAGCAAGATTCCCGTCCCGCCTGGCCCGGAAAGCGCCGATGGCGAAGGTTCGCTGATCGAACGCGTGGTGCGCAATTACGATCTCGTGCGGCTTTCGCCTGCGCCGATCCCGCAGGATCTGGTGCCGCCGGTGGCCAAGCGCCGTCGCTATCGCCGCGCTGATGAGGTGGTGGAAGAGGCAGAGGTGACGCCTGTGGTGGAAACGCCCGTAGCGGCGCCCACACCTGCGCCTGCACCCGCGCCCGTTGCCCCTGTCGCTGCGGCTCCGGCAAGTCCGGCACCCGCGCCTGCACCGGCCGCTGAACGCCCCGAAGTGGTTGAACCAGAGGTGCTGCAGCCCAATCTGCCTGCGGTGCAGCAGGCCGCGCCGCCAATGGTGCGACCGGTGGAATTCAAGGGTAAACGCCACCCGATTGATCGCAACCATCTGCATGAGCGTGGCTTTATCGTGCCCGATGGCGCGGTGACGGCGCTGCTGGAGGAATTCCGCATCGTCAAGCGCCAGCTGCTGCTGCAATCGCAGCAACTGCGCCAGCAGGGCATGGGATCCGGTGCGCAATGCGTGCTGATCTGTTCGCCGCATCCGGGCGAAGGCAAGACCCATACCTCGGTCAATCTGGCGCTGTCGATTGCTGCCGAAAAAGGCAGCGAAGTGCTGCTGGTTGATGCCGATATTGCCAAGCCTTCGGTGCTGTCCTCGCTTGGTTTGCCGGGCGGGCCGGGGCTGATGGATGCGCTGGCTGATCCTTCGCTGGATGTGGCGGATTGCGTGATCGGCACCGATATTCCGGGGCTGTGGGTGCTGCCGGCTGGCAATGCCACCACTACCGACACCGAATATCTTGCCAGCGCCCGCACGCGGGAAGTGATCGAGCGTCTGACCGCGGGCGCGCCCAATCGCTTCGTGATTTTTGATTCGCCGCCCGCGCTGGCTGCTTCGCCTGCCGCCGAACTGGCCAAATATGTCGGCCAGGCGGTGGTCGTCGCCCGCGCCGACAAGACTGGCCAGGGCGCGTTGGAAGACGCAATTTCCCTGCTTTCTGCCTGCCCGAACATTCAACTGCTGCTCAACGCAGTCAATTTCAGCCCCAGTGGCCGCAAGTTCGGCTCTTACTATGGATATGGAGGATGACCATGAAGTCGCACCTCTCTTCGCGTTCCGTCATGCTTGCCGTACTGGCGGGTTGCTGCCTGCCTGCAGCGGCTCAAGCCCAGTCATTGCCCTATGGTGATGTTGGCGGCTCTTCCTCGTCGGGCGGTTACGGCAATTCCGGCGGTTACAGCAATGATACCGCCAGCGACGCCGACAATGGCAACGGCAATGCCAACGGGTCTGGTGGCCAGCAGCGCCGCGAACGCCGTGTGCAGGTGACTCCCTATATCGAAGCCGGGCAGGTTGCGCTGGCCCGGCTTTCGCCAGGAAGCGACGTGGTGACCTATTCAACGGTCGCTGCGGGTGTCGATGCCTCGTTCCGTGGTCGTAACAATGAAGGTTCGGTCTCGCTGCGCTACGAGCGCCGGTTTGGCTGGGGCGGCAAGGTTTCCGATGGCGATGCGGTCAGCGGTCTGGCCCGTTTTTCGGCAGCGGTGATACCGCAGACGCTGAAGATTGAAGCCGGCGGTATCGCGACGCGCAGCAGCGTGCAGGGCGACGGCAGCGCCCTGTCCGGCGGCGCGCAGATCGGCGACACGATCAGCCAGGTCTACTCGGTCTATGCCGGTCCCTCGCTTTCCACGCGGGTTGGGATTGCCAGCGTCGATGCGCATTATCGCGCCGGTTACACCCGCGTTGAATCGCCCAATTCGGTGACGCTGGCTCCTGGCCAGACCCGCGCTGACATCTTCAATGACAGCATTTCGCACAATGCCGCAGTCCGCGTCGGCACACGCGCCGGTGATGGCCTGCCCGTGGGGGTTGGCGTTGGCGGCGGCTGGAACCGCGAAGATGTCTCCAATCTCGATCAACGTGTCGATGATCGCCATGTGCGTGGCGATCTGACCGTGCCGCTCGGCAACAGCCTCTCGGTGGTGGGCGGCGTCGGCTATGAAAAGGTCGAAGTGTCCAGCCGTGATGCAGTGCGCGACACGGTGACGGGTGACCCGGTGATCGGATCGGACGGTCGCTATGTCACCGACAAGAGCAAGCCGCGCACCATCGCCTACAAGGCTGATGGACTGATCTGGGATGCCGGGGTGATCTATCGCCCCAGCCGCCGCACCTCGCTGGAGGCGCATGTTGGTCGCCGCTATGGCTCGATGAGCTATTTCGGCAGCCTGTCCTACGCGCCCAGCGCACGCAGCAGCCTGAATCTGGCCGTATATGATACCGTCAGCGGCTTTGGCGGCATGCTGAACAACGCGCTGGCCAATCTGCCCGCACAGTTCCAGACATTCCGCAATCCGCTGAACGGCAATGTCGGCGGTTGTGTCGCCGGGCAGGGTGAGATCAGCGGCGGTCAGAGCACCTGCCTGACCGGAGCGCTTGGTTCGGTGCGTTCATCGGTGTTCCGTTCGCGCGGGGTCGCCGGTGCCTACAGCGTTACGCTGGGTGATATGCAGGCCGGCTTTGGCGCAGGCTATGATCGCCGCAAATTCATCGGCGCTCCGGGTACAGTACTGGCCGCGGCCAATGGCGTGACCGAAGAGAACATCTGGTTGTCGGCCTACCTCAGCGGCAAGGTCGATCGCAATTCGGGCTATACGCTGAGTACCTATGCGAATTGGTTCCAAAGCGGAGATATCGCCGCTGGCGATGTGCGTTCGTTCGGCGCAACAGCGGCCTATTATCGCTCGATCACCAGCCACCTTTCGGCCAGCGCAGCGCTGGGCATCGATGGTGCCGAAGCAGAGCGTCTGCCCGACACCTGGTCAGCATCGGCGCAGGTTGGCGTGCGCTATTCCTTCTACGCCTGACGGAGCAAGACTGACATGTTCGATGATTTCTATGGGCTTAGCGGCAGGCCTTTCCAGCTTACCCCTGATCCGGCGTTCTATTTTGAGAGCCTGACGCACCGCAAGGCGCTGTCCTATCTCTCCTATGGTCTGGCGCAGGGCGAAGGCTTTGTGGTGATCACGGGTGAGGTTGGTGCCGGTAAATCGACACTGGTCGCGCATCTGATGGCTACGGTTGATCCCGCCCGGCTGACTGCGGCGCAGATCGTTACCAGCAAGCTCGATGGCGATGAGCTGGTGCATATCGTTGCCCAGGCCTTTGGCATGATCGTCGATGGGCAGGACAAGGCCAGCGCGCTAGGTGCGATTGAGGCCTTCCTGCATGATGAAGCCCGCGCTGGCCGGCGCTGCCTGCTGGTGGTCGATGAATCGCAGAACCTCACTTTTGAGGCACTGGAAGAGCTGCGCATGCTGTCCAACTTCCAGCTGGGCGCGCATCCGCTGTTGCAGACCTTGCTGCTGGGCCAGCCGGAATTCCGCGAGACGATTCAGGATCATCCGCGCCTTGAGCAGCTGCGCCAGCGCGTGATTGCGGCGCATCATCTTGATGCAATGGATGCGGGCGAAGTGCAGCCTTATGTCGAGCACCGCCTGAAATGCGTGGGCTGGGAAGGCAAGCCTCAGTTTGAACCGGCGCTGTTTGCCCGGCTCTACCAGGCATCAGGCGGCGTGCCGCGCCGGATCAACCAGATCTGCAACCGGCTGATGATGCTGGGCGCGGTGGATCAGCGCCCGGTTATCACGCTGGCCATGCTCAATCAGGTGCTGGATGAATTCGCCAAGGATGGCACCATGCGCTTTGATCTGGGCCAGTCCGAAGCACCGCAAGCCGTTGCCGTGGCCGAAGCTGCCCCTGTGGTGGATGCCTCCGTGGTGGATGTCCCGGTTTCTGTCGCGGAACCTGCCCCGGCAGCATTTGCCGCCCCGGTTCACAGCAATGATCTGCCCGCCTTTGCCGAGCCGGTCAGCTTCGCTCAGACGGATTATGCCGCTGCCGCAGAGCCGGAAATGCCGCCACTGGCCGAGCTTCGCGCACAGTTGCAGGCACAGCCTGTTGCCGCCGAGGAAGAGGTGGTGGCTGTAGAGCCTGTGACAGAGGAAGCCTCCAAGGCGGAAGAACATCCTCAGCCTGCCCCCTTGGCTGCGCCTTTTGCCGCTCCAGCTGCGCCGGTCGCTGAAACCGGTGCGGAGGCGCTGGCGCAAATGCAGTCCCTGCTGGTTGAGCGCGATGCGCAGATCAAGGCATTGCAGTCGGTGGTCGCGGATCTGCCCACTGCGGCCCATACCGATCTGGTTGCTCCGGATGCCGGGCGCGATGCCGCACTGGCCGCGATCGAGGAAAAGCTCGCCGCGCTGGAGGCCAAGGTGCTGGAGCAGGAACGCACCATCCGCCACACGCTGACCATGCTGATTGACTGGATCGAAGCCGACGACGCCCAGCGCGCTGCTGCCTGATCGCAGCGGGGAGGTGGGTCGTGACATCTGCTTTGCTGATCAATGGCCTGTCGGTCGATGTTGAGGAATGGTTTCAGGTTGGTGCCTTCGAAGGCGTGATTGATCGCGCAAGCTGGGACAGCCTCGGTTCACGGGTTGAGCGCAACTGCGACCAGATTCTGGCGATGTTCGATGCCGCCGGGGTAAAGGGCACGTTCTTTACCCTTGGCTGGGTGGCCGAGCGCCATGGCGCGCTGATCCGGCGCATTGCTGACGCCGGGCATGAGATTGCCAGCCACGGCTGGGATCATGCCCGCGTCTTCACGCTTGATCGGCAGCGCTTTGCCGATGATCTGACGCGCAGCCGCAAGGCATTGGAAGACGCATCCGGCACCCGGGTGAGCGGGTATCGCGCGCCGAGTTTTTCTATCGATCAGCGCACCCCCTGGGCGCATGCGGTGCTGGCCGAGGCGGGCTATGCCTATAGTTCCAGTGTCGCGCCGGTGGTGCATGATCACTATGGCTGGCGCGCTGCACCGCGCTTTGCCTTTCGTCCGTTGCCCGATGCGGCGCTGATTGAAATCCCGGTGACCACTGCCGAATTTGCCGGACGCCGACTGGCGGCGGGTGGCGGCGGCTTTTTCCGGGTGCTGCCCTACGGTTTTTCGCGCTGGGCAATCCGGCAGGTGAACCAGCGTGAGGCCCGACCGGCGGTGTTCTACTTCCACCCATGGGAAGTCGATCCGGATCAGCCGCGTGTCGCCAATGCGCCGTTGCGCTCGCGGGTTCGCCATTACACCAATCTGGGCCGCATGGCGGGCAAGCTGGACCGGTTGCTGCGCGAATTTTCCTGGGGACGGATGGATGATCTGGCCGCGCAGGAAGCAAAGCGCGTGGTGGAGTTTGCGGCATGAACGCGCCGTTTCCGCATCTCGCGAGCAGCGCGGTGCTGCTTGATCTGGACGATCCGGGGGAACAGCACCGGCTGGAGCAATTTGTCGCCGCGCACCCTGATGGCACGCCGTTTCACCGTCCTGCCTGGCTGCTGGCAACAGCGCGCGGCACCGGCAATCGCGCGCTGGCGCTGGTAATCGAACGTCAGGGCGACATCACGGCAATGCTGCCGCTGCTCGATGTTCATTCCCCGTTGTTCGGGCGAGTCTTTGCCTCCAGCGGTTTTGGCGTTGGCGGCGGGGTGCTGGCGGGCAAGCCCGGCGATGCCGAAACGCTGTTCGCCGCTGCCGAGGAACTGGCATCGCGCCATTCCTGCCCGACAATCGAACTGCGCGGCGGCCCGCTGCCTGAAGGACGCGCAGGCTGGGCCATCCGCCACGATTCGCATTGCAACTTCATTGCGCCTTTGGCCGATGACGATGAAGCACAACTGCTGGCCATTCCCCGCAAACAGCGCGCCGAAGTGCGCAAGGGGCTGGGTGATCAGCTGACCGTCACCATTGGCAGCGATGCGGCGGAACGCGCCGCGCATTATGCAGTCTATGCCGAAAGCGTGCGCAATCTCGGAACGCCGGTGTTCCCGCGCCGGTTGTTTGCCGAAGTGCTGGATGCGTTTGGCGACGATGCCGATATTCTGACCATCCGCCACAATGGCCAGCCGGTTGCCAGCGTGCTTTCGCTCTATCACGGTGGCGCGGTGATGCCCTATTGGGGCGGCGGGGTTTTTGCCGCACGGCGGCTGCGCGCCAATGACCGGATGTACTACGAACTGATGCTCCACGCCCGGCGACGCGGGTGCAGCCATTTCGATTTCGGTCGCTCCAAGACTGGCAGCGGCGCTTATGATTTCAAGAAGAACTGGGGCTTTGAGCCGCAGGTGCTGGGCTATGCCAGCTGGACCGCGCCGGGATGCGAGCGGCGCGATGCCGATCCCACCAGCGCCAAACATGCGGCGCAGATCGCGCTGTGGAAACGGCTGCCATTGCCGATCGCCAATCTGATCGGGCCGTGGATCGCGCGGGGGTTGGGATGAGCGAGATCCTGTTTCTGGCGCATCGCATGCCATTTCCGCCGGATCGCGGCGACAAGATCCGTTCACATCATATCCTGCGCGCGCTGGCGGCGCTGGCGCCGGTGCATGTCGCTACCTTTGCCGAGGATGCCCGCGATTTCGCCGCCGAGCCGGAGCTGGCGGCGCTGGCGCAAAGCTATTGCCTGCCGCGCCGGGCCAAGCCGCTGCCACTGGCCGGAGCCGAAGCGGTGCTGCGCGGTGCGCCGGTCAGCC
>JBGAIR010000089.1:0-4513 GCA_044225335.1 Novosphingobium sp. | reverse complement strand
CGCGTACCGGCCGGATACCGTCGCCCGCGGCATAAACACCAAGGTTGGTGCAGGGGCTGCCTGCGACTGCCGCTGGCAGCAGTGTGATCGGGCTGCCATTCGCTACCGAACGCAGCCGCGCGCCGGTTGAGGTAAAGCAGCCAGCGACACCCGTGCGTGAGCTGCCCGCGCCGTTGTAAGGCGTGGTGGTATAGTTGCCCGTGGGATCGCGGCCAAAGCCGAAGAAGCCGATCAGCGTGTTGTCATAGATGAACCCGCGAACACCGGCAGTCAGCGTGACCTGGTCGGTAAGGTCATAGCTGGCCTCACCAAACATTGCGTAATCCTTGTCGACGCGATGCTGCTGCGTCAGCCACAGCGTACCCGGCACGCCATTGACCGAGAGCTTCGGGCTGAGATTGGCGATCTGATAATCCTGATGGATTTCATTTGACTGGCGCTGGAAGAATCCACCGGCAACCACCCGGAACCGGTCCGTGCTGGGCGAAGCCACGCGCAATTCCTGGCTCATCTTCTTGAAGTGGTCGCTGCCGATCACCTTCTGCCGGGGATCGATGGTGTTTCCGGATGCATCTTGAAGATAGAAGTAACCCGCAAGCCCGCCGACCGAGGAATACAGCGAATCATATGCTTCCGAATAATCGGTATAATCGCTGGAGCTGAAGGTCTTGCGATCCAGATAGGCACCAGCATAGGTGATGTCCCAATTGCCCAGCTTGCCTTCGATGGTCAGCGCCGCCTGCATGAACTTGTCGCTGCGGAATTCGGGAAAGAAGTGCTGAACCTTGAGATCACCGACCTTGGGATCATAACCATAGGAACCGTGGCTCTTGGTTTCCTGATAGGCAACCGTGGGGGTAACGGTCCAGCTATCGTCTAGATCGACCTTCAACGCCGCCCGGCCGCCATAGCTTTCGGTGTCGTTGTAGTCCTTCTTCACAAATGCATTGTTGTTCACGCAAATGCCGCCCGGCTGCGGCAGGAAGCAGCGCTTGCCGGCAACATTATCGATGTAGCCCGCGTCCTTCTGATAGTAACCAACCACACGCAGCGCCATGTTGGACGACAGCGGCGCATTGATCATGCCTTCCAGCTTACCGCCAACGCCGCCCTTGTTGACCGTGTTCACCTCACCATCAACGCGGCCTTCGAAACCCTTGGTGCTGGGCTTGTTGGTAATGATGCGGATCGTACCCGCTTCCGACGAAGCGCCATAAAGTGTGCCCTGCGGGCCCGACAGGCTTTCGATACGGGCGATGTCATAGATATGAACGTCAAGGTTGCCGCCAATCGTCGTGACCGGCTGTTCATCCAGATAGACGCCGACCGAAGGCAGCGAACCGGAATGGTTGCCGTCACCGCCCGAAGCAACACCGCGCATGTAGATCACGCTGTTGCCGGGCGTGCCGCTCGACTGGAACGACACCGAAGGCAGCTGCTGCGCATAGCCCTTGAAATCGGAGATATTCAGCTCGTCCAGCTTTTGCGTGCCGATTGCCTGGATGCTGATCGGAACCTTTTGCAGACTTTCCGAACGCTTCTGCGCCGTGACAACGATTTCGCCGGGGTTGGCAACCGTTTCATCCGCCGATTGCGCAAAGGCCGGAACAGCGGCGATTGCGGTGCTGGCGAACAGCGTGACGCATGTGGTGCGACGGATAAGTGAGCGCATTGGCAAAACCTCGCGATTTGGAAGGATCATGCGCCAGACTGTTGGGCAGCGCAGCAATCGTCAAGCGCGGCAGCTGTGCAAGCTAACCAAACATCTTGCAGCGTGGCAGATTTACCACGCTTTCGGCGCCGCAGGATAGCTGTTCAACACCGGGCCCAATGCGTCTTCCAGCGGGCCAAGAAATGGCGCGAAGGGCTTCCACGCTTCGGTGCCATCGCGGAAGATCGGCTGGCGCACCTGTTCGGAACTGGCGGTGCGCACGGCCCGCTCGGTCTGGTGAAACGCCAGACAACTTTCTTCAAAGGCCACGCCGCAATAATCCAGCAGGCGGCGCACCTCGGTTTCAGTGTCGTCCACCATGTTTTCATAGATCACCCGGTGGACCTTGCCGGGCTGGACCGCATCGATATGCGCCATCAGCCGCACATAGTCGCGATAATAGCGGCCCATGTCGGTCAGATCATAGCTGAACGCCTGGCCACGCGCGAAATGTTGTTTGAAGTTGGAAAAGCAGCAACCCAGCGGATGACGGCGCGCATCGATGATCCTGGCATTGGGCAGGATCAGTCGAATGAAAGCCACGTGCACCCAGTTGTTGGGCAGCTTGTCGATGAAAAAGGGGCGATCGGTCTTACGCTGAATGCGGCTGCGCTTGAGAAATTCCTCACCCAGCCGCACCAGCTGTTCGGGCTGGATGTCCGGCAGGTTGAGCGGATAATCGGCGTTACGACGCGCCAGAATGGGAATGTCAGGCAATTCGCTGGTGCCTTCGATCAGGCTGTGGCTGGAAAGGATCTGCTCCACCAGCGTCGATCCGGCGCGCGGCATGCCCAGCACGAAGATCGGATCGGCGGCATCACAGCCCTGCCCGGCGCGGCTGGCAAACAGTTCCGCCGTGGCGATTTCAATCACCCGATCGACATAGCGTTCGGTTTCATCGGCATCATATTCCAGCTCGGTGCGGCGCAGCGCATTGCCCGCTGCGTAATGCGCAAATGCAGCAGCCGCCTCACCGCGATCCTCCAAAGCCTTGCCCAAAGCGAAATCGAGGTGGAACCGGTCTTCCTTCGCCAGCCCATCCGCCTCCAGCGCGGCCTGCATCGCGGCGATATCTTCGTCAGAGAACTTCACCGTCTTCAAATTGGCCAGGCTCCACCACACCTCGCCCAGCGTCGGCATGATCTCGATTGCCTTGCGATAGGCGGCAACGCCATCGGCCTGTCGCCCCACCGTCTTCAGCATATGGCCAAAGCTCATCCAGACGCGCGGCTGGTTCGGCGCGCGCTCCAGCACCTGCTCATACAGCGTCAGTGCATCGTCGAATTCGCCGATCCGGCCCAATGCCGCCGCTTGAAGATTGGTATGGCCGGGATTGTCCGGCTCTTCCGCGATCACCCGGTTCAGTTCTTCAATCGCCTCTGTCGGGCGGTTCTGGCGATAAAGCACCAATGCCAGATTGGCGCGCGCGGCAGTGAAGGCGGGCGAAAGCTCCAGCGCGCGGCGCAGCAGGTTTTCGGAATCGCGATAACGCCCGATCCGCCCCGCCAATTCAGCAAACATGCGGATTGCCGCAACATCGAAAGGGTCTTCCTTCAAATGGTCGCGCAGCAGCGGCTCGGCGCGCGGCAGGTCGTTATCGTTAAGCGCCATTGCCGCTTCGATCAGACGCGGGTGATACTGGCCCAGGCGCGAAAGCCAGCTCTGAGTGGTGACGGTGTTCATGCGCGCTCAAGAAACATGGTGACGCCGCGCAATCAAGCGATAGTCTGCAATTATCTTGTCTGCTCTCACAAGCAGCGGACGACGGGGAGATATCAATGACGAGCGGCAAGGCGCGCGGTTTGGGGTTTTGGGCGGTGCTGGCGCTGTGCGTGGGCAACATGATCGGATCGGGCATCTATCTACTGCCCGCCACCCTTGCGCCGCTTGGCTGGAACCAGATGCTGGGCTGGCTGGTGACGATCACGGGCGCACTTTGCCTGGGCGTGGTTTTCGCACGATTGGGAGAGAAGCTGCCGAAGGCGGGCGGTCCCTATGCCTATGCCAGCGCTGCCTTCGGACCGCTGCCGGGCTTTGTCACCGCCTGGAGTTACTGGGTGATGACCTGGGTAGGCAACGGCGCGATCTCCGTTGCGGTGGTCAGCAACCTCAGCCTGATCTTCCCCGCCATCGCCGCCACGCCCGGATTGCCCGCGATATTGGCAGTCGGTTGTGTCTGGTTGCTGACGCTGATCAATATCGTTGGCGTGCGGGCTGCGGGCCGGGTGCAGGAGGTGACCACCATCCTGAAGCTACTGCCGCTGCTGGCGTTGGTCGCGTTGGCGATCTGGCTGGCACTCAGCGGCGCACCGCGTGCGCCCGATCCCGGCATCGCCATCGCTCCCAACACGATCGCCACTGCGGTCGGCCTGACTTTCTGGGGGTTCCTGGGGCTGGAATCCGGCACGATCCCGGCCGACAAGGTGGAGAATCCGACCCGCAATGTGCCACGCGCGACGCTCTATGGCGTGGCGCTGACCGGGCTGATCTATCTTGGCATTTCACTTGCCTTTGCGCTCTACATGCCGGTCAAGGATGCGGCCGCATCCCCCGCCCCCGTGGCCGATTTTCTGGCCCGGCAGTTCGGCTCCGGCGTCGGCGAAATTGTCGCGCTGTTCGCAGCGATCAGCGCCTTCGGGGCTCTGAACGGGTGGATTCTGGTGCAGGGCGAAATGCCCTGGGCAATGGCGCGAGGCGGCGTTTTTCCGCGCTGGTTTGCCGCGGAAAGCCGTCATGGCACCCCGCTGCGCGGGCACATCCTTTCCAGCCTGCTGCTGTCGATATTGACGCTGGCCAACTATC
>JBGAIR010000020.1:0-41204 GCA_044225335.1 Novosphingobium sp. | reverse complement strand
CGTGCCCATGCTGCGCTCAAGGAACGGCTGGCGGCGCGGCCGAAGTTCATTGCCGCGCTGACCAGCTGGCTGGGGTTCAAGCCCGCCAGGTAAAATCTGGCAGGCTAATACGAAATCGCCCCTCCCCGCCGTGGGGAGGGGCGCTTCGATCAACGCAACAGGCCGCCCAGCAATCCGCGGGCGAACCGGCCGAGCGTGGCCCCGCCCAATGCCGAGCCGATTGCACCGGCGGCGGCGCTGGCGGCGGAAGCCATCGGCGATCCACTGGATTTGCGGCCCGACAGGCTGCGGGCAACCATTGTCCCGGCAGAGGCGGCAGCAGCCCCCAGCGCGGCCTTGCCAGCCTTTTCCCACATGCTGGGGGTCTGGCGGGGCTGCGCGCGCTGCGCCTCCTCACCCTGTTCTTCCACCACCTGCGCGGCGTTGGCGGCATCTTCGGCCTTTTTCGCCAGCACCTCGGCGGCGCTTTCGCGGTTTACGGCGGTGTCATATTTGCCGTCGAACGGGCTGATCGACTGGATGATGGCGCGCTCCTTGTCGGTTACCGGCCCCAGCCGCGAACGTGGCGGCGCGATCAGCGTACGCTGCACCACCGTGGGGGCGCCTTCCTCGTCCAGCGTTGAAACCAGCGCCTCACCCACTTTCAGTTCGGTGATCACCTGCGCCACATCCAAATCGGGATTGATGCGGAAGGTTTCCGCCGCTGCCTTGATCGCCTTCTGATCGCGCGGGGTAAAGGCGCGCAGCGCATGCTGCACCCGGTTGCCCAGCTGACCGGCGATCTTTTCGGGAATGTCGATCGGGTTTTGCGAGATGAAATAGACGCCCACACCCTTTGACCGGATCAGGCGCACCACCTGTTCCACCTTGTCAAACAGGGCAGCGGGGGCATCGTCGAACAGCAGGTGGGCTTCGTCAAAGAAGAACACCAGCTTTGGCTTGTCGGGATCGCCCACTTCGGGCAGCGCCTCGAACAGTTCCGACAGCAGCCACAGCAGGAACGTGGCATACAGCTTCGGGCTCTGCATCAGCTGATCGGCGGCAAGGATATTGATGATGCCCTTGCCATTTTCATCGCAGCGCAGGAAATCGTTGATTTCAAAGGCGGGTTCACCAAAGAACTTGTCCGCGCCCTGGCTCTGGAATGACAGCAGCTGGCGCTGGATGGTGCCAACGCTGGCCTTGGAGATATTGCCGTAACGGGTGGCAAGCTCGCTGGCCTGTTCGGCGCAGGCGATCAGCACCTGTTGCAGATCGTCAAAATCGAGCAGCAGCAGGCCATTGTCGTCCGCCCATTTGAAGGCGATGGTCAGCACGCCTTCCTGCGTATCGTTCAGCCCCATCAGCCGCGACAGCAGCAGCGGCCCCATTTCCGATACGGTGGTGCGGATCGGGTGACCCTTTTGTCCGTACAGATCCCAGAACACCGCCGGATTATCGCGATAGGCGTAATCACTGATGCCCAGTTCCTTGGCGCGCGATTCCAGCGCATCGGCGTGTTTGAAATCATGGCTGCCAGCCATGCAGATGCCGGAAAGATCGCCCTTCACATCGGCCAGGAACACCGGCACGCCATCGGCGGAAAACTGTTCGGCGATGGTCTGCAGCGTTACCGTCTTGCCAGTGCCGGTCGCCCCGGCGACGAGGCCGTGGCGATTGGCGCGGCCCAATCGCAGCGTCTGCTTTTCGCCATTCGATCCCAGGCCGATGTAGATGTCTTCCATGAATGCGATGCTCCCCGTGAGGTTCAGACTCTTCAGATAGTCCGCGCGGGTCGCTTGCGCGAGTGACTTTTTGCAAGCGTGCCTCAAGGCGGCTAAGGCGCGCGCCTGATGGTGCAGCCCTTCATCCTGCTTGACGATGCCCGACCCGACGGAGCCAGCGATGCGCGGATCTATCGCGCGCCGCTGGAAGTGGTGGTGGCGCGCCGGGTGGACGAGGTGGAACCCGCACTGGCACGGATCACCGAATTGCGCGCCAGAGGACATCATCTGGCCGGCTATTTTGCCTATGAGGCCGGACTGGCGCTGGAGCCGAAGCTGGCCGGGCTGGCTGCCGCGCGCAGCGGAGCGGCGGGACCGCTGCTGTGGTTTGGTGCCTTTGCCGACTATCAATTGCTCTCCTCGCAGCAGGTTCCGGATTGGCTGGCGCGCGAAGGCGGGGGCGGCATGGCCCAGATCGGGCCGGTCGAACCGGAACTTTCCCCCGGCGGCTATGCCCGCGTCTTTGCCGCCCTGCAGGAGGCCATTACCGCGGGCGATATCTATCAGGCCAATCTCACCTTTCCGCTGGCAGGGTCATGGCGCGGCGATCCGCTGGCGCTCTATGCCGCGATCCGCCCCGCAGCCGGAGCTGGCTATGGCGGAGTCATTTTCGACGGCTCGCACTGGCTGCTCAGCTTTTCGCCCGAGCTGTTCTTTGCCGCGCGGCAGGATGGCGATGGCATGGCGGCGATGGTCAAGCCGATGAAGGGCACCCGCCCGCGCGGGCGCGATGCCGCGGAGGATGCCCGGCTGGCCAGCGAACTGTCCCAATCGGTCAAGGATCGCGCCGAGAATCTGATGATCGTCGATCTGATGCGCAACGATCTGTCGCGCGTTGCCCGTCCGGGCAGTGTGAAGGTTGATCATCCCTTTGCCGTGGAAAGCTATCCCACCGTCCATCAGATGGTCACCAGCGTGCGGGCGCGGCTGCTGCCTGATTTGGGGCCGGTGGAAATGGTGCGTGCATTGTTCCCCTGCGGATCGATCACCGGCGCACCGAAGATCCGGGCGATGGAACTGATCAATGCGCATGAACGCGATGCGCGTGGTCCCTATTGCGGGGCGATCGGGCGGTTTGACGCACTGTCTGAACAAGGCGCTGGCGACGCTGCGTTCAATGTGGCAATCCGCACGCTGCGCCTTACCCCGGGAGAGAATGGCCGGGGGCGGGCGGTGCTGGGGGTCGGTTCGGCGATCGTCGCCGATTCGCAGGCGCTGCCGGAATGGCGCGAATGTTTGGTCAAAGGGGGTTTCGTGCGGCAATACGCGGCGGGTTGCGATCTGATCGAAACCATGCGCTTCACTCCTGAAGACGGCATTCCCTTGCTTGAGCTGCATCTGGAACGGATCAAGGCCAGTGCGGCAGAGCTGGGCTTCGCCTTTGATCGCCACGCGGTGCGCAATGCGATTCAGGCATTATGTTTCGACGCGGAGGCTCCGGCGCGGCTGCGGCTGCTGGCATCGCGCGGCGGCGCATATTCTCTGGAACTGGGCGCGCTGCCGGAAGCGATGGCCGGGCCGCTGTCCTGCGCGGTGATGCGCCTGCCGGTGGACGAAGGTGACTGGCGGCTGCGGCACAAGACCAGCGATCGCGGTTTTTACGATGCCGGGCTTGCCGCTGCGCGCGCTGCCGGGGCGCAGGAGGCGCTGTTCCTGCGCGATGACGGGCTGGTCAGCGAAGGCTGCTTCACCAACATCTTTGTTGAGCGCGATGGTATCTTGCTGACACCGCCTGCGCGTCTGGGGCTGCTGCCGGGCGTGCTGCGCCGTTCGCTGCTGGAAAGCGGGCGCGCGGCAGAGGCAGAGCTGACGCTGGACGATCTGGCCAAGGGCTTCCTGATCGGCAACGCGCTGCGCGGTTTGATGCCTGCGGTATTGATGTCATGATTTCCGCCGCGCTTCAGCGCATCGCCCCGTCGCAGACCTCGGCCATGACCGACCGCGCCACCGAATTGCGCGCGGCCGGGCATGACATCATTTCGCTGTCGGTGGGGGAACCCGATTTCGCTACGCCGCCGCATGTGATCGCGGCGGCCAAGGCGGCAATGGATGGCGGCGATACGCGCTATACCCCGGTGCCCGGAACCCAGCGTCTGCGCGAAGCAGCGGCGCTGCATTATCGCCGCGATCTGGGGATCACTGTGCCGCCGTCTCAGATAATCATCTGCGCCGGGGGCAAGCAGGTGATCTTTCACGCGCTGCTGGCCACGCTGGATCCCGGCGATGAAGTGCTGATCCCCGCGCCATGGTGGGTCAGCTATCCGGAGATCGTCCGGTTTGCCGGTGCCAAAGTGGTGCCGCTGCCGACCAGAGCCGATGGGCATTTCCGCATTTCTGCCCAGCAGCTGGAGGCGGCGATTACCCCGGCAACGCGCTGGCTGTTGCTCAACAGTCCCGGCAACCCCACCGGTGCCACCTATCCGGCGGAATTGCTGCGCGAACTGGGCGAAGTGCTGGCGCGCCACCCGCGCGTGTTGGTGATGTCTGACGATATCTATGCGCCGTTGCGCTATACGCCCGGCAGCCATGCGACGCTGGCGGTGGAATGCCCGGATCTGGCTGAGCGAGTGCTGACCGTGTCGGGCGTCTCCAAAAGCCATGCAATGACCGGGTTTCGCATCGGCACCGGGGCCGGCCCGGCCTGGTTGATCCAGGCGATGGCGCGGCTGCAATCGCACAATTCGGGCAATCCCGCCTCGGTCAGCCAGGCCGCGGCGGTTGCCGCCTTTGAAGGCCCGCAGGATTTTCTGGCCGATTGGCGCGATCGCTTCCGCGCGCGCCGCGATCTCTGCGTGGCCGGGATCAATGCCATTCCCGGCCTTTCCACTCCGGTTCCCGACGGCGCGTTTTACTGCATGGTTGATGCCGCGCCGCTGATGGAACGGTTCGGCAATGACGAGGCGCTGTGCCTGCATCTGCTCGATCACGGAGTGGCGGTGGTGCCGGCCACCGCCTTTGGCGGCAGTGCAGGTTTCCGGATCAGCTTCGCCGCCGATGATGCCCGGCTGGAAGAGGCAATCCGCCGCATCGCAAAGGCACTGGCATGAGCGCGATTTCGATATTGTTCGAAGATGGTGAGGCGCTGGTGATCGACAAGCCAGCGGGCCTGCCATTGGATCGGCCGCGCGCTGGCGGTGCCAGTCTTGAGGATCATTTCGAAGAGCTGAAGCTGGGCTTTCAGCGCCCGCCTGCGCCGGTGCATCGGCTCGATCAGGATACGTCCGGCTGTCTGCTGTTGGCGCGCAATCCCAAGGCGCTGAAACGCTTTGCCGCCGCTTTTGAAGCGCGGGAGGTGGATAAGCGCTATCTTGGCATTGTCGCCGGGCAGGTGACGGGGGAGGAAGGCACCATCGCGCTGGCGCTCAGTAAAATCAGCAGCGCCGAAAAGGGCTGGCGGATGATCGCCGCCAAAAAGGGCAAGCCTGCCATTACCCATTGGCGCAAGCTGGCGGAGCAGGGCGGGCTGACGCTGATCGAGTTCCGCCCCGAAACCGGGCGCACCCACCAGATTCGAATCCATGCGCTGGCCGGGCTGGGCGCACCGTTGCTGGGCGATCCGGTCTATGGCGATGGCAAGGGCGCAGGCCGGACCATGCTGCACGCCGCCGGGCTGGTGGTGCGGCGCGGGGATAAGCCAGCGATCAGCGCGGAGGCACCATTGCCCGCAGATTTCGCCGCGCTGGGCTTTGCCGATCCGGGACAGGCCGATGTCGCTATCGGCGCATGATGCCATTGCCCGCGCGCTGTCGCTGGTAAGCGAAAGCTTCGTCGCGGCGTCTGGGCCAGGTGGGCAGAACGTCAACAAGGTGGCAACAGCGGTGCAATTGCGGCTGGATATCTATGCGCTGCGCCTGCCGGTGCCGGTATTCCAGCGGTTCAAACAGCTGGCCGGCAGCCGCATGACGGCGAAGGGCGAGTTGCTGCTGATTGCGCAGCGCCACCGCACGCAGGAAGCCAACCGCACCGACGCGCGGGACCGATTGGCGGAGCTGATCGAGGAAGCCTTTAAACTGCCCGAACCGCGAGCCAAGAGCCGCCTCAACCGTGTTGGCAAGACAGCCCGGCTGGAGGGCAAGAAGCTGCGCGGCGCAGTCAAGGCCGGGCGCGGCAAGGTGCGGCTGGATTAGCGCGTTTCCGCGCTGGCGCTCATTATCTGGCGGCCATCGGCGGCATAGGCACCCAGCTCGTATGCTGCATCTTTGCTGCGCAGTACCAGATGCAGCATTTCGCCGCAAATCGCCGGGGAGACGCCGCGAAAGGCAAATCGCGCCAGCGCGTTGTCGCCCAGTTCGCGCTGCGCCAGATCGAGCAGCAGCGTGGCGGTCAGCGGCCCATGCACCACCAGCCCGCGATAGTTTTCAACCTCGCACGCATAGGGCGCGTCGTAGTGAATGCGGTGGCTGTTGAAGGTGAGTGCCGAATAGCGGAACAGCAGTGGCTCGGATGGCATTACTGCGCGGTGCGCCTGCCATTCGCCGGGATCGAAACGGCCATCGCCCAGAGCGGGCGGTGCCGGGGGCGTGCCGGGGGCGGCGGCATCGCGGTAAACCAGCGATTGCACTTCGCGCACCGCAACGCCGTCTGCCCCGCTGGTTTCATGTTCGACATCGACGAACACCAGCAGGCCCGAACCGCCCTGCTTTTCCGTGACTGAGGCAACGCGCGAACGACGCTTTACTGCCGCGCCGGGGCGCAACGGTGCCAGAAATTCCAGCTTGCTTGATGCCCACATCCGGCGCGGCAGTGGCACCGGCGGCAGAAAGCTGGCGGGGCTGTCATCGCGCAGCGGATGGCCATCCTGCCCCAGTGCGGCAGTGGGGGCATCGGGGGTGCACAGGCACCAGTGGAACCCCTGTGGCGCTGAGCCATCTGCCGGAGCGGCACGGTCCAGCGTGGCCAGCCAGCGCGTAAACAGCGCCGGATCGGCGCGGTCTTGCCGCTGTTCCTCGCGGCCGATCCATGCGCTCCAGTCGGTCATGGTCAGGCCCGCTCGAAGACCGCGGCAATGCCCTGACCGCCACCGATGCACATGGTTTCCAGACCATATTTCACATCGCGGCGGTGCATTTCGCGGGTGAGATTGGCGAGAATTCGCCCGCCGGTCGCGCCGATCGGGTGGCCCAGCGAAATGCCCGAACCATTGACGTTGAGCATATCGTGGCGGCTGTCATCGTCTGACCAGCCCCAGCCCTTCAGGCAGGCCAGCACCTGCGGGGCGAATGCCTCGTTCAGCTCGATCAGGCCGATATCGTTCCACGACAGGCCATTGCGGGCAAACAGCCGCTCGGTCGCCGGAACCGGACCATAGCCCATGCGGCTGGGATCGACCCCGGCAGCGGCCCAGCTGTGGAACCAGGCGATGGGTTCCAGCCCCAGTTCCTCCAGCTTGTCTTCGGCCACGACCAGACAGGCGGCGGCGGCATCGTTCTGCTGGCTGGCATTGCCTGCGGTCACGACGCCGTTTTCAAGCGGGCGCAGCTTGCCCAGCGTTTCCATGCTGGCATCGGCGCGGTAGCCCTCGTCATGATCGAAGATCAGCGGATCGCCCTTTTTCTGGGGCACCGCAACCGGAACCAGCTCATCCGCGAACAGTCCGTTCTGCCATGCGGCGGCGGCGCGCTGATGACTGCGCACCGCATAGGCATCGCAGGCCTCGCGGCTGATGCCGAAATCCTTCGCCAGATTTTCGGCGGTTTCGATCATCCCGCTGATCACGCCGAAGCGTTCGATGGGCTGGCTCATTAGCCGCCCGCGCGTCAGCCGGTCATGCAGGGTGAGATTGCCGGCGCGCACGCCTTTGCGGATGTCGGTGGTGTAATGCTCCACATTCGACATGCTTTCGCAGCCGCCCGCCACCACCACATCGGAAGCGCCGGTCTGCACCATCATCGCCGCATTGATCACCGCCTGCAGGCCTGATCCGCAGCGCCGGTCAAGCTGATAACCGGGCACTTCCAGCGGCAGATCGGCCAGCAGCCAGCTCCAATGCGCAATCGCGGGGGCCTCACCGCTGCCATAGCCCTGGGCAAACACCACATCATCAACACGCGCCGGATCGATCCTGGTGCGCTCCATCAATGCCTTGAGGATCACCGCGCCCAGCTGCCCGGCGGTGAGCGCGGAAAGCGTGCCGCCGAACTTGCCGACGGCAGTGCGGATCGGGGCGACAATGGCGGCGCGACGTAGTGTCATCTGTTGTTGTTCCTTTCAGGCCTGCTCAATGCGAGCTGCGAATCTTGCCGGAATCGCTGGTGGCAACAATACCCCGGTCAATCAGCTTGGCGATTTCGCCGGAAGACAGCCCCAGCCCTTCGGCCAGCACTTGTTCGCTGTGCTCACCCAGCCAGGGGGCAGGGCGGGGGTCACCTGCTTCGCGATCCGGGATATTGGCGAATGATCGCGTGGCGGGATAGGCAAAGCCGCTGGGATTGGCCGGAGAGGGGCCAAACAGCGGATTGTTACCCACCAGATCGGGGTCCTGCGCCGCCTCATGCGCGGTGCGATAGCGTTCAAAGGTTGCCCCGGCACGGGTCAGCCGCTCGGCCAGATCGGCATAATCGACCTGCTCCGCCGCCTGCTGGAACAGCGCGAACAGGGCGTGGCGGTGGACGAAGCGATTGTGATCGCTGTTGGCAAAGCTGGTGTCCAGTTGCTGTTCCAGCGCCGCCACTTCGCCGCGCAGGTCAAAGGCATCGAGCAGCGCGTTCCATTGTTTGCCGGTCAGCGCCGCGACCATCAATCGCTTGCCATCGCGGCTGAGGAAATCGCGCCCGAACGCACCCCAGATGGCATTGCCGATCCGTTCACGGTCAGCACCGCGATACAGCATTTCGGCCATCGCACCGCTATTGGCCAGCGTGCCGATGGCAACATCGCCCAGCGGCACGCGCAGTTCGCTGCCCTGACCGGTGGCATCGCGGTGGCGCAGGCCCGCCAACAGGGTGAAGGCGCAATAGGCCCCGGTGATGAAATCCCATGCCGGCATCAACTGGTTGACCGGCGGGGCATTACCGGCATCCCATTCTTCCGGCCCGGTCATCAGCGGATAGCCGCTGGCAGCGTTAACGGTGAAATCCATCGCCTGCCGCCCATCGTGCCAGCCCATGATCCGCACCGAGACAAGATCGGCGCGCGCCTTTGCCACTGCTTCGTGACTGAGGAAGCTGTTCACCGGCAGGTTGGTGATCATCTGGCCGCAGCCCGCCGCCAGCGCCACCGCCAGTTCGCGCCCTTCGGGCGATTGCAGATCGAGCGCGAGGCTTTTCTTGGCGCGGTTGAGATTCTCCCAGGAGAGTGACCGTCCCTCGCGGGTCAGCATATAGCGATCATAATCCAGCCCGCCGGCCTTGTGATCGATCCGCACCACATCCGCGCCAAACTGAGCGCAGTAAAGCCCGGCGGTGGGCGAGGCGACGAAAGAGGAAACCTCGACGATCGAAAGGCCGGAAAGCAGGTTATACATTTCCGCTCAGCCCCGTTCCGCTGCCCATTCGCGCAGCATATGTTTGGCGATCTGCAACTGCAGGATCTGGGTGGTGCCTTCGTAGATCCGCAGCACGCGGGCATCGCGGAAGAAGCGTTCGGCATCATATTCGGCCAGATAGCCCGCGCCGCCATAGATCTGCACCACCCGGTCCACCACGCGCCCGCACATTTCGCTGGCGAAGACCTTGAACGCGGCGGCCTTGCGCAGCACCGGCTCACCCGCGTCGGCGCGGGCGGTGACATCCGCCATCATGGCTTCGGCGGCGTAGATTTCGATCTCGCTTTCGGCCAGCATCTGCTGGATCAGCTGGAAATTGGCGATAGCCTCGCCAAAGGCCTTGCGTTCATTGGCATAGCGGATTGCGGAATCGAGCGCGCGGCGCGCCATCGCCGTGGCCATCGCCCCCACCGAAATGCGCCCATTGTCGAGGCTCTGCATGGCAAAGCCGAAACCTTTGCCCTCTTCCAGCCCCAGCAGGGCATCGCCGGGCAGTTGCACATCCTCAAGGATGACATCGGCGATATGCGCGCCGGACTGGCCCATCTTCTTGTCGCTTTTGCCAATCGAGACGCCGGGGGTGTCCGTCGGCACCAGAAAGGCGGAAACATGCGCGTTCTTGGGCAAGTTCTCCTTGGTGGTGCGCGCCATGATCAGCGCCAGTTTGGCATGGGGCGAATTGGTGATGTAGCGCTTGGTGCCATTGAGCACCCAGCCATTGCCGGATCGCGTCGCGGTGGTCTGCATCCCCGCCGAATCCGATCCCGAACCCGGCTCGGTCAGGCCGAAGCAGGCAATTTCGCCTGCCGCCAGCCGGGGCAGCCATTCCGCCTTCTGCTCTGCGGTGCCGCCATTCTTCAATGCCGAGCAGACCATGCCGATATTGATCGAGATGATCGATCGGAACGCGGGCATGGCATAGGACAGCGCATGGATGGTGCGGGCATATTGGGTGATGTTCATCCCCGCGCCGCCATACTCCTCGGGCATGGTCAGCCCGAACAGCCCCATTTCCCGCATTTCCTGCAGGATGGCTTCGGGGATCTGATCGCTCTCGATAATCTCCCGCTCGGCCGGGATCAGCCGTTCGCGCACATAGCGGTTCAGCTGATCGAGGAACTGTTCAAAGACATCGCGGTCCATTCCGCCGGTCATTCCACTGCTCATCGGCAATTCCTCAGATCGGATCATAGGGGAAAACATGCGCCGATACCTCATCGGCGCGGGCGAAGCTGGGCTTGAAGGCGGGTATCAGCTCATCGGCGATGCTTTCCGGGGTCCAGCCTTCCAGCTTGGTCATCGAGCGGATCGGGCGCGGTTTGTTGTAGAGCACGATCTCGTTCTTGCGGACCGAGAAGATCTGGTTGCTGACCTCGCGCGAGGCATCGGAGGCGAGATAGACCACCAGCGGCGCGATCTTGTCGGCGCTCATCGTCTTGAGCCGTTCGACGCGCTGCTGCTGTTCGGGCGTTTCGGCGGGTATGGATGCGGTCATCCGGCTCCAGGCGAAGGGTGCGATGCAGTTGGATCGCACCCCGGCGCGCGCCATATCCAGCGCGATCGATTGCGACAGGCCGACGATGCCCAGCTTGGCCGCGCTGTAATTCGCCTGGCCGATATTGCCGATCAGCCCGCTGGTGCTGGTGAAATGGATGAAGCTGCCGGATTGCTGTTCGCGGAAATAGGGTGTTGCCGCCTTGGAGACATTGAAGCTGCCGTTCAGATGAACGTCGATCACGGCGCGCCAGTCTTCATGGCTCATCTTGTGCCAGATCGTATCGCGCAGGATGCCGGCATTGTTGACCACGGCATCGATCCGGCCAAAGCGCTGCACCGCATCTTCGATGATGCTGGCGGCCCCGGCGGGATCGGCAACGCTGGCCAGATTGGCATGCGCCTTGCCGCCCGCCGCGGTGATGTCATTGACCACTTCCTGCGCCGGAGCGGCATCGCCGCCTTCGCCGCCACCGCCCACGCCGGGATCGTTGACCACCACAGCGGCACCATGCCGGGCACACAGCAACGCAATTTCGCGCCCGACGCCGCGACCTGCGCCAGTAACGGCCACCACCTTGCCTTCAAGCATCCCCATTGCACCGACTCCCGCTTAATCGTTCGTTTAAAAACGCCATAAAAGCGGGGGCGGGAAAATCAACTGGTGGGCGATGGTGCCGGTGCTGATGCAGCCGGATTCGGCGCGGCAGAGTTCGGCGCCTGTGGCGGCACAGCTTCGGGCGGCAGCCGTTTGGCATCGACCATCTGCGCCGCTTCGTCGAGCGCCTTGGCCTCCCCCACGGTCAGCCCGCCGGGGCCCTGGTCATTGTCTGCCTTGCCGCAGGCTGTCAGCAGAGCCAGTGCGGCAAGCGTGGCAAGGCGGCGCATGGGATTGCCCGCTGCCGGTTACTTTTTGGCAGCAGGAGCAGCGGAAGGTGTGGCCTGCGCTGCGCCAGCAGCTGCGGCATCGGTCGCCGTGGCTGCCTCAGGAGCGACAGTGGCGTTGGCATCCACATCGTTGACCGATTCTTCCGCAGGCATTTCGACATTGTCAGGCGCGGCTTCTTCCTTGGCCGAATCCGAGCTGCCACAAGCGGAAAGCGCCAGCGCGGCGAAAGAAGCAAAAGCGGCTGCGGCGATCTTTCTCATGGAAGAACCTTTCTTCGACATTCGGTTGCAAGGCGGCGGAACAGGCGCCAATGGGCCAATCCTAAACAAGCAATGCGGCGCTGCCAACCGTGGTTTCGAGCGGCTGCGGACATATCCCCAGAGCGGTGGTTGATAAGATATAAAGATTTCTTTATATGATGCCCGGATGTTGATCGATCCCACCCTGCGCGCACTGGCGGACACCACCAGATTGCGGATCATGCGCCTGCTGGCAGCGATGGAGCTGGCGGTTGGCGAATTGGCGCTGGTGCTGGGGCAAAGCCAGCCGCGCGTATCGCGCCATGTGCGCATTCTGTGCGATGCCGGGCTGGCGGCACGGCGCAAGGAGGGGAGCTGGGTGTTCCTGCGCAGTGCGATTGGCGAAGGCCGCGCACCGCCGCTGGGCGATGCCGCAGCGCGGCTGCTGGCCGTGGCTGAACGTGATGATGCCGGGTTCGCGGCCCGCTGTGCCGAGGATCGCCGCCACCTTGCCGCGATCCGCGCCGCGCGTGAAGCCAGCGCCGCTGCCTATTTCGCCCGCCACGCGGCGGAATGGGACAAGCTGCGCCTGCTGCACGCCGCCGATGGTCCGGTCGAGGCGGCCTTGCGGCAAGAGCTGGAACGGCTGACTGGCAATGGTCAGCATCTCACGCTCGGCCGGCTGCTCGATGTCGGCACTGGCACCGGGCGGATGGTGGAGCTGTTCGCGGCGCAATCCAGCCATGCCACCGCGCTCGACAAGAGCCCGGAAATGCTGCGTCTGGCGCGCACCCGGTTGCAGCAGGTTCCTGCCGACCGGCTGGAGCTGGTGCAGGGCGATTTCACCGCGCTGCCGCTGGCCGATGGCGCGTTTGACACGGTGTTGTTCCATCAGGTGCTTCACTATGCGCAGGAGCCTGAGGCCGTGCTGGCCGAGGCCGCACGCGTGAGCGCTCCCGGCGGGGTGATCGCACTGGTCGATTTTGCGGCACATGACCGTGAGGAACTGCGCAGCGCCCATGCCCATGCCCGGTTGGGCTTTTCCGATGAGCAGATGCTGGCGCTGCTATCCGATTCCGGCTTTGATCCGCAGCCGCCGGTGGCATTGCCGGGCAAGCCGCTGACGGTAAAGATCTGGACCGGACGGCGCAGCACCACAGCGGCCATCCCATCATCATCTGACATTGCAAAGGCAGCCCGATAATGGCCCCCAGCTATGACGCCCTGCGCGAAGCGCGCACCGCGCTCGACACTCCGCTGTTTGCTGGCCTGCCCGGCGATATCGGCGTTTCGTTTGAATTCTTCCCGCCCAAGAGTGATGCCCTGATGGCGCAGCTGTGGGATGTGGTGACCACGCTGGCCCCGCTGGCCCCGCAGTTCGTTTCCGTTACCTATGGTGCTGGCGGCTCCACCCGCGATCGCACCCATGGCACGGTGGCGCGGATCATCAGCGAGGCGCGCCTGCCCGCAGCCGCGCACCTGACCTGCGTTGATGCCAGCAAGGCCGAAATCCGCGAGGTTGCGGAGAGTTATTGGGAAGCTGGTGTGCGCCACATCGTTGCGCTGCGTGGGGATATGGGGGCGCCGGGCGTGCCCTTTTCCCCGCATCCCGATGGCTATGCCAATGCCGCAGAACTGGTGGCGGGATTGAAAGAGATCGCCCCGTTTGAAATCTCGGTCGCGGCCTATTGCGAAACCCATCCCGATGCCGCCAGCCCGCAGGCCGATATCGATAACCTGAAGCGCAAGCTGGATGCCGGCGCCAGCCGGGCGATCACCCAGTTCTTTTTCGAACCGGAAACCTTCTTTCGCTTTCGCGACAGGCTGGTCGCCGCCGGAATCGATGCACCGGTGCTGCCCGGCATCCTGCCGGTTTCCAATGTCGCCCAGACGCGCAAGTTTGCCGCAGCCTGCGGCGCGGCGATCCCGGCGTGGATGGATGGCTTGTTCGAAGGGCTGGATACCCATCCCGCCTCGCGTCAGCTGGTCGCGGCCACTGTCTGCGCCGAATTCTGCCGCCGGCTCTATGCGGGCGGCGTGCGCGATTTCCATTTCTATACACTGAACCGGGCCGAATTGAGCTATGCGATCTGCCATCTGCTCGGGCTGCGCCCGAATTCCGGGGCCAAGGGGACTACAGCATGACTGCAAGGGAACAACTGCTGGCCGAAGCCGCCAAGCGCATCCTTATCACCGATGGCGCTTTCGGCACGGAAATCCAGAACTGGAAACTGTCGGAAGCGGACTATGCCGGATCGCTGGGGCTGGCGAGGGAGCAGAAGGGCAACAATGATATTCTTGCCCTGACCAAGCCCGAAGTGCCCGAAGCGATCCACCGTGCCTATTTCGAAGCCGGGGCGGATATCGCCGAAACCAACACCTTCTCAGCCAACCGCATCAGCCAGGCCGATTATGGCGCGGAACATCTGGTACGCGAGATCAACGTGGAAAGCGCCCGGCTGGCACGGCGGATCGCCGATGAATATTCCGCGCGCGATGGCCGCCCGCGCTTTGTCGCCGGGGCGATCGGGCCGACCAACAAGACCCTGTCGCTCTCGCCCGATGTCAACGATCCCGGCTTTCGCGAGATCGACTGGGATTTTCTGGTCGTTGTCTATCAGGAACAGGCTGCGGCACTGGTTGAGGGCGGGGCTGATTTCATCCTGATCGAAACCGTGTTCGATACGCTGAATGCCAAGGCCGGGATCATGGCGGTGAAGCGGCTGGGCGAAGCGCTGGGGCGTGATGTGCCGATCATGCTGTCGATGACGCTGACCGACCTTTCCGGGCGGAACCTTTCCGGCCACACGGTCGAGGCGTTCTGGCACGCGGTGCGCCATGCCAGGCCGGTGACGATCGGCCTCAACTGCTCATTCGGCGCCACCCAGCTGCGCCCGCATGTCAAAGCATTGTCGGAGATCGCTGATACGCTGATCATGGTCTATCCCAATGCCGGCCTGCCCAATGAACTGGGTGCCTATGACGAACTGCCCGAAACCACTGCCGGACTGGTCAAGGAATGGGCCGATGCCGGGCAGGTCAACATTCTGGGCGGGTGCTGCGGTTCCACCCCGGCGCATATTGCGGCCATGGCCAAGGCGGTGGTGGGCGTACCCTCACGCGAGCTGCCGGTGCTGGAGCCGGTTACCCGGCTGGCAGGGCTTGAGCCCTTTGTGATGGCGGCATGATTAACTCCCCCTCCTCTTCAGGGGAGGGGGCCGGGGGGTGGGGACTGTCGCTGTGGCGTAAGGCTGCGTCAGGCGGAGAACCCCCACCCCAACCCCACCCCAAAAGGGGAGGGACTAGGAAAGAAGCATATGACCACCCAATCCTCCGCCCGTTTCGTCAATGTCGGCGAACGCACCAATGTTACCGGCTCTGCCGCGTTCAAGAAGCTGATCCTGGCGGGTGACTACGCCAGGGCGGTGGAAGTCGCGCGCCAGCAGGTGGAAAATGGCGCGCAGGTGATCGACGTCAATATGGACGAAGGTCTGCTGGATGCGGTGGAGGCGATGACCACCTTCCTCAAGCTGATCGCTGCCGAACCCGATATTGCCCGGGTGCCGGTGATGATCGACAGCTCCAAATGGGAGGTGATCGAAGCCGGGCTGAAATGCGTTTCGGGCAAACCGATCGTCAATTCGATCAGCATGAAGGAAGGCGAGGAGGCTTTCCTCACCCATGCCCGCAAATGCATGGATTATGGCGCCGCTGTGGTGGTAATGGCCTTTGACGAAAAGGGCCAGGCCGACAGCAAGGACCGCAAGGTCGAAATCTGCGAGCGCGCCTACAAGCTGCTGCTGTCCATCGGCTTTCCGCCGGAAGACATCATCTTTGATCCCAATATCTTTGCGGTGGCTACCGGGATCGAAGAGCACAATAACTACGGCGTCGATTTCATCGAGGCGGTGAAGGAAATCCGTCAGCGCTGCCCGCATGTCCACTTCTCCGGCGGGCTGTCCAACCTGTCGTTCTCATTTCGCGGGAATGAGGTGGTACGCCGGGCGATGCACTCGATCTTCCTCTATCACGCCATCCCCGCCGGGCTGGACATGGCCATCGTCAACGCCGGACAACTTGACGTTTACGACACCATCGATCCCGAATTGCGGCAGGCCTGCGAGGATGTGATCCTCAACCGCGATGAAGGCGCGACCGAGCGGCTGGTGACGCTGGCGGACAAGTTTCGCGGCAGCGATGCCGCCACCGAAAAGGCAGCCGAGGAATGGCGCGGCTGGGATGTCGCCAAGCGGCTGGAACACGCGCTGGTCAAGGGCATCGACGCCTATGTGGTGGAAGATACCGAGGAAGCCCGCCAGCTTGCCACGCGCCCGATCGAGGTGATCGAAGGCCCGCTGATGGACGGCATGAACGTGGTTGGTGATCTGTTCGGATCGGGCAAGATGTTCCTGCCGCAGGTGGTCAAATCGGCGCGGGTGATGAAAAAGGCGGTCGCCCATCTGATCCCCTTCATCGAAGCGGAAAAGGAAGCCGGGGCCAAGGCCAAGGGCCGGATCATCATGGCCACGGTGAAGGGCGATGTTCACGATATCGGCAAGAACATCGTTGGCGTGGTCTTGCAGTGCAATGGCTATGAAGTGATCGATCTGGGGGTGATGGTGCCCTGGGCGACGATCATCGATGCCGCCAAGGAACATGATGCCGATATCATCGGCCTGTCCGGCCTGATCACGCCATCGCTGGATGAGATGGTGACCGTGGCCGAGGAAATGCAGCGCGCCGGGCTGACCATTCCGCTGCTGATCGGTGGGGCGACCACCAGCAAGGTCCACACCGCGCTGCGCATCGATCCCGCCTATGATGGCCCGGTGGTGCATGTGCTGGATGCCAGCCGCGCGGTGGGTGTTGCGTCGCAGCTGCTTTCCGACACGCAGCACGATGGCTTCGTCAAGGCGACGGCGGCGGATTATCAGCATGTCCGCGATGCCCGCGCGGGCAAGGGCGGATCAAAGCTGCTGCCGCTGACCGAAGCGCGCGACAATGGCTTTGCGCCGGACTTTTCCGACAAGCCCGCGCCGCCTGCGCAGCCGGGGCTGCATGTCTTTCCCGAATGGGATCTGGCCGATCTGGCCGAATGCTTTGACTGGACGCCGTTTTTCCGCGCATGGGAACTGGCGGGCACCTATCCGGCAATTCTGGAAGATGCCGTGGTGGGGGAAAGCGCCCGCAATCTCTATGCCGATGCGCGGGCTATGCTGGATCGGATCATCAGCGAAAAATGGCTGACCGCGCGCGGCGTTGCCGGGTTCTGGCCCTGTGCGCGGCATGGCGATGATGTGGTGCTGCATCCTGACAGTGATGAACGATCGGTGCGCTTGCCCTTCCTGCGCCAGCAATTCATCAAGAGCCGCGGGCGGGCCAATTTCTGCCTCGCCGATTTCATCGATCCGGCAGGCGACTGGATCGGCGGTTTCGCGGTGGGCATTCACGGCATTGAACCGCATCTTGAACGCTTCAAGGCAGGGCATGACGATTATTCGGACATCCTGCTGAAGGCACTGGCAGACCGCTTTGCCGAAGCCTTTGCCGAACGGCTGCATCAGCATGTTCGCACCACGCTGTGGGGCTATGCGCCGGGTGAGCAGTTGACCAATGAAGCACTGATCCGCGAGGAGTATCGCGGTATCCGGCCCGCGCCGGGCTATCCCGCCTGCCCCGATCACAGCCTCAAACCGATCCTGTTCGATCTGCTGGATGCTTCGGCCAATGCCGGGATTGTCCTGACCGAAAGCCAGGCCATGCTGCCGACTGCTGCAGTTTCGGGCTTTTATTTTGCCCATCCTGAAAGCCAGTATTTCGGTGTGGCAACCATTGGCCGCGATCAGCTGGAAGACTATGCCGCGCGGCGCGGGGTTGATCTGGCAACGGCAGAACGCTGGCTGCGACCCAATCTGGATTAGTGTCGGCCGGAATAGGGCTGGATATTTGGAATCAAGGCGATAGGCTGCTTCCTGACGACACTTGGGGGGCAATATGGAATCGTTCAATTTCGGCCGGGCGTTTTCGCGGATTTTCTCGCTGATCCGCGATTCACTCGCCTCGGTTGCGCCTTTTGCGTTCATCCTGACCATGGTCGGCAACGGGCTCAATTGGCTTCTGCAGCAACAGATGCTGAGTGATATCCAGGCAATCAAGCCGGGCGCACCGTGGGAGATTTTCGCTTCGGCCTGGTATTGGGCCGCGGTGGTGCTCAGCCTCGCGGTTGGTTCCATCAATTCGGCGGGATCGATTTTCGGCTTTCTCGAGCTGGCGAAGGGGCGATCACCCTCGCTCAGTGATTGCTTCGCGGCTGGCGGTGCGGCGTTCATTCAGGTCTTTCTGGCTACGCTGCTTTGGGCGCTGGGCGTCGGTCTGGGCTGGATCCTGATTGTTGTTCCGGGCGTCATGCTGATGACGATCTGGAGCGTGGTGTTGCCCGCTCTGGTCAATGAGAATGCCGGAGTGTTCGGCAGCTTTTCCCGCAGCCGTGAACTGACGCGCGGTTCGCGCTGGTCGATCTTTGGTATGCTGCTGGTTGCGCTGGTTGTGATGTATGTGCCGGCGGTATTGTTTGGCGGCGCCGTCGGCATGGGTGCGCTTACCAGTATGTCCGAACAGGGCCTGGCTGGCGCATTTGGCATTGGCACGCTGGTGGTCGGGGTGATCTATGGCTTTGCCGTCACCCTGTTTATCAACGCATTGCTGGTTTCGCTCTACACCGAACTGCGGCTGATCAAGGAAGGTGGCGAGACCGAAGGTTTGACCGAGGTGTTCACCTGATCGCGTCGGGCGCGGAACAGGTGGCGCGGTACTCAAGCATGAAACTGTTCCGGCTGATCGCTGCTGCGGGTTTGATGATGACCGGATGTGTTGCCCATGCCGCGGAGCCCGCGCGCGTCGCCGTGACGTTTGATCGCCACCGCATCCGCCCCGTGATCGCCGAAGGACTGGCTGACCGCACCACGGGCCGGGCGGTTACAGCCGATGATCCGGTGCGGATCGCCTCCATTTCAAAGCTGGTGGTGGCGCTGGGGGTGATGCGGATGGTCGATGCCGGGCGGCTCGATCTGGATCGTGACGTTTCCGACTATCTCGGCTGGCCGCTGCGCAACCCCGCCTTTCCGGACAAGGTGATCACGCTGCGCCTGCTGCTGTCGCACCAGTCCAGCCTGGCCGATGGCGATGATCTCTACATCATTCCGCTGGGCATGAGCCTGCGCGAAAGGCTGGCCGATCCGCACAGCTGGGATTCCGGCCACGCACCGGGCAGCGGCTGGTTCCACTATACCAATCTCAATTTTCCGGTGGTGGCCAGCGTGATGGAGCGCGCGTCCGGTCAGCGGTTTGACCGGCTGATGCAGCAGTTGGTGCTGCGACCGCTGAAACTGGATGCCTGTTTCAACTGGTCGGGCTGCTCACCCGCAGCAGCGGCGCGGGCGGTGGTACTCTATCGTGCCAATGGCGATGTCGCCAAGGATGACCTCAAGGGGCATCTGCCCGATTGCCCGGTGGTGACAGGCGCGGACGGAGCCTGTGATCTTTCCACTTATGTGCCGGGCAGCAACGGTTCGCTGTTCTCGCCGCAGGGCGGTCTCAGGATTTCGATGCATGATCTGGCGCGCATAGGCCAATTGCTGGCCCGCGGCGGCAAGGGTTTTCTCTCACCACGTGCCTTTGCCGAGATGACCCGGCCGATCTGGCGCTTCAATGGCAGCAACGGGTTGGGCGAAGATGGTACGGCCAGCGGATTTTTCTGCAGCTATGGGCTGGCGGTGCAAAGCCTCGCCACCAATGCGGCTGGCTGCCATGATGATCCCTTTGGCGATGGCGTGGTGCGGATCGGCCATGCGGGTGATGCCTATGGGCTGAAATCCGGGTTATGGGTCGATCCGGTCAGTGGCCGGGGCGTTGCCTATTTCACCAGTGCCGTTGCGGACAATGCGCCAAAGGGGCGCAGCGCCTTTTCCGCTGCCGAGGAAGCACTTGTGGAGAGATCGCGCCGCTGATCTTTGCGCTTTGTCCCCGTCGCGGCTAGGCGGGCGGGGTGACTGCTCCGGCCATTCTTGAAACGCTTCACGCCACTTTCGGCTTTTCCGCGCTGCGCGGGGTGCAGGGGCAGGTGATCGAACGGGTCTTGGCCGGACAATCGACCTTGGCGGTGATGCCCACCGGCGCGGGCAAAAGCCTGACCTATCAGCTGCCCGCCGTGATGCAGCGCGGCACCTGTGTTGTCATCTCGCCGCTGATCGCGCTGATGCATGATCAACTGCGCAGCGCCGAGGCGAACGGCATTCGTGCCGCCAGCCTGACCAGCGCCGATACCGATCGCGACATCACCATCGAGCGGTTCCGCGCGGGTGAGCTTGATCTGCTTTATGCCGCGCCGGAACGTGCCAGCCAGAGCCATTTTCGCGAGTTGCTGTCCAAGGCGCCGCTGTGCCTTTTCGCCATTGATGAGGCGCACTGCGTATCCGAATGGGGGCATGATTTCCGCCCCGATTACCGCGCGCTGCGTCCGCTGATGGATGCCTTTCCCGACGTGCCACGTCTGGCGCTGACGGCAACAGCGGATGCCCATACCCGCGCCGATATTCTCACTCAGCTGGGCATCCCCGAAGACGGGCTGATCGTTGCCGGGTTTGATCGGCCGAATATCCGCTATGCCATCCGTCACCGGGATAATCCGGTGCGGCAGATCGCGGCGCTGATGGCGGAGCAGCCCGGCCCCGGGATCGTCTATGCCCCGACCCGGCGCAAGGTAGAGGAGCTGGCGGAAAAGCTGGGCGCGGCCACCGGGCGGGCGGTGCTGCCCTATCACGCCGGGCTTGATCCGGCGGTGCGGGCAGGCAATCAGGCGGCCTTTGTTGCCTCGGAAGATATGGTGATGGTGGCGACAGTGGCCTTTGGCATGGGCATCGACAAGCCGGATGTCCGCTTTGTCGCCCATGCTGGCATCCCCAAATCGATCGAGGGTTATTATCAGGAAACCGGCCGTGCCGGACGCGATGGTGATCCTTCGCTGGCCCTGATGCTGTGGGGTGCGGATGATTTCGCCCGTGCGCGGCAACGGCTGGACGAACTGGACGAGACCCGGCGTAACGGCGAGCGGGCCAGGCTGGATGCGTTGGCGGCGCTGGTCGAAACCGCTGGCTGTCGCCGTGCCCTGCTGCTGCGGCATTTCGGTGAGGAGCCGCCGCAGAGCTGCGGCAATTGCGACAATTGCCTGGATGCACCGGGTGTTGTCGATGCCACGACCACCGCGCAAAAGCTGCTGTCCGCCGTCTATCGCACCGGGCAAAGCTATGGCTATGGCCATATCGAAAAGGTGCTGACCGGAGCCAGCGACGATCGCATTTTGCAGCGCGGGCACGATCAGCTGAGCGTGTTCGGCATCGTCGATGCGGAAGAGGCGCGGTTGCTCAAGCCGCTGGCGCGGGCGCTGCAGGCGCGGGGCAGCCTGATGCCGACCGAGCATGGCGGGCTGGCGCTGGGCAGCGATGCCCGCGCCATCCTGAAAGGCGATGCGGCAGTGCTGATCGCCCTGCCAACCCGGCGCGAAAAGGCGCGAACCGGGCGGCGCGGCAACGGTGCGGCCAATCCGGTGGGCGATCCCTTGTTTGACGCGCTGCGCGCGCTGCGCCGCGATCTGGCGGCAGAGGCGGGCGTGCCGCCCTATGTCATCTTCCATGACGCGACATTGCGCGAAATGGCCATGCTACGCCCTGCCAGCCTGAGCGAGCTGGGCGCGATTACCGGCGTCGGCACCCGCAAGCTCGAGGCATATGGCGATGCCTTTGTCGGGGTTATCCAGCGGTTTTAGGCTGGCCCGGCGCGGCGGCGCTGCCGCAGCCGCAAAGGCGGTTTCTGGCCGGATCAGTTTTGTGCAGCGATCGCGGCCAGCATTGCCGCATGGTAAATCGTGATGCGGCCATAGCTGCGCCGCAAAGCGCCAAGGCGCTCAAAACGGGCGAGCAATGTGCCAACGGTAACGCGGGTCAAACCTGAAAGTTCGGCCAATTCCAGTTGGGTCAGCGCGATTTGCGTTTCAGCCGCCGTGCCGGCAGCCATGCTGGCCAGTAGTCCGGCAAGCCGTTGCTCGGCCCGTGCACCGCGCGCTGCCACCAGTTGCAGCATTGCAGATTGCAGCTGGTCACCCAGCAGACGCAAGAGTTCGCGCATGATGTTTGGCCGCTGCGCCAGTATGCGATCGAAATGTCCGGCATCTATCCAGTGCAGCCTAGTCTGCTCGGTGGCGATAGCATCCACCAGCCGGGGTTCGCCGCGCAGCAGCGCCAGTTCGCCATAGCTTTCGCCGGGACCGACCATCACCAGCGCGGCGAACGCGCCCGAAGGGGAAATGCGGCCCAGCTTCACCCGGCCGGTTTCGACAACCCAGCAGCCATTGGCCGAATCGCCATGCTGCTGGATCAGCTGGCCACTGGTGAAATTGCGCGGCACCGCCTGGGCCAGAAAGGGGGCAAGCTGTTCGGGATCAAGGCCGCTGAGCAGCGACTTGTAAAGCGGCGAGGGGGTTGAGCCTCCTCGATCAAATTGCAAAGTTTTTTGCATTTGTCTGTTTCGATAGGCGCTAAGCAACGCGCAAACAAGCAGAGGATGCCAGCCATGCCGACGGAAAACTGGGTAATCATTGCCATCTATCTTTGTTTTGCGCTGCTTGAGGTGGTGCGTTCCAATTTTCTGCACAAGCCGGAGCAGACCCGCGACGACGGGATCGTCGAGGTTGTGAGTCTGGTAATGCTGATGGCGGTTACCCAGCCACTCATCATCACGCTGGTCGATCAACTGCTGGCGCATTGGATGCCGCAATGGCGCGGTGCGCTGGCGGATTTGAACCTGTTTGCAGCCATCGCGCTGTTTCTGGTGTTCGATGACATGACGCAATACTGGCTGCACCGCGCATCGCACAGCACCCATTGGCTCTACAACCTGCACCGCGCGCACCACAACGCGCGCTATATGAGCATCCGCCTCGTCTATCGGAACAACATCTTCTATTATGCGATGATGCCGGGGATCTGGTTTTCGGCGGTGCTGGTCTATCTGGGCCTGGGCTGGGTCTATGCCGGCTATGTCGTGGTCAAGCAGCTTGTCATCATCGGCGCGCACAGCGATGTCGCCTGGGATCGCCCGCTGTATCGCATCGGCTGGCTGGCACCGGTGATGTGGGTGCTGGAACGAACGATTTCGACACCGGCGACGCATCACGCGCACCACGGCCGTCATGCCGACGATCCGGCGACGAACTACAAAGGCAATTTCGGCAATCTGCTGTTCTTCTGGGATGTGCTGTTCGGCACTGCCAGGATTACCCGCCGCTATCCGGCAAGTTTTGGCGTCGAAAACCTGCCGCCCGCCAGCCTCGGCCAGCAGCTGCTATGGCCGGTATTCCCGGAAGTGAAAGCCCAGCCCGAAACCGCGACGCAGCCCTAGGCCGCCTTACCTCAGAGTATCCCGGCCTTGTTCCCGGCGCGGGTGAACATGCCGATGATGGTTTGGACCTGTTCAGCGGTATGTTCCGCGCAGAGCGAACAGCGCAGCAGTGTCATGTTGGCAGGCGTGGCCGGGGGCCGGGCAAGATTCACGTAAAGCCCTTCGTGCAGCAGCGCTTCCCACATTGCCGCGCCGCGTTCCAGATCGGGCATGATCACGCTGATGATCGCGCTTTGCGGTTCATCGGTGCCCAGCTGGAAGCCGGCATCGCGCAGCCCCTTGTGCAGCACCCGGCTGTTTTCCCACAGATGGGCGCGCTTGTTGCCAGCATGCATCAGCTTGCGGATGCTGGTCGCGGCGGTGTGGACCACGCTGGGCGGCAGGCTGGCGGTGAACACATAGGGACGGCAAACCAGCCGCATGATCTCGAACTTGGGGTGGTTGGACACGCAGAAGCCGCCCACCGTGCCGACACTCTTTGAAAAAGTGCCGATCACGAAATCGACCTGATCCAGCACGCCCTGTTCCTCGGCCACGCCGCGCCCGTTGGGGCCGATGAAGCCCATCGAATGCGCCTCGTCGACCAGCACCATCGCGCCGTTTTCCTTGGCGATGCGGATCATTTCCTTCAGCGGGGCGATATCGCCCAGCATCGAATAGACGCCTTCCAGCACCACCAGCTTGCCCGCGCCTTCGGGAATGCGCTTCAGCCGCTTTTCCATCGCTTCGATGTCATTGTGCTTGAAGGGGACGACTTCGGCATCGCCCATCTTGCAGCCATCCCAGATACTGGCGTGGCTATCGATATCCAGCACGATGTAATCGCCCTTGCCGGCGATGGTGCTGATGATCCCCAGATTGGCCTGATAGCCGGTGGAGAACACCATGGCATGATCCATGCCGTAGAATTCCTTCAGCGCGTCTTCCACGGCGCGGTGCCCGGCATAGGTGCCGTTGAGCACGCGGCTGCCGGTGGTGCCCGATCCGAATTCATCCAGCGCCTGCTTGCCCGCATCGATCACATCGGGATCGAAGGTCATCCCCATATAGTTATAGGTGCCAAGCAGGATGGTCTCGCGCCCGTTGCAGATCGCCACGGTAGGCGAAATCACCTTTTCCATCACCAGGCCAAAGGGATCTTCCACACCAGACGCCAGCAGATTGGCGCGCATTTCGATCAGCGGATCGAATTTGGAAAACAGATCGGTCATGAGTTTTCAGGGTTCCTTTGCTGGCTGCAAGCGGCGGGCTCAGCCCTGCAGCTTCACAACCGCGTCGATCAACTGGCCGTAATTTTCGATCTCGGCCTGCTGGTTCATGCTGATGATGATATCGAAATCGTCCTCGATCGCGGCGACGAAATCCATCACCGTCAGGCTGTCAAACTCCAGATCACCGGCAAAGGTGGTGGCATCGGTGATGGCGACGCCTTTCTTGTTGAAGGGTTCGATCAGCGCGGCGATCTTTTCTGCGGTGGCGGCGCGGTCCATGTAAATATGCTCCCGAAACGGTTTTGCGGCCCTTGGCCGAAGAATGGGGCGGAAAAGCGGCGGCGCGACGGAATGTCAAGCGCGGACGCGCTCAGCCCTTGTCGAGCAGGCCCTTTACCGCCGCCATGAAGGGGCCGATGGAAACCGGCTTGGCCAGATAGCCTTCGGCCCCGGCATCGCGGATGCGTTCCTCGTCGCCCTTGCCGGCATAGGCGGTCACCGCCAGCACCGGCACCGGTCGCAGCACCGGATCGGCTTTCGCCCCTTCGATCAGTTCCAGCCCGGAAATATTGGGCAGCTGGATATCCATGATGATCAGATCGGGCACGAATTGACGGGCGCGATCAAGCGCTTCCAGCCCGTCGGCCACGGGTTCCACGGTATAGCCCTGGCTTTTCAACACGTCGCAAAACAGGCGGCGATTGAGATCGTTGTCCTCGACAACCAGAATTCGTTTTGCCATTCGCGCTTCAGCCACCATCTAGGGTAAGGCATCCGTCCTAGTCGCTGCGAAAGAGGCTGACAATTCTCCGCGATACACCACGCCCGGTATCTGATCCTGCCACGCTGGCGCTGGGTGCGCTCGGCTGGGTGATGGGCGATGGCCCGCGCGCGGAGCGGCTGCTGGCGCTGACCGGGCTGGATGTGGATGAATTGCGCGCCCGGCTGGACGATCCCGCTTTGCTCGGGGCAGTGCTGGAATTTCTTTGCGCGCATGAGCCGGATCTGCTGGCCGCTGCCGATGCGCTGGGGGTTGCGCCTGCGGAACTGGTCGCGGCGCGGGAAAGGTTGGGATGATCGAATGAGCAAGCCGCTTATCATCAGCGATTGCGACGAGGTGCTGCTGCATATGATCGTGCCCTTCGGCCAGTGGCTGGAGGAAACGCAGACGGTTTCGTTCAAGCTGATCGGCAATGATTTTTCCAATGCGATCCGCGACAAGGCCACTGGCGAACCGGTGGAACCGTCCGAAATCTGGCGGCTGCTGAACCTGTTCTTCGATGGCGAAATGCACCGCCAGCAGCCGATTGCCGGGGCGGTGGCGGCCATCAACCAGCTGCGTGATCATGCCGATGTGGTGGTGCTGACCAATCTGCATGACAAACACAACGCCGCGCGAAAACGGCAGCTGGCCGATCACGGGCTGGATCTGCGCGTATTTACCAATCAGGGGCCAAAAGGCCCGGCCTTGCAGGCAATTGTGGAAGAATATCAGCCATCAAAGGCGATTTTCATCGATGATCTGGCGCAGCATCACGGGTCGGTCGCGGGGCTGCTGCCCGATGTTGATCGCCTGCATCTTTGCGGTGAGCCGACTCTGGCGCCGCATATTACTTGTGGATTTGAAGCAGGACATGCCCATGCCCGTATAGATACGTGGGAACATGCCTTGCCGTGGTTGCTATCCCGATTGTAAGAGTGCGTCGCATGAGCATTGAATCCAAACTTGCCGAACTGGGTCTGACCCTTCCCGAACCCGCTGCCCCTGTCGCTGCCTATGTGCCGGTGGTGATCGCGGGCGGCTTTGCTTATGTCTCTGGCCAGATATCGATGACCGGGGGGCAGTTGCTGCAAGGCAGGCTGGGTGAGAACCTGACCGTTGAAGACGGGGTGGCAGCGGCGCAATCCTGCGGGCTGATGATCATCGCCCAGCTGAAGGCCGCACTGGGATCGCTCGACCGGGTTGAGCTGATTGTGAAGCTGGGTGCATTTGTGAACTGCACCGCCGATTTTACCGACCAGCCCATGGTTGCAAATGGCGCGTCGGAACTGATGGTGGCCGTTTTTGGTGAAGCCGGAAAGCATGCGCGCAGTGCCGTGGGCGTTCCGGCACTGCCGCGTGGGGTCGCGGTGGAGGTAGATGCAATTGTCGCTGTTCGATCTGATTGACAACCGCCGGGCACCCGCGCCAAAGCCGGCCAAGGTCGCCTGGCTTGGTGAATGGCAATATGCTCATCGCGGGTTGCATGGACCGGGCGTGCCGGAAAACTCGCCCTCGGCCTTCGCCGCCGCGATTGCGCGCGGGATGGGCATCGAATGCGATGTGCAGCGATCGCTCGATTGGCAGGCGATGGTTTTTCATGACGATACGCTTGATCGGCTGACCGCTGAATCCGGGCCGGTGGCAGCGCGCAACGCCTCGGCGCTGAGCGCCATTGCGCTGGTGGGCAGCAATGACTGCATTCCCAGCCTGCGCAAGCTGCTGGATCAGGTGGCTGGGCAGGTGCCTCTGCTGATCGAAATCAAGAGCCCGGAACAATCCTCGGGGCGGATCGGCGCGCTGTGCCTGGCGGTGCGGCGGGTGCTGGAAGGCTATCAGGGCCATCACGCGGTGATGAGCTTTGATCCGCGCGTTGTGGGCTGGTTTGCAGGGCATTCACCGCTTACCGTGCGCGGGCTGGTGGTTACCGAATATGAGGACAAGGCTTTGCCCGGCCGCTGGCGCAGGCGCTTCGCATTGTGGAAGGCAAAGCCCGATTTTCTGGCCTATGATATCCGCGATCTGCCCAGCAGTTTTGCCGAGCAGCAACGCGAGCGCGGACTGCCGGTGCTGACCTGGACCGTGCGCAGTGCCGATCACCGTGAGCGTGCGGAAGAACATGCCGATGCGCCGATTGCGGAGGGCGCAGGAGTCGCGTGAGCGGGGCCGAACTGGTTGCGCGGATTGCTCCATCGGTCGGCAGCATTCCGGCGGATCAGTGGAATGCGCTGACCGGCGGCAATCCATTCCTGGCCCATGAATTTCTGACTGCGCTGGAAGATTCAGGCAGCGTTGGTCCCGGCACCGGCTGGGGCAGTGCCCCGATCCTGATCGAGGCGGCGGATGGCACGCTGGCCGCTGCGCTTCCTGCCTGGATCAAGGGGCACAGTCAGGGCGAATATGTGTTCGACCACGCCTGGGCCGATGCCTGGCAGCGGGCGGGTGGGGAATATTATCCCAAGCTGCAGATCGCCGCACCCTTCACTCCGGCCACCGGGCCGCGCCTGTTGCTGGCTGATCCGGCGCTGGCGCTGCCGTTGCTGCGCGCGGCGGAGCAGCTGTGCGATGGCAATCACCTGTCATCCGCCCACGCCACCTTTATCGAACCCGAACAATTGCCGCTGTTCGAGCGGGCTGGGTGGTTGCCGCGCAGCGATATCCAGTTCCACTGGGAAAATCGCGACTATCGCTGCTTTGACGATTTCCTGACGGCGCTGTCATCGCGCAAGCGTAAGGATATCCGCAAGGAGCGTGCCGCGGCCCAGGCAGGCGTGACGATCAAGCTGTTGCGCGGTGATGATATTCGCCCGGCGCATTGGGATGCCTTCTGGGCGTTCTATCAGGATACGGGTTCGCGCAAATGGGGACGTCCCTATCTGACGCGAGAAGCCTTTGCGCTGCTGGGCGAAAGAATGGCAGACCGCATTCTGCTGATGCTGGCGTTTCAGGATGATGCACCGATAGCGGGGGCGCTGAACTTCATCGGGCCGGATACGCTCTATGGCCGCTATTGGGGCGCAGTGGTGGACAAGCCCTGCCTGCATTTCGAGCTGTGCTATTATCAGGCAATCGATGCGGCGATCGATCTTGGTCTGCGCCGGGTAGAGGCCGGGGCGCAGGGCGCGCACAAGCTGGCGCGCGGTTATGAGCCGGTGCGGACCTGGTCCGCGCATTATATCGCCCATCCCGGCTTTCGCGCGGCGGTGGCCGATTTCCTCGAACAGGAACGTGCAGGCGTGGCGACCGACCAGCTATGGCTGGGCGAACGGACGCCGTTTCGCAAGGGTTAGGATCAGGCCGCCTTGCGAGCCGAGGCTGACAGCCATTCGCGAGCGCGGCGCTGGGCTTCGGCGATTTCGCGGGCGGTCATTTCATCCGAAATATCCGCACGGCACATTTGCGCTTCGACATGACCAGCAACTGCGGCCAGGTTGAACCATTTGTGCGCCTCGATCAGATCGCAATCCACGCCGTGGCTGCCAGTGGAATAGGCAACGCCCAGATCGTAATAGGCGCCAATGTCCCCCTGTGCGGCAGCTGCCAGGCAGCTGGCGACCAGCATATCTTCGCTCTTTTCGTCAGCGGCGCTGAAACCGCCGTTTTGTATCCAGGCATTGCTCATGGTTGAAACCCCCAGTCGGCGGAGCGACCCAGCCCGCCAATGAGGTGAAATTTGCCCAAGAGTTTCAACAAATGGTTAACGCCGAGGCAGATTATTTTCACCGCTTACCGGGCGGAGGCCGCCGAAGTGCCGAAATCAGGCCGAAACTTGCGCCTAACGTAGTCGATAATTCCTTAATGTTGCGGAATGGATCAGCGCCGCCATTGCCGCTTGTGCGGTATTCACCCGGCTTCTATAGGCGCGCTCAGACCGGAAACGGGTGGTGATCGGGAATGCCTGACGCCGCAGGGAACCCAGATGCCGGGCCGGTTTGGTTTGGAGAGCCACATGACGATCGTTCTGGGCGATGAAATTGACGTTCTTGCCAAGGCAAAGCGCGCTATCGCGGGAGACTATGCCCCGCAGGATAGCGAACCCTATATGTGTGAAGCGCAGCTGGACTATTATCGTCGCCTGCTGCTTGAATGGAAAAAGCTGATCCTTTCGGCTGCGCAGGATACATTGCAGCAGCTTCAGGATGGCCCGATCCGTGAGCCCGATCTTAATGATCGCGCTTCCAGCGAAACCGATTGGGGCATTGAACTGCGTACCCGTGACCGCCAGCGCAAGCTGATCGCCAAGATTGATTCGGCGCTGCGCCGGATCGAGGAAGGCGAATATGGCTATTGCGAGGTAACCGGCGAACCCATTGGTCTTGGCCGCCTTTCCGCGCGTCCGATCGCCACCATGACGGTCGAAGCACAGGAAGCGCATGAGCGTCGCGAGAAAATTTCTCGCGACGATTGAAGGATTTGTCTGCGTTAACCGGTTCTTTGCCAGTTCTGTTTAGCTTCCGCCCAGATTGACGGCGCTAGCGCTGATCCATGGATCACACTCGCGTCATTGGGAGCTTTGACCGGCAATGAGTTCTAGCGAGCACAGGCATATCGCCCGCGACAGCCTGTTTGTCATGGCAACGATGCGCCTTGATGGCGTGGACGGCGAGCATCGCGTGCGCGTCCGCAACCTTTCATCTGGTGGCATGATGGCCGAAGGCGGACCGAAGGTTTCGCGCGGCCAGACGCTGACGGTGGATCTGCGCGGCCATGGCGAAGTGCAGGGATCCGTGGCCTGGGTGCAGGATAGCCGTATCGGTATCGCGTTCAGCCACGAAATCGATCCCCGCGCGGCGCGCGTCACATCGGCCCCAACTGAGCATGACGACGTGATGACGCGCCGTCCCTACTATGCCATTGGCGCCACCTCCCAAAGTCCGCAGCTTCGCAAGGTGTGATTTGATCGCCAGCGCAAGGCGCTGGAGCGTTCCGTCGGGGCTTGTTTTGCATTGACAGAAATCCTGCCGGGATTGCGCGGCGCATCTGTGCCTGCCGTGTGATCTGCGCTAGGGATCGGCCATGGCTGTTTCGCTGCTTCGCCGCCTTGTGATTGTTTTGCCGCTTGCTGCCGCGCTGGGCAGCTGCGGCAACGAAGATGACAGCATGGTCGATGTCTCGGTGATCGGCGATCCCGGTTCGCCCTTTGTCACCGGGCCCCGCTTGCCGCAGGCCGCGCAGCTTCTGCAATCTGCCACTGCCGAAGGTCTGGTCGGCTTTGACGAACAGGGGCGGGTGGTGCCGGCGCTGGCCGATCGATGGATCGTGACCGATGACGGGCTGAGCTATATTTTCCGGTTGCGTGACGGCAACTGGCCCGATGGCCGTGACATTACCGGCGAAACCGCACGCGACACATTGCAGCAGGCGATTGGCCGGGCACGCGGTTCGGCACTGGCGCTGGATCTGTCGGTGATCGAGGATGTACGCGCCATGGCCGGGCGAGTGGTGGAAATCCGGCTCAACCGGCAAAGCCCCGATTTTCTGCAACTGCTCGCCCAGCCCGAGCTGGGCCTTATGCGCGGGGGACGCGGTGCGGGGCCGATGGTGCTGACGCGCCTGAAGCGCAGTGCCATGCTGAAACCGATCCCGCCGCAGGATCGCGGATTGCCGCAGGACGAGGATTGGGAGCAGCGGGCGCGCAAACTGCGTTTGACCGCATTCACGGCCCAGCAGGCCATTGAACGCTTCAATGCTGGCGAAACAGCGGTGGTGCTGGGGGGGCGGCTGGAGGATTTTCCACGCCTGGATACGCTGGGCGCGGCGCGGGGCGCAATCAGGTTGGATCCGGTCGCCGGGCTGTTCGGGCTGATGGTGCTGAATGGCGAAGGCCTTCTGGGTGACCCCGCAAATCGTGAGGCCCTGGCGATGGCGATTGATCGCGATGCGCTGGCGACCATGCTCAATGTCGGTGGCTGGGCGATGACCACGCGGCTGGTCAATCCAGGCATGACCGGCGACAACGGCACTGTGGGAGAACGCTGGGCTGGTCAGACAATAACAGAGCGCCGGGCAGCGGCGGCAGCGCGGATTGCCCGCTGGCGTGGAAGCAGACCGGCTCCGGTGCTGCGCATGGCCATGCCGCAGGGGCCAGGCGCGGACGTATTGTTTGGCCGACTGAGTGAGGATTTCAAGGCAATCGGGATTGAACTGCGCCGGGTTGGACCGGGTGAGAATGCCGATTTGCGATTGATGGACAGTGTTGCCCGCTATGCGCGGCCCGACTGGTTCCTTAACCAGCTGAGCTGCGCGGCAGCGCGCGGGTTGTGCAGTTCGGCGGCTGATCGCCTGACCGATCGCGCGCGCGGGGAAGCTGATCCGGCCAAGGCGGCCGATCTGCTGGCCCAGGCGGAAGCGCAGTTGACCCAGACCAACAGTTTCATTCCGCTCGGTTCGCCGATCCGCTGGTCACTGGTTTCAGGCACGGCCACCGGCTTTGCCATTAACCGCTGGAATATTCATCCCTTGATGCCGCTGGCACTGGCCCCCAAATAGTATTCTGCCGGTTGCAATGACCGGCGCCGGGTTGAGGTCGCATATGCAGACACGGGATCAGATGCAGCGGATCGCAGCGGAATTGCCGCTTGGCAGCGATCCGCAATCGGTGCGTCAGAGGATCGAGGCGCTCGAGAAGCTGCTCGAAGGCATGTTTGTCGTGCCGGTGCTCGGGCGCAGGGTCGGGCTGGATGCGATTGTCGGGCTGGTGCCGGTGGCGGGCGATGTGATTACCGCGGCCATGGGGCTCTATCTGATCTGGGAGGCCCGCAATCTGGGGCTGCCGAAATGGAAGATGTGGCGCATGCTCGGCAATGTCGGCTTCGATACGCTGGTTGGCGCGGTGCCGGTGGCGGGCGATCTGTTCGACTTCCTTTATCGCTCGAATACCCGGAATTTGCGCATTATCCGGCGACATCTCGACAAGCATCATCCGCAAACCGTGGTGCTGGAAGGTTAGGCCTGCTCGGCACCCTGGGTTAGCGACTCGCGTATTTCTGCGTGTTTACGAGAAATTAACCTTTCTTCTTCATTGCTCCTATGGTTAATGGCGGGCAATAACTCTTGCTAGAGGGTTATCGGCCAAGGAAACGGGGCACAAAGGGGACACCCATGCGCGTGTTGTTGATTGAGGACGAGCCGACTACGGCACGAGCCATCGAACTGATGCTGACCACCGAAGGCTTCAATGTCTATTCGACTGACCTCGGCGAAGAAGGCTTGGATCTGGGCAAGCTGTATGATTACGATATCATCCTGCTCGACCTGAATCTGCCTGATATGCATGGCTATGATGTGCTGAAGAAACTGCGCGTCGCCAAGGTGCAGACCCCGGTTCTGATCCTGTCCGGCATCTCCGAAATGGATTCCAAGGTGCGCAGCTTCGGGTTCGGTGCCGATGACTATGTGACCAAGCCTTTCCACCGTGAAGAACTCGTTGCCCGCATTCACGCCGTGGTGCGCCGTTCCAAGGGCCATTCGCAAAGCGTGATCCGCACCGGCAAGCTGGCCGTGAACCTCGATGCCAAGACCGTTGAGGTCGATGGTGCCCGCGTGCACCTGACCGGCATGAATATGATGATCGAACTGCTCTCGCTGCGCAAGGGCACCACGCTGACCAAGGAAATGTTCCTCAATCACCTGTATGGCGGGATGGACGAGCCCGAACTCAAGATCATCGACGTGTTCATCTGCAAGCTGCGCAAGAAGCTGGCGCATGCCTGTGGTGGTGAAAACTACATCGAAACCGTCTGGGGCCGCGGCTATGTGCTGCGCGATCCGGGCGAAGAGGCGCAGGCCGCCTGATAGCGATTTCGCGGGGGTCGCCTCCTGTGCAATCTCGGCCCGCCTTCCCGAAGGCGGGCCGTTTTGCATTTCCGCGGGAATGCTTCAATCAATGCGATTGAAATAGGTCGTTTCCAGTTTCGGAATGCTGTCGCTGGCCCAGATGATGGTCTCCGTCATGGATTTGCGATCCTTTGAAACGGTATAAACGCGCGTCGAGACCGGCGCACCGTGCTTCCCGAAAGTTACCACCAGTGTATTCGGCCCGGGTTGGCGCATAGAAGCCGTGTCGATAGATGCAATATTGCCGCTGATGGGTACGGCAATACCATCGGCCAGGGCCGTGCCCTCGGCATGTCTGGTGGATCCGTCAGGATTGATGATGTCGACCGTCATCGACCACTGCTGATCGCGCGATATTTGAAAGGCCATGGTGACGCGGCGTGGCCGCTCTTCTTCCGGAATCCGGGCGGTGTCGAGCAACCATCTGCCCGCAAGTGGTTGCTGCTTCAATGCGGCGACCTGGCTGGCAGCGGGCGGAGTGAGCTGATGTTTCGAATCCGCGTCGGTCATTATCAGGCCGACCGTGGCAGCGATTGGCAATGCGATAAGCATGGGTATCATTCCTTTCGATCTCATGCGCCTCGCAGATGGAGACGACACCGCGCCATCGGCTTTGGTGCCTTGGGCCGAAAGATCGAAATTTCTGTCCCGATTTTTTTGGGCATCGAGCAAGCGCGCCAATTCACGACTGCTGCCGATGCCGGTTTTGCGCCGCGCGTCGCGCAAACGCTCATTGATCGAGGCTTCCGAGCGCCCCAATCGGGCAGCAATGGATTTTACGGTGTGGCCCGCCGTCAGCAGCGAGAGAATTTCCCTTTCCTTGTCTGTCAGGGCGGCCAGCGCGCTTTGGGAAGTTTCCGAATGCGACATGTCTCGCGATGCACCACAAGCCATACAATGCGTCCATCACAAATTTTTTGGGTGGCCAGTTGCGCGACGTGGCTCAGCCGTGCTGGCTTGACCCTGGCAAGGGTGACTGCCATCGGGCTTTGCCATGACCGCACACAAACCCGGCGATCCCACCACCATCAACCGCCTCTATGGCCGCGCCAAAGGCAAGCCGCTGCGCGCCGGGCAGCAGGCGCTGGTCGATCAGTTGCTGCCGCAGATCGCGGTTCCGGATGAGGGTGAGGTAACGGCAGAGCGCTTGTTCGGCCAGCCGTGCCCGCTGCATTTCGAGATCGGTTTTGGCGGCGGTGAACATATGGCCTTTCGTGCCGACATGCTGCCTGACCACGGCTTTGTCGGTGCGGAGCCGTTTCTGAACGGTGTGGCGCAGGCGCTAACCCATGTTTCTGGCGACAATGGCGCGCATCCACCGCTGGGCAATGTTCGCATTCATCATGGTGATGCGCTGGAAGTGCTGCGGCGCATTCCCGATGGAACACTGAGCTTCATCTATCTGCTTCATCCCGATCCCTGGCCAAAGGCGCGTCATGCCAAGCGGCGGATGATGAACCCCGGCCCGGTCAATCTGTTCGCTGCCAAACTGCGGCCCGGCGGTGAGTTCCGCTTTGGCACCGATCATGCCATCTATCTGCGCCATGCCCTGATGGTGATGCGTCAGCACACCCATCAGTTCGACTGGCTCTGCGAGACCCCGCAGGATTTTCAGAGCCGCCCGGGCGGCTGGCCCGAAACCCGCTATGAGGCCAAGGCGCGCAACGTCTATGGGCACGAAGTCTGGTATTTCCGGTTCAAGCGGAAGTCAGGACAGGCGGAACAGTCTTCGCCCGCCGATTGACAGATTTTCCCTCAAGCCGAAATTTCATTTCCTTTCAAAGAGAAAGTGATAGCAGAATAGGCTGCACTTGAAGTGCCAAGCATCTGCAAAAAACAATGCTTTCCCCATATATGATTGAAATACAGAATTATTTCCGAATTCTCGAAATGGAATTAACTTCTGTATTTGACGATGTGTCAAATCGAGAATTCGTTAACCACAATTGCCCCCTCCTCGAATCAAGGGGCGCGCGACTATAAATTTTGCATCGGCGCAGGGGGGACCTGAGGCCGATCAACATTTACGGAGTCATGATCATGCGCGTTCTCGAAAAGAATGAAATCAACGAAGTTTCCGGCGGCTGCTTCTGCCTGATCAGCGGCCTGATCGGCTCGCTGTTCAACTGCTTCGCTCCCAAGGTTCCGGTTTGCCAGCCCGCTCCGGTTTGCCAGCCCGCTCCGGTTTGCAAGCCGCGCCGCGGCTGCTAATCAAACGGCGCATTTGCGCGGTTCACAAGGGGTGCGGTCGCCAGATCGCGCCCCTTTTTGCGTTCTGGTTTTGGCGCGAATTTAACCCGACATTAGGTTTACCAGATTAACCACACCAGTGATGCATCACCGCCCCAAAGGCAAATAATCGCGCGCTGGATTGAAGATGAGTTTGTTTCGTCCTGAAGTTTTTGAAAGCAAGCGTTTGCAGCGCTTTGGGCGAACGGTTCCTCTTTATGCACATCACAGCCTGCCTATTACCTTGGTTTTATTGTTTTTTCTACTGGTTGCCGCCGTCTGGATGGTGACAGGGAACTACGCCAAGACGCAAATCGTGGAAGGCTGGGTGGTGCCAAATGGGGCAATGGCGCGGATTCAGCCGCTGCAGCCCGGCATGCTGGCCAGCATCGATGTAAGCGAAGGTCAAAGCGTTCGTCAGGGACAGCGACTGGCGACTGTCCAATTGCAAAGCGGCAATTCGGCAACTGATGATCCGGCGGGACAATCGCTGGGTCTGCTACAGCGGCAAAATTCCGAAGTTGATGCACAGGCCGAATTGTTTCGCGCCAGCAATCGCGAGGATGAGGCCCGCCTGCGTGCTTCGGCGCGTGAAATGTCCGAGCGACTGAACACCATGGCGCAGCAGATTGCGATCCAGCAGAAACGCGTCGATTCCGCGCGCAAGAGCTTTGAGATCATCTCACAGGCTGAACGCGAACGGGCGATCAATCGGATCGATTTCGAGAATCAGCGCCGCGCCTATCTGGGGGAGCAGGCGCAATTGCAGCAGCTGGCTTCGGATCGCGCCGCCTTGCGCGCGCAATATGTTCAGACCACGGCCGATTTGCGGCAACTGCCGATCAAGCTCAATCAGCACCTTGCCGACTTGCGCGGCAACACGCTGGAACTGGAAAAGCAACGTCTGTTGATCGAGCGGGACCGTTCCATCGTGCTCACCGCGCCGTTCAACGGGGTGGTTGGCGTATTACAGGCAAAGCCGGGTCAGACGCTGGCCCCGCAGCAGCCGGTGATGCAGATACTCGGGGCGGATACCGTGCTCGAGGCAGAGCTTTATGCGCCTACCCGTGCAATCGGTTTTGCCCGTGTCGGGCAGGAAGTGCGGCTGATGTATGACGCCTTTCCTTATGAGCAATTCGGCACCTTCAAGGGCACGATTACCGAGATTTCGCGCAGCGCCCTGTCGCCGCAGGAGATTACCGCGCCGCTGAAGCTGGAGGGGGCAAGCTATCGCATCCGAATCCGGCTTGATCAGCAGGCGGTTCGCGCGTTCGGCAAATACTACCCGGTCCAGCCGGGAATGACACTGAAGGCCAATGTGATTCTGGAACGCCAGAGCTTTCTTCAATGGCTGCTGGAGCCAGTCAACGCGGTCAGGAACCGGATGTGAGTGATAGCGAGCAGCCACAGGGCCAGCAAGGTCAGCAGGGCCAGCAGGCCAGAATCGCGCCGTTTGGCACCGGGCTGAATCTGCTCAATTTCACCGGCCGGCCGGCGCTGCCATTGGTACGTCAGGCAGAGGCTGCGGAATGTGGCCTTGCCTGTCTGGCGATGGTGTCGGGCTATTATGGCAAGCGCACCAGCCTGTCCAAGCTGCGGCAACGCTATCCGATTTCGCTGCGCGGGGTTACCCTGCAGCAGCTGATGACGATTTCCGACGAGATGGGGCTTTATAGCCGCCCCCTGCGCGGCGAAATCGAAGAGCTGCCCGAAGTGCGCCTGCCTGCGGTGCTGCACTGGGATCTCAATCATTTCGTGGTGCTGAAATCGATCCGGCGCAGCTTTTCCGGTTTGCGCTACACCATCCATGATCCGGCGCGCGGTGTGCTGGTGATGGGGCAAGAAGAGCTCTCGAAGCACTGGACTGGCGTCGTGCTGGAGCTTTACCCTACCCAGGCACTGGCCAAACAGGGCAAACCGGTAAGGCTGCGCCTGTCGCAGCTGGGCTTCAATCTTAGCGGTTTCCAGAGCGCGATGTTGCAGGCGGTCGGCCTGTCGCTGTTGTTTCAGCTGATCGCCTTTGCCGCGCCGTTCTTTCTGCAGCTGGCGATCGACAAGGCGGTGCCGGCCTTCGACACTGCATTTCTGGCAGCATTGGCGCTGGGCTTTGCCGCGCTGGAAATCGTCGGCTTCGCTACCAAGGGCCTGCGTGAGCTGATCCTGCTGAAGGTATCCAACGCGGTCAGCTTTTCGATGGTTACGGACCTGTTCCGGCATCTGCTGCGCCTGCCGATCGGATATTTCGAACGGCGCAATGTCGGCGATGTGATCTCTCGGTTTGAATCGACCGAACCGATCAACGATCTGATCAGCCATGGGCTTGCCGCCAGCGCCATCGATGCAATCATGGCGGTGCTGACCTTTGGCATCATGTTCTATTATTCGCCGGTGCTGACGTTGGTGGCGGTGGCTACTCTGGTGGTTTTCATCCTCTATCGCCTGGTCACCTTCCGCCGCTTGCAAACGGCCAATGTCGATTTCATCGCGGCGCGGGCCGAAGAAGCCAGCACCATGATCGAAACGGTGCGCGGCATGAGCACGATCAAGCTGTTCGGCCGGTTGGGCGAACGGATGACGCTGTGGCAGAACAAGCGCGCCGATACGATCAATGCCGGCATCCGCATGGGCCGGGTATCCACCTGGAGCAGCGTTGCCGGGCAGACGCTGGTGCGGCTGGAAGCGGTGCTGTTCGTCTATCTGGCGATCCGCATGGTGATCACCGGATCGTTCACCATCGGCATGGTCTTTGCCTATCAGGCCTACAAGAACCAGTTCCTTGATGCCGGCATGCGCTTTGTCGACATGGTGTTCCAATATCGCATGCTTGATATGCATATTGACCGTCTCGCCGATATTGCCCTCGAAAAGCCGGAGCCGGTACGCGGTATCAGTGCGCGCAGCGGGCTGAAGCCGCTGAGTGGCCATATCGAATTCCGCGACGTTCATTTCGCCTATGGCCGCGATGAACCCGAAATCATTTCCGGGCTCAATCTGGTGATCCGCCCCGGGGATTCGATCGCCATCACCGGTCCGTCGGGTGGCGGCAAATCAACGCTGCTCAAGCTGCTGATGGGGCTCTACGTTCCAACCAAGGGACACATCCTGATCGATGGCGAACCACTGCAACGCGTTGGCGTGGACAATTTCCGCAAGCTGTTTGCGACAGTGATGCAGGATGACGTGCTCTATGCTGGCAGCGTTGCTGAAAACATCGCCTTTTTCGATCCGGAAATGGACGTCAACTTCGTTGCGGAATGCGCGCGGCTGGCCTGTGTGCACGATGAAATCGCGGCTTTCCCGATGGGCTATGATACTATCGTCGGCGATATGGGCTCGTCGTTCTCGGGCGGGCAGAAACAGCGGATATTCCTGGCGCGCGCGCTATATCACCGGCCACGAATTCTGATCCTTGATGAAGGCACCGCAAATCTTGACCAGCGCAAGGAAGCGGAAGTGAACGCCAATCTTGCCTCGTTCAACATGACCCGCATCATTGTCGCGCACCGGCCAGAGGCGATTGCATCAGCCAGGCGTGTGGTGGAACTGCGCGAAGGCTGCATTTTCGATGCCTTGCCGCCGACACGTCCAGCCATGCCCGCTGCGGAACCGGAACGGCGCAGCGCATGACAAAGCGGATTGCCCTGGCTGTCATGGCCACCTTGCTGAGCGGCTGCGCGCATGATGGCGATCCGCATCGTCAACCTCGGATCGAGGCTGAATCCATCCTGCCCGCCAGCTTCGAAGATGTGGAAGCCGGTCATGGGGCGCTGCCGCAACCCGTTCAAGAAACCCGCAAGGAGTGGTGGCGCGCCGCGGGTGATCCGGTGCTCGATCAGCTGATTGATCAGGCGCTGGCCGCAAACAACGATATTGCCATGGCCGCCGCGCGATTGGGACAGGCGCAGGCGGCCCGCCGCAGCGCCACCGCTGCGCGCTTGCCCACCTTGGGAACGGCGTTGCAGACGTCGCGCAATGATGGGCTGCGAGGTGCCGCCCTGCCTGGCGACGGAAGCATGAGCTATCAGGCCGAAGTCAGCCTGGGCTGGGATCCCGATATTTTCGGCAAGCTCAGAAGCAACGCGCGGGCAGCGCAGGCTGATCTGGCTGCGGCAGGCTATGATCTGGCCAATGTTCGCCGCGCCGTCGCCAGCGAGGCAGTGCGCAGCTATATCTCCTATCGCGCCGCACAGGCGCGCCGCGCCAATGCCGAACAGTCGCTCGCCACCCAGCAGGAAATCCTGGCGATGGTGGAAAAGCGCTATCGGCTGGGGCTGGCCGTGGAAACCGATCGTCAGCAGGCAAGGCTGCAATTGCTGCAGGTGCAGGCGATGCTGCCGCAGATCCGCGACCAGCAGAACCAGTTGCGCAACCGCATTGCTGTTCTGCTTGGCAAATCACCCAGCGGTCTCGGTGATATACTGGACAAGGCGGGGCCGGTGCCGCTGATCCCGGCTCCGCTCGATGTTGGAATTCCGGCGGATCTGATCCGGCGGCGGCCTGATGTGCAAGCATCGCAAAGCCGGTTGTTGGCAGCCGGAGCCCGGATCGGTGCCGCGCGGGCGGCGATGCTGCCGCAGCTATCGTTGAGCGGGGTGATCTCGTCATCCGCCCCAACGCCTGCGGGCCTGTTTGATACCATTCTGGGCCAGACCATCGGGCGACTGGCAACCACACTCTTCTCCGGCGGAGCGGCACGCAGCGCCGTTGCGCAAAGCCGCGCCGCTGCCGAAGAATCGCTGGCCGGCTATCGCGGCACGCTGCTTGCAGCACTGGAAAGCGTTGAGAACGCGCTCTCCACGGCCCGGACCAGTGGCGAGCGCGTGCAGATTGATCGCGAGGCACTGAACGCTTCTACCCTGGCTGCGGCACAGGCCCGCCGTCAGCATGAGCTGGGGCTGATCGATTTCTACGTCGTGTTGTCCGCCGAACAGGCCTTGCTGTCGCAGCGTGACGAGCTTGTCGCCGCGCAAGCCGCGCAAGCCAGCGCGGTCGCCGATCTTTATGCAGCCATTGGGGGTTGAGGCGCGTCAGGTCGGAAAGACTCTAGCCGCGCGCTGCGCTTTCTAGCACTTCGCCAGTTACCGGATAACCGGCATCGGCAGGGATCGCCAGCCAGGGCAGGCCATCGCGGGTTTCGACAAAGGGCGTGATCATCTGGCTGGGGAAGCGTTCGACATGGCTCAGCGCTTCGGCAAAGCTGGCGAACTGCGCCAACCGTTCCAGATTGCGCCGCGTCGGGAAGATCACCTTGATCTGCCCGCTGTCGGCCAGTTCCAAGGCTTCAGCGGCGCTGGTCCAGAACAGATGGGTGTTCTCGGTTGCATCGACGAGCAGATCGACGGCGCCTGTCCCCAGATCGGTCAGGTAGAAACGGGTATCGAAGATCCGCATATGGCGATGCTTGGGCCGCCAGCGAGCGAAGGGCACCAGGCTTTCGGTATCCAGAGACCAGCCCATCGCGCTCAGCACCGGGGCCAGCTCACCCAGATCGCGCAGCATGGCACGGGCGCGCCGGGCTGCTTCGAGATCGGGGCGCTGGTGCAGGCCCACCGCCAGCCCGGTTTCCTCCAGCGTTTCGCGGATCGCGGCAATGCGCGCCGCCAGTTCCTTCCTGGCCTCGTCATCGACCTCCGGCTGGATCTGCGCGGCCAGTGCGTGATCGGCATCATCAACCCGGCCGCCGGGAAATACCGCTGCACCGCCGGCAAAGCGCATTTCTGCTGATCGCTCCACCATCAGGATTTGCGGAGCGCCACCATTTGGATTGTGGCGAAAGATCACAAGCGTTGCGGCCGGGATCGCAGGCGGAGCCTCGCCGCTTTCATCATATTCCTGTTCAAGGTTCATGG